>CACFPX010000017.1:0-47149 GCA_902568205.1 K189A clade bacterium | reverse complement strand
GTGCTTGCCAAACTAGCTCACAGCTCAATCAGTATCCGTTCTTCGAGTCGCACCAATTATCTAATGCTTATGATTTTTCATCCTGGTGGGAAGTAGTAGTCAAACATGAACAACAAAAATCGAACTTCCATAAATGCAAGATTGACCCCTTTTCCTGTGAGGGTAAGCTCAGAAGCTACAGTCACATCATCGAGCAAGCAAAGGACCTTTCAAGAGAAGACCAAATCGAACTAGTACATCGATACATTAATAGAACGCCTTACGATGACGATAAAGTTATTAGGCATTATGACCATGAGGGATCACAAATAGGCGTCACTCGGACTTCATGGAAGACGCTTTACGATTTTTTGATTGAAGGTGGCGACTGTGAGGATTATGCAACAGCAAAATATTTTATGTTGGTGGAACTTGGAATCAAAGTTTCTGATCTTCGGGTAGTTGTGACCTACTCCGATAAGTTATTTGGATATCATGCGGTGCTCGCCCTACGCCAACCAGATAATTCGATCTGGCTATTGGACTCGAATTATCCTATTAAAAAAAACTCGCACATGGGTTATCGTTGGATCTACGCGATGAATGAGAAAGCGGTATGGGATCATCGCAAATTTTATTGATCGACCGTTGAATAAAAAATAAGGAAAAAAATGAATTTATTTTTCTTTTTAGTCACTTTACTCGTTTTCTCCAATTCTGCGTTGAGCAATGAGGCCGATGTCATAAAGGTCGCGAGCCTCGCAGTAAAAGAGCGCATCCAAAGTATTGAGGAAATTAACGTTACCGCAAAAAACCCTACTGATGGCTTGCCTGCTAGTAATGCGAAAATCGAGAAAATTCTCGATGAAGCGGCAGTACTGGAAAACTTGATCCTAGAGTCCAAAACTTTTCAACCAGATTGATCGTAGCTTAAAGTTCCCTTTAGAGAGCTGTACAGCTTCCATACTCGACGAACAGGGAGTTTCCTGCGTTGTTTTCGTCAGCACCTAGAAAAGTCCATCCTCCAATGGAGCTACGCGTAAACCTAAAATTATCCAGATTGATCAACAGCAACTCCGCAGGGGGCTTGTCGACACAGCTGAGTCCACGAGCACCCTTCGCGCCCATTACAGGCTCGCAAGTTAACTCAGTAAGTTTATTTTCATTTTTAAAAGTTAGGTAAACAAATTCTTCCTTTCCATCAGGCGCGAAACGAGTCAAAGTTTTATTAAGATTTAATTTGAATGAAGAATCTTCAAATACAACGGGTTCATAACCCTCCGAGGTGGTTGGGTAGTCGTGCAAACCGACCGTTTTACCTGGTATACATTGCATCTTATCCGGGATCTGAGCCAAACTGGACGCTCCCAGAATAAATAACATAAACAACACCCAGATCCGGAACAAATGATTAATCAATTGAGTCAATTTCATCCGCTGATTGTCGCACTCTTTTTGGGCGTATCGATAGTGAATCTTGCATTTGCCGCGCCAGAAGAAGATCGCTGGATTCGTGTGGACAACGGAGATGTCGCCTTTTCCACCAACCTAGGTGAATCTGAAGCACTAGAGCTAGAGCACTCAATTCGCCTATTCTCCGCGTTTAGCAAAACTTTTTTGCCAGTTAGGGAGAATTATTCGATACCACTAGAGTTGATTGTTTTCGCGAAGAAAGCTGATTTTGAGGACACGGTAAAACCTAGAAAATTTGCTTCCTACACCAATTCTGAACTGGATGGTGTTCTCATCGTCGCTGCTCCCTCTACCAGCAAAGATGTCGATCTTCTAGAAAATCTGAAGCACGAGCTCGCGCACTATCACATGCGCCATACTTCTATCAATTATCCACTTTGGTATGAAGAAGGAATGGCAACCCTGTTATCCGAGGCATCACTTACACTGATAGACGACAAAATCAAAGCGGAATTCAAAACTCCCAAACCCACGGCAGGTTTTCCATTAAAACGATCTACAAAAATGGTAAGGAAAGCCTGGTTGGTTGAACATCTCAAACGAAGAAGTCTGCGTAATCTGAACTTAAGGATCATCCACAACTTCTATAATGATAGTCATCGACTGGCCAACTTCTTCCATTTTAATGAAAGTGATGATTCCAGATTCTCGATGCAAGCACTGAATCAGTATCTATTAAATCAATCAAATACTCTTTTCTCCGCTCTTGATGTGACGCCAGACGAACTGATTGACGCGCTATGGAAACATCAATCGCTGCTTAAAACGCCCCAATCTTTGGCTTTCCAAGCAGATCAGTCCGAAGTACAAGTGATAACGAATGAGCTGACAAAAGTAGAGATATATCGTGCGTTATCGGTAGCAGCAGAGAAGACAAACCTAAGCGGCGCGATCAACCACCAACTTCAAATCGTTAAACGAGATAATAACAATCACGCATCGATGCTCGAATTAGCAAGACTACATTCACTCAGCGGCAATTCAAAAAACTCAGACACCTATCTTTCGATGGCTAAAAAGCTAAGTAATCGAAACCCAGAAATTAAAGTGGCGGAAGCTTCGCTTCTTGTGCGTTCCTGCGAGCCCAGCACGCAAGCTTGTGCGAACCAGTGGAAAAAAGCCGCGGGGCTGATTAGAGAGGCCCTAGAGAGCGACCCAGAAAACATCGAGGCAATCTTTTCACTGGGTGTAATCGAGCTTTATTCAGGACAGCCAGGTCGCGCAATCAACTACCTAAAAGTCGCCGAAAGTCACGCCCCATGGTCACCAAGGATCAATTTTCATCTTGGCGAGGCATTCAGATTACTGGGAAATCCGATTGGGAAAAACTATTTAATCAAAGCCAGAAATTGGTCTCACTCTAATGTGTGGCGAAGACTCGCAGAGAAGTCTCTCAATGACTATGGTTAGAGGCTTCATTTGGAAGGTTTGATGATTCTATTCGACATTACGTTGGGCAGAACAAAATCTAGTTACTTATAGCTCTGAATCCTCGGTTGAATCACTCTTAGAGTCTTTAAAGCGCCCCACTAAAGCAATAATCAAAAGTAACAGGAAACCTAACCACAGTGTGCCCAGCCCTACTTTCAAAACGACGGACTCAGTATCCATAATCCCAATGCGCAATCCCCAGAAGGTTAAAGTAAGCCATCCGCCAGTCACCGCAATCAAACCGATGGTCTTCATTTTGTACTCCGACTATTTAATTTTGAACCACTCGTTTTACCCTTAATGAGCATGTCTAGATTCTGCCTGAGCAGTATTACCCACCCGTGTGTCATGAAGCGTGTTACGAACACTCAGATAGGGATCCTCTTGGGATGAAGTACTGTAATGCCTATTCATTTCCACCCTTGGATCCTGGGCGAATATGTGCCCCGCGCCCTTACATATTTTAAAGCCAAGAATGTCTTGTAGTTCTGTCGGAAACGTCAACATGCGCGAAGGGTGGATTCCCAGCATGAGGTTTTCTTGTTGACGCATGGAACCGTTACAGTAATTAATCGTCAACGCTACGCGATCTGCACCCGAACGATTTGCACCTGCACCGTGATAACAGGTGCCAACAACAAAGGCGATACTGCCTGCAGGCATGTCCAGCGAAATGCTTTCGTATGCGGTTTGGCCATCTGGGTCTTCTGCCCAGTTGTTGCTTCCTGGGACAATCCGTGTGGCGCCGGTCGTCTCATTAAAATCAGACAAGGCCCACATGGTATTACAGACTAAATTGGGGTGCGGTCTTGGGAACGAATAAACCTGATCATCTGTGTGGATAAGCTGAGCCTCCTCACCATCGCCAACTACAGCACTACCCATGGTCGATAACAAAAAACCCTCCCCCAGGACCTTTTCCATTACCTGAAGGATCCATGGGTGGGTTGCAACTCTTTGCCAGACTTTTCCGTCATTTAAGACGTCGAACCAACGTCTCGTGACAAATCCCGTGAAAGGCCCAGGAGGAATATCCCCTCCCGGCCTAACCTCTTCGAGACGAGCGAGCTCGTCGCAGATTTCGTGCAAAAACTCTTTGCTAATAGCGTTTTCTATAATCGAATAACCATTCTTTGAAACGGATTCTACATGGCTATTAACCTGTTCCTCTGTCAGTTGCTCCAATTAATCTCTCCTGTATCTGGCACATTAGCGCTTAAAAAATCTTAATAGTGAAGCTCGCTAATCACTATAAGACGGTTTTTACAGCCTAGTAGGGGTAGAAGGTCATTTCGATAGTTTCATTTTTCAGGTCGATTACGCTTTCACAGTAATTTAGGTAACCATCGCTTGCATCATCAAGCGAGTAAAACTTCATAAGATGACCCTCTCTCTTGAAAACCCCTTGTCTAGAACCATTGTTCCTGACGCCCTCGTCTGTAATGCCAACGCCTCTTCCTGAAAAGTATCCTTGGTCAGGCAAATTTGGGTTAATTGTGACGTTATATGTCAAAAACACCTTGCCGTATCTGCCTGCTTCAGACGACACGTTTATCACTCCACCGGTCGAACTTAACTCGATCGAGGTGACCTTACCAGACAACTTAAAAGATTCGCCTTTAGGATCATGCGCCCAAAGAGAAAAAGACAACAACAATAATCCTGCGATCATAAACAATTGTTTGAATCGATTCATAATACTCTCCATTTGTTTAGCCCGAAGGCTTGTTTTTATATAGGACTTTTGGGCCAGCTCCATCATCAACTTGGATAGGCACCATAGCTTAAAACTACTAAAGCGGTCTCAAAAAGGCAAAAACAAGAGACACGCTTGTGTTTTATTCTAACTTGAGTCAATGAACTGTTTGATTACACTCTCACTCGCGGAATCAAGCTCAAAAACCAATTAGCACTAACAAGGCATTAAAAAATCGAAACGAAAGAGAAAACTCGAGAGGGACGCCTTCAAAGAAAGCCTAAAGGCGGGCAGTACATCTCGTCATTTCGTCAAGTATTGCTCCGACATGGAATGACTATGACCGCAATAGCTCTAATCTGCATGTTGTCTTCCCAGTCTATTACGAACCTCAACTCAAACTCTTTAGACTTCCTATTAAGGCCTGAGATTTATGCGATCACGTCAGGTTTTATCGTTCTGTTTTTTGTGTTTTATCTCTTTTTGAGAAAACGAACTATAGACCTTTCCCAGGCTTTATGGATAGGCTATTTATTTGGCATCTCCGTTGTTGAGGAGGTCGCTTTTCGATTAGCTGTGCCGCTGCTCTTAGCTGGAATAACACCTAATTTGTTCGCCATTTTAATCAGCAATTTGCTCTTTGCTGGCCTCCACTACTTCACTCTTAGATGGAAACTAATACCGTGTCTTTTCACTTTCCTTGGTGGACTCGGTTTTGCGCGTTTACTCGATAACAGTGAAAACATAGTGTTGGTGATACTTGTTCACTGGTTCGTCACTTTTTTAAACACCCCTGTCCCGCCAAACCAAAGAACAAATTGAGCGGTCTTCAAGAAGCTGGACTCTGATTTCTCAACTCATGACTCCGTTGACAGGAAAAAGCGAAAAGACTCGTTCTTGGCTCTATTGCCGTCATTTTTCTCGCCCAGGACTTTCTAGAACACATACTCCTTCGTCATTAACGTTAACGCTTTTTCGAGCTAGATGGGTGTTAGTTAGTAGATCAGGTTTTTGAATAATCCCACGAAGTCACTCTAGGGCTATCAACTTTGATAAAGACAGCGCCCGCTGAGGCGGTTGTTGGCCATTCGTCTTCAGGCGCGCCTCTCAGTTTTGCTGCTAATCGACTAATCTTTAGTCTTTCTTCATCCTCTCTAACAACAAAAGCATCACCTCTAAGCAAAATACCCCGAAGATTAGACATTGTCTTGCCGTCTTCGATCACCAAGGAAACTTTAGGATTACGCTCGATATTCTTTACCTTTTGAGTATTGTCCCTACAACCCATGAAGATTCGATTACCGTCTCGAAAGTAACCGATTGGGACGGAGTGAGGGTATCCATCGCTACCCTGGCTAGTGAGCATCATCCAACCTGGTTTGCTATCAAGAAAAGCATCAACTTCTTCTTTAGACATTTTTCCTGGCATCTAGGGTCTCCATTTATTTAACTAAGAATTCGGCAGGTTTGTCAGCAAAACTAAACCCTTCTGGCAAATCAGAACCATATTCTGTATCCATAGGCCTACCCGGTGAAACACCTTTGAGGACGGTTATTGCCGTGTAACCACTCAAAACCAAACCAAGATCTGTTTCGTTATCGGGCTCAAACTCAGTGTCCACTAAACCAAAATTCAAATTACCCTTTCCGTCGGTCTTCAAAGCACTGCGCTGTGAGCCAAAGGGCGCAAGTCGAGCCCACTTCAATCCTTTAACTGACTCGGCTGGTAGAGCCGGCACGTTAACGTTTAATGCTGTTTTGGGCGTTGCGCTCTCCATTATTCTTAAACAAGATTCGGCAGCGTCAGTAGCAGCATCCCAAAACCAAGGGAGCGATTCATCTTCACTGTGCAAACTCACGGCAACACCTTTCGTCCCGAAATTCTGTGCGGTCAGCACTGCTCCGACCGTACCGCTGTGCAAGGTCGATCGCCCAGTATTCAAACCCGGGTTTATCCCGGAGAGTACTAGATCAGGAACTGGGCCAAAAGCTTCTAAATGACTAACGATAACGCAGAGTGCGGGCGGTCCATTGATGGAATAAGCATCACCATCAAAATCTGGAATCTCATGCGTTTCGTAAACAATATCCTCTTTTCTGGATAACGGTCCTAGAGAAGCCCCCGTTCCGGAAGCATCAAAATTTGGCGCAACAATAGTTACCTCATGACCCAAACTTCTCGCACTTCGAGCGAGCGCATGCATGCCCTTACTATCTATCCCATCATCATTGGTGACTAATATTCTCAAAACAGGGTCCTTATAAATTCAGCGTTAATACTTTTAAAAACCAAATCGAACTCAATGGTCACGAGATCACAGAAAGCGCATCAAAATCGGCAACCGTCTCAAAATGCCTCACCGCGATAGCCCTAAATAACTCAAAACTTCGCTCGTTATCTGCATCAAAATTTGAGCCTCCGATCACCGGAATCGTCGACAAGCCCAATAGAGTCCACTTTATATCCTCTCTCAACTGGTTTTCAGAATAGTCAATGCCCCGCTGCCTTAACCCTTCCAAATAAAGATTTATATACTCTTGCTGATTTTCTCGCCGAAGAGAGGTATCGATGTTCGTACCTATCAAATAGGCAAAGTCCCAACTTGGTTTTATAGAGGCTATGAGCTGCCAATCGATTACTGCAACTTGGTCCTCGTCAGCTGAAAAAAACAAATTTTCGATTCGAAAATCATAATGCGTCAGAGTAAGCAGACCCTCACTCAATTCCGTCAATATCCTCGGGAACGAATCAATGAGATTGCCAAATTGCTTTTTAGAAATCGACAAATCATCTCCAAACCGATCGTAGAACACTTCCTCACAAGCCTTCATGTCTTGGCTAGAGGACCACATGTGTTCAGATTTCATAGTCGAAACCCATGACAATTCATTCGTCCGATTCCAAAACGGCGCAGAGATTTTTGGGATTTCTGTTATAGCTAGACGTACTTGTGCATCACTTGCTCCTGAAATCTGATCCGGAGAATGCCACCCGTCCATAAACTCCATGAGTAACACCACGTTTTCTGTTTCAGGGTCATAATCTGCAAATACAACTTCGGGAGTTCTTACATCAATTGTTTTTGCTAATTCTTGATAAAATCGCACCTCGTTTTCATACATCTTGTATCTGAGCGCTACTTGATGCATGCCATCTACAGGAGCTCGCAATTTTAGAAAGTAGGAGAGTTTTTCGTCCGTGGTTAAATTAACAGAGACCTTACAAAACTCCCCAACTTGGCCGATCCCCTCTCCCATTGATTCCTTCTCTATGTCTTTGATCAATTGAGCGTCGAAACCGTCATAACCTACAAACAGGCTCCTCAACCAATCATCTTTTACCTCTGATATGGTAGATGGGAGATTTTTCATCATAACATCCTAAAGATTACTGTGCTTAAGTACATACCGAGTTTGCGCAGTCTTCAACTAGTTTGACAACCATCGAGCCTTTACGTCCAGCCTTATCCACAAAGCACAGTAATTTCAAAAGTGACGTTGATTTGATGAAATAAATCTTGGCTCTGGGTCTACTCGCTATCAATATCATCATGATTTAGTTTACACTGACCTCGTTTTCCGGGGAGGTTAAACCATGTTTTCCATGAGGTCTTTGATCGCAGCGGCGGTAACTGCGTTTGTGGTCGGTATAGTTGCAAGCCTGGCATTACGACCGACAGATTCCGGACTGGTATCCCAAGTTAACGCAGGCAACCAAGAACAAGTTGTAAGACACAAATGGCGTATGCCGCTTAGTTCATCGCGCAGCCTTCCCGGCTCAGGAGAGCAACCTATTTGGCTTACTGAACGAGTAAAACAAGCATCCAACGGTGCTTTCATTATCGAAATCTTCGACCCTGGAGAGATTGTTCCGGCCTTCGCAATCAACGATGCTGTTAGCGACAGGAAAGTTCAAGCAGGCTGGACGTGGATCGGCTATGACCAGGGTAAGATTCCAGCCTCTTCCTTGATTGCCGCAGCGCCCTTTGGGATGGAACCTACCGCCTACGTAGGATGGTGGCTATTTGGAAATGGAAGAGAGCTTTCCGAAAAGATATATGCAGAGCACAATATTAAACCGCTTCTGTGTGCGATCACGGGGCCCGAAACAGCGGGATGGTTTTCCGAGCCTATCAGAAGAGCTGAAGACCTTAATGGGCTAAAAATTCGATTCGCAGGCCTCGGAGGAAGAACGCTTCAACGCCTGGGCGCTTCGGTTACTATGATTCCTGCTGGCGAAATTTTTCAGGCACTAGAAACTGGGGTTATTGATGCCACAGAATACTCTCAGCCGGTAGTCGATCAGGCTTTAGGGTTTTCTCGCATCGCAAAATTTAACTACTTCCCAGGTTGGCACCAGCCATTCACTGCGACACACATGATGATCAATCTCGATGTATGGGAAGCCCTGCCCTCGCAGGACCAAACTTTGCTAGACACGGCCTGCCTAGGTACGGTCATGTATGGATTAAGCCTCACCGAATCATTACAGGGACCAGTCATAGAAGAATTTAAGAGCCAAGGCATTAGCACCCAGGTGCTATCTCCTGAACTTCTTGCATCACTTAAAGTAGCAGCCGATGAAGTAATGGAGGAAGAAGCCTCGAAGGACCTATATTTTAAAGAAGTTCTGGATTCTCAAAGAACTTATAAAGCGGCTCACGATCAATGGAGGGAACTGGCGTATCCAAAATAACGAACCCGTCCTGTAAAAAATGACCAAATTAGAATTACCAGACAATAAATTTTCTATTTTCGCAGATGAGGTGGTTTCCAGAGTGGGCCGCACAGCAAGCTGGATCTGGGTCATTCTTTTATCAATTATCATACTCAATGTAACGCTCAGGTACTTATTCAGCGAAGGCAGAATCGAATTTGAAGAAATGCAATGGCACCTGAACTCCATCGCATTCTTGATTGCGATTGCTTACGCCCATAGACACGATGTGCATATTCGTATCGATTTAATCTCGGTACGCCTAAGTCATCGCTCACAAGCTTGGATCGAACTATACGGCACCATGTTGCTATTAGTGCCTTTTCTAGTGATGGTACTGATTTTCAGCTTCCCGTTCGTAGAAAAAAGCTGGAAAGTTGGCGAGATCTCCCAGTCACCGGGAGGCCTACCCTTTCGATGGCTACTGAAGGCGGTTATTCCATTTTCTTTTTTCTTGCTGGGACTCTCTATACTTTCGAGGGTATCTAAACTAATGACATATCTAGCTGGCAATAGAACATGAGTGGATCAGAGATTCTTGCAGTACTCATGATCGCAAGCTTTATCTTGTTAATCTTCACAGGCTTTCCAATTGCATGGGTGCTAGGAGGGCTCGCGGCAATATTTACCGCCTTCGCGATCATTTTCGAAGTAGATTTCAATATCGCAACGAATGTGGACTGGTATTACACCTCGATGACCATAGATCGGATATGGGACGTCATGGAAAACTGGGTCATGGTTGCTCTACCAATGTTCATATTCATGGGTATCCTTCTCGATCGCTCAGGCCTTGCCAAAGACCTGCTAACCGGCTTTTCTAGGCTCCTAGGCGGAGTAAAGGGAGGACTTGCGATAACGGTTACCCTGATAGGCGTCTTGCTAGCCGCATCGACCGGAATCATTGGTGCCTCAGTCGTATTGCTAGGTCTTCTTGGACTGCCAGTCATGCTCGAAAATAACTACGACAAAAATCTAGCAGCGGGAACCGTTTGCGCAGTCGGTACGCTCGGCATCTTGATCCCACCTAGCATCATGCTAGTAGTAATGGCTGACCGTATGGCAATGAGCGTTGGGGATTTATTTTTGGGTGCTTTATTCCCTGGAGCGCTTCTGGGAGGCCTCTATATCATCTATTTACTTTTGGTGGGCATCTTTAAACCCGAACATGTACCCGCAGCTAAAACTCAACCGGTAGACCTGGCAGCAGTGTGGATACTCTTCAAAGCAATCGTACCGGCGGCTTTCTTAATACTGGCGGTCCTTGGCAGTATTTTCTTTGGATTCGCAACACCTACTGAAGCTGCAGGTGTTGGCGCAGCAGGCGCAATGCTCCTCGCCTGGTCAAAGGACGCCCTCAGCCTACCTGTTGTAAGAGAGGTCATCGATGAGACGTCCAGAACCACGGCATTCATCTTTGGCGCGATCATCGGAGCGGTCTGTTTTACCCTAGTACTAAGAGGCTTGGGAGGAGATGAGTTGATCGAGCGAACATTAATGGGCCTTCCCTTTGGACCAACGGGAATCATCATCTCAATACTAATCGCAACCTTCTTACTCGGGTTCTTCCTTGATTGGATCGAACTGACGCTCATCTTACTTCCGTTGGTAGCACCAGTAGTCGCAGCCCTTAATTTTGATCCGATCTGGTTCACGGTCATGTTTGCAGTCTGCTTACAGACAAGTTTTCTTACTCCACCCGTTGGTGGCGCGTTATTTTATTTAAAAGGCATCGCTCCCGAGGGCATAGACCTTCCCGTTATATATCGAGGCGTCGTGCCTTTCATTGTTATCCAACTAATCGCACTCGCAATACTTTTCCAGTGGGAAGCGATTGTCACTTGGCTTCCAGGGCAAGCTTACTAGAAGATTATTGCTGTTTATTAAGGCATGATCTAACTAACTGCCTGTTGGAAAAGCTAATTGGAAGCCAACCGCAAACCAAACGAATCAGAAACCGGCGGCATCGCGCAGAACCTGACTTGGCATCAATTAATAATTTACGCGTCCTTTACGATGCCCATTACCATTATTGGGATACCGTTGACCGTATACCTACCGCCCCTTTACGGGGAGTTAGGAGTTGATCTTGCGCTTATGGGCTTCATCCTTTTGGTAGCTCGCTTTTCAGACGTGATTACCGATCCAATTATTGGAATCACATCGGACAAATCAGTCACGCGAATCGGTCGCAGAAAACCTTGGCTGTTAGGCGGCGCGATTCCATTGATGGCGATGACTTATTTGATATTGGTACCTCCCGATGAGGTAACCATCGTCTATTTTACACTCTGCGTCGTGCTGACTTACTTTGTAATGACCACAATGCAAATTCCTTATGTCAGCTGGGGGGCTGAACTTTCAGGAAATTATAACGAGCGATCTCGCATTACCACGACCCGGGAGGTTTTCGTCAACACGGGCTACTTAGGGCTGTTTTTAACAATGGGCATCGCACAAACATTTTTCGACAAAGATTTAAGAGAGCAGCTTTTTTATGTCGCAATTGCCATCTGTTGTATAACTCCGGTGCTAACTCTACTGGTTACTTCTTTGGTACCGGAGCCCAAAATACCAGCCGAAGCAATACAACGCTTCTCTCTAAAGCAGTATAGAGACGGCATTCGCTTCATGATGAAAAACGGTCCGTTCATCAGAATTCTTATCGGCCTGACAGGCACTGTCATCGGAACCTCCATCGACTCCGTTGTTTCCTACTTTTTTTGTCAATATGTCTTGTTGGCCGAAGCATCGTATAACTGGGCGCTGGTCGGACTGATGGTCGCTGCGATCTTAGGATTGCCAGGTTGGCTTTATCTGTCGAAAAAGATCGGAAAACACAAAACATTTGTGTGCGCCATCTTCTGGTATGTTTGCTGCGCGATGTTGATGCCTTTGTTATATTTTCTACCAAGCGACGCAGGGACTGGCTTCATCGTACTTCAGACAATCAAAGGTCTATGCACAGGCGCTATTGGAGCCATGGCATTTTCTATGGCGGGCGATGCAGTGGACATCGATACCCTAAAGTCAGGGGAACCACGCACCGCTTTTTATTTTTCCTTTATGGGCGCAGCTACAAAAACTGCTGCGGCCTTTGCGAGCTTCATTGGTCTTACCGCGATCAGTTTTTTTGGTTTTGACCCAACTCTCGAAGCTGGCCTTTCGCCATCAGACGGAGGCAACACGAACCTTGCTCTTTTAGGCATCGTCTTGCTCTACACTGTAATTCCATGCTGTTTTTATCTGGCTACTCTCCCTTGGGTTTGGACCTATACCCTGACTGAAGAACGTCAAGCACGAATACAAGCTCGCTTAGATAGAAAAGCGACAGATCGAAACGAGACTAATGAAAGCTAAATAGGCCCGTACCGCTATGAAAAATCGCCAAGTCATCTGTAAAGAGTTTGGTCCGCCAGAAAGCCTGATAATAGAAGAACGGGAAATCCCTTCACCCAAAGAAGAGGAGGTTTTGGTGAAACTCCTCGCCGCGGGCGTAGGTTATGTAGATTCCTTAATGGTCCAAGGCTTATATCAGGTCAAACCTCCTCTACCCTATTATCCGGGCTCAGAATTCGCAGGAGAAGTTATTCAGATTGGCGAGCGTGTCGACACCATAAAACCAGGTGACCTGGTCATGGGGATGTGGCGAGGCGCCTACGCTGATCACATGACCGTCCCCTCATCAGAATGCACTGTGATCCCAGGTTCCCTGCCTGTGGACGTCGCCGGAGGATTTTACACCAACTATTCAACTGCCCTTTTTGGATTAAGAGACTGCGGCAATCTCAAAGCTGGAGAAAACGTGCTGATACTAGGTGCATCAGGTGGTGTCGGTTCCTCCGCAATCACCGTTGCCAAAGCGATGGGCGCGAATGTCATCGCAGGCGCATCATCTCGAGAAAAACTGGAACTCGCTAGGTCAGTTGGAGCAGACGAAACGATACTGTACTCAAAGGAAGATTGGCGAACAGAATTAAAAGCGCTTCTTGGCAATGAATCGTTAACTATGGTTTATGACCCAGTCGGTGGAAATTTAGCTGAACCTGCCTTTAGATCGCTAGGGCCAGGAGGAAGGTTTCTCGTCGTCGGGTTTGCGAGCGGGACCATCCCCAGCATCCCCTTAAATCTCGCATTATTGAAACAAAGCTCCATCGTTGGAGTTGACTGGGGCGGCGCAATGAGAAGCGATCCATCGCTGACGCCAACACTGCAGAAAACACTTCTAGACTGGATAGAGAGTGGTCGATTGACTCCTGCCAAAGTCTCAACTCGGCCTCTATCCGAAATTCGAGAAGCGCTCTCCGATCAAATCAGCGGCAAAGTTATTGGAAAATTAGTCCTCGAGGGAAACAAATAATTTAGGCTTTTACTACGTTTGTTTTTGAGTATTTTTTAAGATCCTTCATTCAATCTTTGTGCTCTCTGAGCAATCTCAATACCTCTTCCTTGAACTCGGTTTGCATGGGTATATTCATCTCTAAAAACTTGGGACCCGCTAGCCTGATCCCGGTAGCCACTCCTTGGTTGTAAAAATCTTCGGGTAAAAACCCTTCTCTATACTGATAAAAAAGATTCTCCCACATGGCTCTTGCAGTATTTACGACTAGCCACTCACGAGTGGAGTCCAAATCCGACCTTTGGAAAATACCCGAAAAAATATTCAACGCCTTCTCGTCATTAATTCCTAGGCTAAAAAAATTAATTAAAGTATCACCGCGGCTCTGCATCATCTGAGCGGTCGCCACTCTATTTTGTTGTTGAATGGCGTTTGAATTTTGACGCACTTGAATCGTCAAATAGATAAGCGTGAAAAAAACGGCCACAGCACCGCACAATTCTGCGATAGCACTTAAAGCATCCCAATTCATTCTGTCTCCTTACTAGGCATAAAAGATATAAGACAGTAACCTTATCGCTAATACAGGAGAATCCACCAGCATCCGATTTACCATTCCGTCCATTTCGCTAGATTCACTGAACCTCCCCATGTATCTCGAAAAAAGCTCCGATTTGCACACAGAGGGATTAGTTTGTTAACTTGTTAGCAGGATTGTTGGTTAGCTTTATGAACAAAATTAGCTCTGTTTTGCTTCTGGTACTGCTTATAATTTTAGGCTCGTACAGCCTGTTTCACGAAGGCTATCTTCGCATTGAAGGCAATACTTTGCTGGTGCGTTACAACACAGAACACGTCTCAATCAATGAGCTAGCGAAAGAGATTGGATCCAACGAAGCTAGAATCATACTACCTGTCCTCACTATTCTTACGATTTTGCTCTTACATAGAAAATTCGAGAAATATCGTCGTCGCTGTAGGCACTGTGGATCAAGGGACACCTCAGAAATCACTCGTGAATCTTATGAGCACGGAGGCACGATCTACCTCCGATGTAATACCTGTTTCCAAGACTATGAGATTGTCACACTAGCCTCGCCAGACTCGAGAAGGTAAAGCATTCAACCAAACAGATCTAAAGCTGTTTTACCGTTAATCACCTATTCGCTGAAAAGAGTCGCGCAAAGGATCAAGCTCAACGCCATTTACTTTCCATTGCCCTAACCATTGATTACGTTGCCCATCTGCGCTGAACTCTCGCCTTGCCGTTCCAGTGATTGAGTCACCATCCCCAGTGCTTCCTGACACACGATAAGTCCATTCGCCATCTTTTTTGTAGATCGTGTTATTCCAAACGTTACCTCCAGAAGAAACCATGGTTTCCTGGATCTGCTGTTTGCCTTCGTCATAATAAATCAGATGCGTTAGAGAACCAGGACCAACATAGGTGCGTCCATTTAGCACTCGGCCATCATCTCTCAATTGATACTCAGCATAGCCTGTTACTTCGTCTCCCCGCTTGCCGAAACCAGGCCAATCGTTGATCCATATAATTTTAGCCAGCCATCTTCCCTGCATCGCACTGACAAAGGATTCATAGTCAGAAAAGCTAGACTTCATTACTTTTTCTTCATGATGTGCTGCTTGCACATATGAGGTTAATACTAGGCTTAAAGCCACAAACAACACTCTTAGACACACAATTTGTTACTCCCTTAGATAAATTTTAAACCACGTGACTTAAACACGCTCCAACCAATAGTTACAGCAAGGCGATCAACGGTCAAACTGAAACAAGAACCCATACGAAATCATTCAACCATAAGAAGATTGCCCATTTGTATTTATCGGAGCGCTAAGTTAGGTAGCGGCTTTGAGTTTCCCTTAGCACTATGTCCAGTCCCATCTAAAAAAGATAAACACGCCGGTGAGAGAACTGATCAAAGCCAACACAGAAAAAAGCTTCAACAGCCAATTATTGATTTCATCGCGTGCCTCCCAGTCCATGATATGCAGACCCCACATCAGATCCCAAAGCCGCCACTGCTCGCTTCGAATTGCAACTACCTGACCAGAAATCGCATCGACGTATACGTTAATCTCGTCATTTTCCTGATCCTTAGTAATTACCTTGAATAATGGAAGATTTCTTCCTCGATACTCAGAACCTGGTTCGGGATCGTTGATCTCTTCCGCTGCCAACGGCGTTAGTGAAGTGACGCTCGACACGATGCTTATTGCTTGCTCTCTTGAAAGCTTTTCAAGAGCGACCCCTTCAAGATTAAGATACTCTGTTCCTGCTTCCTTACGGACTATCAATATCTCTTCACCGAATCTCCGGGCCACCTGGATACTCTTTACAGAATCTAAAAAAACGTTGACTTTACTAAGGTCAACAGAGAAGACCTGAGGCAGGCGGTACTGTTCTCCCCTGACTAATTCGATCTGATTGAACGCAAAATAGATTCCTGAAATAGTCCACAGGAGCAGCTGAATGGATATCAGGATGCTCAGATACTTGTGAGTTTTTCTAACTAGAAACTTCAATCCATTTTACCTTGGATTATGAATCTACTTTATAACTTATCAGTTGGAAAAAACGTCGCGCGCAAGCGCAGTATCTGCATATTCAGTAACATGCTTGATCAAACCGTCACGAATCCGATAAACATGACAATACGTATTGTTATAAGCCTTACCGGTCTTTGTTATTCGATTTTCGGCATAAGATTCAGCCACAACATAATCACCTTGAGCAACGATGTTAGTAACAACTGAGCTCCCCATGCTTTCCATCAAGTCATGCATCGGGCCTAAAAGCTTAGCTAAGATCTCTCTCTTGCCTTCATAGGAACCAAATCCCGGAATCGTCCAAACGGCATCGTCTGTTAAATACCTCTCGACATCTAGCCCACTTGCAAGGACCTCTTTAATCAGTTCAATATTATCCAAGGTTAGGCCACTCTATCTCTGGTCTGCGCTTTGCTCATTAAGTTGTCTTACGACTCTACCAGGTAACGCCTAGGAGCCGACGGGATCGCCGCCAGACTCATGCGAACCTTGTTGTTGGTAGCCCGCAAGCTTATCAACAGTCTCCAGTCTTTTTTCATCAAATCCTGCTTCAACCATGTCGGCCCTTAGTATTGCGAATTCACCACCATGAATCTTTGATGTTTGTCGAAAATAGACAAAAACACCCCAAAGATTCAGCACGACACATAAAGCAATTATCTCCGGACGAATCAGGTGCACGCAAAAAAGGTACATTACGATCTGCAAAATAATTTCAGGTTTTGTAACTATAGTCACCAGACCAAACCGCCCAGGCGGTAATAACCCAAAAACCATCCCGCTAATGAGTGCGAAGCTGACAAAAATAATCTCGATCTCAAACCTGGTCACCATGCCCTCAAGCGCGCCATTCAAGGCCACAAACCCCAGCATAAAGCAGATCGCCGCGTGCATTTTGTGCCCGATTTTATCCTGAAACCATATCCAAGAATTCAATCGATCATTGATATAAGCCCATTTCGGGGTCTTGTGAATAAAATCGTCAAAGGTCTGATACAGGCCTATTCCAAGGTAGACAACCGTCTCGATCCAAAGCACCACCAAGAGCGGTGTTGAAACCTCATAAAACTCCGTCGCTGACAGCATGACCTCTCCCGTTAAAATCCGTAATCAACTGTATATCGGCATTCCTAATCCAAGTAAACCAATTCTAAAACTTGTTAAAGAATCCAGCTTTCTAAGTACTGGGGTTTTTCTCTAATAAATGATGAGAGACAAAATACTCATCGCCATCATTCAACGCAAAAAAGACTTCACAGGTGAGAAAAAAAATGCGCCAACGATTAAACCAGCGGCGAGGGTCATCATAATGCTGACTCAACACATGCATGATTTGCGCCCTATTTTGGTACATCTTCATGAGCCACAGCTTCGATGTTTTAGAATAGTTCCTCCCATTCACCGACCATCGATCGGCCAAACGAAAGGACTCGTCAAAATGCTCGAAGATATCCAGACTCGGCATGATGCCACCCTGGAAAAAATATTTGGTCATCCAGTCAGAATCACTCTGTATCTCGTAAAGGTAGAGTAAAGATTTATGACAAAAAATATGGATAAACAATTTTCCACTGTCTTTGAGCAGCAAATTCAAAGTTGAAAGGATAGATTGATAATTGCGCAAGTGCTCAAACATCTCGATGGAAATGATTCGGTCAAAACGATCTTCAACCGATAATTCATTAACATCGGATCTGATTGGCGTCAGATTAGCTATTCCCTCTTCTTCTGCTTGATTCTTGATGTAGTCGATTTGAGTCTGCGAATTGCTAACGCAGGTAAAGCGTGAAGAAGGAAACCGCTTCGCCGCATAGAGCGAAAATGAGCCCCAACCGCAACCCAGATCAAGTACATCCTGGTTATTGGCAATTCCCGCGCGTTCAATATAGAGATCGAGCATGGCCTCTTCGGCCTGATCCTGAAAATCGACCTTTTCAAATAAATTACAGGAGTATTTTAAGTGTTTGCCCAGCACCAGCTGGAAGAATTCTGTGGGCACCTCGTAGTGTTGTTCGTTCGCATCGTCTGTCTTCTCGGCAATACCCCCTTTAGACAGCTGTTCGATTAGTTCGAGCTTCTCTGCAGCATTTTGCGAATCCGCCAATCTCTGACTTGTTAAAAAACGGGCAGCAACGCGAATCATCCAATCCGGTATAACCCCGATTTCTGCTAAATAGATTCCGAATTTAATCATTTAGCTGAAAAGTGTATTGATTAACGAGCAGACGGCCATTTGCAAAACCTCCTCGACAATATGCCAGGTACATATCCCAAGTTCGCTTAAATTCCTGATCAAAACCCTTACTCATGATTTCTGGCCAAGCTGTCTGAAAACGCCGATGCCATTCTTCTAACGTTCTCGAGTAGGAAAGTGGAAAGCTTACATTATTTACAATTTCAAGGTCATTAGCGCTGGCTAACTCCGAAATAACCCGCGGGCATGCTAACTCCCCGCCAGGAAAAATGTAGGTTTGTATAAAATCTGGCGATTTTCTGTAGTCATCAAAAAACTGATCCTGGATCATGATCGTTTGAATCATGACCTTTCCTTTGGACACAAGTAACTCTTTTATCCGAGCAAAGAAAGTGTGCCAGTAATCAGAACCAACCGCTTCAAACATTTCTATCGAAACGATAGCATCAAACGGTCCTTCAACCTTTCTGTAGTCTATCAACTCTAATTCGTGCCTATGATCGAAACGGGCTAATCGCTGCCTGGCATATTCAAGTTGATTTGGAGAGATAGTGATGCCTTTGACTTTGAATTCACGTTTGGTCGCAAACTCCATAAAGCCGCCCCAACCACAACCAATCTCTAATATCGATGCATTATCCTTCAAATTAAGCGAGCGAAGAGCCCGAGCATACTTATTCTGTTGCGCAGATTCTAAATCCTCGTGTGCTTCATCGTATAAGGCAGACGAATAAGTCATGCTCGAATCAAGCCATAGTTCGTAAAAAGAATTACCAAGATCATAGTGAGCTTCAATGTTTTTCTGGCTGCCCTTTTCCGTATTTTTTCGCCGTCTGTGTTTGAGCTTTGTCATTAGCTTAAGAGGCGACTTACCCTCTATTAACGCCTGAAAAGCTTCGTAGTTCATGGCTAAGAAGTTCATCAAATCCATCAAGTCTTCAGTATGCCAATGATCTTTGATGTAACCCTCCGTAAATCCCAAGGAGCCTCTAAAAGCAATCAGCCATAAACCGCTCCATGAAGTAAAAACGACTCGATGCTCTTCAGGTGATGTTCCTAAACGAACTTTACTACCATTAGGAAAAACCAAGATGAGACAGCCTCCATGCAGCTCAGCTACCTTTTTATTGAGGTAATTTTCTAGCGCCTTAATCAGCATATCCGCTGTCGCCATGTGGAAATACGCGAAAGCGCTTTATCCAAAGCATTAGCGCCTGTGAGTGGATTCTTAAAAGCACCGCCAACGAGTTAAACAGGAGTTTGGTCAATAGAGCTGCGTTTGGACCTTCTTTCATTATCTCAAGAGGCCCTCGGATGGCTGTTACAATTTCGGCCTCATGATTTGAACTGAACTGGCTAATGCGAATATTGAACGGGACTAGGGAAATCTTGAACTTATAGTAGCCTTTCTTTTCCGTAAAAGGAGAAACATACATCTTCTTATCAACTTCGTACCATTGTTTGGGAGAAAGCCCCAGCGGACCATTAGATATTTCATACCAATGCCTTTCATAAAAGGTATTAGTAACCTCAGCGATAAACAACATACATTTACCTTGATACATCAGCATCCAAAAGCAAACAGGGTTAAATGCTTGTCTAGATCCGATATCCGGAGTCTTAAATAAATCCAACCTCAATTTATTAGAATCTAGATTATTTTCCAGACGGAAATTATTGATAATAATATCTATTTTATTTTTAACGCATGACTGAATAGATCGGTAAGACCAAAGGGAACCGCTTGGTAATCTAATTTGCTGCTCTTCAAAGTCGTAAACATTTGTAAGGTATAGGCTCATGTATTTGTATACGAATTCATGGTGCTTTGTACCAGCACGTTTATGAGTTACCACACCATCAAAGAACTGAATTTCCTGATTAACCATTAATCCATTTTACCACTCTGAGGGCGGATTGAAGCCCATCCTCATGAAACCCAAACCCCAAATGAGCGCCCGCATAATAAGTATTATCCGACCCCTGTAACGCGTGGAGCTCTGCCTGGCCCTCCAGGGTGGATTGAGTGAAAACCGGGTGTTCGTAGTCAATCACCTCCACCACTTTGTCCTGCTCAATATTAGGAAAATCGCCGATGCTGACAAAAACCTCGCGTTTAATATTCAAATCCTGCAGATTATTCATCCAGTAGGTCACATAATCGTAGCCGCCCTCTTTTACAGCATTCCAGGAAGCCCAATTCTGGGTATCTCCGGGCATCAATTCATGATCAAAATGCATCACGGTGGGGTTAGAGGAATACCTAAATTTCGATAGGGCTTGTGACTCTGCACTAGAAGGATTTTGTAAGATTTCAAGCACCTCATTGGCATGGCAGGCAAATATTACAAGGTCATAATACCGGGCTTCGTCTCGCTCAATGATAACTGCGCGCCCTTCCTCTCTTACTATTTTAACTTCTGCATTGAGGTGAAGATTATCAACACCCAAATGCTCTACTACCTGCGAAACATAGGTCCTACTTCCTCCCTTCAAGGAAAACCATTGGGGCCGGTTAAATAAATCCACTAATCCGTGATTATTCAAAAACTGAGCCAAAGAGCGGACCGGAAAATCGTGAATGGTTTGTCCCCTAGAAGACCATATCGCAGAGCACATAGGAAAAAGATAAGCATCTCGAAACAGCTCACTGAAATAATTCTTATCTAACCATTCAACTGCTGACAGATTTTCTAAGTCCAATTTAGCTAGGCGATTAAAGCGAACAATCTCCTTAAGCAATTTGATTTTTTGGAGGCTTCCAAGAAAGCGGAACCTGTAAAAATCCTCAGAACACCAGGGTAAAGGCGATCCCGTCAAACTGAACGACATCTCGGTAGGATGTAATTCGATATTTAAGCTGGCTAGTAACGAAGTCAGACCCGGATAGTTACGATCATTTAAAACAATAAACCCGGAATCTACAGGTGTGCCATCATCAAGTTCAATGGTATTCGCGTGCCCTCCTGCTCGGTTATTCTTTTCAAACAAATCCACCTTATGAACTCTGGACAAATGATAAGCCGCTGTAAGCCCAGAAATACCAGACCCAATAATTGCGATATTCAAGGTAACACTCCATTACATCGGTGAATCACCGCGCTTTTTACACAGATTTTTCTCAAACTGAAATTTTCTTTAGCACCAGGCTGGTCCGGCAAATCCAAAAAAGCTTGATGCGACGGGTACCAAGCCGCAAGAATCTCGTCGATGTCCTGCTCGCCTACCGCTCGTCCCAGAGATGCACTTCGCCAAACAATCCTGCCACCAACACGAGGAAGAAGGTCCTCTAGGACATTAATGTAGTCTTTATAAGGTGAGCCATTCGGAAACCCAGCCTCGTCGTTATACTTGTTCAAATTCAGCATCAGGACTGGACAATCATCTCCTGATTCAGCAATTTCTCTTATAATATTGAGTTCAGCCTCATTACCCTTGTTGACTGATATTTTCTTATCGTTGGTTTCCACTTTTTAAATCTTTGTAGACGATCAGCTTTAAGCGTAAACCATTTAAGCGCGGTTTTGGACCAAACCTAGAGCATTCAAATATTTACGAAACGGCGCGCAAAAGTGTCAATTCTAAGTTGACATTTAATTTTTTTTCATTAAAACAGGGTAACGAACAGATTGTTCAAGGACCTGTTAAGAGGTTCACGCTGACTGTTTGAGTTAAAGCGCGTGACTAATAAAAATAAAAAGTTTCGATCGAAGTCACGCGCTTCTTTTTAACTCCCCTGACGGGCCTCTACTTTTCGCAATATCAAGTTGTACCTTCGAGCCCGCGAGATTACAGTTACAACGACACTCTCGAGAGATAACTATTATGACTGACCGTTGCACCGTGACCGCCCTATATAACTATCCTGTAAAAAGCTGCCGAGGCACATCTGTAGACGAGGTACAGATCTCGCCAACGGGTATCGAAGGCGACCGTCAATTGATGATAATAAAAGATGAGAAATTCTCTAATCAGAAACGCCTGCCGAAGCTGGCACAGGTAATCACGAACCGAATAGACGGAAACACTATCGAGTTTAGCAGCGCCGGGAGCGAGCCAATAACCCATAAAATTGATTCTGGTGGAGAAGAAATCGTCATCGATTACTATACAAACATGGTACCGGTGATCGACCAAGGTATCGAACTTGCCGAATGGGTCTCTTTGATCGTTGGTCACGATGTGAGAGTCGTCGCGTTAAAATCCACCTTTCGTAGAACAGTTCCCTTGGAAGAATTTAGTTTAGTGGACGATATTGATCAGTCTCGCTTTGTGGACGTAGCTCCTATTCTCGTTACCAACAGTGCGTCGCTTCATGACTTGAACTCGAAACTTGACGACCCAATACCCATGAACCGATTTCGACCGAATGTCGTGATTGAAGGGCTTCAGGCCTTTGCCGAAGACACAGTGAGTACTCTGCAACACGGCGAGCTCAAATTGATCCGCGCAACGTACTGTGAACGCTGCGCAATCACTTGCACCGATCAGGAAACGGGAGAAAGAAACAGCGAACCGCTGAATACGCTGAAAAGTTACCGGCACCGCGAAGATGGTTATGCTGGAGGAGTAATGTTCGGCTCTTACATGGCCGTTGAAGGAACCGCTACCTTAAGGGTTGGCGATACGCTGACAATAGCTTAAACATCCTGACTAGTCAGTAATAAAACAGAGCACTCGAAGCTCGATACTTCGCCTTGGAGGTGAGCTAGACAGCGCATCAGGATTGGCGAAAGCGCAATGCGGGCACGTCCTACCAATTACCCCCAAGGAATCGTAGGATTTAATTACGAGGACCTCGTCTGGGCTCATGCGGGGATAAAAATACCAACGCTGGTCACTTGAAAACTTAACGCTGTAAGTCTCTATGCCCACTTCATGCCAACTATAATTACTCGCACCATAGCCGTACACGTGTGTTTCAAATAAATCAGTTTCTTTTACTGTACGGCCATCACACACAGCCAAGGGATAATCGTCTACCACGGAACTCAGGCCCCGCCAAAAGTTCAGAGACACAACTCGACTAGCGAGCGAAGGAACAGTTTCTCCATGAACTGCCAAATAGTCAGACCAGGTCGTATTATCCGTATAGTCCATATGAGCAAAACCTATGTAACCGCCGCCCGACTCAGCACCTGTAATTTGAGTTTTCCCATCCGTGCCACCACCGGAAATTTGTCTTCCAGGCTCTCGAATCAAGTGATCATAGGTAAAGGTTACAGTTGCCCCAGTGAGTTTACGTGCTATCTCTTTGCATTCCTCATAATAGACCGTCATTACCTCCTCGTTATCCATGAAGTCGCTGACCGAAGAGGATGATTTCACCAACTCGAAACCACTTTTCTCCAGACCTAAATCGTCAGTCTGCCTGGCGTCGAATATTGTTGTATTTTCTACTTCAGCGCCCAGGCTACCTCGCTCTACGTCTGATTTTCGGTAATCGTAGATGTGAGGCGGATGCGTTGTGATGTCGCCGGCACCTGAGGGCAAAAAGGCAATATCGCTGTTGACTGAAGAGGTTTGATTCATGACTTGTTAGCCACAAAATTTCGCTCAGCCCAGCCTTGATCATAAGGAGAGTAGAATCGAGCGTTTAGCGCCACATGCTTAAACTTCCAATCTTGATTATCGAGGACCAAGTGATCGACATAGCGGCCAGTCAGCCATACGGCTTTGTTTTTGTCTTTTTGAGTCGCCATCTGAATTAAATACCACCTGGCTTCGGCCGATTGACCATCCTCACTTAGATCAACGGCCGAATTAGTTACGTTGTGGATCGCGAAGGACATTACGTTAGGCATGTCTATAAAAAACTGACGAATATTATCCAAACCCTCGTAATATCCGAGTTTTCCCCCATCCCAAATCGCATCTTCAGTAAAAAGCTCACATAGTGCATCTGCGTCGTATCCGTCGTCGCATAGGTCGCAATAACGAGCCTTCAAAAACCGAATTCGTTCAATACTCTCAACCCGAGCAAGCCTTTCCTCCAAGTCCATAATGCCCTCCTCTTCAGACACATTAATACTAGAACCTTATCAACGAATAGACAATTGAGGCCACAAAGTCTAAAAAATGATCAGCTTAAACGAGTTGAATTCTTTGCGAGACAGTTGCTATCTTCTTCTAATCAATAGCTCATACACCTGTTAACGAGATAACCCATGAAAGCTTCAAAAATTTCCAGTCCACTACTAGATCAATTGAGTCGGCTCCAATTGGAGCGCAACGCCCTCGAACTTGAGGTAAACGGTTATACCGTGATTGAAGACGCGCTCGATCCTGACCTGACCAAACGCGGACTAGAAGCCACTTTGGAAACCTTTAAAGACCGTACAGGTAACAAGCCTGACGTTGCAACAGGAGAGGGTTTTGACGGTTTTTCGGTTTCCCGTTATATGCTTTTCCGGGATCCCGCCTTCGAAGGCATTCTCATGGCTGAAAAAGTATTAGCTCTGGTGGACTATCTCATAGGAGACGATTGTATTTTAAGTACATTAACTGGTCACATGCGAGGTCAAGGTGGAGGCGAAACGTTACCTACAGGTTACCTGCCTCTGCACGGGGACGATACTTCCCCACAGCCCCAAGCCGGAATTTATAACCTCGCCACAGTTAATATCTTTCTCACAGACGTCACCGAAGAGTCTGGTTGTCTCGCATTTGTTCCGGGCAGTCATAAAAAACTCAGGTTACCGACGCCTCAAGAGTCCATTTTAGCCGGTGAAGGTGCGAACCTCGAAGCGGTACCGTTGGTGGCCCCTGCCGGCTCTGCAGTAATCTGGCCTTCTCATACATGGCATGGCTCATGGGAGTCTAAAACGCCAGGTCTACGCGTCACCTTGGCAGAATTGTTTTGCCGCCCTCACTGGCAGACTTATGAACTGTACAGAGAAACTGTTACTCAAGAGATTTTAGACCGCAATTCCGACCGATTTGCAACCTTAATGGGCATGGATACGATGAACGGGTGGAATGACAATCAGGACGATTGGTATAAAAAATGGGGCGACAGAGATAGATCCAGATATGCACCGCAGACAATTTAAAACAAGCTATACCGAACGGTCTTCTAAGCAAGCTGGCCTATATAAAGCAACCAAATAGTGGAAATCGGAATCGGCGGAGCCGCAACCTCCCTTTTGATTCTATTTGTCCTGGTTATTTTATGGACGACCAGACCACGCCTTAATCCACATCTAAAAAGTAACCTAACACTTCCACTAGGACTCGAAGAGCTCAAACAGGAGTTATATGACTCAGAACGTAGAACACCCAACCTGATTCCAGGCACAGAAGCGACCATAGATTTTGCTAACCCGAGCAACCCGACGAAGACAGATCTGGTGTTCATGTACGTTCATGGTTTCAGTGCGTCATGGAGAGAAACCGCACCTGTTGCAGAAACCTTAGCTAAATCCTTTCAAGCCAATATTGTCCAATGTCGCCTTGCAGGTCACGGTACTGGACCAGAGGGTATGAAATGCAGTGCCGAAGACTGGTTACTCTCTTTAGACCGACAAGCTCAGATCGCTGAGCAATTAGGAGAAAAAATAGTTGTGATTGCTGTCTCGACTGGTGCGCCATTGTCTGTCTGGCTAGCAACTCATTCCGCCATTAAAGCAAAGTTAGCCTGTCTGTTATTTATGTCACCTAATTTCAAGATTCGGCCTAACTTAGGTTTCTTACTGACCGGACCTGCGTTTTCTCAGTTAATCAAGCTCTTGTTCGGCGGTCGATATCGCTCCTGGGTGCCCGCTAACGAGGAACAGGCAAAATTCTGGACTACCAAACAACCCATGTCCGCTCTAATTGAAATGCAAAAAGTGGTAGATTGGGCCAATGCACAGGATCTCGAATCGCTAGAGATTCCTTTAGCAACCCTTTACATGCCTAACGACCCCACCATAAACGCGCGGGCCGCCATGAGAACACATAAGAGGTTTTCAAATGTGAAGAATGAGTTAACTGCCGTTGGTATCGATGGAGATAAGCCTGATCACGTATTTTGTGGCAACATCTGTGGAGAACACAGGACTCAATGGACCACCGAATACCTAGAGAACTTTTTGACCAAACTAAACCTTAATGAGTCAAACCACTCTGCGTCCTAACGTTTACAAATTAGTTTGAATTGATTTTACACTCGCGCGATGCACTTAATTTCTATCTTTAAAGCAGGATCGACAAGCGCGGTCACACCAACCAGCGTCTGACTAACCTCTGGCTTACAACCGTAGATTGTCTCCCTGGCACTGAACAAATAACCTACCTGCTGCATACACTCTTCGACATCTGTAACAAACCACGTCTCATCTACCACGTTTTCCATGGTTGCTCCAAACTCCTCTAAGATTGCTCGAATATTCTCATAGCACACTAACATTTGACCTTTCAGATCGTCAGGAGTTTCTCCGTTGGCGTCTACTCCTATTTGACCAGCCAACGTAAGCAAATCACCCACTAAAACGCCCTGGGCAAAAAAATCGGCATAGGGGCCAGCTCTGTATAACTTTTTGTTTATAGGCACATGTCACTCCTTCAAAAAACTACGCCCAATTTCGAACGTTAATTCAATGAGAAACGTTACTTGGAACTTCATCAAAACAATTAAAACTAAGTCCAAAGGTCTGCCTCGATACAGTTACCCCAACCCTCGTTCCAGCGCCTCCATAAAATCTTTTCGGAATCGTTTACTTATTTTTGAGCCTTCAACCATCTGAAATCCATGGCAAGCCCCCGGGTAAACCACCAAATCACAAGATACTTCTGCCTCCATCAGTCGTCTCGCGTAATCAATATTTTCGTCTCTAAAAAGATCCATAGTGGCAGTAAACATCCAAGTCGGTGGCAACCCTGCGTAAGAGTCGAGTCTCGCAGGGACTTGAGGGGCAGCTCTTTCGGCATCACCAAGATAACGACTCCAACCGTATTGATTTAGCTGGCGAGTCCAAACAAATTCGCCAACCAGAGGATCGCCAGGGTTCTGCTCAGATCCGGTTCGGTCGTCTAGCATCGGATAAGTGAGAGCTTGAAAACACACAGCATATTCGCCTGCATCCCGGGCCTTAATTGCCAAAGCTGCTGCCAGCCCTCCGCCTGCACTCTCACCACCTATCCCAATTCGGCTCCGATCAACACCTAGCTCTTCAGCGTGTTCGTGTAAATAAGCTAAACCCGCATAACAATCATCTAATGGTGCAGGTATCGGGTGTTCAGGCGCTAGTCGATAATCCACTGACAGAACGGTAACCCCCAATTTTGACGCAATTAACAAGTTCGAAAGATCAGACCCATCGGGAGAGCCAAATAAATAACCGCCTCCATGAATATGCAGGTATCCTGCGCCAGTTTTATCCTCGTCAGCTTTAGGTTGATAGAGGAGGCAGCGCACCTTTGGGCCATCAGGTTGGACTGCAAAAATCTCGCTGCGTTGCACATTGTGAGATGCTGGGTCGGCCAAACCCACAGCCTTTGCCGCCATATTGTCCCTGGCCTTACTTATGTTGTCGTCGGTGAGCTCTGGTATAAAAGGAGCATCCGCCATAACTTGTAACTCGGGGTCTAAAAGGTGCTTTGTAGTAGACATTTATTTTCCAACCGTCTAAAAAATACTCTCAATCTATCTGAGATGATGAGAATCAACAATAGAACGAGGGACACTAAGATTTAGAGAGCGCCCTTAAGGTAAAGGCAATTCAGCAAAAATCCGAACCTCAATGCTTTCTCGAGGTTGAAGACCATCAGAATCCGGCAACTGCACCGCAGTATGCAAAGTAGGACGGAATAAATCACCACCGAGAGGATACGAATCGTAAGTCAAAAAGACTAAAGCCTCCTCTCGACTCATCTTTGAATAATAGTACCAGCGCTGGTTGTCGTTTGGTTTGCAGTAGTGAGCGTTAAAGGGCTTCGGCGCGTTCACGTTCGGCTTGTATTCCAGATCATCAAGATCAATTGACGTCCTATCGCAAATCGCTAAAGGAAACCGTTCGAGTGGTTTGGAGGAAACTGAGCGCCAGATATTTAACCCAATCATGCGCTTATTTGTGGGCAACCCTATTATCTCGGCAAAGCTTTGGGTAATAGTAGTTCCGTCTGAACTAAAGGAATCCGCATAGTCATTGTGAACCGCCAAGGCTGGAGGGCCGTACTGGATACCATCTACAAAATAATGCTCTTTTTTGTCTTCATCCCGAAATGTGTGAGACTCGATGGCCAAGATCTTGGCTTCAGGAAGTAGGGCCTCGGCCATACTCTTGCATTCAGGATAGTGTTTGGCAGAAACCTCTTCTGCATCCCGCCAATCAACAACCTCCGACTCAGATTTCACTAACAAAAAGCCGACCCCATTGGTCAGCAGACCGGTAGCATCTGACGCTTCTGTTTCAAGACCAAAAACTGACCGCGCATCGCGTATGGTGGTGGGCCGGTTTATCCTAGAAGAATCAAATGTCTCGTGTTCGGGAGAGCCTTTCTCCGCCATTTGCGGGTAGGTGAAATTTAATCGGCCAGTAAAATCCATGATTTTTTTCTTATTAATCTCTGCTTAAGCCAGCACTTATCAAGCCGCTCGCATATCGTTTTTTTCCATGAATATTCACGCGGCTCATTCAACCGAACTTCTAATAATGTTCAGATCTTTAGTCAAAATGCTACCAACCGCAGTATGAGAAATCTCATGCCTCTCTAACCCCAATAAGTCACTGATTTGGTTAGTCGCGTGTATTCCCGTACAGTGTCCTCCCAAAAATTTTTCCAAACCCGCCTCACCAAGCCATTTGGCAGTTCGATTAACCACCTCGTCCTCAGCAAGCCACAAGTGAAATCCTCCGATCGCCGCATAAATTGGACGATCCTTAATGCCGCGCAAAGCCTCACCGGTATTAATTATTCCAGCATGTCCACAACCAGACATCATCACCCAACCCTTTTCTGTAAGCATACCGAGCGATTGATCATCACGAATGATATCAGGAGCAAGAGAACCATCTATTTTAACAAAAAGGCCAGATGGACCGTTGTAGTGTTCATTCTGTCTCGCCACTGGTCCCGTTATGAATAAATCGTCAGCGACTTCCAGAGGACCCTCAACAACTATAAAAGTGATTCCCAGAGACTCAGCTTTGCTCCGGAAAGTAGACACTCTTTCAAATCCTCCCGGGCCAAGCCTGTTGGAACTATCGATTTCGCCTGTTGAGTTAAGTCTTTGGTCAAAGAAGCCCCTCGCAACATAGACCTTTGAAAAAGCACTCTTATTAACTCGACTATACTCCCTACGCAGCTTTAACAAGCCACCAGTATGATCCGCATGAAAATGACTTAAGACGACCTTCTCAACTTTTGATAAATCCTTTCCTAACCTTTTGGCGTTATGCATCACAGTGTCTTCGTGGAACCCAGTGTCGAACATCACGGTCTCATCGGCGCCCTCGTAAAGCGCTCCGAAGCTCCATTCGCCAAAGCCGCCAAAGTTAGCTATGTTCGTCGCGAGAACAGTGATTTCATATTTAGAGGGGTTAGAAGCTCCCACAGGAGGGAGCATGAAACATAAAAAACTGAGGTATGTGATTTTTCTCAAGGCACCCGCTCCTATCAATCATCTATTCGCTCGAGCAAGGCAAGACATCAAACTCCAGCTGTTTATCTACTAACGAGAAGTATAAAAAGAACTCACAAACTGAACAATTACCAAGCCACAAATCAAACTCTGGATCTCAGCGGCTCATACTCCCTTAAAACATCGAGTAACTCATGAGTGGAAAGTGACAGCAGCAAATAAAAACCCGATAGACCGAACGTCGTTTCACCCTCGTTATTAAAAACGGGAAATTACGAACGATAAAGGACTATAGAAAGCAACCTATTCTTTGAGTCTTCAGATCAGCAATCCTGATAAGAGCTCTGAAGACAACCGGAAGCCAATTCTTCCGCGACTAATATTGATGCAGAAGTCATATATCTTGAAACGTTAGCTCGACCATTGACCGCCGGAGCGTGACCATGAGTAGCTGCTAAATTAAACCACATATGGGCTCGAATTCGATCTTGAGCCACACCTCGACCTTTTTCATACATTAAGCCCAAATTATACTGGGCAAAGGGAAGGCCCATCACCGCTGCTTCCTTTAAGAATTCAAAAGCTTTCTTGTGATTCTGTAGTACTCCAAGACCTTCCATATAAAGAACTCCAAGATTGGCCTTAGCGACTAAGTGTCCCTCTTGAGCCCCGCGGTACCAGTATCCATAGGCGCTCGTATAGTCTCCTCTCTGATATGCCTCTAGCCCGCTCTCAAAGTTTTCCGAAGCGGTTACTAACTTGCTAGGAAAAGGGAGCAATAAAAACGCACAAATTGCAGCTAATCTCTGTGCCCGAGAAAAAAGGGTGTTAAAGAGCATTTACAGCCCTCTTGCAGAAACATTGCGTAAACAAACTCATTTTGGAAAATCACAAGTCAACTGGTTGAAAAAATAACCAGTAAACACCAACTCCGGGGGATCAAACTTCATTACAATTGGCACTCCTCAAGCAGCTTGAGGCATGTCTGAGCAATTGGCACCGCGTATATGACAGCCAGTGGGCAGCGATTAATGTTAGAGAGGAAGACCGGTATACCAACGTACCCGGTCTTCGAGAACCACTATTATTATCGAGGCACACTCGGGCATAAGATCTTCTCAACAACCCTAGTCCCGTCTGAAGGACGAACGCCTGTCTTCATCCGACAACTCTCAGAAGGGGCGTTGAACGCTCCCCAGTTTGAGTCTGCAGGCGTAGTTCCTACTCTAACAGAAGGCTCATATGAGCTGCCGTTACAGGTAACAGAGTAACTATTGTCGTAAATCACCCTTTTACCAGGGCCTGCCACCGCATCAGTGTAACCTAGCTGACACGCGCTTTCCGAAAGCGTATTTGAAACGCTCTGCCAGCCCCCACCACTTTCGGTACAACTTGTAGAAGTCGGCATGTCTCCAGACGCGCAGGCCGCATCACCGGCTCCACCAGGTCCAGGTCCAGGTCCAGGTCCAGGTCCAGGTCCAGGTCCAGGTCCAGGTCCAGGCTTCATTCCACCAGGTCCAGGTCTTTTGCCACACTTTTCTACAAGAAACACAACGGTTGATGAACCAGCTAATGTATACTCTCTAGCCTTCAGTCGCACGGATCCAGGTGCTGGTTTTTTGATCGAAGCAACTTGCTTAGCGCATTGCTGGATTTTTTTCAGCGTCGGATTATACAAATCTAAAAATGGTGCAGTGGAAGGTCCTGATGACGTTGCCACCTTAGGTGAAGTAACCCTAAAGACCGCACTAGATGGAGAAGTTCTCGCCACTCCAGCATGATCGATTATTTCTATGTTACATCCAGTCGTACATGGTGTGCCTGGACTCCATAGAGGACCTGGCGCAGGGCCCGCAGCGCCCATAACAGGTGCCAACAAAAACACCAACGCTTGAAAGCAACGTATCGCCTTAGAATTCATAATTCTTTCTCTCAACACAATACCTTTATTCATCTCAATATCCCTATCAAAATTTTCTCAAACTCATTAAAAACATGAGTTCCGTTAAACTATCAAATTTGTTTGCTAAAAAACAGGAATAAAAACTGGGTTAAAAAGACTTACGGTAACGAGCTTATTCCAACACAATAGTAATAAAGACAAAGCTTAAATTTAGTAATGTAAACGTTCAGAAAAATCACCGATTAAAATGTCTAAACCTAATCATCAAGAATGGAACGTTAAGCACCTTGGTTACGAAATAAAGGTAACTAGCTGGTTTAACTGGAGCGGAAAGTTGGGAGGTGAATTGCTGATCGACGGACACCTGCTGGATAAAATAGAAATCGACCAGGTCGACGACGATAATTTTGATTCAGTAGTTGAACTGTTTAACCCAGAAAAGCCCATTCTTAAGGCGCTGGAAGTCTCAAAGCAAATTCAAAATATCGAAGTGTTCAACGGAGGAGCACTCACGCGAAAAATTTCCATTATGTGCAATGGAGAAAACATATATCAAGATCGCTTAAGCCCAATTGACAGACTCGCAATTCGACTGATGAAAAAAATGTACGCCAAAAAATGAATCAATCGTGTTGAATAGATCATACAAACTCGACCCTTTTCGCTATGATCGATGCTCCAACAATAATAATGAGGAACAAGATGAAAAAACTAATATCGGCAATTCTAGGTGTTCTAGCTTTTGGTGTCGTCTACGCGGACGATCACGGATCGAACTGGCTCGTAGAGATCGGCCAAGGAGTGTCTCAAACAAGTCACCTGTGCTCTTTTAAAGGTAAAGCGACAATGGCGGACGTTGATAAACTAGATTCAAGAATAAACAAGTGGCACGAAAACAACGGTACTAAGATTACCCGTAGCAGATTAGAGCCTTTGTTTGTTGGAAACAGCTCAGTGCCTTTTGATTTTGTAGCAGTTGACTGGATGACTTGGGAGACGTTCGGTGATGCATGGGACAAGTTCCTGGCCTCTAGTGAGGGTCAATCGATTTTCGCCGCTTCAAATAAAATTCTAGACTGTAGTCGCGTAACAGGAACGGTTTACCCAGCCTATCGAAACGACGCGAATACAACAGACGACCAAGGGGTTGTCACCATTAACTGGTGCACCAAAAAAGAAGGAGTATCAGAAGACTCGCTCCTTTCTCGTCATAGAAGTTATCGAGACACACTCACATCCGAGTCGCCTGTTCAATGGTGGGGAATCGGATATCCTTCGACGGGCGCCAGAAAAGGTCAATTTCCCGGTGAATTTTTCCACTGGAATTCTTACGCCGACATGAAAGGATTCGCCGAGTCGGAAAACAACTTTGCAAACAATGGGGGCTGGAAAGGCCGGCAGGATTATTACAATTCTTACGCTGATTGCAGTGGACAGGTGTTAATGACTCACACAATTTTGAAGAGAAACAATTAAGGATGTTTCTAGAGCCCTTTTATAGAGGCTGAGCAAAACTACTTTAACCAGGTCTCCTTTTGGACTGTCGAGACCTGGTTAGTTCTCGTTCAAATTAAACCTAGATTATCGGCCAGTTCTATACCGCTTCAAAAACCCCAGCCCAACGCTCCAAAGCATACTCATGCCCATGAACTAACTGCACCGTTACTTGGCTGTATCCTTGGGATTTTATCTCTCTAAACCTAGAAACCAACTCATCATGCGTTCCAGTCATGGTTGTCGCTTTAGCCAGATCAGGAGTTATATGGGCCTCTTCTGGCCTCACGTACATCAAATGACCTTTATGATTCTCCAGATATTTACCATCCTCTGGATGATATTTTTCATGTATCGCTAGATACTCTGCCAACACATTAGACATGGGACCTAAATCCAAATTGGCACCGCCCATCGGACCAACCTCATCAGCCAAATTATGAAACAACACAGCTGTCGCCGGAGCAGCTTCCGCCATGATTCGGGCTTCATCTGTTTCGTGATCACCCGAGAGTACAGCGCCTAAAAAGAATAAATTACTTTTTAACGCAGACGCATCGTTATCTGCTTTCTCCCAGGAGTTTCGCATTGAGTTGAGTGCGCCTTCCGTGTTTGTCACCCCAAAATTTAACCAACCGGCATTCAATTGAGCCGTTAAGTCCTGGGACTTCGGCCCGAAGGCCGAGAACCAGAGAGGTACATCATCATTAATGTTTATTAAGCCTAAGTCCGGGTCTAAGAACTTCACTTTGTGAGTTTCGCCTCTATCCGACCAGTCAACGAGATCGCCCCTGAGCATCGCCTGAACAGTCTCAATATAACGGCGAGTCTGTTCCAACGGGATCGCTCCCTGCCCCATCGTGCGTCTTGCAGTAAACCCAGTACCAACACCGAAGTCGACTCGTCCCGGAGCTAGTTTATTTAGAGAAGCCAGTGCATTCGCCGCAACTGGAGCGATGCGATTGGAAGGCACCAACACGCCAGTGCCCAACCGAATGCGCGATGTTTCATGAGCGGCCAAGGCCATACAAATGAATACGTCTGGGTTTAACAACTGAGTGTCGTAAAACCAAGCAGCGTGAAACCCCAGCTCTTCCGCTCTTTTTGCCCACTTCCAAGAATCCACCTCTGACGCAAATGCTACTGAGTATTGCACCCTTCCCTCCTTCTTTTATTTCTCTTCATTATCCTACTTTATGCGTTTTGACTGCCCCGGAGCCATGGTCCAAAACTGCTTTTTGTCGATACCCTTTTCCTCGAGAGCCAACTCTAGATCCTTTCTCGGCGCATCGACTGCCTCTAAAGTGAGCTGAAACGTCCCAAAGTGCATTCCCATGCTCTGTCCGCTATTAAGGTCAATGTGCGCTTCTACCGCATCAGCGGGGTTCATATGTATGCTTCGCATGAACCATCTGGGCTCGTATGCCCCTATCGGTAAAATTGCCAACTCGAAAGACCCAAACTGTTCTTTCGCGTCTTTAAAGTGTGCCCAATACCCAGTGTCCCCAGCGAAATAAACATTTCCCGATGTCCCCTCAACGACAAAAGCGCCCCACAAAGTTTTCATCTGATCGGTGAGACCGCGTCCAGAACGATGACGCGATTCCGTAAAGGTGATTCGCAGGTTTTTCACCTCTGTTTGGTCGTTCCATTGCATGTCAATATGATTTCGCAAGCCCAATTTCTCGAACAAGGCAGAATTGCCAAGTCCAGCGAGAATAACCGGGGGGACTTTTTGAGTCCTACTGAGCTCTAGCAATGTTGAGACCTCCAGATGATCGTAGTGATTGTGGCTTATCAAGATGAGATCAATCGGAGGCAGATCCGTCAGCCTGATTCCCGGATCATGAACCCTTTTTGGACCTGCAAAAGAGACGGGAGAAGCTCTCTCCGAAAAAACAGGATCGGTCAAAATATTAACGCCGTCTATTTGAAGCAGAGTAGACGCATGGTTGATATAGGTAACCGAAATACCTTTAGTCAACCTTTTTTGGGGCACAGTACCCAATGGAGTGTCTATAAACTTGGGCCAGTCTTCGGCGCGAGTAAGGAAAACCCAGCCTAGTCGAAGCAAGTCAAGGGGACTTTGGTCTACCGGAAGGCTATTTTTAAATGTCGACCCATCAAAATTCAAAGACTCTGATCCGCGGTAAACCGGTGCCGCAACGCACCCGGACAACAGAAGTAGAATCAAAAGCCTATGAATTCGACTCATCACCATAGAAATACTTTATTTAATTCAGACTGGACAAAGAAATTAAATCATAGTTTTGGTCAAGTACACATTATCATTCTCCCTGTTATCCAGGTTGGAACAGGTTTTCTCAATAGCTCAGCTAAGACGTCGGTTGGAGTAAACACAGAATAGGCAGATTTGAATACTTCGAGAAACCAATATCCAAATACATCCTGGCGAAGTAAATCAAGCGACTTTATCGCTTGGTTCGGTCCAATCTATACTGGTGCGATAGTTTTATGTCGATACTTACCGTATCTGTTTAGCTTCAATAGTTTTGATCAATACAAAATAATTTGGGACTTGGGCTCTATTCTTATTGCTGGGAGCAGCGAACCAACCTGGCCAATAAGTCCATTTCCACCTCTCCTATGGGTGTTAGTTTGGCCACTGTCTGTCGGAATAAACTATCTCTTGATAGATCGTTTATGAATCCTACCGTGGAAAAAATAAATAAAAAGAGAGCTACAAATAGAAAAGAACGCTGGTACCACAACAATAAAGTCCATTATTTGTCGATATATTATCGATATTAAAGTAATTTATATAGACATTATTAAGACAATTATATATGTTTAACTTAAATATCAGAAGATTGGTGAACTTTAATTGGTTATTTCAAGACGGGCCTGTGATAACTCGAGGATTGATGAGCTTTCCAAAGGAAGTTCACTAGGCAACCACACTCTGGACCTATTGGATCGAGATACTTCGTTCGAACCGGGAAGATCGGCGGGCCTTGCGCGACTTGCTGAGTTTCTCCCAAGAGCCGGGAGAGACTACCAAACTTATCGCAACTACGATTACGGACCGGGTAGGCATTTCAATGTCTCGCGATTATCGCCCTACCTGGCAACACGATTGATTCGAGAAACAGAGGTTCTGGAAGCCACTTTAAAACAATATTCCAAACAAGAAGCGTATAAGTTCGTTCAGGAAATTTTTTGGCGCGGCTATTGGAAGGGTTGGCTTGAGCAGCGACCTCAACTTTGGAAAAGTTATTGGGAGGTTCTCCCTTCGTCGCTTGAGCAACTCAGCGAAGACCCTCAAGCAAAAAAAAATTATCTTGCAGCGTGCCTCGGAGAAACGGGTATTCAAATCTACGATTCCTGGGTAAGAGAGCTAGTAGAGACCGGCTATCTTCATAATCACGCTAGAATGTGGTTCGCAAGTATTTGGATTTTCACCTTAAAGCTTCCCTGGGAACTGGGCGCTGACTTCTTCTACCGCCACTTAATAGATGGCGATCCAGCGTCAAACACTCTAGGGTGGCGGTGGGTTGCCGGACTCCACACAAAGGGCAAGACTTACCTGGCCAGTCCATCAAATATTATAAAATACGCAAGTAAACGCCTGGATCCGTCACCATTTAATTCCGAAGGCCTGGATCAGCTTAATACTCGAGGCTTTCCCATCGAAGACGTGATTCCTGACTCTGCGCTGCGTTTCACCAACCTTTCTAACCAAGAAAGACCTGAATCCAACAACAAAACTCCGCGTTGTGGCTTTCTCATCAATGAGAGCGACCTGTCAGCTGAAATCCCCAAAGAGATACACCATCTGGCTGCGCTGGGTCCTGCTTCCAGAAGCCCTATCGGGCTGTCCTCTATCCCTGTTGAGGACTTTCTAGAGCTATCGATGCATCAAACACTAGGTTCCGTCAAATCCCTGTCCTCTAGTGACGTAAATATTGAAACGGACCCTCAGTCGACTGAAGGTGTGGTTTCTTGGGCCAAAACAAACAAGTTGACCAGTGTCGTTACGACGTATGCTCCTGTGGGGCCAGCTAGAACGGCTCTAACTGAGATTCAAAAACAGCTCGAGCAACACGAAATTCCAGTGTCATTTATTTGTGATGAATATGACCAAGCAGTCTGGCCTCACACCGCCAGAGGATTTTTCCAACTGAATCGAGAAATTGACGATATCCTCGAATCCCTTGGTCTAGAGGTCTGAATCTGAACACTTGATTCCCGAAATGATGGACACACAACAGGAAATCAGAAAATTCAATCACCTAGCTGAAAAGTGGTGGGACACCAGCGGACCAATGGCGCCATTACATGGTTTAAATTCACTTAGAGTGCCATTTATCCATGAGACCCTGAACCCGCCTTCAACAAACAAACCACCTATGGTTGTTTTGGATGTCGGGTGTGGCGCGGGCATTCTTTCGGAAAGCATGGCCTCGCTAGGCTACCAAGTCGTTGCAACCGACCCTGCTACCAGAAATATAGAAATCGCTAGAAACCACGCCCAACAGATGAGTCTAGACATTGATTACCAGGAGGGTCTTATTGAGAACCTTGAGCTAAAGACTTTTGATGCAATTCTGGTGATGGAAGTAGTCGAGCATGTTCCTGATGTTCAAGAGCTGTTGAGTGAATGCATTCAAAAACTCAAGCCTGGAGGGCATTTATTTGTCGCGACCATTAACCGGACGCTTGCATCATTCGTGACTGCAATATTCGGTGCTGAGTACGTCTTTCGAATGCTTCCGAGAGGCACTCATCGGTGGAGCAAATTCGTTAAACCAGAAGAAATCATCAGCCCTCTAACCCGAAGTAACATGACATTGGTCAAAACGTCGGGCATCAGCGTCAATCCTTTGGGGCCAAGATTTCGACTCACCAGGTATATGGGAGTGAATTACATGCTGGCCTTCAAAAAGCAACTTAGGCATTAGCGTGTCGCAACTGCAGATCCCAAATATAGACATAACTGCACTATCAAAGAGTCTGAGAAGAGATTTGCGGTCTGACCATGCTGGTGAGACCGGGGCAGTTATGATTTATAACGGGATTCTCGCGGTTTCTCGTGATCCAGCACTCCGATCCTTTGCGTCCACTCATTTAAAGACCGAGCAAAAGCATCTGGCGTTTTTTGATTCGTGGCTATCAAAGGAGGACAAATCGCGACTTCTTCTGTTGTGGAGCCTTAGCGGTTATCTCCTCGGAGCATTTGCTGCATTGATCTCAAAGCGCTTAACCTATTATACAATCGAGATCGTCGAACAATTCGTCGTAGAGCACTACGAATCGCAAATCCTTACCGCGCCCAGAGACCTGCGAGAGATCTTGCTCAAATTACAAGCAGAAGAGAAAGAGCACCAGCTCGAGGCGATGACCCTTCAGGATGACAGCCAGAGTCAGGGCCGTAAGTTTTGGGGTCTTGTTGTCGATGCGGGATCGAGGCTAGCCGTAAATGTCGCCCGGTTGATCTGAAGAAGATTAGAGAACTAAAGCGATGCCCAATCCCCCCCTACCCTCTAATGACAACGACCTGGTCTTTGTTCTTCTCGGAGATCAGCTTTTCGACCCCAAACATCTAAAGAGCGCTGGTTGTACGCAAGTCATCTTGATTGAGGACTTGGGACTATGTTCAGAGCAAAAACACCATCAATTGAAATTGTATTTATATTTATGTGCTATGCGCGAGTACCGCGACGAGCTCACTCGTTCGAACATCACGGTTCATTACACAGAAATCGAGGACCATGGCCAGAAAGATGACTACTTCAGCAGGCTAACGACGCGTATAAAGCAACTGCACCCCAAACAACTCAATTTTTTTGAGGTTATAGACAAGACTTTCGAATCTCGCCTTCATCAGTGGCTCAAGAACAATCAGGTCGACTTCGTTATTCATCAGTCGCCAGGCTTTTTGTTTTCTGAGAATGATTTTCGCAATGCAACGAATCGCAAAAAACCCTACCGATTGGCAACGTTTTATCGGTTCGCTAGAGAGGAACTGAACATTTTGATAGATATTGACGGCAAACCCTTTGGAGGCAAATGGTCCCTAGACGCAGAAAACAGAAAAAAAATCCCTAAAAGTCTTCAAATCCCGAGCGCGCCCACAGCGCCACGTTCGAAATATCACGAACCTGTGTCTTTAATCATAAACCGCTACTTCCAGGACCATCCGGGCACATTGGAAAAAGTCTGGTTCCCTGTAACCCGGAAAGATGCCAAAACTCACCTTGAGACCTTCTTGCAACAAAAGTTTGAGGTCTTTGGGGATTATGAGGACGCCATGGTGCACGGCGAATATTTTCTGTTTCATAGCGGCTTGAGTAGTTCAATAAATATCGGGCTATTGACGCCAGACTTAGTGGTTGAACGCGCGCTTGATTACGCGCAAGAAAAAAATATCTCTTTAAATTCGCTTGAAGGTTTCATACGTCAAGTTATCGGGTGGCGAGAATTCATCAGAGGTATCTATAGAGAGGATTCAGAAACCCAGGTACAGAAAAACTATTGGGGACACGATAGACAACTTACCGACTCATGGTACTCGGGTAAAACCGGCATCTTGCCCTTAGATGATTGCATAATAAGTGCCCAGAAAACTGGATATAGCCACCACATTCCTCGTTTAATGGTCATTTGCAACCTGATGAATCTTAGCGGAGTCAGTCCACACCAAATCTATAAATGGTTTATGGAAATGTACATTGACTCGACAGAGTGGGTCATGATTCCCAATGTATACGGAATGGCTACATTCTCGGATGGTGGATTAATGTCTACAAAGCCTTATACGTGCGGATCAAACTACATCCTTAAAATGAGCAATTATAAGAGGGGCGAATGGTGCAATGTGGTAGATGGCCTCTATTGGCGATTCATAGATAGGCACCAATCGTTTTATCAGTCCAACCCTCGGCTTGGATTTCAAGTAAGCATGCTAAACAAAATGGATAGCTCTAAAAAACTGGAGCTATTCGATCTAGCTGATCGCTTCATCGACCAAAACACTTGTTAAAACCTACCAAAATCTGCAAGACCTGCGGATTTCCCTTTTCTTGGCGTAAGAAATGGCGAAGAAATTGGGAGTCTGTACTCTACTGTGGTGAACGTTGCAGGCGAAGCAAACGCAAACAAATTGATCAACGTTACTGAACGAACCTGCAACCTTTCGCTAACACTAGCTTCGTTGTGACTTTGGCAAACACCTAACCAAGTGCCGATACCTGAGCGGCTCATAGGAAAGTTAGAGACCGCTCAGTATGAACTACCACCCGAGTTTTAAGGTTAGTTCAAAACCGTCATTTCGTAGCTCTCAACAAGACTTCCGTACTTTTCTTTGTCGAACCAGTCCAGCTGTTTTGGAGCCCATTTTTCGTCATTGAGTAGTGCTTCAAAGGACTTCGCCTGGGCCTCTCTTGATTCAGACAACATAACAAACTGAAGATAATTGCCGCTTCCAAGACCGTGCTGCCATATGTCGATCAGATACCCGTGACTTTCGAATATTTCTTTAGCTTCTTCCATAGCCGCCAAGCTCTCCGCAAATTGACCAGGTTTAGGATCCCATGTGTAAGCCTGAACGATGTAATTCCCTGGATTTATATCATCCAGCGAGGTCATCGAGTAGCTTCTGACTGGCTTCAGCGCATCTGAGGATTCAAGTTTCCTGATATAAGCTTCCCAACCTTTCGTATAAACATTCCCAACATCGGAATACGCTTGCTTTGCTTTTTGCGAATAACTCTCATAAAAATCCACCCATAGAAACCGGTATTCGCCACCGACTCCGACGTTCTGTTTATGGACGATCGTCGTTTGCCCGCTTGCGATTGCAATATCACGGCCTTCCCTCATTAAAGCCTCGACTTCCTGAACTTTCCCGGGCTTCGCCTCATACCAGTAAATATCAGCGATACCCGCTGCGTTTAAAGAGCTAAACCAGGCCAAGCTAAGGCCAGCCACCAAAGATAATTTGATTATTTTCATTTTTGTTTCCGTTCTATTTATTCGAATTTTGCATGAAGGTTCTCATATCGAACCTTCCGGAAAACTAGCATACCGCTAGGAATACAACTAGCGCTTATGGTTTGAGATCTTAATTGTCATCACAAAAGATCATTTAAAATAAGATCATGAGGCCAGTCAGTTAATCTATCATCTTGTGCCGATAAGACTTACACTCGCGGCTCGAAATATAAGGGGTGTCTTGTGAGTAAGTACGCGTTAGCCAAGGAATTACTAGACTCTGGGTACGAAAAAGGTAAGGAACTTAGTCTAGACGAAGCTGACGTAGCTGAAGTGATGGTTGTGCAGTCCATACAAGAGTTGATTCGCGTAAAAGGCGCAAAATATGTGAAAGAATTCCTGAAATATGAAGCAGATTCTGTCTCAGAAAAGAACGTCTTCGAAATTCAGCGTCGCTAGCACAATCTAGCTCTCTGCTCCTTCTCTATTCGATACCTTCAGGTATCACCCGATATATTTTTCCGGTTGTCCTTAGCGCCTCGATCGTCCATCGACCACCAACGCCTTGAATTAACCATTCCATGATCTTCCAAAGGTCCTTGTCTGTTCGCTCGGTGTTCATTGGTTCCAAACCCTCAACAAGTGCCGCAATCTCGATCGCCGCGGGAAACGGCTGTCCGGAACGACCTACAAATATTAATTCGTAGCACCGACCATCGACTTCCAAAATACCAGGTGTTCCTAAAGGATCTTTGTCTAACTCAAAGGCTTCGGTCAAAAAATCCTTAAACTCGGGATAGTGAGCCACCTCAGGGTCTGTGAGCACTGGCACACTTCGAAAACCTGAAGGGCGTTCATTTATCTTTTGCACACTCATTAATTGGCTCCTTAAGAAAGATTTCGTCCAGCAAAGTCGCTCAAAAGCTCGCCGATCTCATAGCCTGAATCCTCTTGCAGAAAGTGATTTCCTGTGACCATGTGAGTCCCTTCAGCATGAGGCCAAATCTCGTGCCATTTAGGCGCGAAAACATCTGCTGTAAACACCACTTCTTCACGACCCCAGATCACACAAGAGGGAATTTCTAGTGCTCTGACGCCCTCCTCCAACCACTCAAATCGATTGCCAGAAATATCCGTGGCAGGGTTTACCGGGATCGACCGTGGCCATTGCCAAGTCAACCTTCGATCGTTTGGGTCAGGCAAAACACTTTGATAAGCGCTCATTGCTTCGGCTTTAAACTTTTCTCGGTCAACTACTGACAAATACATACCTCTTCCTGGAAAGGCACCCTGTCTACCCATGATATAGGGCCCGACAATCGGTGCATGCATGGTTAACCAAGGCATGACCTGTTTATGAAAATCGGAAGAAGGCTCCCGCCAAGCCCAGGTCGACATTACGGCGACTGCCGAGGCAAGATTCTGTCGAGTGAGCAGCGCACATAGGCCAGTCGGGCCACCCCAGTCATGACAAACAAAAAAAATGTTTTTCAGTGCTAAGTGGTCAATCAGCGCAACTAGATTCGCGGCATGGTTATCTAGGCTGTGAGCGCTTGATGCATGGGGATGTTCAGAAAGCCCAAAGCCTATTTGATCTGGAACGATTACCCGATAACCAGCCTGTAATAACGGTTTAACGGTCTCTCTCCATAGAAAACCCCAGGCAGGATTACCGTGAAGAAGTAGGACTGGTTTCGCATCCTTAGGCCCTTCGTCCACATAATGCATCCGCCAACCGTTTACGTTGGTAAAATTAGATTTGTACGGATAACGTTTTTGAATATCAGGCTCAAGATCAGCGATAGTACGAGTCATATTCGTTCCCAAAATGTAGCGAGGAAAATTGTATCAAGAATCAGAGCAAAACCCGGCAAAGCCAAAGGGTAATATGATTAGTCTTTAGTCGGGCAGGCCCAAAACTCTTTTAGCGATAACATTGAGTTGTACTTCACTACTGCCTCCTGCAATCAGAAAACCCTTGCTCAAGAGCATTTTTCGAGTCGCAGCAATCTCTTCCGTTACGAATTCGCCACCCTGCCAACCAACACCCTGCGAGCCCATCATAGAAACAGTAGCGTCCAAACTCTCGCTCTCTAGCTGGGTCGATAGGTGTTTAAAGGTAGACGTAGCAAAAGTGGCCGCCCCTGGCGCACGTTGTTCTTCAGCCGCTCTAGTTTGCGTCAACTTATAGGCAGCACGTTTCATCTCAATATCAAGAATCTGTTCTCTTTGACCTTGATTATCTATCACATATTTTTTAAAAATATCTGGCAAGGAGTCTGAGCGCGGAATGAAATTACCCTCTCCCACTGCAGATCTTTCGAATTGAAGCAAACGTTTGGCAATGCTCCAGCCTGCATTTTCTTCACCGACCAAATCGGCTTTATCAGCTCTCACATTGTCAAAAAAGACCTGGCAAAACTCTCGATCACCATTAATTAATTCAATTTGATTCACGGTTAGACCTGGGTCGGACATATTTAACAAAACAAAACTTATCCCTTCATGTTTCTTAGCATCTGGATCGGTTCTTACCAAGCAAAACATCCAGTCCGACATATAGGCGTTCGATGTCCAAATTTTCGATCCATTAATCAAATAATAATCACCATGGTCTTCCGCCCGGGTTTGCAGCGCCGCGAGATCGGAGCCAGCACCGGGTTCCGAATAACCCTGACACCAACGCACTTCACCGCGAACAATGGGCGGTATATGTCTTTTCTTTTGATCTTCAGTTCCAAGCTCGAGTATGAGCGGGCCTAACATCGCCTTACCACTACCAGAAAGCGGATTGGGAACTCTCAAAGACTTTAAGACATCATAAAACACCCGAGTTTCAGGTCGAGTTAGCCCGCCTCCGCCTAGCTCCACTGGCCAGTCAGGTGCTGTCAAACCGCGCTCTAAACACGCATCGAACCATACTTGAAAGTCCGGGTCTTCAATGGGTTGATGAGATCCTCCTCCATAGGAGTACCGACTGCCAAAGAGGTTAGTGGGACAATTAGCCTTAACCCAATCTGTTAACTCTTCAGATAAGCTCATTACCTTTTCCTCTATAACTATTCATTCGACTTTATTGCATACTAACAAAGCACTTACTCTTAGGGTAAGTTTATCGAATAATATTCTTCATAAATTTCATAATCTTATGATATATACTTAAACTAATGCGGACTGACCAATTTCCAGAAAATGTAGTCGATCTCGAAAGCTTTTCTCTAGCATTCCGGCCACTAACCAACAGTACTGAAATCATCCAGTACACACGCTACCCCTATACAAAAGAGACCATCACAAAGATCAAGTCTAAATTAAAAAGTCACCTTGTGGATTTCAGTTCAGGTGATAGCTCTCTGATTGCCTCTCTTACCTCCTTATATCTTGTGGTTCCTGGAATCCTGGAACTTAGAAGTTACAAGGATCAATCGAATAACAAATTTTGGGAAATTTTTGATACAACGTCTTCAACCCATATCGACTTCGGATTAGAGAACCCTTTTTTCGAAAGCAAACAAAAACAAGCGGAGTCTGATGAAAAAGAAAGCCTGCCAGACTTAAGCAATCCAGTTTTTAAATCAGTTTTCGACCTGCTGGTAAAAGTCCAACTGACCGCAAAAAGATACGAAGTAGACGAAATAATCACCCTGGAGAACCAAGGCCAAGCAGGATTCCTACAAGACAAAAAAAACTTGGATTACCTTTATAACCTCGGAGTCTTTGGAACCTTCACAAAAGACTCCTAATCTCTTGCCAAAAGGAGCATCCCCAGGACAATCATTCCTGGATCGTTTACTTAAGCTAGAGCAACAGCCATCATAATGAGACAGATGATGGAGCCCAACCAAAATAGAGTTCTCACATACGTGATACCCCCGATGTAACTCAGTAAATAGGCAATTCGAAAGCCCAACCAATAAAGCGCCAGGCTGGAGTTATCAACTTCGACCACAATTGAGAGAATTGCTAGCGCTAAAAATGCAGGCAGACTTTCTTGTAAATTAGTCGCCGCACGCCTCACTCTACCCAGAGTTACCGAAGCTTCTGGAGGCGCTTCATCACGATTTGATATGAGATATTGAACATTATTCATATTAAGCAGCATGGGTATTAACCAGATTTGCAAAATAGTCAGTCCAAGAGCACAAACAATCAGTAAAGTCATAACCTTTCCCTCACGTTATTAATACTTTGTTCCTGACCATGAATTTAGTTCATGATCAGGAATTAACAAGATATATTTTCTAGTTTGGAGTCGGAACTCTAACCGGAGTACCGATGAACATCTCGCCAGATGCACAATCCTGAATGTCTTCATAAGGATCACTCATAGAGCCCATATTCTTAGCGAATACGTCCATATTTTTACCAACAGCTTGCATCGAGGGAGCAAAATTAATCATCAAAAAGTCAAAATCAATTTCTCTCGCCATACCTGCTACTGGAAACCAACGCATCATTCCAGTTTCGGTGCCCATTTTTGCTTGCTGAGCCCGCATCGCGGCATCTGCCGCAAACATCTTTTCCGGACTACCGCCCTCTTTGGCTTCACAAAGTTGCACCATCATCAGTCCGCTGCTGTCGTTATCCTGATTTTTAGGCTGCTGAATACCCTGTCCAAAAAATAACGAATGGCTATCTATAGTACAAACCTCATCAAATTGGGCCTGCATTTTTCCTCCTTTCTCAGACCAATCATCCATAGTGCTCCCCATGGTCTCGAAGGTCGGACTGATATTCATCCAGTAAGCATCACTGTCGTGATTTCTACTGTCATAAAGATAAGGCGTTAGAACACCCGCAAAGCCTGATTGAGGTATCTCTTTGTCAGCCCACTTGCTCCATTTCTTTCCCACAGCCAGCAGGTCGTCGAGACCTTTACCATCGGTAAAGCTACAACCATATATTTCGATCGGTAAGAAAGGCGACGGCGCATGGTCGTCGGCAGATACAAAGGCACTACAAGAAAGTAGCAAACACAGAATTGTTATTCTCATTTTTTTCCTCTTATTGTTATTATTATAGGAGTCTTCGCTAAACACTAAGACGTTCGTGAGTCTGTTGACAGCTACTGTCATTGTCAACCATTAAAACTGATCAACCTTGAAGTAGTTAAACCATTGAAGAGCCTACTAAGGGTATAGGTGACAGGCTATCGAAGCTCCTTCAACATCAGTCATCTTTGGAGTGCGCGTTCGACATATTTCCATAGATTGGGGACATCTTGGATGGAAATGACACCCCGTAGGGGGATTACGAACACTCGGCACTTCGCCAATTATTAATTGATTCGAATCAAGATTCCCTACTTCCGGATCCGGTTCCGGCACCGCGTTTAATAAGGCTTTGGTATAAGGGTGTTTTGGAGCACTAAACAAAGTATCTCGATCAGCTATTTCAACAATTCTGCCCAAGTACATAACTGCAACTCGGGTACTTATGTGTCTCACAACAGACAGGTCATGAGCTATGAACAGGTAGGTAAGACCGAGACGCTCTTGCAAGTCCATCAATAAGTTTATGACCTGAGCTTGAATAGAAACATCTAAAGCCGACACGGGTTCGTCACAAATCACCAGCTCGGGATTGAGCGCTAGAGACCTGGCAATGCAAATCCTCTGCCTTTGTCCGCCCGAGAATTCATGCGGGTACCTATCAGCCATATCCTCCAGAAGGCCGACCAAGGACATAAGCTCCAACACTCGCTTCTGATAATCCTCTCGATTGGACGCGAGCCCATGGACTCTCAAAGGTTCGCCTATAATCGAGCCTACTTTCATACGCGGGTTAAGCGACCCAAAAGGATCCTGATAAACCATCTGCATCCGTCTTCGATTAG
>CACFPX010000016.1:0-48120 GCA_902568205.1 K189A clade bacterium | reverse complement strand
AAAACGGCGGAACGATTGCTGGTGGAGCTGAAAAATCAGTTGGGTGACTTGTTAAGATTGCAAAATTATCAGGGGCATGCTCAAAATAATGTTGCTGGTTCAGCTTCTTTAGCTAGAGAAGCTGGTGAGGCGCTAATTGCTCTTGGATACAAGCAACAGGAATCTAGCGAAGCAGTGGCGAGGGCATTGACTGAGGTTTCTGACCATACTAGTTTAACACTAAACGAGCTTGTGCGATTAGCACTGAGAAATTTCATTCGGGAATGACGCTTTATGACGATTGAGCCAGACCGATTTGTTTCCCCGAAAGCGGACTCTAGAGAGCAAGGTTATGATAAGGCGTTAAGGCCTGCCAAACTAAGGGAATACATTGGTCAGGAATCGGTCAAAGAGCAACTAGAGATTTTTGTTAAAGCTGCTCTCGCAAGAGGAGAAGTGCTTGACCACACGCTGATATTTGGCCCTCCAGGCCTCGGTAAAACCACATTGGCAAATATCATAGCTAACGAGATGTCGGTAGACATCAAAGCGACCTCAGGCCCGGTTCTAGAAAAACCAGGTGACCTTGCTGCGATGCTTACCAACTTAAACCATGGCGATGTAATTTTCGTGGATGAGATCCATCGATTGAATTCGGTTGTTGAAGAGATACTCTACCCGGCTCTTGAAGATTTTCAGTTAGACATATTGATTGGTGAGGGTCCAGCGGCGAAAAGTTTGAAACTTGATTTGCCGCCCTTTACTTTGATTGGAGCGACTACTAGAGCTGGACTTTTAACTTCGCCGCTAAGAGATCGGTTTGGAATAGTTCAGCGGTTGGATTTTTATACGGAGAACGAATTATCAGACATCGTCAAGCGCTCCGCCTCTAAACTGGAATTGCCAATAGAGGACGAGGGATGCCAAGAAGTTGCCAGACGATCAAGAGGCACGCCACGTATTGCGAATCGGTTATTGCGGCGAGTCAGAGACTTTGTTGAGGTTAAAGCCGATGGAAATGTCACATCTATGTTGGCAGATCAGGCCTTGAATCTCTTAAAAGTTGATAAGGAAGGATTAGACGCTATGGATCGTAAGTTGCTGGTCACGATCTTGGATAATTTTGAAGGCGGCCCTGTTGGACTAGAGGCTTTGGCTGCATCGCTAAATGAAGAAAAAGATACGATCGAAGAGGTTGTAGAGCCTTATTTGATACAGCAAGGTTATTTAGTTAGAACACCTAGAGGTCGAACTGTGACTCAAAAATGTTTCACGCATTTTGGACTCGAAAAAAAAGCGAACTCGGTTTCGAAGGAAGCTAATGAAAGGGTACAGAGCGAATTAACACTAGACTAAGAAAGAAAAATGCCTAGCCAATTGTCTATTTACGATTTGATTGCAAATGCTAGCCTGCTGGTGCAGTTGGTCATGTTGTTGCTGGTTGTCGTTTCCATTATTTCTTGGATGATGATTTTCCAGAAGTGGTTTTTGCTTAGAAGGGCTCAAATTGAATACGAAGCTTTTGAGGACCATTTTTGGTCAGGAATAGACCTACGCCAGTTTTACAATGAATTGGAAGATGTTGAAGGTCTAAATGGCATCGAAAATATTTTCGTATCTGGTTTCAAAGAATTTTTGCGATTATCTGAGCAATCAGAAGCAGACCCTGAAGCGATAATGCAGGGAGTGCAAAGAACGATGCGGGTAGCCCTGAACAGGGAAGAAGCCCGCCTGGAGACAAATCTTGCTTTTCTAGCAACTGTGGGCTCCACAAGTCCCTATGTGGGTTTGTTTGGCACGGTTTGGGGAATCATGAATTCTTTCAGATCACTGGCAAACATGAGCCAAGCCACTCTAGCTTCAGTTGCCCCTGGTATATCTGAAGCGCTCATCGCTACTGCCATGGGGCTGTTCGCTGCGATTCCGGCTGTTATTGCTTACAATCGTTTTTCTGCTAAAGCGGACTCCATCACTGATCTATACCAAACCTTCAGTGACGAGCTGATTACAATTTTGCACCGAGCCGCGCACAGTCAAACCAAGGATTAGCCCAGAAGGAATTAATGGTGTCTACGAAACGAAAGCCGATGTCTGAAATCAATGTAGTTCCATATATCGACGTAATGTTGGTATTGCTTGTGATATTCATGGCAACCGCGCCGCTGTTGACACAAGGAGTTATTGTCGACCTTCCCGAGGCTGTCTCAGAGCCTGTTCCACAAGACCAGCAAGATCCTTTGATTATATCAATGAATTCCGATGGAGCAATTTTCCTCAACATAGGTCTAGATCAAAAAGGCCAAAAGGGTTCTCGAGTTACGATCTTTTCCTTAAGTGAACAAGCAGGCAAGATCCTTCGCGAGCGAAGTGATCTGCCTGTGTACGTTCGCGCTGATCAAAAATTGCAGTATGGAAGTGTGGTCGAAATCATGACGGTTTTGCAGAAAGCTGGAGCAAAGAGTGTTGGTCTCATAACTGACCCCCCAGATCTAAAGTAATGGACACCCACTGTGATTTTTAAATATGGCGTCCCTTTTCTGCTTGCTTTGGTGATCCATTTTCTCGTGTTTTTTTTTGTTGATAAAAACTGGGACGGAATTGAAGAACCATCGGCTTACGTTAATCTCAACGCAATAAAAGCGGAGTTGATAACAATAGAGCGAACTGCTTCGCCTCAATATGATTCAGTTGAGCCAGCTCCCAAGACTGCCAATAAAATGAGTCAAACAATCGAAGATCGACCTCAGCCAAAGACGCCTGCTTTGCCAAAAGAAATCGAAGTAAATGAAACTCAAGCTAAGACCAATGCTAAGGAGTCGGAAGACGAGCCAGTGTTGAATAAAGAGTTGTTGGCGGATTTATCCAAAACGGGATTTGAAAGTACGCTTCAGCAGGAAGCGATGGCTCTGAACGAATCGACTAACCGACAGGTTGCAAGTTCCTTTCAAGCCAAGATATATAACCAAGTTAGGAATAATTGGAGTCGGCCGCCCAGTGCAAGAAATGGTATGCAAACAAAATTACTGGTCGAGCTAATACCAACAGGTGAAGTTATGTCGGTGTCCATTATAGAATCTTCGGGAGTTTTGGCTTTTGATCGTTCGGCGGAACAAGCTATAAAGCGCTCCGGGAAATTTGAGGTCCCAGATAACAACCAATTATTTGAAGAATATTTCCGAAGGTTTTACTTTTTATTCAAGCCAGAAGATTTACTGAGATAGCCAAGGTGTTGCTGTAAAAGAAATGCGGAGTTATCAAATAGAGGTGAGTAGCATGATGAAAAACTGCAAGCTGATGGTTTTTTTGATCCTATCGGTTTGGTGTTCGTGGATTAATGCGACGCTGGACACGATTATTATAGATCAAGGTCAGGATGATCCCGTGAAAGTCGCGGTTGTTCCATTCAAAATGACAGGCGATCTTGAGGAAGCAGTTAATCTCTCAGATATTATCGCTTTCGATCTAATCAGAAGTGGGCAATTTGATCCGCTTCTTAGCGAAAATATGCTGTCGCTACCGTCTAACGCTCAAGAAGTTTTTTTTAGAGATTGGAGGATACTTAAGACGGACTATTTGGTAATCGGGGGTGCTACAGAAGCCGGTGATTCAAAAATTTCTGTTTTTTTTGAGCTATATGATGTTGTTAATGAAAGAAAGATGGAGGGAAGAAGTTTTCTCATCGATCGTATTCATTGGCGCGATGTCGCGCACAAGATTTCTGATTTGGTCTATGAAAAAGTGACTGGTATTCGAGGTGCCTTTTCTACTCAGATTATGTATGTATTGGCAAAGAATTCGGGAACGTCCAATGCCTCCTATAGTCTCCAGATAGCCGATTCCGATGGAGAAAGGAGCCGAACTCTAATTGAATCGCCAGAACCGATTTTATCCGCAAGCTGGGCCCCTGATGGAAACAAAGTTGCCTATGTGACCTTCGAAACAGGAAGGCCTTCCATAGTGGTTGAGGCCATTGATGGGTCATATAGGAAAAGGATTACTGATTTCAAAGGAATAAATGGTTCGCCAGTTTTTTCACCTGATGGTAGAAGCTTAGCGCTTGTGCTCTCGCGAGATGGAGATCCAGAGATCTTTGTAATGGATCTAGAGACGGAAGCGTTGAGAAGAATCACCAGACACCATGCCATAGATACCGAGCCAAGTTGGGCTCCAGATGGGAAGAGCATTATTTTTACTTCTGATCGAGGTGGCAGGCCCCAAATATATCGCGTTGAATTATCGACCAATTTTATTGAAAGATTGACCTTTGTGGGAGATTACAATGCGAGGGCCAGGTTGTTGCCGGATGGTAAGCACCTTGTTTTTGTGCATCGCAAAGAAGGTGTCTTTCATATAGCTTGGCAGGATTTAGAGCGAGATGTGATACAAGTTCTTACGCAGACAGCTCTAGATGAGTCGCCATCGCTCGCGCCAAATGGAACAATGCTTATATATGCGACTCAAAATCAGGGTAGGGGTATTCTTGCGGTCGTCTCCATAGACGGGCGAGTCAAATATCGGTTACCCTCTTCACTAGGAGACGTAAGGGAGCCAGCTTGGTCTCCTTTTAATGATGGATTTAAAAAGTGGCAATAACAATCTAGAATACACCTTTAGATTGCTTGAAACTCAACTTAGGAGATCGTAATGCAAATTGAACTAAACCCCCGACTGCGCTTGATGGTCGCGTGTTTCGTGAGCTTGTTTTTCGTTGTTGGTTGTTCTTCAACATCGCAAGAACCAGTTCAACAGCAGGAACCGGTTGAAGAGCCTGCGGCGCCTGTACAGCCTAAAGCTAAGGCTCCGGTGGACTTTGCGCCTGGAGGTCTTGACCCTATTGACTCAAGAGGTAGGCCGATTTCTCGAACTTTTTATTTCGAATACGATAAAGCGGTTTTGAGTGCTGCCGATCTCGCTGCGCTTGAGCTCCACGCAAAGATTTTAAAAAGGAATTCGGATCGCAGTTTAGTCATTGAAGGGCATTGTGATGAGCGAGGTACTCGAGAATATAATCTGGCACTGGGGGAGCAGCGAGCCAACGCGGTCAGCAGTTTTTTGCGATCTTCCGGCGTCTCTGCAAGACAGTTAGAGATAGTTAGTTATGGGGAAGAACAGCCTTCCGATCCAGGCCACAATGAAAGCGCGTGGTCAAAGAATCGTAGGGCGGTCTTGTCCTATAGATAAGAAAGACAAGGGGGCGCTAGCTTTGAATAAATGTGCCCCCATTTTCTTTGCGTTCATACTTCTTGGTATCCATTCTGAACACGGCCGGACCCAAGCTGCGGACAAAGATTTAACGGAAGTCTCTCAAGGAGAGGAGCGTTCGGATGCCGGTGACGGTCAGGTTGGTGGCGCCGGACAGTTGTCAGAACTCTTTTACCGTATTCAGGTGCTTCAGCAGGATCTAAAGGATCTCAGAGGTACGATAGAAGAACAGAGCTATTTGATTAAGCGTTTAGAGCGTAGTCAGAAAGAACAGTATTTAGACCTTGATAACCGTTTGGTTCAGCTGGGAGGAGCAGATCAAGAGAGCCGTGTTGCTCAAACAGAGAATAAGGAGTCTAGAGAAGAGACATCAACTCTTTTGAGTGAGACTCCCGAGTTTGATGACGAACGCGAAGCCTACCAATATGCCTTTGATTTGATGAGAAATCGGCAATTCCAAGACTCCTTAGCTGGCTTTGAAGGGATAATAGTCGCGTTTCCAAATGGACAGTATACACCCAACGCCTTTTACTGGATCGGCGAGCTATATTTGGCTCAAGGTGATAATGAAAAATCGAGACAATCTTTTATTCAAGTGATCAGCTTGTATCCAGATCACCAGAAAGTACCCGATGCAATGTATAAACTAGGTGTGGTTTATTTCGCATTGGGTGACAACCAATCTGCTCTAAGATATCTGGGTCAGGTTCAGCAAGATTATCCAAACAGCTCTGCGGCTGGGCTTGCCGCCAGATACTCGTTGGAAATCCAATAAACACGAATTCCTTAATAGAGCTTTTGAAGCCTGTCATCATTGTGGAATCGGGGTTGTTTAAAATAATGGGCATGTCTACAATGCGCGCCTTTAGGGAATCTTTTTTGGGGTCGTTAGCTCAGCTGGTAGAGCACCGGGCTTTTAACCCGTTGGTCCTGGGTTCGAACCCCAGACGACCCACCATTTTACCTCAATTAGGTAAGCAGTGTGATCCGTCAAGAGCGAACACGTAGTTGGAGTTGTTGAAGAGATGACTCCTGTCAAAGGTCCTAGTAGACTTTAAGTTACCGTCTCCGTCTCCATCACAGTCAACTAATATTTTGAATCTTCTTTCCCAGCGCTTGGGCTTATCATCGAGACACCAAAGCGACCTATGCTTATTTTTTTTAATAGCTCGAGGTGTCCAAACACTTTCATACCAAGCATCCATTGTTGAAGTTGACCAATTATCAATATTAATTAGATTGTAATTAGTGTTAGCCCACTTACACTGGTTAAAAAGATTCGGTTTATCTATGGGGGCATGTCTCGCTATAACATTAATTGTCTGATCGCTCCCATTGTAGATTTGAACTTTGTATCCTAAAGCCAACGAAAACTGTGGCATCGTTATTAACAATAGAACAACCAGGCTGGTTACTATTTTCACGGGCGGTCCCCTTTTACAGAAAGTTTGTAACTGAAATTTCAACCTATCCTAGTATAAACGTTAAGAGGCCGGAAACTTCCGAAGCGCGGATAAAATAGGCGTAAACCAGCACCCAACCAGAACCAATAACAATTAGCTGATGACTCAAGTCTTCCCCGGGTTGTTAAAAAGGACCCACCCCTTAACTCTTTAGTGGTCCGTATTCATGGAACATATCCATAAAGTTTTTAGTGAACAGATGAGGCGCATCAGTGTTTAACCAGGCGCGAGCAGCCGGGTGCACGAACAGTTTCTCTAAGAGCGGATTAAATTGGTCAAAACCTGCCTGCTTTATCTCCGCACCCTCAAAAGATGACCAAAATAAATCCGATGGAGTTTCCATTGCAGCTTCTAAGTACGCAAGCAGTGTGTTTAAAAAAGTGCAGTAACGGATTGCTTCCGTGTCTGTTAGAGGCTCGCCAGTACTGCCTTTAAGATAAATTTTAGCTAGCTCATGGTCTAGCATAATAGGCCTCCAAACTTCGTTATAAATTTCGTTGGAAGTAACTACCGAAGTCGTTTTTTGATATTCATTATTTCTTTCCAGTTCACGCGTATTAACCTGTAACTGACGTGCAAGAAAAAACAGTGTCGCTATAACAGCAATTGCTCCCGCTATCTCACCCATTGCCCCTAGTGCATCCCAATTCATACTAGACTCCTTAAGTTTTGTTACAACAAGTTATAGAACCTCTGATATTAGAGACTAAAGAGAGATCAAGGTGAAACCCCTTTGGCGTGTACCCAACCAGAACCAATAACAATTAGAGAAAGGCTAAAGGCCTCCCCGGGGGGTAAAAAGGAGCCACCCCTAACCTGTATCAGGAGACACATTTAACAGACACTTTTTGGAGTTTGTGAGATTATGATTGGCCTAAACTATTGAGAAATAGTGGCTTTTAAAGAGCTAAGATTTGCTGAAATGCAGCGGTAGTGCAACCAAACGCTGTGCTAACTTAGTTTGTGTTAAAAGCATGACTTTAATAATTATAAGGAATGTTAAATGAGAGTATTTTTACTGGCTGTTGCAGTTCTTCTGACTACACAAATGGCCTTTGCTGGGCATCATGAGGAAAAGCTTAAACTGGCAAAGCGTCAAGCCGATGCAATGATGACTGTTACTTCAGTTAATCTTGGCGAATCATCTACAACTATCACGGCTACCGGTGATATGGGTTTATATGGGAAGGTCTATACGACCTACAAGCTTAGCCGCGGCGCTGATGGCATTAGCGGAAAGGTAACTGGTCAAGGCCGAGGAGTTATGAACAATGAGGTCGCTACTGGGGACTTCGTAGGACATTGGTTTCGTGAGGGTGTCATTGTGACGATGCATAATATAGTCCAGATTAACGATGGTTCTCAGAATCTTGATGTAATTACGTTCAACGCCGCGAAAAATGAGCTTCTTGTCAAAGCCTATATCTTAAAGTAGATCACGATTTGGGGAAGGGCGGTGACCACAATGGAAGCCGCTTAATGCAGCTTAAAGCTAGACCGATCATTACAAAGAATAATGCACTCAACGCCGCTTATGCCCTGGTTGGTGGGCGGTGGTTTACGCCCAACCAGAACCATTAACAATTATAGGTTAAAAGATGACGAGTAGTGAAATAGGCCAAACGGAGACAGGGGTTATAATATTTCTTCTTATCGGCGAAAAACATGCATCTAGAATAGTCGAACAGCTAAGCCAGGAGGAATTAGTTACCTTTGCCGCCACTGTAGGCTTGACGAAAAACAAAGGTTTGGGCCTGCCTGAAAGGGAGGATGTTTATCTCAAAAATGTTTTTGAGTCCGTATTGGGGGCAACCGAAGTTAAAAATCTTGAAACGCTGGTTGATGAAGCTATGACGGTTGACTACGGCAATTTCACCCCCGCTTACACTTACCAAACATTGGAGAACTTTTTGGTTACTCTCAAAGACAAAGAGTTCCATGATTCCAATATTGATAATCTGTCATGGGAACAAAGATTAGCTGTTTTACGACTAGCTATTTCTGAAAAACCCCAAGAGATAGGCGGGCTAATAAGACGAATGATCATGAGAAATCAGCCTGAAGCTGTTGATGTATCCAATCAGAACCAATAACAACGAAAGTTAGACTAAAGGTTTCTGAAAAAATAAATAGAAGTCACTACAGAAATTTAATCGCCAGTTCTATTCGTTGTTTTAATAGCCGCAGTTTTTTCTGTGAGGATAGCCCTCAGTTCTTCGATTTCGTCTTGTAGTAACCTGGTTTCACTTTCCAAACTCTTAATTCTATTTTCCGATTTAAGGTCTTCGTCATAATTCGATCCTAGTTCAGAGATGCTCACAGGTGCGTAGACAAAAAATAAAAAGAATGTCATTAGCTCAATTAAATGAAAGTTTGTTCGGCGCCAATTCTTAACTGGTTTTTTCTGTTTGCGCATGGAGATCATATGAACCCCAATAAATGTCAAGGCGGTAATTGTCAAAGCAGAGCTTCCTATATGAGCTATATCTGTAAGGTTTGCGTAATCTTCCTGTATTTTTGCGAAATTCTGGAACCAAAGAAACATTGTAACCCCCACCGCTAAACCCCCTACAAAGAGAGAAGCTAATCCAAAAACCGACAACTGTTGTTTGGTTTTGTAATGGAAAGAGGCACATAAAAAAACAATCGTAAAAATGAGTAAACCGACGTTATGAAAGTTTCTCTTAACAACAGAATCCCAAAATTCGATTTTATGCTGATACAAAAATGCGTATCGTCCGTAACCGGTAAGATCACCCCATCTCAATGCAGATTCAATATAATGTTCTTGAAAATAGAACCCATGTCCATCTTGCACTAGAAAATTCCAGACCAATAAAATAAACACCACTAGAAAGAAATCAAAATTTGATACTTCAACTGAATAGTCTAGGTCCTGGGAAAAGAAAATTGCGAGTGCGCCAATGAGCCCAAAAAGGGCGAATAAAAGAACGGCGGTCGCGATGTAATCAAAAGAAGTTGTGAGACCAAAGTAGATCGCATCATTCATGAAGAGTAATCCGAATAACGCTCCAAAGGGGATGCTTGTATCTCTCAGCCAGCCTAAGAAATTTGAAAATCTACCCTTTGACACAGCTAGAGATAAAAATAGGTAAGCTAGAAGTGTCCAAAATGCCGTGCTGTAGATGTCAATCAGATTCAGTTGTTGTGTAATACCTCTTTCATAGTCGTCTGCTGTCATTACCGTCATAATGAACCCATATCTGCTAGTTAAGTCATATAGAGGGAAGCTATAGTCGGTTCCTTCCGGAATTCGAAATTTTTGAGTTAGAAGGAAATCCATTGAAGCAGCTTCAAATTCATTTTTTAAATTTGAAGACTCTGCTGAGACGGTAGCGTTGAAGGGTTTGCCGTTTTCGTCAATATCAAAAGAAACATCTACCATAGCTTGATGACCGATCTTCTGCGCGAATAAAGGATAGACTCGTGTGCCAGACGCAATTAGTTCGAGGTAGATTTTGCTTGAGTCTGGCCTCACAAACTCCCACATTGCAGGAAATCCCATGGCTAGAGTTATGAAGTGGTCTTCGTCTACCTCCCAGGAACAACTATAAGTGGTATCGCATTCTTCAAAGAAGATATCAGTCAGAGGACTTGTTAAAAGCAAAGGGAAGACTATCAAGCTGATCAGAAAGTAGGCGTTATTAAATCGCTTTGCAATGCTCTGCCAATAATTAGAATTTTTAATATTTTGGAGAGAGACAGAAGCCATAAAAATTGCATCTCTTTAATCTCTTTGACAGATCAAAAATAACAGAGATTTCCAAGCAATCTCAATTAGAAATTAAGAGTGTCGATCTAATATACCCGACCAGAACCAATAACAATCAGAGAAAGGCTAAAGTGGATTCCAGGTTGTTAAAAAGGACCTACCCCCTAGGAGGGAAGCTAACCACACATTTGACCACACAATTTGGTGTGTATAGAGTCTGAGGCATCTAAATGATTTATTAAGTTGTTGTTTTATCTAGGGCCAAAAGAGGGTGGAGGCCAGACGACCCACCGCTAACTTCCTTGATCTCATCAAAACTGGTCAGGTACCGTATAGATTAATGTAAGTTCAGAGGTCTGCGCTTTTGCTAAGAGCGGACTGAAAGAGTGCTTCTTGGATTTGCATTTGCAGAATCCAATACCTAGAGTCAGAGAGTTGAGTATGGGAACAAGTTATGTCGTTAACGAATTTTAGTCGATCGATATCGGGACACATCGCGGTCGTTACAGGCGCCGCAAGTGGAATGGGAGAGGCAACTGCTAAGTTGTTTGCTAGTGAAGGCGCGCTGGTGGCGGCTATTGATGTTAATGAGGAGGGGTTGAATCGAGTTGTAGCTGAAATTTGTTCCGAAGGTAAATCTGCCAAAGGATGGACATTAGATCTTTCTGATGGGGAGGAAATAAAGCGTGTTTTCGATGAAATCGCTGATCACTTTGGTGGAATAGATATATTGGTAAATAATGCTGGGATTTCAATTCCCTCGCCTATCGATGACGATAATTACGAGAGCAATTGGTCTAGATCGATGGACATACTGATTACAGCTCAGACCAAGACGATTCGAGCTTCCTTGCCTTATATAAGGAAGTCGGACAACCCCAGAATCGTTAATATAGCATCTACTGAGGGCTTTGGGGCTACAAAGTTTGGTAGCCCTTACACTGCTGCCAAGCACGCTGTGATCGGTTTGACTCGGTCGTTAGCTGTTGAGTTAGGCACTGAAGGAATCACAGTCAATTGTATTTGTCCGGGCCCTGTAAGAACAGGAATGACCAAGGCGATTCCAGAAGAAAGTAAACAAATATATGCGAGACGCCGAATTGCGCTCCGGCGATACGCGGATCCAGAAGAAGTCGCTCATGGCACCTTAAATTTTGTGCTTCCAGCCTCAGGGTTCATGACAGGCGCTACGTTGCCCGTTGATGGTGGTTTAACGATTAAGAACGCTTAATGACTGATTCGGAAGTTAGAGTTTCCTGGGGAAAATTGGCTGCGTTCGGGACACCTGCGGTTGGTGCTGGTTACATGTATTTGTTTCTAAGTCTTTACGTGATGAAGTTTTCGACTGATGTTTTGCTGATTGCTCCTGTGGTCATGGGTCTCATTTTTAGTGTTTCCCGAATTTGGGACGCGATTTCTGATCCTTTAGTGGGTTATTTGAGTGATAGAACTGTAACACCGCTAGGAAGAAGACGAATTTGGTTGCTGGCTAGTGTTGTTCCTATATCGTTGACTTTCTACATGGTCTTTGCGCCACCGCTTGGGTTGACGAAAAGTCAGCTGGATTGGTGGATGGCAGCATCAATAATCGGATTTTACTCGTCGATGACTTTATTCTTCGTCCCGCACATGGCTCTGGGCGCTGAAATGACCGATGACTATCATGAAAGAAACAAGCTGTTCGGCGCAAGGCACTTTGCCTATGCGTTAGGGTCCATTCTGTCTCTAGGAAGTATGCAATTACTGATCTTCGCAGAATTTGGGGAAGAGACTGATGTCAGAGCTCTGGCCGAGGAGCTTGCGATATTAGCCGTTGCGGTAATGAGCGTTTTTCTTATTTTCGCTGTTGTCAGGTTAAAAGAGAGACCGGAATTCCAGGGTAGAATGACGAGCGCTCCATTTTCAGCGTTCAGAGATGTTTGGCAAAATAGTCATGCAAGGTTGTTTATCGTCGTGCAATTTATCGAAAATGTTGGCTCAGCGGCTATTGCGGCGCTTACGCTTTACGTGATGCAGTATGTGGTAGGAGCACCACATTTAGCGGTTCCTGTTATTTTGACTTACTTCATTCCATCGAGTCTGTCTGTACCTTTATGGATTCCTCTTGCCAAAAGATTTGGAAAAATCAGAATGTGGGTGATGAGCATGATTGGCACTGGGTTTTCCTTCGGAGCGTTTTGCTTGTTGCCGTTTATAGAGAGTATGGATTTACGAATAGCAATCAGTTTTGTATTTGCTTTTTTCGCAGGGCTGGCAGCGGGATGTGGCGGTATGATAGGTCCTTCAGTTCAAAGCGATATCGTTGATTATGATGAGCTAGTTTCGGGTGAACGAAAAGAAGGCTCCTACTTCGCAGCATGGAACTTCGTACAAAAAAGTGCGGTAGGGGTTATGTTACTCCTCACAGGGTTTGTCTTGCAGTTCAGTGGATTTGTGCCAAATGTTGACCAATCTCAAGAGGTCAAAATAGCCATCGTTGGGCTTTACGGCTTCTTTCCATTGGTGTGTTACTTCATTGGGGCGTATATGTTCGCAAAGTTTCAGTTGGATGAGAGTGCTTGCAACGACATAAGAAAACAACTTGAGCTAAAAAGGGCGTAGTTTTTTAGCAAGTGTCGATAGAGAACCAAGTGCAAATCAAGACTAAAAGAAGAGTGCTTGTTTAAGCCACCACTTAAGACACCCGGCGCACTAGGCAAGGTATTTGTTAGGAGTTTTTATCTCCCTACGAAGTTTCCAGTTCTCCTTTCCGCAACAGACTTTACACCTTCTTTGTGATCCTCAGTTTTTTGTAACCGGAATTGCTCGAGAAACTCATGGTCTGTCTGTTTTTTGACTGCGTCTGACAGGCCTGCCCTCATGGTGGCGCGGACTGATTCGACGGCTAGAGGCGCGTTTTCAGCAATCTCTGAAGCAAGTTTTATGGCTTCGTCTCGCAGCTTGTCTTGCGAAGTCAATACGTCGGCTAGGCCCCATTCGTGAGCCTGTTCTCCGCCAATTCGCCTGCCAGTAAGAAACAAGAGGTGTGCTTTTTGATGCCCTATTAGGCGCGGCAGGGTATGAGTTAAACCGAAGCCAGGATGAAACCCAAGCTTAACGAAGTTAGCTGTAAATCTGGCCTCTGGGCAGACCACTCTGAAATCGGGCATTACGGCAAGCCCGAATCCGCCTCCTACTGCGGCGCCTTGAATAGCACCTATGACTGGAGTCTTAGTTGCAAAGAGTCTCGTAGCCGCCGTATAAAGCGGATTTCCGCTAGTTTCGGTTCGCTGATCTCTTTCTTGATTGCCTTGTTGATTGCCAAAGTTATTGCCAGCACAAAAGTGTTTGCCCTGTGAGCAAAGTACTATCGCTCGCACTTCATGTGATTGATCGAAGCCCTCAAAGCAATCGGCCAAATCGTTGATTAATTGAGTATCAAAAAAATTATTGGGCGGCCTTTGTATTTCTACAACAGCAACATGTTGATCTTTTGTGATTTCTAAATCTTTATAAGCCATACCCAATCCTCCATAGATAGCCGCCTGATGTTTGACTATATTAGCCTAATTTGCAATGAAATTACTGGGGAGTGAGTGCAAATGCTCAAGTGGCAAATAGGTGATGTAAAAATAACGCAGCTTGTTGAGCTGACAACCGCTTCTCTTGGTCCTTATTTGTTGCCTCAAGCGACGCCTAACGAGCTAAAAAAAATTGATTGGATGTCGCCATTTGTCGATTCTGACCATCGGCTAGTTCTGAGTATGCACATGCTGGTTTTGGAGATTAACGGTCAAACGATATTAGTGGATACGTGTATCGGAAATGACAAAGAAAGAACCTACCCAAAGTGGAATAAGATGCAAACGGATTTTTTGTCTCGCTTTGAAACAGCTGGGTTTAATCGGGATACTGTTGATACTGTGTTGTGCACTCATATGCACGTTGACCATGTTGGTTGGAATACCTTGCGAGTTGAAGAGAGTTGGGAGCCAACATTCTCAAACGCTGATTATCTTTATTCCCGTAGAGAGTGGGAACACTGGAGTACCCAACCGCAAGAATATGGACCGGTATTTGAGGACTCGGTTCAACCTATATTTGATTCTGGTTTGGCGCAACTGGTGCCGGATGATTATCGAGTTACTGATGAAATATGGTTGGAGCCAACACCTGGGCATACTCCAGGTCATGTGAGCGTCCATATCCAATCGCAAGGGGAAGAGGCAGTAATCACTGGCGATATGATTCATCACCCATGTCAGATAAAGCATGTCGATTGGGCGACCTCTGCTGATGTTGATCAAGCACAGGCTGTATTGACCCGGCAAAAATTTTTGGATCAGTACGCGGATCGGCCTGTTTTGATAATTGGCACCCATTTTGCGGGACCCTCTGCTGGAAAAATTGTCAGGGACGCATCTACATTTCGATTGGATTATTAATAATCATTGATTTGTGAAATATGTCCTGACTCGGGGTGTTATGATTAGCGCCTTTGGCTAGGAAATAAATTGGCCTCTAGCGATATCGTATCCGCAATCCGAATTCGTAATTTCACATGGCTTTGGATTGGAAGTTTAGGTTCTTCCTTCGCGATGAACATGCAAATTATTGCGAGGGGCTGGTATGTCTACGATTTGACTTCTTCGGCTGTCGATCTGGCATGGGTTACTGTTTCCTTCATGCTTCCCACTGTTTTGTTTTCCCTTTATGGAGGCGTAATAGCCGACAGGTTCTCGAAGAAGAAAATCATAGTTTATGCACAGGCGATGAACTTTCTCGCAACAGCGATTATGGCGGTGATCATAATTACGGAACGGGTCAGTTTTTGGGATTTTATGTGGGTTGGTCTTTTCAATGGCACGGTCTTGGCTCTCTCAATGCCAGCCAGACAAGCTTTTGTTCCAGACTTGATACCAGAGCGATTGATTTTTACGGCCATGGGTTTGACTACTAGTGGGTGGAATATCTCACGCATTGTAGGCCCCGCTTTCGCTGGTTTTTTGATTGCGATAATCGCCGAAGGTGATAAGACTTCATCTTTTGGCGTTGGCATTGTTTATTTTATCATTGCAGCCCTTTACCTGATTTCCGCACTAACTATGCTGCTGATTGATAATCCGGGTTCCCCGGCAGGGACAGAAAAATCTGGAGCAGTTGCCGAAATGAAGGAGGGCTTAGTATATGTGTTAGAGCGCCCGCCAGTGTTTGGCTTGATTATTCTTTCAGTTATACCTTTCTTGTTTGGAATGTCCTTGAACACGCTTTTGCCGGCATTCAACCGGGACATGCTGGCTGGTCAGGCCGATGATTTAGGACTGTTGATTTCGATGATGGGTGTGGGAGCAATTGTCGGGTCTTTGATGATGGCTGCCATGGGTGATATTGAAAACAAGGGAAGGTGGTTGATAGCTAGTTGCTTGTGCTGGGGTCTGGCGACATCACTTTTTGGTCTGACGACTTCTCAGCTAATGGCTATGTGCGTGATTGTAGCCTTTGGTTGGCTCATGAGCTGGAATATGTCGATGAATCGTGGTTTGCTGCAGCTGCAGGTAGAGGGCCATATGAGAGGCAGGATCATGAGTATTGACATGATGTCTCATGGTCTAATGCCCTTAGGAGTTTTTCCAATCAGCATTATTGCCGATTATTATGATGTGGGTACTGCTTTGTTTGTGAGTGGGATCGCGTTTATGATTGCCACGATAGGCGCTTTTTTGTTCATGCCAGCTGTTAGGCAGACGGATGTGTTTGATGAAAACAACAAACGGGAAGTAGGTGTAAGTTCAGTAACCGATTCCGAAGTTGTGTGAGCAACATCTCGACCGAAAATAGAAATTAGGAACCTGAATGGCTACGAAGATAGGATTGATATCAGACACACATATTCCTGAAGCTCGAGCTAGTTTGTGGGATCAGGTATATACGGCTTTTCAGGGCGTGGACCTGATCTTTCATGGAGGTGATATTCATGACCTTTCTTTACTCGATGAATTGGAGAAAGTAGCACCTATCTATGCAGCTAGAGGAAACGGAGAAGATGGCAGTGGGGGGCGAGACGTTCAACCAGAAGACCCTAGAGTAAAATATGCTTGGTTGATTGAAATTGAAGGATTATGGGTGGGTCTTACTCACTATATACCCGTTCCGGAGAGACCCCCTAATTTTACCTTGGCAAAGTGGGTTGATCGATTTTTCCCTGAACGCAAACCAGATGTGATTGTTTCTGGCGATACCCATCGGGAGGCAATTGAGTGGATCGATGGCGTCTATTGTGTCAATCCTGGCTCCCCGACGTATCCTCACAACTATGACACACAGTATGGGACGATCGGTTTCTTGGAAATCGACAACGGCAAAGCCGACGCAAGCATATGGCAGATAGCTGAGGCGGGCATCGTCCCCTTTGATTGGGAGGGTACACCGCCCTGGAAGCTTAGACCTTAGTCCTTTGGTTGTCCTAAAATCCTTTCTGCAATGATGTTTTTTTGAATATTTGGCGTACCACCACCAATAACTACATTTGGCCAATTCAGCGCTGATTTAGCCCAGGTGCCACCATCTATGGCTTCATTGCCTCCATCAAGTTGCAAGCCAGCTTGGCCTGTAAGTTCTACTGCAAAGTCGTCCATACCGATCTCTAGGCTTGCTCTGTGGAGCTTATTTACTGAGGTTTCACTCGTTAGAGGCTCTCCTTTGATTTGTTTAGTGAGATAGCGCAGTCCGTTATATTTCATCGCAGCAATTTTCGTTTCGAATCGAGCTATTGTTCGTCTCACTTCTGGATCACTGTTTGCTGGCTTGCCTTGAATATTTGTGTTTTTGGCAAGAGATTTTAAATCTTCGAGTTTTTCGAACATCTGGGTAACCTCTCCGATACTGGAGCGCTCATTCGCGAGAGCTGAGACTGTCACACCCCAGCCTTCGCCTTCTTCACCCAATCGATTCTCGATCGGCACTTTCATGTCTGTAAAGAAGATTTCGGCAAAATGCCTGTCTCCAGCCATATTTTCGATGGGCCTTACTTCCAGTCCTTCCGCATCCATTGGAACAAGAAGGCACGTGATGCCTTGATGCTTGGACTTAACACTAAAGTCAGTTCGAACTAATAAAATCATCCATTGAGCGAAAGGAGCACCGGTGGTCCATATTTTTTGTCCATTTACGACGTAATGATCTCCGTCTTTTTCTGCTTTGCATTGGATTGCTGCCAGATCTGAACCGTGATTGGGTTCCGAATATCCAGTGCACCAAACCACTTTGCTATCGAGGATATCTGGGATAAATCGTTTTTTTTGTTCTTCAGTTCCGTATTGCATAATTCCTGGTCCAACCCAGGCTAATCCCATGAACGAAGTTCCTAATGGCGGTGCTTTAGCTAGAGCCATTTCCTCTTTCAATATGGCTTGTTCGATTAGGCCACCATCGCTGCCTCCGAATTCCTTTGGCCAGGAGAATCCCACCCAACCTTTCTCTCTGACCTTTTCAAGCCAGGATTTTAGAAAATTCCTGTCGCGTTCTTTTTTTGGAGGCAGATTCTCTGCCAGGAAAGATTTCACCTCTTCTCTGAAATTTTGTTCTGATTCGGTATATTCAAAATCCATTAGAGACCTCCTAGGGTTGCGAGTCTGTCGAGGTGATAATTTGAATCACCATACATCGGTCTAGCCCACTTAGATCGTTTTAAGTAAAGCTGAGCATCATATTCTGCTGTGAATCCAATCGCGCCGTGAAGGCCCACGCCGTCTATTCCGATTTCCGCGAACGCATCTGAAGCATAGCCCTTGGCAAGAGAAACTGCGCGATCCACCTCGCTTGGTGCATCGTCCAGGGCCCATGCAGCGTAGTAACAAAGCGATCTAAAGGATTCTATATCAACAAACATTTCTGCAAGACGGTGCTTTACGCCCTGATATTGACCAATGGGCTTCCCAAATTGAATCCGGTCCTTTGCGTATTCACTGGTTAAATCGAGCAAAGATTGAGCAGCACCAACCATTTCTGCTGTGACAGCGAGGGCCCCGTAGTTAGTAAGAGTTGTCAGGTGCTCCTTGCTTAACGTCATCGTGTCTGATTTATCGACTGATACGCTATCTAGAGTGACCCGGCCCATTGGTTTTGTCTCGTCCATCGTGGGTTCAGATTGAATTTCGCACTGTTCTCTTTCGATCTTGGCTAAAACTAATTGGTCCTTAAAGTTGAAGGCTAGAAAAAGCCAATCGCATAGTGTTGCATCGCTGACGAAAGGTTTACAGCCGGATAGATTGAAGCCTGTATCTGTTTCGGAAGCGCTGCAGCTAATGCCCTCTGCGCTAATCCAGTTAGGATCATCAAATAGCCCTAGCGTGGAGACAGAGCTTCCTTCCGAAATAGGTGGCAACCACTTGGCTTTTTGTTCCTCGTTACCGCACAGCAAAACAGCCTTCGCTGCAAGGGAATGTGATGCGACCGGAAGCGGACAGAGGCCCGCGGCGGTTTCCTCGAGCACGACCGTTAAGTCGACCCAACCGAGGCCTAAGCCCCCATACCGTTCTGGAATCGTCAGTGCTAGCCAACCAAGATTGCTTATTTCCGACCAAAGCGCAGAATCTAGTTTGTTGTCAGATTTGAGAATCTGTCTTACTTGATTCATCGGACATCGCTCTTTCATGAAGCGATTGACCTGATCTCTCAGCATGTTTTGTTCTTCTGAAAATCCAAAGTCCATTTTCTTACCCTCGCATAGGATTAATGGGAGGCCAATTTTCTTTGCTTTCTAGTATTTTTTCACCTATCTCATCGACCTCCCAAAAGCCCTCCGACAGGTTGCGAGTGGCAATAGGGGTAAGTTGCCATGAGAGTAATGAGACATTATTGCCGGCGACCAGCCACTGCCGTCCACTAATCTCTTTAGCTTCATCTGAGCATAACCAAACTACTGCCGGAGAGACCGCTTCTGGCGGGAAATTTTCCTGAACTTCTTCGGGAAGAATATCGGTAGTCAATCTAGAGGTCGCTGTTGGCGCCAGTACATTAACTGTAATTCCATATTTGATTCCCTCTAACCAAAGACATCTCATGAAACCTGCGATACCAGCTTTTGCCGCTCCATAGTTGGTTTGGCCGAAGTTTCCTAATAGTCCCGATGTTGAACTAGTCATTATTATGCGACCACCATTGCCCTGCTCAAGCATTTTGTCATAAGCAGCTTTTGTGCTTAGGTAGGTTCCACGGAGATGCACATCCATAACGACATCCCACATTTCATCGTCCATATTCTTGAAGGATTTGTCTCTCAGGATTCCTGCATTGGCAATTAAGATATCGATTTTGCCGAAAGCCGACACGGTGTCCTCGACCATCGCTATAGCGTCATCTCTATTGGTTACCGACCCGTAATTGGCGATGGCCTGTCCGCCCTCAGCTTTGATTTCTTCTACGACTTTTTGAGCCATGGTATTGCTTGATCCAGTGCCATCTCTAGCTCCGCCTAGATCATTCACCACAACTGAAGCGCCCTCGCGAGCGAGTAACATCGCATGCGCTCTTCCAAGGCCTCCCCCTGCCCCAGTTACCAACGCGACCTTTCCTTCCAACATGCCCATAGCAAATCCCTTTCAAACGAGACAGAGATTTTCTAATGAGATATTCAAAAAGTCTAAATGTTTATTAGCTTATTTTTGGTGCATAGCCAGTAAGGCAAAAATTACGTGAAAAATTAATGTAGCATTGATCTTCAGAGAAAATATTTGTTAGGAAGAGCGATGGATGACCTATTTAACTTTGAGGGGAAGGTGGCGTTGGTGACGGGTGGCAGCCGTGGCTTGGGCAGAGAAATGGCCTTAGCTTTAGCCAAGCGGGGGGCCGACGTGGTTATCACCAGCAGAAAAGCGGAAGCTTGTGAAGAGGTTGCAGAAGAAATTAAGGCACTTGGCAGAAAAGCCATAGCACATGGATGCCACGTAGCGAAATGGGACGAGATAGAAGGACTCGTCGAAAAAGCCTACGGCGAGTTTGGGAAGATTGATATCCTGATCAATAATGCTGGTATGTCGCCTCTTTATCCTAAATTAACCGACGTCTCTGAAGAGCTCTTTGACAAAGTGGTTGGCGTTAATTTAAAAGGGCCCTTTCGACTAATGGCCCTTGTTGGCGAGAAAATGGCTGAAGGAGAAGGTGGGAACATCGTTAACATCAGCAGCACGGCTTCGCTAAATCCCTCTCCGAATTCGGAACCCTATGGCGCGGCCAAATCAGGTTTGAATGCTTTGACCCGGTCTTTTGCATTTGAATATGGGCCAACGGTTCGCGTGAATTGCATAATTGCGGGGCCTTTTTTGACCGACATCTCTAAAGCCTGGGACATGCCCGCGTTCGAAGCAAATGCTCGTCAGAATCTGGCTTTGCAGCGTGGCGGTGAGCCGGACGAGATTGTTGGGGCGGCTTTGTATTTGGCGAGTTCTGGAGCCGCGTTTACAACTGGCACAACGATCAGGGTCGATGGAGGAACGAGATAAGGTTTTTGCCTATCCTTGTCACTTAGTCTTGGTGTTTTAGAAAACGTTCTGTAATCCTTGCGGCCAGATCTTCTGAAAAATCGCGCTGGTAGAGGCTCTCCAGAGATTGTAAACCGCCAGGATTGGCTATGTTAACTTCCATGAGAGTGTCTTTGACAAGATCGATTGCGGCGAACCCGATTTGTAAAGCCTCCAGCTCTCTGGATATGGTAAAAAGGACCTTTTCTTGATCTAGAGTTATCGTGGTTTTGCTGATCGTTGCTCCGAGGGCAACATTAGCATGGGCGTCTTTTTGCGGCAGTTTCAGGTAACTACCGATAATGCTGCCGTTTGCATAAAGACAGCGAGTTTCTCCCTCTAGAATTTCCGGTAAGTACCTTTGCAGAATGAAAAATTCTTTCTCAGCGGAACAGATTCTCTGGATAGTTTTGACGCCGTTTTCAGAAGTATCGAAAAAATGAATGTTTCTACCAAAACTTCCGGCATTAGGTTTCAAAACCCATCTTCCCCCATGCTCTTGCATGAATGTAATCAAGGCTTTCGGGTCGGATGAAATAAAAGAAACAGGACTAAATTTTAGCCATTTCGCCTTGCCGTGTGCTGTAAGCCAGGATCTTGGTGAATTAACCATCTTTTCTTCGGGGCATAAACATAGAAGTTGTAGGCGATCCAGAAAATTATCTCTTTCTCCGAAGCCGATTGGCCAAATCAAATCGAATTCTTCTATGGAATGAGTTCCAGCCATGAGTTGATGGTTTTCTAACTTCAGGGATAGATGTGGCTCGACGATTACTTCCCACCCTATCTCGTTGAACGCTCTTGGGATACGTTCAAAGTTGTCGTTGGCTTGCGGCTCACAAGAATTAAAGAATATTGCTCGAAGCTTTTTACTTTGGTCGCTTTTTGTTGGTTTAGCCATTAGTATTTGTGGCCCGTAGGGGTTTTGGAGAGGGTTCCTATTTGCAAGGCTGACAATTATGAAGTCAATCAATTTACCAGATTATACGATTCCTGCGAATAAAGTGCCGTTGGTTGAGCCCAAACGCGTAGAAAAATCTGATCTAGATATTTTGAAACGGCGGATAGTAGATAATTTAAAAAAGATCAATGGTACTTTGATCGCTCATTACTATGTAGACGGCGATATTCAAGATTTGGCTGAAGAGAGCGGTGGATTTGTTTCAGATTCACTCGAGATGGCGCGGTACGGTAGCAAGGCAGAAGCGGATGTTTTGGTCGTCGCTGGTGTTCGTTTTATGGGAGAGACAGCGAAGATTTTGTCTCCAGAAAAACGAGTGATCATGCCCAAGCTTGAAGCGGAGTGCTCTCTCGACCTTGGTTGTCCGCCAGACGATTTTCAAGATTTTATCCGTCAGAATCCGGACCGGACAGTGGTAGTTTATGCTAATACCTCTGCTGAGGTTAAGGCAATGTCTGATTGGGTGGTTACGAGTAGCTGTGCGCTACCGATAGTGAATAGGTTAAAAGACAACGGAGAAAAAATCTTATGGGCACCCGATAGGCATCTGGGTAGTTACATTCAACAGCAGACTTCAGCTGATATGTTGTTGTGGAGTGGGGCTTGTGTTGTCCACGAAGAATTTAAGTCGAAGGCGCTTCTTGATTTAAAAAAAGTATTTCCTGAGGCTGCTGTGTTAGCGCATCCGGAATCGCCAGCCAGTGTGCTCGAAATAGCTGATGTGGTGGGGTCAACTAGCGCCATTATTCGTGGCGCGGAAGAACTTAAGAATGAAGAGTTTATTGTTGCAACTGATAGAGGCATTTTTCACAAATTAAGACAGCTTAATCCTGACAAACGTTTCATCGAAGCTCCTACAGCTGGTAATGGCGCGACATGCAGGAGTTGCGCACATTGTCCATGGATGGCGATGAACGATTTGATGGGGTTAGATGCACTTGTGAGTCAAGAAAACTTGATGAATAAACATGAGATCCATGTTGATCCAGATATCGCTGCGCGCGCCTCCGTCGCTCTGCAGAGAATGTTAGATTTCCAATAACTGGCTGCTCGATGAATTTTATCCTTTTGCCAACCTGACCTTGGTTTTGAGATCCTGTATCTGTTGAGCTAATTTGGCTTGTAACTGTGGGTTTTCACCTCTCGTCAAGGATTTCGCATATTCGAGATGCTGAATAGAGCGAGTGTAAGCACCGTGCAACACAAAGTATTCTGCCCTTGCGATGTGTACGCCGGAAATATTGCCAGCGAGTCCTGATGTTTCCGCGAGCTCATACCAGATGTCTACGTCATTAGGTCTTACTTTGGATAACCTAATAAGAATCTTTTCGGCTTCTTTGAATCGTTTAGTTGCGATCAGCGTCTTAGCGTGAATCATCGATAATGGTTGATTGTCGGGACTAATCGCTAATCTCTTCTCAACTATTTTTTCAGCTTTTTGATATTGGCCTGCGCTGGCCAGCACTTCCGCATAGGCAGCGAGCATCAGAATGGTATTTGGTAAACGCGGTCTTAATGCTTCAAATTCATTAACTGCTTGTACAAAAGAGGAATTCGTTACCAGAGCAAGCGACAATCCATAGCGTGCGGCGATATTGCTGGGATTTTTTTCGACCAGCTTTTTGTATTTTTGTAATGATACGATCGGGTTTGTTTCGTAAAGGCTCTCCACTTTGACCTTCATCATTTGAAAAGCAATGGATTTTTGTGGCTCCTTCGTTGGGTAGAAACGAGCTTGATTTTTAGCGTCTGCTATACGCGTTTCTGATAGTGGATGCGTTAAGAGAAATTCAGGTGGTCTTCTAGTGAAGCGATAAGCTCTCTGCATTCTTTCGAACATGCGTGAGGCGCCGTTTGGATCCAGGCCTGCATTTACCATGGTTGCCAACCCGATTCTGTCTGCCTCGATTTCTCGCTCTCGAGAATAGCGAAGTTGGTTCCCTTGGCTAGCGGCTTGGGCGAGGCTGATCGTCGCGAGCGCAGCGTCTGTGCCACCGGCTGCCCCGATTAAAAGTCCGGCAATCATCGAAGCCATCGTCGTCAGGCTTCCCGATCTTCTCTCCTCGACGCGACGGGCGAAGTGCCTTTGGCTTAAGTGTGCTAATTCGTGAGCGATTACAGAAGAGAATTCATGAACGTCATTAGCTTGTAGGAAGAGGCCAAGATTGACGCCAACAACGCCGCCAGGTGCAGCGAAAGCGTTAAGAGACGGGCTATCCACGACTATGATATCAAGAATCTCATCTCTAAAATCGGAATATTGCACGAGGCGCTTGATTTGTGTTTCGGAGTAATACTTTAGGAGGGGATCGTCGGTCGTTTTCATTGAAGCATGAATTTGTTTCAGAAATTCCTTGCCCAGCTTCTTTTCCAGTTCTGGCGAAATGATTTTCGAGGAAGCGTCTCCAAGGCTTGGAAGTTCTGGGGTTGAGTAAGTTGTTGCTGAAACGAGTAATGAAAGAATCGCTGCGGCAAATATTCCTAGTTTACTCACTCTTTTAAGTCGCTTGAAAATCGGTCATTAGATCATGATACGGTAATGTCGGTTCGATTTATAAGCCTTATTGGTCGGTTGAATGCTAGTGGTTAGAAGAGGGTAGGAGTGAGATAATCAGTTCGTGAATGATGCAGATACAGAACTTGATGTGAAGGGTCTAAACTGCCCGATGCCTCTGCTTAAAGCAAAAAAAGCACTCAATGATATGAAAGCCGGCATGATACTAAGGGTCTTGGCGACCGACCCGGGTTCCGAGCGTGACTTTGAGGTTTTTGCGAGACAAAGCGGTAATGTGTTACTTGACTCCACTAATAGCGACGGAGTCTATTGCTATTATCTTCGGAAGAAAAATTGAACTTCCTAAAATTAATTTCGGATTGGTTCGACCGCTACTTATCAAACGAGCAGATTCTGGCGCTTCTGCTTTTCCTCGGGCTGATCTTCTTTTTCTTGATCTACTTTGGAGGAGTGCTGGCTCCAATTATTTCAGGCCTGGTTGGAGCTTTTCTTTTGAATGGGCTTGTTAACACCTTGGAAGCTCATGGAATAAACCGGCTGATCGCTGTTTTTGCTTGTATTGCGATTTTCTTGGTGATTATTGTCGCTTTTGTCCTTTTGGTGGTTCCGGTACTGGTTGGACAATTAAGAGATTTACTTGATTTGTTACCAGCAAGTTTTTCGGCTTTTCAGTTATTACTTAATCAGCTGGCTGCTGACTACCCGGATTTCGTCACTCCTGAGCAAATAACTTCATTTGTGGAACAGGGACTACGCGAGGTCGCTAATTTTGGTCGTTTACTTATTGAAACATTGTTTTCCCAGGCCTCCTCAATACTTGGTCTTGTAATTTACATCGTTTTGACTCCCTTATCTTTGTTTTTCTTTTTGAAAGACAAGGAAGTGATGATTTCTTGGTTCAAGTCCCTTTTGCCTGAAAAGAAAGATTTGTTTCGACAAGTTGGAGGTGAGATGAACGCTCAGCTAGGTAATTACGTCAGAGGCAAGACAATAGAAATCCTAGTCGTTGGTTCTGTTACTTGGATTACGTTCGCTCTGTTCGGTTTAAATTATTCAGCAATTCTGGGAGTGTTGGTTGGATTGTCTGTTCTAATTCCCTTTCTTGGAGCTGCTGTAGTTACCATCCCTGTTTTTTTAGTGGGGTTAATCCAGTTTGGGTGGAGCTTTAACTTTGCCATGCTGATGTTGGTTTATGGGGTTATCCAATTCCTTGATGGAAACATGTTAGTGCCTTTATTGTTTTCCGAAGTTAATGATTTGCATCCCATCGCCATAATATTTGCTGTGCTTTTTTTTGGTGGACTGTGGGGCGTTTGGGGAGTGTTTTTCGCGATCCCTTTGGCTACTTTGATAAAAGCACTAATCAATGCCTGGCCAAGTCCTGCAGAAGGTTCCTGATTACGAAATCAACTACTAATTTTCCCTTCGGTCACAGATTTGATGGGATTTAAACAGCTTGTGAGACCTGTGTCTCGTGCGTACCATCTACGTTTTCAACAGGACCGAGAATAAGAATGCTTGAGGGAAGTATTGTTGCACTCGTAACGCCGATGAAGGCTGGTGGCGCAGTCGACTGGATCGCTCTCGAAAAGTTATTGGAGTGGCACTTAGAAAAAGGAACTCATGGTATTGTTCCAATGGGGACTACTGGAGAGTCGGCGACCCTTGACACAGATGAACATTTACAGGTCATCAAGCGAACAATAGATGTTGTAGGCGGGAGAGTTCCTGTCATTGCAGGCACAGGAAGTAACTCGACCGCCGAGGCCATTCATCAAACGCAGGAGGCAGAGAGAGCTGGTGCTGATGCCTGTTTGTTGGTGACGCCCTATTACAATAAGCCAACTCAGGAAGGTCTTTATGCGCATTATCGTGAAATAGCATCGGCTACATCGGTACCCATCGTTTTATATAATGTACCTCCAAGAACAGCTTGCGATATGAGTGCGGAGACAGTAGCTCGGTTGTCTGAGTTGGATGGTATCGTAGGCATTAAGGAGGCTTGCGGTGATGTTGAAAGAGTTAAAGCGATTCATGATCTGGTAGGTGAGGGTTTTGTTATCTTGTCTGGAGAAGATGCCCAAACTCGTCAAATGTTCGATTATGGTGCTAAGGGAGCGATTTCGGTGACTGCAAATGTTCTTCCCAAGGAAATGTCTGAATTTTGTCGGAGTTTCTTGGATGGGGATTTGAGAAGGTGCGAGGAGTTGGATAGCATTTTGCAGCCAGTTCATGATGTGCTGTTTATTGAGGTCTCGCCTTCGCCGACAAAGTGGGTGCTGAATCAAATGGGAATGATTGAAGAGGGTATCAGATTGCCTCTGCTTCCCTTATCAGAACAAAATCGAAATTCGGTTTTAAAATGTGTCTCTCAGTTAGGCTTAATCAATTGATTGCTCGTCTAATCTCTTTCCTGTTTTTTTTCCTATTGACGAGTTGTGGGTGGTTTGGGCGAGAAGAGGGCGTCATTATTGATCCGGATGACGATTATCTCGACGCGGTACAGTTGGGTTCATTATCGGTTCCAGAGGATATGCCCACGATTCAGAACCAGGATTTCATACCGATTCCGGCAGTACCTTCGCAGGTTAATCCGCGTTTTTATCCCGATAGTCCGCCATTGCCTAATGCTATCTATTCTAATGAGAAACGAGACGATGTTCGGATGCAAAAGCTCGGATCACGAAATTGGTTAGTAGTGCCAGAGCCTGTGACAACCGCTTGGCCAAAATTAAAGCAATTTTTTGCGGATAATGGAGTTAGTCTTGTCGTAGATGAGCCATCTCAGGGTCGCCTAGACACAGAATGGCTTACCGTTAATTCCGAAGAAACATACCGAGATGTAGTTAGAGAGGTCCTCAAGGGAAACGTAATCGATAGCGAGAGAAACAGGTTTTTGGTCAAGCTTGAGCAAGGGTTGAGAGTTGGTACAAGTGAAATTCATATGCGCCACGATTTGGAAATTTTAGAAGATATTCCCGCTGATTTGTCAGAAATATTTTGGAAAATTAAGTCAGACTCTTTGGAAGCTGAGAGAAGTCTGCTAAACGAAATAGGTGCTTATATCGCGGCCAAAGTATCTGAAATGTCGGTTTCAAAAGTGGCGCTTGAGATTGGAACCATGCAAAAATCCGAACTTTTGCGTGACAGTAATGGTTATCCGATCTTGCGTTTAAAGTTGGATTTTCAGAGAGCCTGGGCGACGATCGGGCAGGCTCTTGGCAACGCAGAGGCGGACATAGTTGAATTGAATAGGGATGACCGCGAGTTCAAAGCTAATTTACCGTTAGAAAGTTTAGGTATAGAAACCGGAGGGCAAGTATTTTGTCGAATAACCTTTTCCTGCTCCAGTGATTCGTCGGAAATTCCTGTCCTGATTCAGGTCAGACCGACTGAAGCCGGGGATTTTGATGTGACAGTTTACGATCAGGATCGAGAAGAATTGAATTCTGAAATCGCCCAACAGATCACTGTGATGCTACGAGACTTCGCAGCCTGATGGGGTTTGCTTCTTTGGGCAGTGGGAGTCGCGGAAACGGGACCTTGGTGTTTTTAGGAGAAAAGTTATTCCTGGTTGATTGTGGTTTTTCTTTGAAACAAGCGGAGAAGAGACTAGCCCGGCTCGGAGTTAGTGGCGGAGACATCGATGGGATTTTTGTTACCCACGAGCACGCGGATCACATCAGCGGAGTCGTTCCTTTGTCTCATAAATATAAAATCCCAATTTACGCGTCATTTGGTACAGCCAAAAGCTTAGGGAAAGGAGGAGACTTTAGGTGTTTTGATGGCGACAAAAAATTCGAATTGGAAGGTATATGGGTTAATCCGGTGAGTGTTCCCCATGACGCGCGGGAAGCTACCCAATTTACTTTTAGCTTTAAGGATGAATGCGTCGGCGTGCTCTCAGATTTAGGGTTCGTTACTGACCATGTGATAGAACAATTCGGGCCTTGTAACCAGCTTTTGCTCGAAGCAAATCACGATGAAGATATATTGATTAAAGGAACCTATCCCCAACGACTAAAAAACAGAATACGTAGTGATTATGGGCACTTGTCTAATAACCAGTCTTTTTCCGCACTCCAGCAGTTTGCTCATAGAAATCTGGAAGTCGTCATAGGACATGTTAGTGAGCAGAATAATTCCGGTGAACAGCTTGAAGCGGTTTTTGAACCCATTCGTGCTGAATTGAAGGGGCTGTATTATGCTACCCAAAAAGAAGGGTTTGACTGGGTATGTGAAAGGCCTGTAGTTCGACAAACTCAAATGGGTTTGGGCGGCTGAATTTTTCTTTGTCGATTGGATGTAGGAAATGGAAGAAGCAACAATTGAAAATGTGACTCCAGATAACTTTCAGACGGAGGTTATCGAAAAATCTGAGAATTTGCCCGTTTTTGTTTTGTTTTGGGCTGAACAAGTCGAGCCTTCGGCGCAAATGCGCAGCTTGCTGGGCTCTTTGATACAGCAATATTCGGGTAAGGCGGCGCTCGTCCTTTCCGACGTTTCTCTAGACCAGACATTAGCGCAAACTCTGAGAGTGCAGGGTCTCCCAAGTGTACGGGTTATCTTTAAAGGCAAAATCGTTGAGCAGTTGGATGGGCCTTGCGAAGAGAGTCAGCTTAGAACTATCTTGGATCAGCTTACCCAATCTCCTGCCGACATGCTGAAGAGTCAACTAAGCGAGTATCTTGTTACTAAAGACTGGGATTCGGCTCTTGCCTTGATGAAGCAAGCGATTGAACAAGAACCCAATAATCAAGGGTTTCGAGTGGAGTTTGCGGATTTGCTGGTAAGAAAAGGAGATTTAGAGGACGCATTGAAAGTTCTAGAAGCAATACCGAAGGATACCGACGGGATAAAGCGACCAACTACAAGGCTTGAAATAATGCAGGAAAGTGCCGGCATGCCCAAGATGGAAGAATTGGAGCAAACCGAAATCACTGAATTTAACAAATTAGAGGTCAGCTATAGCAAAGCAATTTGGTTTGTTGCCGCAGAAAAATATGAGCAAGCCCTGGATCTTTGCCTAGAGATACTGAGTACTGACAGAGAATTCAGAGATGATATTGGTCGCCTTACCATGATCCGAATTTTTGATCTAATGGATAAGGGTGACGAGCTGGCCTCAGTGTATAGAAGAAAGATGTTTAACTTGATGCATTGAGGATCGGTATTGTGTTGATATCTAATTCTTTTCGGGCTTCTTTCGACAAAGCCTTATAAATCAATCTCTTAAATTATATCGTTAATGGAGCGCAGGGTTAGCTATTCCCCTGTTTGCTCAATAGCGCTACTGTTATCTTATACACACTCTAAATTTTGTGTAATCGTCCACTATGGGAGTACAGAATTGGAAAAGAGTCATGCGAATAAATCATAAGTCGTTGAAAAAATTAATAATTATTGTTGATGTTGTCGTTTTGGATCTTTAAAAAAAAGTGTTCTTCGGATTTGTACAATGTCTTGTACAAGTTATCCAACGACTTATCCACAGGCACTTTAGAGTTTTTGTGAGTAAATTATGACCTACTGGGGCATTTGAAAATGACTGATGTAATGAAAACTTTTGAAGATAAGGAAGCCGAGTACAAAAGCAAAGGGGTTACCAGAGTAAAGTTGGGGTTAACCGATATTGACGGGGTTATAAGGGGTAAATATATCTCCGTTGATAAGTTTTTTTCTATTCTCGAAACTAACGGGGGTTTTTGCGATTGTGTGTTTGGTTGGGATGTCAATGATGAGCTTTACTCAGAGTCAGGTTACACGGGCTGGCAATCGGGATTTCCTGATACTGGGTATCGTTTGCTTGTTGAAACGGAAATTTGGATAGCCAATGAAAATTGCCCTTACTTTATTGGAGAATTTGTAACTTCAGAAGGCAGTGATCATCCATTGTGCCCACGTACCAAACTCCATTCGGTTCTAAAGAGGTTTGCGGAGTCAGGGCTGATGGTCAAATCCGGATTTGAATATGAATTTTTTGTATTCAGTGAGACTCCTCATTCCATCCGTCAAAAAAATTACACTGACTTAACGCCATTGACACCAGGTAACTTTGGCTATTCCGTACTGAGATCATCTGCCGAATCTGATTTGTTCCTGGGTTTGCTGGACCACGCAGCGGAACTTGGTTGTGAGCTAGAGGGGCTGCATTGTGAAACGGGCCCCGGTGTTTGGGAAGCCGCATTAAAACCGTCAGCAGGAATCATTGCGGCTGATCGAGCGGCTTTGTTTAAGACTTTTAGTAAGGTGTTTTTTCAAAAAAGAGAGTTGCTAGCGACTTTCATGGCTAAATGGTCAATGGATTACCCTGGTCAAAGTGGTCACTATCACTTTAGTCTGATCGATGGTGAAACAGATCAAAATGTTTTTTTTGATCCCTCGGCAAAGAATGGAATGTCAAAGAAGCAGACTCATGCAGTTGGCGGGTTGGTAAAGTACCTGCCCGAATTTCTCGCACTTATTGCTCCTACAATCAATAGTTACACGAGATTGGTCAAAGGAGCCTGGGCGCCTACGGCCTCCACGTGGGGAGTAGAAAACCGCACATCGAGCATACGAGTAATCCCCGGAAGCGATAAAAGCCAGAGGATAGAGTGTCGTGTTGGAGCCGCAGATGGTAACCCTTATTTAGTGGCTGCCGCGGTTTTAGGTGCGGCGTTATTGGGTATTGAAGAAGAAATTGATCCTGGTGAACCCGTCGTGGGAAATGCCTATGAAGTTGAGGACGATTTGCCTGCAGATAGGAAGTTCTCAACCAATCTGAGGGAGTCTGCCGCTCGTTTTGATCAGTCTTTATCGGCAAGACGGCTTTTTGGGAATGACTTCGTTGATCATTTTGTTCTGTCCAGAAGGCATGAGGCTAGTGAGTATGAGCGTTCGATAAACGATTGGCAGTTAAAACGCTATTTCGAGATTATCTGACTGAATGAAGATAGGGATTCTGATTACCGACGCGGTGCGTGAGGAACTCATCAGCGAGCATGGAGATTATCCTGACATGTTCGAAGATCTGATGGCGGGCGTAGATCGAAGCATTGAATTTACTCGTTTTTATGTTCAAAACAAAATCCCTCAGTCTGTGGATTGCGATGGTTATTTGATAACTGGTAGCCGCCACAGTGTTTACGACGAGCTTCCCTGGATTGAGAGTCTTGTTAATTTTATCAAAGAAGTTCTGGCCTCTAGACGGAAGATTATTGGCGTTTGTTTTGGTCATCAGTTGATGGCCCACTACTTCGGGGGACATGTCGAAAAATCGGCAAAGGGCTGGGCGGTAGGAGTGCACAAAAGTAACATAGTAGCGCGACAATCCTGGATGGACATGACGGATTCCAGGCAGGACGTCTCTTTGTTGTCTAGTCATCAGGATCAAGTGGTCCGCATGCCGGAAGAAGCGACCTTATACGCTACTAATGATTTTTGTCCGATAGCGGGTTTTGTTGTGGGCGACCAGGTGTTAACAATTCAAGGACATCCAGAATTTGACAAGGAATATGCGCGAGCCTTGTTGCACCTGAGAAAAGATATTTTGGGAGAGTCGGTTTTTGAATCTGGACTGGCTTCTTTAGAAAGGCCTACTGACCAGCGAGTATTGGCAGGTTGGTTTATGAATTTTCTTCAAAATCCCTCAGAAGATTTTCGATCAAATAAAAGATTAGGACGATACATTTCTCAAGCGGAAAAAGTCGTGCAGGAAGAAGGGCGCGTCAATGAGTTGATTCGGAAAGCGTCTGAAAAAATAGAGAAACTTGGCAGGAAAACTTTCGGCGACACTTGGGACGAAATGCTGCTTGTTGTTGAAATGATCAAGCTCTGGTCGCAAGGAGATTATCAGGATATTTCAAAGAAGAGCGTCATCATGGTAGTAGCAGCGATGATCTATTTCGTCGCTCCCCTCGATGCTGTTCCTGATTTTTTGTTCGGTTGGGGGTATTTCGATGACCTGGCGGTATTACGGCTCGTATTTAGTCAATTAAAACTTGAAATGGAAAAATTCAAACAGTGGAAGCAGCAAAATTGAGACGAGTATTGGTGTTGGCGCTGGTGTTGCTTGTTTTGAATTTTATCAATGCCTGTAGCATCAAGCCGATCTATAACAACTTGGATAGATTAATTGTTTGGCAAGTTGGTGACTATCTTGATTTAAATCGAGATCAAAAGGCTTCGCTTAGGGCTGATTTGGCAGTTCTCCTGAAGTGGCATAGGGAGTCTCATTTGATTCTTTACGCTGACTGGCTTGCAGAGTTACCGAACCAATATAGTGATGGGGTGTCCGCTCAGATGATTGAAGATCTTTTTGATAAAATGCTAGTTTGGGGTGAGGAAATCGAGAATCGGGCAATGCCATTAATGACAGATTTGCTGGTCTCTTTGAACGAGGGTCAAATCGATCACCTAGAATTGGAGTTTCGGGGCACAAATGAGGAATGGGTGAATGTAGAGCGTGGAGAATCTTTGGAAGACTATCAGAGAGGTTGGTCAGAAGAGATTGAAGATGCCGTTGAGCGCTTTACGGGTAGACTGAATGCGGAACAGTTAGACTATTTGAAAAGGAAATCAGTTATGTACCAACCAGAGCGTGTGCTTTGGGGAGAGTATCGCGAGAGATGGCAACGAGATTTTTTCGTTCTTCTTAGATCAAATAAAAGTGCTGATTTCGCTAATCGGTTTGAGGCGTTAATGAAGAGCCGTGAGGATTATTACGGGGCGGAATTTAGTAAGGTTTTTGAGTCAAACCTCGACTTGAACCGCGAGGTCGCAGCTTACCTTTTGTCAAACCTGACTGAAAAACAGACCAATAAATTTAACAAGACATTATCTGATCTGAGTAAATCTTTTAGGGAACTGGCTAACAGCTAATAGATCAGGCCCCGAACTTTTGTTCGATACTTTACATTAGACGAAATGTGACTTTGCCTATGAAGGATTGTTTGAAATGCAAATAGACCTTGCAACAGCTTGGGAGGAGGTGACCGATCTTTTCCCGAATAGAAATGCTATCAACTGCGATGGTAGAGCTTTAAATTGGGGAGACCTCGAGAAAAGGGCTAGCCAGCTAGCAACCTTATTGACTACAAACGGCTTGGGCAAAAACTCCAAAGTAGGGTTGTACCTACACAACTGTAATGAGTATGTGGAAGCAAGCTTCGCAGCCTTTAAAATAGAGGCTTCTCCGGTCAATCTAAATTATCGCTACAAGGCAGATGACTTGGTGTATCTGCTGGACAACGCAGATGTACAAGCGATTTTCTTTCAATCCTGCTACGCGATGCGCATATGGGAAATTCGAGACCGGCTTCCTAAAATTAAACTGTTTGTACAGGTAGATGATGGAACCGAAGGTCTTCTCAAAGGAGCGATGGACTATGAACGGGCTCTTCGGTCATTAGACCCCGCAGTCAGAATACAAAGAGACCTTTCCAGTGACTATCTTTTTTATACTGCAGGGACGACAGGTTTGCCTAAAGGGGTAGTTCATGAAATAGGAGCGTTTTCTAGCTACTTTATTGTGCAGTTATCTTTTAGATACGGGCTAGGACCCCCAACTCAGATCGAAGAGTATCGTGAGTTATTGACAGAAATTAATGGATCAGTAGTAACTTTGCCTGCGTGTCCCTTGATGCACGAGACCGGTAGTTGGCTGGGGTGTTTTTTACCGATGCTGAGCGGCGGTAGCATTGTTATGAGCTCGAGCCGCGGGTTTAATCCCGATGTTTGTTTGAATTTGGTTGAACAATATCGTGTGACGGATCTGGTTTTCGCTGGTGATGCTTTTGCAAAACCTATTCTTCAGTCTCTGGATTTTGCATCGAAACGAGATGATCCTTACGATTTGAGTAGTCTTAATCAAATCGTTTCGAGCGGTGTGACTTGGAGCCCAAAGGTGAAGCGCTCGTTGTTGAGTTATTGTGATGCAACCATGACTGACAAAGTAATGGCAGTTGAAGGAGTCCTAGGTATTTCTGCTAGTAGACGAGAGGCTGCAGACTCTGATGTCAGACCATCAAGATTTGATTTGGTAGAGGGTGCTTTATTCCTATCTGAGAGCGGTGAAGTCTTGGATCCAAATGAGGAGGGAGTAGGGCGAGTTGCGACTAACGCTTTGGTGCCCAGTGGGTATTGGAAGGACGAAGAAAAATCTGTGGCTACTTTTCTGGAGATTGATGGAGTTCGCTACTCAGCATTTGGTGAGTATGTGTCAGTTAACGCTGACGGGAGTTTTATTCTCTTGGGCCGGGACGAAGTGAGCATCAACACCGCTGATGGAAAAATTTTTCCAGGAGAGATAGAAGAAATCATAAAACAATATAAAGGTGTTGCTGATTGTATGGTTGTCGGAGCATCTTATGGTGAGGATGTTGGAAAAATTGTTGCCCTGATTTCCTCTGAAGACGAATCGGATATTAATGGATCTGCAATTAAAGAGTTCGTGCAGGGCCAGTTAGCTGACAGTAAAGTGCCGGACATAGTGCTAAAAGTAGTTGAGATTCGTAGGAGTCCAACTGGAAATGGAGATTACAGATGGGGCAAAGCTATAGCCAATAAGCAAATTCAAATATAGTACGATTTAGCTACCAGCGTGGGGGTTGAGTTTAGAAGTCGGGTCAGAGCGAGCTTGGATTTGATATACGTTTCGAGTAGTGGCAACTTAATGAGCGCTGCTGGCTTCTTTTCTGCGGGATAAAGCACCCCCGGCCTTAATAAAGAATGGTCCTACGCATGCCAAGAGCATGATTCCCGCAAGAACCAAGAAAGCCAACTGATAGGACCCTGTAATGTCTTTGATGTATCCGGCCATCGGTGATGCTGCGAGGACGATAGGAGCTTCGACATACTTAAGGACTCCGGATGCCGTAGCGTACGTATTGCTTCCAAGCGATGTAGATAGGCTAAAGGTTCGAAGCGGTGACATCCCGGAATAGCCAAAGCCATATAGAGACGCGGCTAATAATGCGACTTTAAAGTCATAAGCTTGAGAAAAAAGCAAAAGACCGACTACCTGACTGATTAAAGCCAACCAAATTGTGATTCGGCTTCCTGCATAATCCGACAACCATCCTATGATGGGTTTACCGACTGCAGAGAATAGAGCGGTTACCGAAAGCACCATCGCCGCGTTTAAACCCATGTCTTTAATATGACTGAACATGTGCAGCATGGTCGCGTTGAATACGGCTGACATGGAGCCGAATATTAGTCCGATACTCCAGAATGCAGGACTTTTCAGCATTTGCTTTACAGACCAAGGCGCGTTATCTGCTTCATCGTTGAAGTTTGCTTCTTGATTCGTGAGATTTTGGACGTAGGAAAGACCGTCTCTGACTTCTCCTATTTCCTCCGGTTTGTCTTTCATGAGAAAGAAGACCACAGGGAATAAGGTGATGGCTGTTGAAACTGCAAAAATGCCGTAGGTCGTCTGCCAGCCGAAATTTTCGATTAGTTCGGGTACAAACTGTGGCATGACGATCCCGGATAACGAAGCGCCAAGGACTCCAAGTGCTATTGCGCGGCCTCGCCAGTGGTCGAACCAGTTAATAATGCTACGATGCCAGGCAAGCCCTCCCATACACGCCATACCCAGCCCCATTCCGATGGTAGTTACTAAATAGAACTGAAGAATGGTTTCTACCTGGGAGAGGAGTAAGTAGGAGCAGGTTACGATTGTTACGCCGCACATCAAGACTCTTTTGGGAGATGATCGGTCCAATAGACGACCGATAAAAGGAGCCATCAGGGTGCCCATGACAAAAGCCGATGAAAAAGCAAAAGAGATTTCGGTCCGGTCGCCGTTTGCTATCGCGATGGACAGATCGTCTAGGAAAATGCCCCTAGAGTAAGAATAAAACCCGGTACCTAGAAATCCTAGAGTTGCGCTGACCGCAACGATGACCCAACCGTAAAAAAATGTTGTCTTGATGTCCTCGTCCCCGCCTGTCAGTTTCACTGGACGCTGAGACCGAAACTGAATGGATCTGTTTGGCCTTGCCGAAAGATAATACACTACTGTTGCTGTATTTTTTGGAAAGGGAATGATCAACCTATATACCTCCTCGACTCCGAATGGCCATAAAGTTTCTGTTACGTTAGAAGAACTAGGCCTGCCCTACGAGACCTTTGCCATGGACTTGGGAAATGAAGATCAAAAAAAAGATTGGTATCTGAATATCTGTCCCAACGGAAGGATCCCCGCGATTGTTGATAAGGAAGAAAATGATCTGGCTATATTTGAGAGTGGTGCAATCATGATCTACCTGGCTGAAAAGGCCGATAAATTGTTGCCGAATGATCGGGCGGGACGAGCGGAGGTTCTGCAGTGGCTGATGTTTCAGATGGGAGGGGTGGGCCCCATGATGGGACAGGCAAATGTATTTTATCGATATTTTCCTGAAAAAATTCAGCCTGCGATCGATCGTTATCAGAATGAATGCCGTCGGTTGTTTGAGGTATTGGATCGACGGCTTGCCAATAGTGAGTGGCTCGCTAAAGATTATTCAATTGCTGACATTGCTAATTGGTGCTGGGTTAGGAGTTACACTTGGTCAGGGGTCGAAGCGAGCGACTTAATACACCTAAAGCGATGGCGAGACGCGATAAGAGAAAGACCAGCCAGCCAGCGAGGAATTTCGGTTCCCAATAGGGTGGGGACCGTGTTGGCCGACGAGTCTGCGACTAAAGAGTTTGCGGAGAATGCTCAGAGGACCGTGCAAACCTGAAATTGAACTGTCTCAAGTGCGAGATCGCTTATCCCTACTAAGAATTAATTAATATAGACTACCGTCCACTTGTTTTTGGAGTACTAAGAATGGCAATGCAACACACCCCCCTATTAATGGCCAACATTCTCGACCGGGGAGCTAAAGTGGCTCCGAACGAGGAGATTGTAACTGCGACAGCTGACGGTGTGAGAAAGCAATCTTATCTGGAGACGAGGAATCGCTCGCACCAACTAGCCTATGCTTTGAGAGATAGTGGTATAGAAGTAGGCGATCGGATAGGTACCTTTATGTGGAATGGCTCCAGGCATTTGGAGGCATATCATGCTTGTGCTGGGATGGGAGCCGTCTTACACACGCTGAATATTCGATTATCCGACAGGGACTTGGAATACATCATCGGACACGCTCAGGACAAGGCGATTATTGTTGACGCGGATACCTTACCTCTTCTAGAGCAGTTGAAGGGCAGAATGCCAAGCGTTGAAAGGATTATTGTTGCCACTGAGGAGGGTTTTGAGGGTTGGGACACCGGACTGCCTTCCCCTGTTGATTACGAAGAATTTATTTCTGGAAAATCGACTGAGTATGATTGGCCGGTCTTGGACGAGAACTCACCGCTTGGGTTGTGTTACACCAGCGGTACCACTGGCAATCCGAAAGGAGTGGAATATGAGCACCGCTCGCAGTATTTGCACACGATGGCCATGTGTATGACAGACTCGATGGGTCTATCAGCTACTGATACCGTGTGCGGAATCGTCCCAATGTTTCACGCCATGGGTTGGGGGATCCCCTGGGCAGCTCTGATGTTGGGTTGCAAGCAAGTGCTGCCACATAGGTTTATGGACCCAGCAAGACTTCTTCAGCTAATGGTGGATGAAGGTGTTACTTTATCAGCGGGAGTGCCTACTATCTGGCAGGGAGTTAAAGGCCTCTATGAAGCTAATCCGGGTGCATATGATTTGTCGAATTTGTCTAGATTAACCTGTGGCGGTAGTGCGCCCCCGCCCTCTTTAATACGCTGGTATTGGGATCAGCTGGGCGTCGAGATGATTCAGGGGTGGGGTATGACCGAAACGTCTCCGCTTGCAACGCTGTCGAGGAAGGTGATGAAACGCTCTCAGTTAGGGTTAGACGAAGATCAATTGTTTGAAAATGTTGCAAAAGCAGGACAACTGATGCCGGGCTTAGAGCTTGATATCTTTGATGAGAATTTTGAAAAGGTACCTCACGATGGGGAAACGGTTGGCGAAATATTGATTCGCGGGCCGTGGATTTGCTCCGAGTACTACAATGACCCGCAACCCGAAAAATTTCACGATGGATGGTTAATAACTGGGGATGTCGGAAAAATTGATCCAGAGGAGTATTTGATCATAAGTGATCGTTCCAAGGATCTTGTTAAAACCGGTGGTGAATGGATTTCTTCAGTTGACCTGGAAAATCATATTGTCTCTTTGAACGGTGTGGCTCAGGCGTGCGTTGTCGCTCAACCTCATCCCAAATGGGATGAGAGGCCAGTAGCCCTGATTGTCTTGGAAGCTGGGAAAGAGGTATCAAAAGAAGAAGTTATTACTCACTGCTCAAAGGCTTTTGCGAAGTGGCAGTTACCTGATGATGTGCTGTATATCGATGAAATTCCGCTTACATCAACTGGTAAGATGGATAAGAAAATTGTTAGGGCGGACCTGGATGCTAAAGGCTATGTGCTACCTGATCTGCAACAAAATGCCTGATTGGATCGACCGATAGAACAACGACAAGGGTTCAAGTTTCTTAAAAAACAGTATTGAGGTGAATGTGGAATTTGATAATAGGATTACTCGCTTATTAGGAGTGGAGGTCCCCGTGGTACAAGCGCCAATGGGGTGGATTGCTCGGTCACAGTTAGCGTCGGCCGTTTCTAACGCGGGCGCTCTTGGAATTATTGAGACGTCTTCAGGAGAACTGGACAATATTCGTGAAGAAATCATTAAGATGCGGGGTCTTACTGATAAACCCTTTGGCGTAAACATCGCTCAGGCCTTTGTGCGCGATCCGAACATTGTTCAATTCGTCATTGATCAAGGTGTAAAGTTTGTGACGACGTCTGCGGGAAATCCGGAGCGGTTCACTGATGAGCTGAAGAGTGCAGGCTTGACGGTTTTCCATGTGGTGCCAAGTCTTAGCGCGGCATTGAAGGCAGTTGAGTGTGGCGTAGATGGGCTTGTTGTAGAGGGCGGAGAAGGCGGTGGCTTCAAAAATCCACGCGATGTTTCAACTATGGTATTGCTCCCCTTGGTTCGATCTCAGGTCGATGTTCCGATCATCGCTGCGGGAGGGTTTATTGATGGAGCAACGATGGCGGCCGCTTTTGCGCTGGGGGCCGAGGCGGTGCAAATGGGAACTCGGATGGTGTCCTCCCTAGAATCTCCGGTCCACGACAATTGGAAGAATTCGATAGTAGACGCGGCTGAAACGGATACGGTGTTTCTCAATAGAGCTCACTCTCCTGCTCTGAGAGCGTTGAGAACAGAAAAAACAAGCCGTTTGGAGTTCGAAACTGAAACGAACGCGATGACCGAATTTGGTACGGCATTGGACCTTTATTTTGGTGGGGACATGGAAGCGAGCATTGCATTAACTGGTCAGGTTTGCGGGAGAATAGACTCCGTGAGGCCTGTAGCGGAAATAATAACGGAGGTACGGCACGAGTTCTTCCAGGTCATCGGAGAACTTTCAGAACAGTATCGTTAACTTCGATTAAATCCTAGGGCTCGGCCCATGACGTGATCGTTGATCTTGTTGTTTTCGTACACCAGGTTCCCGTTGACCCAGGTATGGGAAATCTGGTGAGAGAAGCTGTGTCCCTCAAAAGGACTCCAAGCGCACTTACTAAGAACCTCTTGTAATCCTGTCCCATCATTATTCTTAACTATTGTGAGATCAGCAAAGTAGCCTTCCCTAATAAATCCGCGCTCGGCAACTTGGAAAAGGACAGCAGGCGCATGCGAAGTCTTTTGTACGATTTTTTCGACAGACATAGATCCATTTGTATACCAGTCGAATAGAGAAACAAGTGCATGTTGCACCAGTGGCAGGCCTGCCGGTGCTTGCAAATAGGGACGAGACTTTTCTTCGCTTGTGTGAGGGGCGTGATCGGTTGCTATCACGTCGATGACGTCAGTTAACACTGCATTTTTTAAACTCTCTCTGTCAGTTGTCTTCTTTATAGCGGGATTGCACTTAATCAGCGCGCCTTTTTCAGCGTAATCAGACTCAGAAAAAAACAGATGGTGTACGCACGCTTCTGCAGTAATCTGTTTCTTTTCTAGCGGACCTTGCTCAAACAACTCCAGCTCTTTTTCTGTAGTCAAATGTAATACATGCAATTTGGTGCCATGTTTTTTTTGCGAGGGAAACAGCTAACGAGCTTGATTTATAGCATGCCTCTTCCGATCGTATGTTCGGGTGTTCGCTGAACGGAATAGCCGCACCCCATTTTTTTTCTGCCGCGCTCTCGGCGGCTAAAATAGTCGGAGTATCCTCGCAGTGTGTCGCGACCAGAAGCGATGTCGAGGAGAAAATTCCTTCTAGAGTCTTTTGGTCATCGACCAGCATGTCGCCTGTGCTGGCTCCCATGAAGATTTTAACACCGCAGGTTAACTGTGGGTCGACAGATTTGATGTTCTCCAGGTTGTCATTGGTAGCGCCCAAGTAAAAAGCGAAATTGGCGAGGGACTTAGCAGAGGCTCTGTCCCGCTTATCTATGAGCTTTTCCTCGCTAATCGTCAAAGGATTGCAATTTGGCATCTCCATATAACTCGTGATCCCGCCAGCAACGGCAGCCCGCGATTCAGTTGCGATTTCTGCCTTGTGTTCAAAGCCGGGCTCACGAAAATGTACCTGATCGTCAATCATACCGGGTATTAGAAAACCGCCCTCAGCGTCGATGATGACTTCTCCATCCGAGGGAGGGGCGTTTATTCCCTCGATACGATCTCCGTTAATAACAAGGTCTCCTTCAACGATGGAGCCCTCGTTGACGATTTTTGCGTTTGTAATTCTTTGCTTCATAGTTTTATTTTTATTTGAGCTTCGAGTTCTACAGGGACTCCGAAGGGGAGTTCCGCCATACCTACAGCCGATCGCGTATGCGAGCCAACCTCCGGACCAAATACTTCCAGTATTAGGTCTGATGCGCCGTTTATCACTGGCGGAATCGCATTAAATCCTGGAGCCACGTTGACCATGCCAAAGAGATGTAACCAGGAAGCTACTCTATCCAGTCCGCCAAGAGTTTGCTTGATGGTCGCTAATAGTCCGAGAGCCGCTTGTCTTGCTATTTGATAGGCTTCTTCAGGATCAACCTCGTCGCCTACTTTGCCCAGGGGTTTTGCAACGTTGCCGTTCTGGTCTGTTGGTACGTGCCCAGCTAGAAACATAGTAGTACCGTCAATTTTTGCGAGTTGAAACGGTAGTTTTGCTGTATTCATTGGACTTGGAAGGTCTATAGATAACTCAATTAGCCGATCATCAATACTCATGTTGCGCTTCCGAAATGTTATTTGGTCTTAAGGCAATGCTCTCGATCATTTAGGTTCTCGGGAGCTGCCTCGTTCGGTTATCATAACGTCATTTCACCCATCGAGTCAGTACTGGTTGTAGAGTTATCAGATGAGGCGGCGATCTAAGCGAGGAAGGTCAGAGTTATGTTTAGAAGATTGAAAGACTGCCACAACACGAATGATTTTAGATTATTAGCGAAGCAGAGACTTCCTTCACCGATTTATCATTACATAGATGGAGCGGCAGATGACGAAGTCACTCTTCAACAGAACACGGAAGCTTACGAACGTTGTGACTTGGTTCCAAATGTTCTGAGGGGCGTGGAAGAGATTGATATGAGTCTGACTTTGATGGGCAAGAAGATTTCGATGCCTTTATTTTTCTCACCAACTGCCCTGCAGAGGCTTTTTCACTATCAGGGCGAAAGAGCAGTGGGTAAAGTAGCGGAAGAGTTTGGAACGTTTTTTGGTATTTCTTCCTTGGCTACCGTAAGTATTGAAGAGATCGCGGCGAATTATCAATGCCCAAAGATTTTTCAACTATACGTGCACAAGGATCAAGGATTGAACAACAGCATGATCGAAAAGTGTAAGGAGCATGATTTTGATGCGATTACGCTAACGGTCGACACCATAGTAGGTGGAAACAGGGAGAGAGATCTAAGAACGGGATTCACATCGCCTCCCAAACTAACACCTTCGAGTTTTCTTAGTTTTGCCACGCATCCAAAGTGGGCATTGAATTATCTCTTTCGCGAGAAATTTGAGTTACCGCAGCTACAAGATTTTGTAGATCAGGGAACCAACATCACTGTCTCAGTGGGAGATTACTTCAGCACGATGCTTGATCAGAGTATGAACTGGAAAACGGTAGAGGACATAAACAATAAGTGGGGAAAGCACCTTTGCTTAAAAGGAATTATGTCCGTAGCAGATGCAAAACGCGCGGTCGACGTGGGTGCAACTGCTATCGCGGTGTCCAATCACGGAGGTAGGCAGTTGGATGGTTCTCGAGCTCCCTTTGATCAGCTTGCCGAGATTGTTGATGCGGTGGGCGACAAGGTTGATGTGATTTGTGATGGCGGGATACGTCGTGGTACCCATGTGTTAAAGGCCCTTTCCCTGGGGGCGAAGGCTTGTTCAGGAGGTAGAATGTATCTATACGCGTTGGCCGCTGCAGGTGAGGAGGGTGTGTCTCGAGCGATGGGCTTAATGCGAGAGGAATTGATTCGTGGTATGAAGTTGATGGGATGTAGGTCTCTGGAAGAGTTAGGGAGGCATAACCTAAGATTCAGGTAGGAATCTGGCCAATATGAAAAATTGAAAACTGTCCAAGCTTTCATAGAGAAACGGAAAATTTTTCGATTTCCGGAAAGCAGTTTAGATCATAGGCTAGTTGGTTTAGCAAGGGGGAAAGTGTAATGAGTGCTAATGAAGAATCGGCGTCGGCTAGGGATTTTGGATTCCTTTTATTTCTAACGCTACTGAATGTGATGAATTTTGTTGATCGCCAGTTGCTTGCGAGTTTTGGTAATTGGATTAAGCCGGATCTGCAGCTCTCTAATACCGAATTTGGGATTTTGACGGGACTCGCTTTCCTTTTGTTTTACTCAGTTGGCGGCCTTTTTATGGGCGCTCTTGCGGATAGATATAATAGGACGCGTTTAATTGCAATTGGTCTCGCGTTTTGGAGCATCCTGACTGCTTTGTCGGGTGCTGCAAGAGGTTTTGTGAGCATGCTGATTCCAAGAATGCTGATAGGAGTCGGGGAGTCCATGATGACTCCCACAGCAATGTCGTTGTTGTCAGACCGGTTCCCTGCTCGCCAGCTAGGCTTTGCCTCTGGCTTTTACTACATGGGGGTCCCCGTGGGGGTCGCGGCCAGTTTGTTTGTCGTCGCCTACTTGGAGCCCTTGCTGGGTTGGAGGGGTTGTTTCTATCTGTTAGGCGGCATTGGTGTCTTTTTGGCTCTGATCATTGTTGTGTTTTTGAAAGAACCCAAAAGAAAACAAATCGTTGAAACGTCGACCGAAGAGACGCGCGTAAGCTTCAAAGAAATATTTTTCACGCTGGTTAACGCATTGAAAAATTCGCCCGCTCTACTTATGACTATAGGCGGAGGAGTTGCGTTTCACTTTATTTTAGGCGCGGCCACTTTTGAGCAATTGTGGTACGTTGAAGAACGGGGTTTTGATCGTAGTGAGATAGCTGAAATCTCAGGTTGGATCGGTATTGTAGGCGGTGTGTTGGGAAATCTTTTTGGAGGTATAGGCGGGGATAAATTTTTAGCCAAAACCGGTATGGGCCGGCCGATGTTCTTGTTTTGGATAATGCTTATTTTTGCGCCACTAAATGTCTACTTCAGAGTAGTGGATCCAACATCCTTTTGGTTCTTCGCTGGGCTTTTCGCTGGCTTTTTTCAGCTCGGTTGCTTTTATGGACCTACTTTCTCGACTGTTCAAGAGCTGGTTCCGCCAACCATTAGAGGAACTGTGGTGGGTTTTTACATCGTAGCGTTAAACCTAATTGGTGTTGTAGTTGGAGTTACTGCAGGTGGCTGGATAATTGACGCGTTACAGGCTCAGGGCAGTGATAGTGCTTATACGGATACGTTGCTGGGCTTTACCTTGATCTCATTGTCAGCAATCCCCTTGTTCTTTTTTGCAGGATTGCGCTACGAACGCGATAAGAAAGCGCTCTACGATAGTATCGACGAGGCTTAGACGTGGGCCTTGGTAGCGCTTCGTTTTAAGAGGTGAATAATCCAGAGTTTGCGTTTATCTGATCCTGACTAGCCGGTGCGATATCGATAGGTTTTCCTGAGTTTCTGGGCCTCATTTGCTTTGCCTGTTTTTTCAAACACATTGGCGAGCTGGAGCCACGCTCTTCTCTGGGTTTCTTTATCCTGTTTCGAGAGAACGATAGCCTTTCGAGCGTATTGCTCTGCGAGTTCAAACTCATCGTTATTTAGGTAGCCTTCACTGAGTCTTATCCATAGATTGGGATCTCTGGGAGATAATCTGATCGCTCTCTCCAGCAGGACTATTGCCTTAGAGTAGTCTTCAAGTTTTGTCGAGTCATTGGCGTTACTAAGCAGGCTGGATTCAGCGGTTACAGGCTTTTCAGCTTCGGCTGGAGACGAGTCTGTTTGCCCTGACGCTTGCTCCATTATAGGTAGTTCATTTGCATCAGTTTGACCAGATGGAGTGCTAGCACAGCCTGCGTAGATCAAGCTGAGAAGGACAATACAAAAGGAGTTGCTGGGAAGGGGATTCTTCATTCTCTATATCGGGTTCGGTAACGTCTTTGTTTGATACCACAGCCAGCCTTGACCGGTAAAGTGGTCTTTTGCGCGATGGGTATTGTTATGGTTTTGGCACAATTGGGTCGGGCTACTAACCCCGTCAGAAATTCGATCTCTACCAGGTGCTCGTCGCTTAGGTGCTGGAGCGGCTCAATGCCCTGCTGGCGTATAAGGTTGTTCCAGATTTTCAGGGCGCCACTCGAGCCTGTTAATCCGGTTGTCTGATTATCGTCTCTGCCGACCCAAATCACCCAGGAATGGGCGTTGTCAAAACCTGCAAACCAGCTGTCTCGATTATCGTTTGATGTGCCGGTCTTTCCGGCGATGCCGAGCTTTGAGTATGGCGAATTTCTGCCTGTACCATGCGTCATCACCGCCTCCAAGCCGCGATTGATCGCATTGACTGCGTCAAACTCGATACTGTTTTTGATGTTGAAAGGGCGCTGGTCAATTAATTGATTGGAAGAATCCACGGCTGCGATTACTGCCTTTGGAGGCGTTTGAAACCCCCCACTTGCAAAATTGTTATACAACTCCAGCGCTTCTATTGGAGCTAATGCCTCTGCACCTAATAGGAACGAGTGGTATTTGTTTTTAGCAGGTTTGTTCATGAGTTCAGAGTAGCGTTGTTGTATTTTGATTAAACCGATTTCCTCTCCCAGGCGAACAGTTGCAAGATTTAAGGATTGGCCCAGAGCCCTCACCAGGGGTAACTCGCCGCGGTATTCGCCATCGAAATTTTTTGGAGACCAGGGCTCTCCGAACCTTGGAGTTATTGTGATCGGAGAATCTTCAATTACCGACGCAAGGTGCATGCCTGATTCGATAGCAGAGAGAAACACCACGGGTTTAATTAGGGAGCCGATAGGACGAAAGGCGTTAATTGCTCTGTTGAAGCCATCGACTTTAGCATCCCTTCCTCCAACCATGGCGAGAATTTCGCCCGTTTGACTGTCTGCTATTATTGCTGCTGATTCGAGGGATCCTTGAGGGATGTCTCGTTGTTTTTCGATGTCATTAAGTGTCTGGCTGACGGCTTCCTGGAGGGTCTCTTGCGAACGGGTTTTCAGCGTGGTGAATATTCTTAACCCGATAGAGTTTAAGTCTTTTGGCCCGTAATCGCTCGCAAGCTCTTGTCTTACCTGGTCAAGAAAGGCTGGATAATAACTGGCAATGCCACTGGAAGAACGAGAAACGCCGAGATTGCGATTCAAGGACGAGTCAAGTTGTTGCTTCGTGATCAACCCTTCTTCGTGAAATCGCTCGAGAATGAAGTCGCGTCGTTTTAAAGCTCGGTCTGGATGACGAAAGGGGTTGTAATACGACGGGCCTCTTATGATTGATATCAATGTGGCAATTTCGCTTGGGTTGAGTTCTACAATCGGCTTATTGAAATAATAGTAGGAGCCTAAGCCAAAACCGTGTATCGCCCTTGACCCATTTTGTCCGAGAAAGATCTCGTTGATGTAAGCGGTGAGGAGATCAGTTTTCGAAAATCTGGCCTCAAGAATAAGCGCCATGGCGACTTCCTTCAGTTTCCTTTCTAAAGTCTGTCGATTGGTTAAGTAGTAACTTTTGACGAGCTGCTGGGTGAGTGTGCTTCCTCCTTGACGAACTTCACCTGATTGAAGATTAACCAGGAATGCTCGAAATATACCTCGGAGGCTTATGCCTTGATGCGTATCGAATTCTTTGTCTTCTATCGATTTGAGGCCCTCGGAAAGCAGCTTGGGCACTTGCTGCGGAGATAAAATAATACGGTCTTCTCCATGCGAAGGAAAAAAACTGCCTATTGTGGCTGGCTCTAGCCTGATCAGAGGAATACTTTGACCTTCTGAGGAGATGTTTTGTAATTGATCCCCGCTAAAAGATACCCTGGTTTTCTTCGAACTACGCGCTTCGTCGATAAAGTTGAAGGCCCTCAGGTGAATTTCCAACCCCAAGTCAATTGATCTGAACGTGCCTGGTCCTTGTAGGCGATCAACAGGACGATATCCCAAGCGTTTAAGAATGGTTATAAGTTCCGATTTACTAAGCTTTAAATTTGGATGAAGCTCGAGGGGCTGCGCGTAAATCAGGGCAGGCACCGACCATTTGCGTCCTTCGAAAGTAGAGGTGATTGTTCTATCTAGGAATATCGCGTAACCGCTCGCTAATAGGAAAGTAAAAAGGCTTAACCATCCGACGACTTTGAAGGTCAATCTGAGAGCTAAAGCTTTGAAAGTAGTTTCCCGGGGTTTAGATTTTCTCTTCAATGTTTTGCTCAGAGGTTGAGGTCACAGTCTCAGAATGTGTTGTGTTAAGCAACAGAAGTCTATTGTAGTGAATGACGAAGGGGATTCTACTTTTGAGTTCACTTTCGATTTTCTTCGAATGCTTTTGCTGGACAATATTTGCATGATACGGGTAAAGTATTTGCACCTAAGGGGCGGCGAAAGCCTGAGATATGGTCCACAAAATCGGAACATAGACCCTCTGAACCTGAACCAGTTAATACTGGCGTAGGGATAGGCTTACGTCTCCTAGGTTCTTTATATAGGAGCGCAGATGTTGAAAAATTCCCTACGAGTTATTGTATTAATGGCCTTGTGCCATCCTGGTTGGTCAGAAGACCGTATTGAAGAGATAGTCGTGCGCGGCGAATTGCGCCCAGTGTCGGTTAGCGATCTGTCTTCTAGTGTTCGACTGATAACCCCGGAAGATTCGGTCGCGAAGGTAAATCATCTCGAAGAGGTGATAAGCAAGGCAGCAAACGTGAACTATGCCTCTGGCTCCTCTCGTGCACGTTACTATCAGATTAGAGGAATTGGTGAGCGCGGCCAGTTTATCGAGCCGATTAACCCGTCAGTGGGCCTCTTATACGACGGCGTCGACCTCAGTGGCGTCGGGACCGTCGCGAACCTCTTTGATGTAGAGCAAGTCGAAATTCTCAGAGGACCACAAGGAACCGTATATGGAAGTAATTCGCTCGCCGGCGCCATCAATATAGTCAGCTACGACCCCACTGAAGAGCTAAGCGGCTTTGTAGAGGCGGAAGCTGGTGACTATGGTTCTCGTGGACTTGGGTTTGTTTTGTCTGGGCCGGTGACACCCGAGTCTGGACTGAGATTAAGTGCAAAACACTACCAACAGGATGGATTCATTAAAAATAGCTATTTGGGAGTCGGAGACACTAACTCAAAGGACGAAAAAAGCCTTCGA
>CACFPX010000015.1:0-48758 GCA_902568205.1 K189A clade bacterium | reverse complement strand
GGGAGAGGCGTGGTGGAGCCTGGCCGATCTAAAAACCTATCGGTTCAATGAGTCTGATGTAAGACAGATGTTAAAAGTCTCAGAGCAAACAGAAATCAAGGAACGGGCGAGAGATCATGCTTCTTTGAATTTCGCCTTAGGTAAGGCCTACGAGGATTTGAAAGATTATTCGGAATCTTTTCGATTTTATGCGCTAGGAAACAGGCTGCGCAGTCAGTTTGAGTCCTTTAATCTAGATCGTTTACGCAACCAGATAAGCACATCAAAAGAGGTTTATACGGATCTGGTTTTTCGGTCAGAGCCTTCGTCGTCCAACCCAATAGTCCCTATCTTTGTGCTCGGGCTTCCCCGTTCTGGCTCAACGCTGGTCGATCAAATTCTTGCTTCTCACTCTCAGGTGCAAGGGACGATGGAGTTACCTCACATTTTAAGTTACGTGCGGGAGCTTGGAGGGACAGTTGAAGATAGATTAGAGAACACGACGGGTAATTCGAAATACCCTTCCAGCGTCTTGCAATTGAGTGACGAGGAAAGGCACGCCTTAGGCGAGCGTTATCTCAAAGAAACAGAAAACTATCACCTTGGTAGCCCTTATTTTGTGGACAAAATGCCAAACAATTTTCTTCATATCGGCCTGATCGCTCAAATTTTACCTCAAGCGATTTTTGTAGATACAAGGCGGCATCCCGTGGCTTGTTGTTTCAGTATTTTCAAACAAAATTTTGCACGAGGTCAGAGCTTCAGTTACGACCTGGAAATTTTAGGGAAGTATTATCAGTGTTATCTCGATTTGATGGAGCATTGGAGGGCGGTCTTGCCTGGTAGGCTTCACCGAGTGATTTACGAAGATATGGTTGACGATACAGAGCAACAAATTCGAGACTTGCTAAAGCACTGTGGTCTCGAGTTCGAAGAGGGTTGTCTGGCGTTTTATGAAAATGATCGTGTTGTGAGAACTGCCAGTGCACAACAGGTTCGTAAACCGATATACGATACTGCCAAGCAAGCATGGCAGGGGTTTGAGGATTATCTAGGACCTTTGACTGAATCACTTGGTACAGCAATCGACGGCTGGAGAAGCTAGATTCATTCGAATCGAAGATTAATCGGCTCAAAGATTAATCTTATAACCAAACACTCTAAATTAGGCCGTAATACTATGTTAGGGTTATAACTGAGAGATTTATGTTGTACTAGCCTCAGATCGGAATCCTACATCCGCAAATGAAGGCTTTTTTTGGGGAGAGAAAATGCGTGTTGTAGATAAGAGTATTACTGCGATTCCAAAATTTGAATTTAAGAAGACTAAGCTAGCGGTTGCGGTAGCGGTAGCTTCTGGTCTTGCTGCGCCATCGGTAGTCTTGGCAGAAGAAGCCGGGGCCTCTGTTATCGAGGAGGTCGTGGTAACGGCGCGAAAGAGAGAAACTAATATTCAGGATACGTCCGTCAGTATCCAGGCCTTTACTTCAGATGACCTGGATCGATTAGACATCAGTCGGTTCGAGGATTTTGCGGAGCAGTCTCCTTCGATTTCCTACGTGAGTGCTGGCCCCGGCACTCAGTTGATGCATATTCGAGGAGTGTCCGATGGCGGGATTCCTCATGTTTTTCGTACCAATGTATCCACGGCAACATTTTATCTGGATGAACAACCTTTGACTGGACGTGGCGGCGGTGTTCCTGATTTACACCTGTATGATATTGAAAGAATTGAGGTTCTAAGAGGTCCAGAGGGAACGTATTACGGAGCTAGTTCTGTTTCGGGAACGGTGAGAGTGATCACTAATAAGCCCAATACTGAGGCATTTGAGTATGGTGCTGACATAACGGGTGGGTCTATTAGTGATGGTGAAAATATTTATACGGGCGAGGCATTTGTGAATATCCCTCTCTCGGACACCACTGCGATTAGACTCGTCGGTTGGTACGACAAAGCCAATGGCTTTATAGATAACGTGTTAACCAGCAGGACCTATCAAAATGGAGTCACGATCGATAACAGCAAGTGGGCTGCGGAAGATTATAACGAAGAAGAGATGAAAGGCGTCCGTGCGTCGCTCATGTCTGAGTTGAATGATCAGTGGACAGCACACTTACAAGCCTTTACTCAAACCATGGAAACTGTGGGCGCTTGGGATCATGATCCGACCCGCTATGGAGAGCTCCAGGTAGCGCGCTTTGGCCCTGAAAATACCGATCTAGACTCGCAGCAGTTCTCACTGACGCTAGAGGGCGACTTGGATGTGGGCGACTTGGTCTACGCGGGTTCTTATTATGATCGAGAGGACCTGGCTACCAACGATTATTCAGACTATGTGGAGTACGCCTCTTTTGGCGCCTGGGTACAGCAACACGCTTGCGAGGATTTTTATTGGTATGGGTTTACCGGTTGTAGTGACCCCAGCGTCTACTTCGATAGCCTAGACAACAGCAGCAGGCAATCGCACGAGATTCGCTTGAGTTCGAAGGTCGACTCGGGCAGCCCGCTGAACTGGATCGTGGGCGCTTACTATGAGAAAAATGAGTATGACGGCTACCTCAACTGGGTGATGCCGAACATCAATTTTGATTCAGGGCCCGCAGAGTATTACAACACCGCTGCGGGTGTGACTCCTTTACCTAATGAGTGGTGGAGCTGTGACAAGTATTCTGGCCGTAACAGCGAGGCCGCAATCTTTGGTGAGATAGGCTACGCGTTTACAGATCGGCTGACTGTCTCCGCGGGTATGAGGGCTTTTGAGTCCAAGTATGGAGAGAGCGAGGGTAACGCTTGTGGCTATGCTTGGGAGGCAAGGACCTACTCGGAAAGCGATGGAAAATCCTATAAGGATGAGACGTTTAAGGTGAATGTCAGCTATGACGTTAGTAATGACCTGCTTATTTATGGTGCTTTTGGTCAAGGCTTTAGGCGAGGAGGTGATAATCCAAACGTCACAAATCCTGAGATACCGGAAGTTTACAATCCCGATGGTATTGATTCGTTTGAGTTTGGTTGGAAATCGACGCTCAGAGATCAAACAGTCATGCTGAACGGCGCGGTCTATCACATGAAGTGGGATGGATTTCAGACAGTGCTCTACGACTTGTTAACGGCACCATTAAATTTTAGACGTAACGTGGACGGCGCGACGATCACAGGGATAGAAATAGATTCCGCAATGATCCTTGGTAACGGCCTATCACTGACCGGAGGTGTCTCGTTTAATCAAGCTGAGCTTGATTCTGATTTTAAGACGATCGCTCGAGATCCAGCGATTGTTTGGGCTGAAGATGGGAGACGGCTAGCCCATGTGCCTGAGTGGAAAGTGACTTTGGGAGCTCGTTACGACTGGTCCTTTGGAGCGGGGCAGCTCGGTTATGCGCAAGTGAACTGGTCTTACACTGACGAACGTTGGAGTCTTTTGGCTCGACAAAGTGAATCTGAACCAAGATTGATGGATTCGTATAGTTTGTTGGACGTCAGAGGCGGGGCGGACTTTGAGAATGGTTGGAGTGCAGAGCTATTTATTTCCAATCTGACCAATGAACGACCAGAGATTTTTGCTAATTCTGGCTACTATGATCCGAGGGTAACCACCTCTAGACCTAGAACCGCAGGAATACGTATCAAGGTACGCGGTTAGATTTAGCACCGTCATGAATTAAAGGAGGTCGGCAACGTTGCAGTCTCCTTTAAATACCCTGTCGTATGGCAGTAATCTAAAGACAACAGCCAAGGCTTTTTGGTCGCGCTTTTTTTCCAGAGCAGATGGTGACCTGTGTTTTTAGTTATAGTCTATTTTTGATTTTGAATGTTCTGAGTCAAGGGAGAAGCTTATGAGCTCAAAAACCTTTTTATGCAGTGTCTTCGTTTGTCTGATCCTGGTTTGGCCTGTTCTGTCGCGAGCAGATGAGCCTCCTCAGGTCTTGCCTGAAGATGTAGGGATGTCTTCTGAACGACTGTCTCGTCTTGATATTTACATCAATAAGCAGATCAAAAATCGAGAGTTCTCTGGTGCTACGATGATTATTGGCCGAAGAGGCGAGGTCATATACAAGAAGGCTTTTGGCCTGGCTGACATTGAAGAAAACAAGCCTATGCGGACCGATACAATGTTCCGGTTGTGCTCGTCGTCCAAAATGATTGCGGCCGTCGCAGGGATGATTTTATGGGAAGAAGGCTTGTTCGATCTTCTCGATCCCGTGTCCAAATACTTACCAGAGGTGAAGGACCTTACTGTCGTCGAATATGATGTGAATGGCTCAGGTGACTATGAAGTCGTGCCGGCTAAAACGCCACTGCTGATACATCATGGGTTTAATTTTACTAGTGGGCTGACTTATATAGGTTCCAATCCCGTGATCGATGGCTTTTTGAGAGGTACTGCTGCGTCTCATAATGGATTTTATCCCTATGATTTTGATTCGATCGAATATTTGAATGAGAGAGCCAAGCTTCCGTTATTAAACCACCCAGGTGAGCAGTTTAATTATGGTAGAGATCTTCAGATTGTCGCTGCTCTTGTGGAGAAGCTCACCGGTAAGAGCTTTAACGATTTTCTAAAGGAACGTATTTTCGACAAGCTTCAAATGAACGATACCCATTTCTTTGTTCCTGAAGAAAAAATGAACCGGGTGACTTCACTGTATTTGAGAGATGGTGATCAGTTGATCAAGGCCGAAGAAGGCCGGACCTATAAAGACGATAAATACGGTATTGCGATAGAGCTGGATCCTTACTGGTTCCGGGCGTCAAAGAACCCCCAGAAGTTTGCTGCGGCAGGAGAGGGTTTGGTTTCTACGGTCGAAGATTACGCGAGATTCCTGCAAATGATGGCCAACGGAGGAAAATTGAACGATTCTCGTATTCTTAGCCCCAAAACCATTGAATTCATGATGGCCAACCACATCGAAGGGCTTGAGTGTTGCTATCAGAATATGGCCGTTGGGATGGGCGGTTATGGATGGGGTCTTGGTACTTCGGTGCTACTGAGTAACTCCGGAGGTTCAATTGGTACGCCGTTGGGTATTGGCAAAGGAGGACAATACACTTGGGGCGGCTGGATGGGCACAATCGAATATGTGGACCCAGAAGAAGAACTGTTTTTCACTTTCATGTCTCAAAAATTGCCGCTACTTCAGCAGCCTACAGGGAAAATAAAGGATTTGGTTTACCAAGCGATAATTGATTAGTCTGCGGCTTGTCCTGACTTTGACCTAGAAGAGTCATGAGGTTTATCCATAGACTAAATTCTGTTGTTAAGTCCAGATAGGTAGGCTGTGATTAAATATGACGGTTTGTTATTGGTCTATTAGTATGCTGATCCAAGCAGCCGTTATGGCGCTTTAAGAAAATTCTTTTGTCTTTGTTGTGCCATGGATGCTGCAATCGTATTGTAATTGCGATAAATCAGAAGAGGTACTATGAATTTTAAAGAACCCCTACTTACCAATGTTCGTTCTGATGCGCTGGAAGCGGAAGTGGAAATCTCCGTATTGTTCCCGCCCAAATTTGAGGGAGAAACCTTGCCTTTGATCATCAATCTGCATGGCGGTGGTGACGACCGCCGCAGCTTGGTAGGTTCCAGGCCAATGTATGAGGATCTCATGATTTCGGGTGATCTTCCGCGGGCAGTGGTCGCATCGTTCAGCGCGGGTCTATCGTTTTACACTGGGGGTTACGAGGCCTTCATCGTCGATGAATACCCGGCATTTCTTAACCGTGAGTTCGGTGTTTCCCTTCGACCTGAAGACACGGCCATAACCGGTGTTTCAATGGGCGGCTTTGGTTCTCTGAAAGTTGCGCTCAAACATCCTGAACGTTTCGGTGCGGTGGCCGCCTTAGAACCGGGCGTGTTGCCGCACACTACTTATCAGAACGAGCTCAGTGCGGATAATTGGTGGAGCAAAGGCGCGATCGAGGAAGGTGCATGGGGCGAGCCTGTGGATGAAGAGCAGTGGAAGGCAGACAACCCCGCAAACATTGTTTTGGAGAATACGGAAAGAATTCGTGAGAGTGGAATCTCGATTTATCTTGAATGCGGCGACGAAGATCTGCTGAATCTGCATTGGGGAACTGAATTCTTGCATCGGATTCTTTGGGACCAGCAAATTCCGCACGAGTATCGTCTCGTGAGGTGGGCAGACCATCTTGGGCCTAGCATTCCAGAACGATTACTGGACGCGCATAGTTTCCTGGCGAAAGGCTTGACCGGTGGCCGACTGGCTTCGCGAGATATCGTGCTGACCGATGCAGAGGCAGCTTATGCCGCGGACTTCGTTAACGGCGTTGCGCCCAATGACAGTGCCGCCCCTGTATATGATCCGCTTAGCGATCGCACGCCCGCTGTGCTGCAAGCGATGTTCGCTCCTAGCTTATCGAGTGCTGATGAGCTGATTGCTGCGAGCCCGAAATTCAAACGATTTAAATAGGTCTGGCGTCTCGCTGCTTGATCAACTTTCTAGTGCAGCTGCGGCTGCTTGATGCACTGGCTCATCTGCCTATCCCTTATGGAGTATGGTAGTTTGTAGACGACTTTATATAGGCCGGAACAATGAAAAAACGTAATGATTCGACACGAACTCTAGATATTCCCGGCCGATATGCCGAGCGAAGAACTGGCCTAGACTCTCGCGCGGGAGAACGAATTGGTCAAAGAGTAGCTAGTTGTCAATAAAATGCTGAGTATCTGACCGTGTCAGCTGTTAAAGGATTTCACTCTCTGCCATTGAGGGTTGAGCTGCTCAATCGCCTGAAGACGATGAGATTTGACGTTATGACGCCCGTCCAGGCAGAAACCTTGCCCGCAATGCTGCAAGGTCAGGACGTGCTAGCGCAGGCAAATACGGGTAGCGGAAAGACTGCAGCCTATGGTCTAGCCTGTCTCCAACCTTTAAACCCAAAATTATTTCATGTGCAATCGCTTATATTATGTCCTACTCGTGAATTAGCCGAGCAGGTCACGCAGAGTTTGCGTAGCCTGGCCCGAGAAATCGACAACACCAAAATCCTGACTATCTGTGGCGGAGTGCCGCTAGGGCCTCAGATAGCATCTTTGGAACATAGCGCTCATGTCGTTGTTGGTACGCCTGGTCGTGTTCTCAAGCATTTACAAAAGAAAACGCTGCACTTGTCCGGATTAGACATACTGGTGTTCGATGAGGCTGACCGGATGTTAGACATGGGCTTTGAAGATGAGATAAACGCGATTCTTGGTTTCGTCCCGAGACCGAGGCAAACCCTTTTGTTCTCGGCGACCTTTCCTGAGGGTGTTAAGGCAATCAAAAAGAAATTAGGAACCGATATGGTTCGATTCGATGTCACCGATTCATCGGTACCTCAGGAAATCGAACAGCTTTGGTGCACAGTCGACGAATCCGACCGGCATCAGGCATTGGTGAATGTAATTGCTAATTTTGGGGGTTCCCTGAATTTGGTTTTTTGTAATACAAAAATTGACTGTGCAGAGGTGGCTAAGAAGCTTGCGGGTCATAATATTTCGGTTGCGGCTCTTCACGGTGATATGGAACAGAAAGAGCGCAACACTACCATTATCAGGTTCTCCAACGGCAGTGTTAATGTGTTGGTCGCAACAGATGTTGCGGCCAGAGGTCTGGATATTGAAGACGTAGAGACCGTCGTCAATTTTAGTTTGCCTTATCAACCAGAAGTCTACGTGCACCGCGTTGGCCGCACGGGTCGGAAGGGTAAAAGTGGGCGAGCGATCAGCCTGGTCGGCGATCGCGAAAAGAGCCGATTGCTGGAGGTCCAAGATCTCATCGATGATCGGATATCGTATTGTCACCTGCCCGAATCGGGACACGAGATGATGAAGCATACTCCCGTATACAGCACCATTGAGATAAACGGCGGTAGAAGACACAAACTAAGGCCAGGCGACATACTTGGGGCTCTGACCGCCGAAAATTCGATCAAGGGTGATTCGGTGGGAAAAATTGATCTGATGGAGCAGGCTACCTATGTGGCTATCGAGCGCGGTAAAGCACGTTTAGCCATCGAATACATCAATAACAGTAAGATTAAAGGGAAAGGTTTTCGTGCTCGGATAATCCGCTAAATCATAGGTATAGGGCGCTAACCGGGCTTATAAGCGATTGGTTGTTACTTAAGGAAGAGTTAACGAGTTGACGTATACCAAAGGTTGACGTATGTTTTTTTACAGGGGAGAGCATTAGAGACTTTATCCGCCTGTTGTCTACGGTGGTTATGCCTACTGCTTAAGTAAAAAATGAATATAGGGAGAGGTATAATGTCTTACCGAATCGCATTGTGGTTAGCTATTTGTTTTAGTTTGGTAGGGGTTTCGGCGCCTTTAATCGCTGAAGATGATCAGGTCGTAGAAGAGGTTATTGTTACTGCCTCTCACAGAGAGTCCACCTTGATGCAATCTCCACAGTCAATCAGCGCTTTGACTGGGGATATGCTCGAGGAGATGGGCGTAACCGATATGAAGCAAGTCTTCAAGAATATTCCAGGCCTCAATATGGTCGAGGGAGCTGGAACGGGACGCAATAAATACATAGTTCGAGGAGTCTCCTCTCAGGGAGGGGATAATTCCTATATGCAAAGTTTTTCTGCGATATCCGTATTCGTCGATGAGGTAAATATGACCTCGGCTCAGGGAGGCGGAAAAAACTTTGGCGGGAACATGTTTGACCTTGAGCGAGTCGAAGTGCTCAAAGGTCCTCAGGGCACATTGTTTGGGGAGGGAGCTGTTGGTGGCTCTATCCGTTTTATACAGAACAAACCTCAGCTTGGAACAACCGATTGGAAGGTAAAGGCTGCCTACGACTGGCGCAGTGAAAGTGATGACAATGGTCACAGAGTCGATGCTATGGTGAACTTCCCGCTTGGTGAATCAGCCGCTGTGAGAGCACTTGTCTTTGATACGAGCACGGCTGGATACATAGATAGGACGATAGCTCCTGTGATCGAAAACGAAAATGAAGACTCTTCGCAAGGCGGTAAAATATCAGTTTTGTGGGTTAACGACGCGCTAAGCATTCAGGGCACCTACTACACGTCTGAGGCAGAAATGCTTGGCAGTTATTTGGGAGATAAGCTTTATGAGGATAGCTTAAATTACAGAATCCCTGGCATCACTCCTATTATGGAAGAGGAAATAGACATCTTCTCTGTCGACGTCGACTACGAGTTTGACTTTGCGACGCTTGAGCTTATGGCTTCCAATATGGAACGAGAAAGTTACCGAATGGGAGAGTTTCCTGGGGGAATTGCTGCTTTTTACGACTGGTTTATCCAGTTCAATATCGTCACCCGTGCAGCTGATCGTCCCGATGAGATACCTACGATGCTGGCCGAAGGTTGGACTTTTGACTTGGCCGATACCGCGAGTGGGCCTAACCAGACTGGATTTAATATAGATGATATGGCGAGTTCCGATCGTACTACCTTTGGTGCTAGGCTGATTTCAACTGGCGACAGCGACCTCCAATGGCTGGCAGGTATTTTCTATAAGGATAGTGACGATTATCGTCGCAATGTTCAGCCTCAGGATTATCGCCCACACTTGGCGGATGCGACTTTCACCAAGTCGGTATATAACGTGTTTTATTCGGACCCGTCTAATACGCATGAGGATACCTTGGATGAGAAGAGTATCTTTGGCGAGGCCACTTACTCACTAAATGACTCATGGGATGTGACTTTAGGTCTTAGATATACCGATATGGAGCAGATGATTGATGATGGTCGAGGGACTACAGAGGATAAGGTCTGGTCACCGAAGTTTACGTTGGCCTGGCAAGCGACCGATGAAACTCTAGCTTACTTCAATATTACTACCGGTTTTAGACCAGGAAATATTAATCTTGGCCAGGAGTTCAACGTGAGGCAATTAGGGGGTGCTGGTGACGAAGTAATACCTTCGACTGCGTTTGCAGCAAATCCCCTTGGGCTTACTGGGACCGAAGCGGCGGCGCTTGCTGAGAGCAGGATGACTTACGAGGGGGACTCCGTGACTAACTATGAGTTAGGAGTAAAGACTACTCTTGCTGATGGGCGTATTAGGGTCACGGGCAGTCTGTATTACTTCGACTGGGAAGACACGCTTCTAACGTTTACCGATCAGAATATCCCTTCGATAAATCGCAGCTACATTGATAACGCTGGAGCAGCACATTCTCAAGGTATCGAGGCCACGGCCGATATCCAGATTTTGGACTATTTAACCTTGAATATTGGGGCGGACATAAATGAAGCTGAGCTCGACGAGGCAGTAGGAACCAGTCCGGCAGGCACTAGACTGCCCAATGCTCCTGAATGGAGTTGGAGCGCGATGCTTGATTATGGGATTCCTCTTGACTCAGGAAGAGAGTTCAATTTAACGCTCAATTATTCGGCGATGGGGGCTCAAGACAGCTCCTTGGGGGTTGAGAATACTGACGGTCAGGTTGTTTCAGCCTTTGTGTTTCCGCGCAGGCAAACGACCGATTTTTCTGCTCACTTCAGAGGCGAGAACGATCGCTGGAAGGCTAGCCTCTTCATCAAGAACCTCACAGGAGAGGATACTGAGACTGCCTACTTCAATATTTTGGCGGTAAATCAGTGGGCCTGGCAGCCTCCTAGACTGGTTGGTGTCGAATTTATGATGCGAGCTCAGTAGGATGATTTTTCAATCTAAAACACCCAGTTGTATTGACTGGGTGTTTTTTGTTTGGAGTAGACTATTATGGATTTAGCAGATTACGAAACATCACCTAACGTTGATCCTTTGATGAAAGAGATTGACTCTTATGGTTTATTCAAGCATGTCGCCGAACTTGAGGCATATGGCATGACGGTTGTTCCTCCCGAGACCATCGGGGCTAGTCCTGAATTTGTTGAACGTCTGCGCAATGCGATTATTACGACTTGCGAAAAGCGTAATAACATCAAAATTGGTGATTTTAGAGAAGCTAAAGCTGCTCCAGAAATGACCTCGAAGAACTCCTGGCTGTTGATGGAGGAGGATGAGGTCTTTGTTGAAGCTGCGACAAATCCGCAAATGATGGCGTTGGTCAGGTGGTTGTGCGGTCAAAGTGCTACTCTGACTGGCCATACTTGGATCATGAAGCCGGAAGGAGGGGACGGCATTGCGCTGCATAGCGATCAGCATGGCATTCCTCCAGGTGGGGGCCATATTGCCCACGCCGCTAATGCTTCGTGGCTTTGCACGGATTACAATGGTGAAGAAGACGGTCCGACCGTCTTTGTGCCCGGCAGTCATCGCTTTGGCCGAGCTACCTTGCCACATGAAACTGACCTGGATAGTACACCCTTTAAATGGGTGCCTTTAATCGGAAAGGCAGGTTCGTTGGCGATCTGGCACGGAGGGACCTGGCACGCGTCGGTTCCTCGAACTAATCCAGGATTGAGGGTGACCCTGGTCCAGGTTTATATGCGTCGTCACATGAGGCCAATCCACCTTTGGGAAGATCAAATTTCTGACAATTTGATGGAAAAATTCCCTGATTTGAAGCGTGTTCTTGGTGTGGATCACATGTATCCCTTTGGGATGGAGGGGGATGAAAAAGGTCGATCAGCAAGAATGATGGAGACAGGAACAGATCCCTTTGCGTAACAAATATATTGAGCCTAGCTAGGAGGGTTGAAGATGGCTGAGGTTAAAGTTGATCAAGAGCATTCAGTTTCGCCTATTCTTTCAAACGTAGAAGATCCAGAGAAACGAAGGGTTCTTAACGAGATAGAAGCGCTGGGTTTGACAGAGAAGCTGCTTGAGCTGGAGGTCCAGGGTTTTGCGGTGATACCCGGAGTACTGTCGGAGGATCGAATTGAACGAGCTAAGGCCGCCATATTGCGTCACGCAGAAAAGACCGTCGGTCATGAAATTGATCCCGAAAGTGCGACCAACGAAGATTTTAATGGGATGCAGTATCAACACTACCTTATTTTTGATGACCCTGTTTTTCAGGAGATTTTACTTGAACCAAAACCGTTAGCACTTGTTAAATACCTGTTAGGTGAGGACTGCGTGTTATCTTCGATGGGCAGTCATTTGCGAGGTCCGGGCGGGCTTCCGTTGGGCGTCCATGTAGATGGTCTGCCCAATGGTTGCATTGGCTCTACGGCTTTGATTGCTAACTGTAACTATGCATTAACGCCATATAGCCAAGAGGAGGGCGCTTTGCTGTTGTTCCCTGGTAGTCAGCACAAACAGCGTCAACCAACACCTGCTGAAAACTGGATGGCTGGAACTGAGACTCTCCCGCAGATAATGGCCAAACAACTTCCGCCCGAAGAGCTCGATGCGATTGAATGGACAGCGCCTGCTGGAGGGGTCACGATGGAGCTTAAGCCTGGCGATGCGGTCGTTTGGCACGGTAACTCCTGGCATGGAGGGTGGAGACGAGAGCTTCCTGGTACCCGGATAAATTTGGCGGCTTATTTTTGTCGTGAATTCATGACTACCCAAGAGCTACGTGGCGATACACGCTATCCCGAGGTGTTTGAACGATACGCGAATGATCCCCGGTTTGCGCAGCTAATGGGGGAAAATAGGTTTAACGGCTGGCGCGATGAAGGGCCCGATTTAGAGCGCGTCGCCGCTATCCAGGCGAAGAATGCCGAAGGAGATTAATTAAAGCGTTCGAGTATCGGAGACTAACCCTGTGACGGAAGAATCTCTTCATATCGAATCATCAAGCGTTGGGCCTTTTGAGGTTTCGGATGAATTGCGGCCGCGTATTGATGAGCTTGAGCTTTGGGATGCGGTTAACCAAATGAGGGACGAAGGCTACGCTGTTATTCGCAATGCGGCACCCCCAGAGCTTATGAGCGACCTGCGAGAAGTCATTCACTCTTTAGCGAAATTAACACGGCCGGATCCAGCACGCGGTGCCGTGAAATTGCTAGGCAGGGATCGCACCGTGGATCTGGTCGCGACACTTCCAAAGGTTATGGCGGTCGCCGAGTACAGTATCGGTAAAGGGTTTAGGGCGGGACGTTTTCATGGCTCTATCAAGCGTGAAGGTGGTGAGGGTTTGGCCTTGCATTCTGACCAAAATTGGATTCCAGCACCCTTTCCGGAGCATAACCTTCTGATAACGTTTTGTTTTGCTTGCGAGGGGATGACTGAAGAGGGTGGTGCCACGATAGTTGTTCCTAAATCTCATAAGGCCCGGCGGCACCCGACACCAGATGACATCATGAACTCAGAATCAATAGCGATTGAAACTGAACCTGGTGACGTGGCTGTGTGGGATGGCGCTACTTGGCATGGATCTGGTCCACGGAGGATACCTGGTACGCGAACGATGTTGCACGCAACCTATCAACGGCTCTACACCCAGACTATCGACGATTTTAGCTATTTGCTGAATGATGAAGAGTATCTGGCAAATGCACCCGAAGGAATAAGGGGTCTCCTCGGAGAAGGTCTGTTCTTTGGTACGAGCACACTGACCACGGATATTGATATGGAGAAGTTTGCAGACACGACTGCTAAATCAAAACTTTAAAATCATATAAGTATATATTTATCAATAATATATATTGCATATTTCAAATAATTTATAAGATTAGATTAAAGCGTTAAGCAACTGCTTCTTTAAAACTTCGATGGAAGTGGTGTAACGCAGGTTCGTTTCGACCAAAGATCACTTCTTTTAATTGACCACTTTCAGCGGCTATTTGTTGCATTTCGCCCATATAGTAATCTTCTGCCTCCACTGCACCGCAAAAGGCGCTGATATTAGCTTCTATACTGGGCAGCGCGATCAAACCTTTTGCTTGGTCCCAAAGCTCATCTAGTTTTTTTCCGTCGGCCTCTTCGTTTACCATCCATTCCAGAATAGCCGGTGTAAAATAAAAGCTGACTTTAGAGATCGATCGTCCCGGATTATTTTTGTCAGGATAGATGCGGATTAGAGTGATGGTCTGACTCTCTATCACCACTTGTATATTTGGAAACAAATAATAGAGAACAAAGGTTCCCTGGGTGATGTCCCACTCTGACTCTGGAAGCTGGCGGACCTGATCTATTCCCCGGTTCGCGGTAACGAACCGATGATTACGCCCAAACTCCTGGAAATGTAGATTGTTCCCCTGGTAAATCTCATTAATCGTGTTTTTGTGAAGCTTTCCAAAGTGATAAGTTTCGCCAAAGGTGTCATTGGCCAGTTTCCAGTTTAGCTTTTTGTCGATTGTCCTCCCGCCCGCATAGTGGTAATTGGATAGATCGAACGATTCCAGCTCTTTGCTTAGTTCAGCGCCCATGATCTTATTAATATCGATTTTACCGCTAGCTGACGGGTGAACCCAAAGTATGCCGTTGTGTTCTAGTGAAGGCAGTTCGATAAGCCCCATACAGGTTTTGTCGATGGACCCGAAGTGGCTTTCATCGGGTATATTGATTAGGTCGCCGGTATTGGCGTAGCTCCAATGATGGAAAGGACACATGAACGCTGACTTTTTTCCGCGTTCTTCTGATGCAACCTTTACGGACCGATGTCTGCATGCGTTGAGCAGGGCGCGGAATTTACCGTTTTTGTCACGAGTTGCTAGGATAGGCGTACCAAAATCGTCGAGCGTAAGGTAACTGCCGGGCTTGGGCAGGTCCTTTGACAGACCTATCATTTGGGGGTGCCCCTGAAAAAGGTCTCGATATTCTCGTTGAGCCAGATCGGGACATGTGTAAGTGCTAGTCGACAATTGATAGTGACACCCCGCATCGGCGGTATCTCCTGTATCTAGTTGCCGCATCACTTCCGTTAGTATCTCAACCTGTTTTTTATGTTCCATTTATTCAGTCTCCCGAGCTTATCGTGATTGAACTATGAGTTTTCAATGTTCAAGAGCAGCGTTAATTAACCTGCGCAGAATTCCAGGAAGTTCCTGGTTGAGTCGTCTATAGATTCTTTCCCCATGACCATGCCTTTTACCAGAGCCCCAGCATTTGAGCCGAGGCCTATCCCGTTGCCGTTGCCAATGATCGCTAGCGTGACATTTTCGTGGTCTGGAAGTGCAGTGATCAGCGGTGAGCTATTTCTTGTCATGGCCATTGGCCCACCCCAGGCGGTCTCAATGCCGACGTTAGCTAGTCTGGGATAACGACGGATCATTTCAGCATAGATGTTTTGAAATACGGCCTGATCATCCTCAGAGGCCATGCGCTTCAAAGGGTCTGCTGTGGGAGTGCTGCCGCCACCAAATATTAATCGGTGATCACTTCGAAATCGTTGGTAAAAATGCGGTTCTCCTGGTCCGTAATCAAAGATGAGCAGATCTTCACTGTGTTCTGGGCCCACTGTCCGGGCCGTGTCTTCATCCATTACCTCTGTGATCATACAATAGGTGTGAGCAGGCCTGAGCAGGTGCTTAAGGAAATCGAATTCGCCGGCGTGACCGTTAAGTGCTAGGACAGCATGTGACGCGGTTAACGTTCCATTTTTAGTGCCAATCTTGACCGTATCACCGCCATCAATCGTCTCTACATTTGTGCCCTCGTAGAGCCTTACACCGATACGCAGCACTGCATCGCGCAGGCCTCTGACCAGTTTGTAGGGATTGCAACGCCCCTGATTATCAAGCTTCATGGCACCATGAGTTGGATAGGTGACTAAGTCAAAGTCGTTTGATTTAATCAGCGTTGCGGGTATACCCAGATCGGCATAATACTTAACCAGACGGGGTAGGGCATCCCCAGCGGCCTCTGTGTTGGTAGGGGTGTAGTAAGGACACCGTACAAACTCGCATTCAATACTTTCCTGTTCTACAACTGCTTGAATCTCGTCCAGACAGTTTTGGGCCCACGCTGCCAGCTTCTCTGGCTGATTTTTTCCTAGGTCCCAAGCATGAGGAGTAATATGGCCCAGGTGTCGTCCGCTGCTGCCAAAGCCTACATGTTCGCGCTCCACCAAAGCGACATCTAAACCTGCTTTTTTGAGCGTATAGGCAGAGGTCAGACCAACAATGCCTGCGCCAACGATGACAACATCGACTTGCATGTTGGTCTGCAGGGGCGCAGATCTCTGTGGACTGGGATCCTCGTTGAAGTAGTTATTTGCAAAAGGAAATTTTCTCATAGGTGCTTTGTATAATTTGATCGGCCTTGACAGATCTAATTATAACGATGATGATAAATAAACACCACGTCTTACTGGATTATTAAAAATTTGTTAAGACCCATAGTGTGGTAAACAACCAACTTAGGAGGAGTCGTATGCCTAATCCGCTAGCTGATTTGGAAAAACGAGAGGCTTTTTTGAGCGTGCCGCGTCTGGCGATTTTGATGACCAACCGAAAAGCACCGGCCCCAATAGGAGTTCCTGTTTGGTTTGAGTGGAACGGGGAGACTGTCGAAATGTTTGCGGGAGTTGGGACATTAAAGACGAAACGTCTCGAGCAAGATCCTCACGCTTCGGTTCTTGTAACCAATCACATCGATGAACCTGAGGCATGGGTTGCCTTTGATGGGACTATCGAAATCAAATCAGGAGGTGTAGACCTTGTCGCGCGTTTGGCTGAACACTACTGGGATCTAAACGATCCGGCCTATCGGAAAGTGCTTGATGGCTGGTTGTCTGCGCCAGAGGCTTTTTGTCTTATGACGCTTACGCCTACTAAAATTCGTAGTGGTGGCTAAATTGGCGAGGTTAAGACATTGAAAATCAGTGTGTCTGAAAGTATTGATGCTCCGGTGAAAGAAGTTTTCGGGCTTGTATCTAACCCGCTTTTAATGTCCGAAGCCTTTCCTGAGAGCGTAAAAAAAATGGAAGTACTCAGTGAACATCAACACGGGGTGGGAGCGCGTTTCCGCGAGACCAGGTTGTTACGTGGGCGAGAAGATGTTATCGAAATAGAAACGATAGAGTACGTCGAAAATGAGAAAGTGCTGAGTGTGACAGAAACAGGAGGCTCTCTTTGGTACACAGGCTTCGCGGTCGCTCCAACTGGTATTGGGACTGTCCTGACAGTCAGCATGGAGGCTAAGGCGACTAGTCTTGTGGTCAGAATAGCCAACTTTTTCATGAAACCCTGGCTGAAAAAAGGGGGAGTTGAAGAGTTGAAGAAGATCAAAGAGTACCTATCGGAAACTAAAGTTTCCGGTGATGATGCTCTCTAAAAGGAGGACCTCTCTGTCGTTGAGCTCTATATCGTTCTCAACGCGTTAGAAGAAAAGTAATTCTACTGAGTATTTAGACTCTGGTAGTCGAGCGCTTACCAGCTTGGGGAGTCTCAATTCATGGGCAACAGTTAGATTAAGGAGTTAAACATTGAGCAAGATAAAACGAAACATGGGTTTGGGGTATACCAAAGAGAAGCGAGAGGCGCTTCTTTCAGAGCCTCGTTTGGGTATTTTAAGCATCGCACGAGAAAATAAGGGCCCCCTGTCTGTACCAGTTTGGCACCGTTGGGATGCTGAGACTGAAGAGTTACGTTTTACGAGTGGCATTAATATTCGTAAGGGAGAAGCGCTTATTGCGGCCGGCCGGGCGAGCTTTACCTTATTGGACGACGACAGCGGTTACGTGATGCTTGAAGGGCCCGTGACTTATGATGAGGAATATGATTTTGAGTTGGAACTGGTGGGGACGGGGATGCGCTATAATCCGGAATCCGGAGAGGACTACGTACGCTCAACTTATATGAATGAAGGCAAGCCATGGCCAGGTATAGTGTTGTGGCGGATCAAACCTGAATCTTGGTTAAGCTACGACAGTAAGGCCACCAAAGCCAGCTAATTGGATGTCGGCTAATGCTTTAGCTAAGTTTCTTCTCCATTGCCTGTCGTTTTGGTTACTTACTCTAATCCCTTTGAAAGATGCCTTTTATGCAAGACCGATCTGACTGGAACCCATTAAAGTTTTGCATTGTTTGTAGTTCTGATAAACGTCCCGAAATCCTCTACATAATCGAAATCTTTTTTTGCGATTGAGTCCAACTTACCCATCAACTGTGCCATAGGCTCGCCGTACTCCTCTATCATTTCGTCGGCGATATGAGAAAAGTCTTCGTTAGGTCTCACCACCATTCGCTGATAGGACGTGTGTAGAACAACTCTCTGCCCGTGGGTGGTTTTGAGTGCGTTTGCATGCCATACACGACCATCCCAAATCGCGACTGAGCCCGCGGTACAGTCCATTGTCACCATATTTTGCGGTGTTTTGGTTTCTTCTTCAGTGGGATGACGCAAGAGTGCGTTGGTACCAGGCATGACGGTCGTGGCACCATTTTCAAGGGTAAACTCGTCTGTCGCCCAACAGCAGGTTAGCATCATGTTATGAGCAGGAAACGGCTCCGGGAAGTAGGCCTGGTCTGCATGCAAGTCGATCGGAGCGCTGTCTTTTTCGCGTATAGTGCTCACCATGCTGGCCAGCAAAAACCCCCTACCAACGGAAAATTCTGCCATCGCCATCAATTTAGGGTTAATCGCCGCTTCTGCAAAGACGGGGTCTGTTTCTAGGAGTCCCGACAGCTTCGAACCATCTGTCCCCTCTACCGGGGAGCACTCGATGATCGCCTTGCGCAGTCGCGCGATAAACTCAGGATCTGCGGCTTCTTTGATAATGGTCCAGCCTTCTTCCGCTAATTGCCGACAGTTGTCGACAAGGTCAAGTTCTTGAAGCCTCGGCATCAGTTCCTCTGATATCTCTTCCGGAGGTAACGTGCCAAATATCCTGTCCTCGGGAGGAGCGGAAGCGGTCACTTCGGTTTCCGTGGATCTTTGTCCAGAAAGAGTCGCTTTGCCGTATTTACCAAAATCCACTTCACCTTCGATTATGTCGCCTTTGAACCGTACATCGAATGATGTGCTAAAACTCAAAAAGCCTGAGGAATCTGCCTTCCAGGTGGCATGGCCATCGAACACAGATCCGCTCTCGATTTCCATTGGAGCGAAGAGACTGCCTTCCACGCTCCCCGTAATCTCGTTATCTTTCTGAGTTAGGCAGAGCGTAATTTGCATTGACCCATACGCTTTCGTGTCCACTTTGGTTTCCCAGTATCCTGTTACTCCCTCACCAATTAGTGGTTCTCTAGTTTTTTTAGGTGCTTTAGATTGCGGTTTATTTTTGGAAGTTTGGGGATAATAGGAATCCAAGCTAAAACGGGGTAGAAGCGCAATGTCGCCGAAGACAGCATAGCGAAAGGCTATCCCGAGACTCGCTATAAAAATGAAAGCCGCTATAGCTGCTCCAGGAGCAATAGCGTCATCAAGAAGGAGCATAAAGCTGAAAGCAATGATTAAACCGACTCCAAAAGAAAACTGGTGGATCAACAAGCCTGACCGTTTAAAGAATTCTTCTTTCCAGTTGTCTTGAGATTTGAGTGTCATACTTCTCTCCCGTTTGCTGGCATTGTCTCTGTCAATTAGCGCTCTTCTATATGGTCTATTCTATGGTCTATTCTCGGTAGGGTCTGTTCGCTGCGTCAGGGTTTATTAAGCGGTTAACAGTGGCTTCCAGCTGCGCTTTCTGCTTTTGGGGCGGCCAGCTTTCTAGGTCTCCCAACGCTCTGAAGGCCAACCCGTCGACGGCCGTTTGTATAGCGATTGTTATTTCTTCAGCATCTTTTTTAGGTTTCCCTTCGTACGTCACTAGGTACTCGCTTAATTTATTTTTAGCCTCTGCATAAAACTTTCTTATGTAGGCTGCCGCTTCCTCATCAACTAGAGAGCGGTTATAAAAAGCGACCCACACTCTGAGGTCTCTTTGGCGAAGCTGATCCATTGGAAGATACTGCAATAACACATCTAACAGAGTACCTTCTGAAGATAATCTAGACTCCCAATCGTCTATCAATTCTCTTAGTGTTGAGTCAAGCAAGTCTTCCTTATCAGAAAAATAATGGCCTAGACTGCCCGTCGTCGCTCCAATACTTTTTGCAACGTCAATAAGTCTCACGGAATTTAATCCCTTTTGAGCAATTACTTCCTTTGTGGCCTGGGTGAAGGCTTGTTTACGTTCTTGGTGGTTGACTATTTTTGGCATAACCGTGATGATAAAATAAAAATAAAGACTTGTTAACCTGAAATTGTAACGAATGTGCAGCAGGGTTTTATTGTGTTTAGACGATGCAGTTAGGACGCAAATGAGGATCGCTGGTAACTTGAAGGATATATTTTGAAAAGGAGTGAGAGTTTGTCTTTCCCTACGCTTGAACAAAGGTCTCTTTACGCGCAAGAGGGTGTTTTTTTAGCGAGAAACTTTCTTTCTGCAGAATTGCTCAAGAAAGCCCGAGCCTGTTTTGATTTTGTTCGTGATAATCCCAGCCCAAGGGTTGCGACAGCTTATCGTGGAACAGATCAAGAGCATATCGTGGATGACTCTCATCCGGAATCCTGGGATGCCGGGGGGATTGGAGACTTCGTTAGAGAAACAGGGATTGCTGACTACTTGGCTGAGTTGTTTGAATCACATCATATTTGGTACTTTCTAGACGAGTATTTCACAAAAGAAGGCGGCAGGACTGCTTATACTCCCTGGCATCAGGACCATTCTGTAATACCGATAGGGGGCATGCAGTGGGTGAATTTGTGGATTAGTTTTGAGTCATTATCTGCTCATAATTGTCTGGATGTTGTGCGCGGATCCCACCTCGGAAAGCTCTATAATGGCGCTTCGTACCGCAACGCAGATGATCTAACCGACCCACTTCACAAGGGTTCAGAGTTTGAGCGGTTACCAGATATCAGGGCGGATTTGGCGAGGGATCCTTCTTCTTGGGATGTGGCTACGTATGACATAGAGCCTGGCGATGTGTTGTTTTTTCACCCCTATGCGCTCCATGGCGGCGGTCCTATGGACGAGCAGACGCCCAATCGACACACGATGGTCTTAAGATTTTTTGGTGATGATGCCGTATACAGTCCGTTGCCTCATACAAACTTTAATAATGGTGGTGGTATGTGGTCTTTCCTTGAGAGTGTTGAGCCTGGAGCCCCGTTTCGGTCAAAAAAATACTATCAGCTCCGCTAAATACTGCCTTTGAGTCGACCGTGGATTTATAATCGATTGTTAACCCAAATGGGTGAAGACCAAGCTCTTTCCTGAATTGATTTATGCGTTCCTGGTCTTGGTTGGACTCCGGCGCGTAAAGCATCATAAGTTGACCACCTACAAGAGGGATTCTCTAATACCCTAACGTAGTAAAATGCTCTTTGTGCGGTCTGGTAGTTTTTGTCTGTCCATACGGCAGACATTTCGCTATCGCCCTTATTTGGAGTTACTGAGCAATCACTGAAATCTACTTTGGCATCATTATCTGGGCATCTGTTGGTCTTCGGATCTACTGATAGGCGATCTGAGCAGGCAATATCAATGACTGATTCTTGTCCTTCTCCGGCCTCAACCCAGCCTTTTACTATTTGTAACCGTTGTAATGGGTAGCTGTCTGGATCACGAACTGCCCAGACGTAGAACGATGGGGCTGTTTTAGCTTGTAGCTGCAACTCTGATCCCATTGGTACTCCTTTTTCGCAGGCCTGCTGAATGCTGTTATCGGATTTGATGAGGCTTTCATCTAGATCAGCACCGGCAAAAAACCTTAATTTGATGCGGGGGCCACTAGTACTAAATGTCTCCTTGCTACGTAAAGCCTCAAATATCGATTCTCTAGTGTTTGACTCCGCCCAAACGCCAGCTAACCCGGAGGCTCCCCAATAGCGAGATGCATCATCGCTATATACCGAGACATCTTCAGCAGGTTCTGGAAGCGGAACGGAACCTCTACGGTGTGCCGGATTATCCAGAAGTCCGGTTTTACTCCAATAGTTTGCTTCTCCGAAAGAACCGGCAGCATTGTGAGTATCTGAAGCCGCGATCACTCCAAACTGATAGGGATTGAATCCCAGTTTTTCTTTCATTACTAAGCCTTTGATCAGAGCCTGTCGAACATAACTTCCATTGAGGTCACGTTCGTTTGCACTTGGCAGAATTTCAAAGTCAGCCCATTCGTCGTTGGGAGATAGAAGCGGGTGGGTGTCCGAAGTGCCTTTGACCTGCGAGTTTTCGACGATGGGCTCGTTTCGCAAGCGCTGCTCTGCCCACTGAGCGTCTATCCGGCTGTCGTCCCACTTAGCCGTTTCGAACATCTTGCCGTTAGATCGATTCATGTTGTGGGGTATTGCTAGCGAATCCATCCCTTCTGCTCGTTTTTTATCCATCCATGACCATAGATTTTCTGGATTACGGGAATCTAATCGGCTGTAAGGCTCAATTGGTACAGACGAGCTCCTGTAGATTACGTTGCGGTGCAAATTATCAGAGTTAGGGCCTGAAAAAACACTCCCTGAGGTGTACTCATAAGCAATGAAAGTTGTAAATTTTCCGGGTTGATTGTGACGCTCTGCTGCATCGATAACCTCCTGCCATGAAGAACGTACTACGTCTTTGTTATCGAAAATCGTTTTATCTGAAGGCTGATTTAAGTACCTCATTGTTTGAGCAAGAACTTCAAATACATCGTCTGCAGTTTTGGTTTCTCGTAAGAGCTTAGAAAATTTTGTGTGATCGCCGCTGGTTGATTTCGACAGATGTCGGAGAACTCCTAAATAGTAGGCGTGGTCCGATACAGCCATAAAATCTAGTGGTTTTTTGATTTGCATGTTGAAGCCGTAAGCGTGTTTAACCTTCTGACCTTTTCCGAAGTAATAAGCGTCGTCAGGTGTCCTTCTTGTGCCAAATAAAAAAGCATCGAAGGATAAATCTGTGTGGACGTGTGTATCGCCGAAGTATACGTTTTTGAGAGGATTTCGTGGGATCGAGTTGCTCTCTAGGGGATGTGAATTGCTAGACGTTAAATCTTGAGGGATGGCCTCCTCGCTACAGCCCAAAAAACAGATGATTAACAATATAAAATAGAATTTGTTCATTATTGCGACCCTTATCAAGGAGCTTGAAGGCGACGCTTTTCGAGTTCTCGTAGAATCTCCTCGTGTCTTGAGCGACTGATCCGGTACATAAAACAGAAGCCTAGTCCTGCATAAACGATAATGTAGTACAAAGGCCCCATCATGAAAAATAGTTGATCCAGATGCTCTTGAGTCAGAGTTTCAGGGGATGCGTTTTTTGGAAAATCGATAAAGGCAAGCCAAAACCCGCCGATCATGCCGCCCAGTCCATCGGATACTTTTACAGAGAAAGTTCTGACCGCCATTATGAGCGCTTCCGATCTGTTGCCAGTGTTCAACTCGTGTTCATCTGCAATATCCACCAACTGGGAGTCGATGACGATAGGGACGACAGGCAAAGTGATGAACCCGAGTATCCAGATGCCAAAAATCGCTATGAAAAGCCAGGAATTGAAAAAAGTTTCCGGGTCATTGTCTGGAAACCAACCCAGCAAACGTAAACAGTAGGGCAAGCCCACTAGAAATGTGGTGACTAAAATCATCAAAATGACGGTATATTTCTTGTCTATTTTTTTGACCAAATAAGCAGCGAAAGCGACGCAAAGCAGCGCACCTGGCAATTTAACCCACTCTCTGAAAGCGATCTCTTCCGACGTAAATTCAAATCCGTAAACGAAGGCGTAGGTACCTGCCACACCCAGGACTCCCCCCGAAATTGCTAGTATAAGCCAGCAAAATACGACCGATAGGTAGGACGGGTTGATGGCGAGCCCTTTAATATCTTTCCAGATACCGAGCGCGGTTTCAGTGTATTTGGTGCGTATTTCGGTTTGCAATGATACGTCTGAGTGCAGGTATGGAATTTGATCGGCAGTCATTAAGCAACAAACGACTACCGCTAGAAAGCAAGTTAATCCACCGAATATCGCTAGAAACTCATACCCATTGGGGTTCAGAAATCCGTTGTAATATTCTTCTCCACTGGGAAAGATCACGAATCCAACGAAGGACGTCAGCAGTACGCCGCCGATCACCATGACCGCCCAGTTCCATCCAAAGATACTGGTTCTCTCATCGTAATCATCGGTAAGCTCGGAGCCCAGAGCAGCATGAGGTACGCTGTAGAAAGTTTTGGCAAGACGCATTCCTACCATGGTGATTGTAAACCACCAGAAAAGACCTGTCTCTGAAAGTCCCTCAGGGGGCTGGTACATCAAATAAAAAAATAGCCCAAGAGGCAATGAAGAGCCCAACATAAAGGGGTGTCGTCTACCCCAGCGAGTTCGAACTCGATCACTTAACAAGCCCACTAGCGGATCGGAGACAGCATCTACTACGCTAGCAATGGCAAAGGCCAAGCCACAAAGCTCAGGCGCCACGCCCAATACCTGATTGTAGAAAAGCATCGTGGTGAGCGCTGCGGCTGTCATCATTGAGTTTTCTAGCATTCCCGATGCGAACCCAAATTTTGTGCGCTTTGAGACCTTTCTACGTCTTGATTGGGTCGGCTGTTCGCTATTCGCGGTTTCTGTGTTCACACTGTTTCCTAGATTTAGTCCTGCTCTCCAGATCAACCTGACGAGCCAGGTTCGTTTGAAATGATCGGTGGCTCATTAAGGGCATTAAAAGACTCGCTATAAACTCTCGGCGCGCCTTCGCTGTGCAATTCAGCTCTTCTTTCTTTTAGTTCTTTAATGATCTCTGCGTGTTTAGCCTTGTTCAACTGGTACATTCCCATGAACAGCATGCCGGTAAAGCATATGATCCAGTAGAGTGGGCCCATCATAAAAAAGAGACCGTTCAGGGTTTCCTGGCTGATCGTTTCAGTCGTTGCGTTATCAGGAAAGCCGATGATCTGCAGGCCGAATCCGCCGATCAAATTACCAACCGAAGAGGTGGCTTTGATCGCAAAGGTCCGGAAGGCATAGACCATTCCCTCGGAACGTCGACCTGTTTTAAGTTCGTGCTCGTCGGCGACGTCGCCTAGTTGTGAATCAATGACTACAGGCACGACGAGCAGAAAGGCAAGGCCAACGGTCATCATTCCTACAAGCGTCGGTAACATCCAGACGGAGTCATTGGCAGGAAATAGTCCAAAGAGCTGAAGTGTATGAGGAAGGCCGACCATGAACGCACAAAAAATGCTGGTCGATATCACGGTCCACTTTTTGTCCAATAGACCTGTGAGCCAGGCCGCTGCCGGCAAACAAAGAATCATCCCGGGAATATAGGCTAGTCGAATGTACATGTAGTCCTCGGTAGACATTTCGTACCCATAGAGGAATGTGTAGGTTCCTACCACCGCTAGTATTCCTCCAGAGGTCGTCATAACCAGCCATGCAATGCATACCGACAGATAGGACTTGCTCTGCAGTAATGACTTAAGGTCTTGCCAGTTATCAAAAACTGAGACTCGTTGGTGATCCACGTCGTGGAGGAGTGGTATTTGGTCCCTTGTTCCGTACACACAGAGAAACGTCGTTAAGATTATCCAGAGCCCACCCGCTAGCGCGAGCACCGGGTAGCCGTTTGGATTAGTCAGGCCATTTTCATAACCCTCGGTAGAGGGGAACAAAACGTATAACATGACCCCCGTCAATAAAAGGCTGCCAACCGAGCCGACCAGGGTGTTATAACCAAATATGCTGGTTCTGTCATTGTAATCGTCTGTCATCTCAGCACCCAGCGCTGCATGGGGTACCGAATAAAAAGTTTTACCGACCCTGATAAGGACTACTGTAAAAATAAGCCAAGCAAAATATTGAACTTCGGTGAGATCGCGTGGTGGGGCATACATTAGGTAGAACCCCAAAGTTAATGGCAGTGCGGAGAAAGCCATGAAAGGGTGTCTTCTGCCCCAGCGAGAACGAAAATTATCTGACAAGGCTGCGACGATAGGGTCGGAAATCGCGTCGATAATGCTTCCGATGGCAAAGGCTATCCCACAAAGTGCCGGAGACACGCCCAGCACTTGGTTGTAAAAAATCATGGTGGCAACACCTGCGGCGCCAATCATCGCTTCTTCAAGAGACCCAGAAGAAAACGCTAGTTTGGTTTTTACCGAGACTTGTCCTTTCTCACTAGATGCTTCAGACAAAACTTCTCCCCCTAAACTCCACACCCTCTCTTCCACCATAACAAAAAGTGGCACGAGCGGTTGGTTTAAACTTTTTTAAGCCTCCGAGTTTTCGATTTCTATGTTTTGTCTAGGCCGTTAGTGGCGCCATTTGGTTGTGTAGCTCAACCAAGTAAGGCGGAGCCTTGCTCATGTCTCCCTCAACAGAGCTTGAAGCGTCTGCGGCACGCTCTTCTGCATTTGCTCTCATTTCTTCCAAGATTTCTGGTGTGTAAACTAGGCGAACGTTAGGCAAAGAGCTTTCGTAATCAGCCTGGATTCTTACATCTGTTCCCGCTTCTTCCCCCAGGCCTACCCGAACACTTTTTCCTGCAATGTAGAAGTACCAGGCTGCGGTACCACTTGCGGATACGTCCGTCGGTGCATCGGTAAATACTTCGCATACACTAAAAGACGCATCTTCGTCTCCATGTTCATTGACTAACGCCTGTAGAACTTCTGTTGCCTTGTCTACCCAGGCTTTGCCTGCGAAATCTAGTTTCCCTTCTGACATATATTCCTCCCTTCAATTAGATGTCTTTAGTTTAGGTCGAGAGTCTGAGGAATCGCTCTAGAGAAATACTAGAGTCGATTTCAGAGTTGTCTGTAAACTAAAGGGTTCCCGAGATTAGTCTTGCATAAATGCGGGTTCTAACCAAGGGTGTCCTAGGCTTTAGTAAAGACGTGACTCATCGGATCTACTGAAATTTAACCCTATAAGGATCTATCTATTCCATGGTTTCTAGATTAGCCTTGTTCGACGCTGGCGGGGTATAAGTCGCACGGCGTATTAGAAATAACAATAAAAAGGATCTAATAATGAAAAATACACTGATAGCGGTTTTCGCAATCTTACTATCGCCACTTAGTCTTCAGGCCTTAGAACTCGATCTCGACTCAAAATCTTTGTTCGATGCGAATTTCACCATTGATTCAACTTTTACTCTCGATGGGAAAACCTCTCAGCTCTCTGCCTCAGGAGAGGCTGGACCCTATGGTCGGGTTTATCTCTCATATGAGTTTACGAGCAAGCAAGATATAGCTGATCGAGGCGAATTTAATGGATATGCCTGGACTCAGAATGGTGAAGATATTGTGACTGCTACTCTGCAGGGCTTTTATGTGAAAAAAGGTGCTATTTATAAGATGTACACCCTCGATGTGGCGAGCAACGGGGTCTTTCACTTTGGGATAGGACAAGCTGACTTTGTTGCTAAAACGCTCAATTTCAAAGTGGCAGAGATTAATACAGACTAAGGAAACAGTTTTTAACCAGGTCCATTCGAAAAATATAATTAGGAGTAATTATGCAAAACTTAAAAACAATTGGTTTGCTTATCGTTTCATCTCTCTTCGTAGGGACGGCGATTGCAGATGACCATGCCGAAGCTGGTCCATTCTATGCGTTTTATCACCTTCAAACCGCTAATCCTGCAGCTGTAGTTGCTGCGATGGACAAGTTCTGGGCATCTGATTGCGGTAAAAAATATCCTGCTGACGTCGCGCTTTCTGAAGAAGTGTTTAATGGTGGTAATACGTCTACTCATTTCATCATAAACACCTTTCAAAATTCAGAAGATCAGGCCGCTGCCGCTGAGATTATGCGCTCTTGTCCAAGTGCGCTGTCGTTTCTCGCAGAGTTCTACAACGACGCGCAAGCAACAAGCCAGTACATGGGGCCTGCTGCTATAGACGAAAATGATTGGACTCAGGATTCGGTTTTTGCGAAGTACGACATTATTGTTGAACCTCAAAACCAGGCCGCTTACGCAGCAGCTTACGCAGATATGATGCAAAAAGTTTCCGAGGACGCTGATGTGCGATCCTATGGTTTAGGTTCGATCCACTATGGTCGCGATAAGTTTACGCACTGGGTTTGGGTTGGCGCTACATCGATACCTGAGCTGAGCTCAATCAATGAAAAGGTACAGGCTCATTCCGCGTTTGCTGAATTCAACGCGAAAGTCGGAGGTATGCGAACTATTGTCAATACTACTCAGGTTCAGATCTTAAAGGGTTACGAGCGCCAGTAACTGGTTGTTGTGAATTCATAGATATGAGGACAGAAAGCCCTAAAATAGTTCTACTTTGGGGCTTTCTTGTTATACGAGTTTATTAGTCGTTCATTCCTCAAAGTAGGGTGTTCGGCGCTCATGATCGTAATCGAGAATTGTGACTCGCTCCATTAATCTTCTATGAGGCCAGAAGTCCGCTGTCGCACAGTGCTGGACTACTCGATTATCCCACATCGCAATAGATCCAGGTGCCCAACGAAAACGACAGGTTGCTTCTGGTCTACCAATGTTGCTAAACAGTTCTCGGAGCAAGTTTTGCGTGTCCTCTTCGTCAATCTTGTGTTCTTCCGCAAAACGGCGGGTAAACACTCGGTTAACGAATAGTACGGTTCTACCTGTTTCTGGGTGGGTGCGGACAACGGGATGTATGGCCTCGGGTAGCTCTCCGTCCATAGCATGATGTGGCGAGCCTACGTGTATTGCTTTTAGGTCTTTGACGCGTTCTTTTGTATCAGGGTGAACTCCTTCCCAAAGGCTATAACCGTCACAAAAATTAGTGTCGCCGCCTATAGGCGGTGCTTCTCGACAAATCAGTATTGATCCCATTGGAGGTCTAGACGACCAGGTTGCATCACTATGCCACTCAGAAGCCGCGCCTGGATGCTTCTCGCCGGATTGAATAGGGAGTACATCAGGATAACCCTCCGGCGTTTGAGGCGAACTTGGTATATGGTCTCTTTCACCGTGATGAGCACCGAGTTCACCGAAGTGTTGCGCAAATTTAATCAGTCCGTCTCGAGTCAAATGTTCCTGACCTCTGAACATAATAACTCGGCGCTCTAACCACAGTGTTCTTAAAAAGGTAACAACTTCTTCATCGTCTAAATCGCGATCGACGTCTAATCCGTGAACAATGGTCCCCAAAGAGGGCGAAACTGGTTCAAGCTTAATCTTGATTCCGCCTACTTCTGCTGTTTTGAAGACAATTGGTTCCAGATTGCCTACTTGTAGATCAGCGTCTTGGGCGCGAATGCCTTCAGCTACTGTCTTACGATCGTCAGGATTTGGATGTCTCGCTGCTGCCACTACACCCATCGGTGTGCCTCTGGATAGTCTTTTGGTTTCTAGGTCTGTCTGTTCTGCCATAGGTATCTACCGTTTTGATTCTTTCTTAATCGAAGTCAGTTTTGGTGCTGAAAACAACTTAAATGCTTTTTAACATGTTTAAGCACACTGTATCAATTGTAACCAGCTGATTGCTTGTCTTATGCAATTAGTTGTTGGTCTGATAGATTATAAGCGTAGGAAGATACGTGGAATAGCGATGGCTAAAGAAGAGTTTGTTGATGAGTTTGGGTTTTACGGCCCCATGCCAATATCAAGTACGCACCGGACGATTCCCAAGAAAGAATTTCCTCCTGGCTTGGCTGCAGGAGAACTCGCGCCTAACTTTCGTCTAAAAAACCAGTTTGGTGACTTAATTGATTTTCATGCAGACAGAGGTAACTCCAAGGCGGCGCTTCTTTTTTTTCGTTCGGTGGTCTGGTGACCCCCTTGTTTAACGCAGCTCGGTGAGCTGCAGCACACTATACAAATGTTCAATGATGCTGGGATCAAACTGTACGCAGTCAGCTATGATGATCAGGAGGCGCTCAAGGCCTATGCGCTAGGGCAGGGTGTTGAGTTCACTCTGTTTTCCGACCCAGAGTCCCGCGTTATCCGACGGTATGGGGTTTTAAATACCTTCATAGAAACCAAAGATGATTTCTACTTTGGGATTCCTTTTCCTGGAACTTTTCTATTGGATGAAGAAGGGGTTATCGTAGACAAGTTGTTTCGGCCCCATCTTTCGACTAGAGATTCCGGTGAAGCAATGATTGATCGCATGAGTGGTCGTTCCCTACATGAAGATGACGACCCTTTTGATTGCTCCCTCGAAGAAGACGGTATTGAAGTGTCTGCCTTTTATCGGGGAGGACGCGGTCACTTACGCATTGGGCCGATGAGCCGTTTGATGGTGCGCTTTAAAATGCCACCAGGTATTCATGTTTACGATAAACCTGTTCCTGAGGGTATGGTTCCGGTCTCGATTGACCTTGAAGCGCCGGAGGGTGTTCGTTGGGAACCAGGAGAACGTCGTCCAACTCGATCATTGCAAATAGCAGGGATACAAGAAGCTCTTCAAGTGTGGGATGACGAAGTGGAATTTGAAACGTTGATCTTTGGGAACTCAACGCTTGCTCCGTTATATGAAAGCGATGACCTGCCATCGATCACAATTACGATTAATGTTCGGTATCAGGCATGTGATGACCAGAAGTGTTTCTTACCGCAGTCGCGTAAACTTAAATTGAATATCCCGATGGGCAAGACCGTCATACCGGATTTTGAAGAATTTCGAAGGGCGTCGGCAACCACTGTCAAAATGGATTCAGTGGCACATTGGCAAAAGCTTTCTGCACGACAAAAAGACCAAAATCCCGATTCGACTAGTTAGCGATTCTCGAGATTGTTCCTCTGGATAGTAATGACCAGACTAGCCTGGTTCAGGGATGACCCTGTTACCAAAGCTGTTCCCTGTCAAGGATGTGCCTGTTCTGCCAACATGCATTCTAGAAGCGAGTTCCTCTTCGCAAGAAAGCATTGGTTCGCCCTCTACTATTTTTGAAGTACTGCCATTTAGGCCTGTAAGCTCGCGACCAACTAGAGTGGTGCGGTACAGTTGACGCTCGGTACCCGAAGAATAAATATCGGTGGGGGCGCGATGCGTTGTCGACCTTTCGTCCCAAACAACTAGATCTCCTTTATCCCAGACATGTCTTATTGTGTATTTTACAGAGTGCTCCCATATTTTATGAAGAAGGGCTGTGCTTTCTTCTTCCTCCATTCCAACGACAAATTTTAAAAACGCAGGAGAATTGAACAGTATCTTTTCTCCCGTATCAGGATGTACCGTAACAAGCGGATGATGACTAATCATTCGTCTGCTAGCGATGGAATCTCCGGCTTCGCTTCCCTTTGTTTTACCGAATTTGTATTCGTGCTCGGCCTGCAGCGTTTCTAGTTGTTGCTTGGTGTCTTCGTCGAGGGTTTCATAGGCCGCAGCCAGACTGCCGAAGTTAGTATCTCCAACTCCCTGCGGGATTGTGTCGCCTCTGAGCATGCCGATGCTGGGCGGATTGACACATGCGGTTATGTCGCAGTGATATCCAGTCCAAGGGTAAGTAGTTGCGTTTGCTTCATACCGATCCATATTTCTCGGTTTGGACTTTTCCCCCTGATAAACCGAAAAAATCTCCGGGTATTTATCAACATGTCCGAAAACGGTATGGCCTATAGTCGGCGCGCCGACATTCGGGGATGCCTCGCTCAGCTCGTACGTGAACCTAACTTGCTGTTCGTGATTCAATCCAATCTTTTTGAATATAAGCACTTTGTGACGTATCAACGCATCATAAACTGTCGCTATATGCTGCTCGGATAGTTTGTTTTTGAGGTCAATCCCCTCGACCTCGACTCCGAGGTTTTCTGAGATTTGCTTTGATTTGATTAGGCCCGCCGATTCTGCTGACTCGAGTCTCGCCTCGATTTCTGAAATGGAACCAAAAGCTGGCTTCATGCTAGACCTCCCACCTAAAGACTTGTTAGTGATCAATATTGCATATCAAGGCCTGAATTGCGAGACCTTAACAAGTTACTGGTGCTTTTGTATTTTGGCTTGTGAGATCATTTAAAAAGTTGACCAATCGGACAGGCAGGAGAGGGCCGGTGTTAGCGCACTATCGTTGCTAGTAACTTATCTATTTTGTTCATCACGTCATCTGGTCGGATGAGGCCCATGGCTTCCGGTGTTTTTACTTTTTGTCCCCACTTTACGTCGACGACTGACTTTCCGAGAAATTTAGACAGTGCTTCTGGGTATCGATTAATCAATAATTCTTTGGATTTATATGGACCAGTTCGGTCGGGATTACTCATCGCGTATAGGCCGATAACAGGTTTGTTCATGATGGTCGCGATGTGAGCAGGTCCAGAATCTGGCGATATGACAAAGTCTGACATTTTGATCAAAGAAGCCATTTGCCTGATGGTTGTTTTTCCCATGAGGTTAACGACGTTTTTTTCAAAATTCTGCGATTTGAAGTGGTCAAGATACTGTTTTTCTATCGCGGACGTTCCGCCTGTAATTATGGTCTGAATACCTCTTTCCTCAGAAAGATATCTCATGATTTCAATGAAATTGGCGGACGACCAGCTTCTGTTGTATTTGTCACCATACCTCTGGCTGCTACACGGGCTGATCAGACAGGTCAGTCGCTGGGGATCTATATGCTCCCTAACCTGCTCTTCTTCCGGTTCTAAGACTAGAGGGCGCCATTTTGGAGATGTTGCCTGGATATTCAGTTGCGCAATAAAGCCCATCATTCCTTCGGCTACATGTTGGTTGGGAATTGCCTCTATTGATTCGCTACAAAACCACTCTTGACCGTCTCTAGCTCTTTCTTTGTCAAAACCGATTTTTCGTTTTGCTCGCACACATAGGCTAATCAGGTTTGCCGTCGCTGATGCGTGCAGATTTAGCAGTACATCAAATCTGAGCTTCCGTAATTCAACAAAACAATTCCATAAAGAGCGCAACAGCTTGGATTTGTCGATAACAACGAATTCGACCCCGTTTATTTCTTTGAATAACTGATGCTCGGTTTTACCTATAATCCAAACAACCTTCGAATTGGGGAATGCATCTCTCAGATGCTGTGCGACAGAAAGCGCGTGACAGCAGTCCCCCAAAGCAGATAATCTCAAAATACAAATTTGATTCATAACAAATTAACGTACCTGAATAAGTGTAATCATGGCCATTCGTTTAGTAGAGCACAATAACTCAAGTATTCTTTTAGATGAGGATTATACTGTTAATGAACGCGATGATGTTTTTACTGCGTTAGATTCGAGTAATGAATTAAAGATTCGTGTGAAGCAGGCTGGAAGAGGGAGTGTCTCTTTTTTTATGCACGCTGATGCATCTATGGTTCATAAGCATTACTTACGAGGTGGGCTAGTATCGAAACTAATTTTTGATCAATACTTATGGGTGAATCTTGAGTTGACGCGTTCCTTTATTGAATTTCGAGCTTTAGAAGAAATGTCCCAACTAGGCCTACCAGTACCCAGACCTATAGCGGCAAGGGTCAAGCGACGTGGGGTTTCTTATACCGCAGACCTAATTACAGAGAAGCTAGATAACACCAAGACCTTGGGTGACTGTTTGTACGATCAATCGGTTTCTGAGCAAATATTTTCGGCGATTGGGGAAACAATCAAGAATTTTCATGCAACGGGCTGCTATCACCCCGACTTAAACGTAGAAAATATTCTAATCGATGATTCGCAGAAAGTGTTTCTTCTCGATTTTGATCGATGGAAAAGAAAAGAGGAGAGCAAAAAACTTGGCCTCACAAATATAGAGCGATTGAAAAGCTCAATTCGTAAGCGGCTTGGTTCGATGGGTCTTCCTTTCCCTGAGAAGGAATGGCGGGGCTTTCTGGCAACTTATCACTCCCGAACGTAGAAAAGAATAAGCACTACAACTAAATATAAGTTCTATCCTACGAGCAAGGCTGCTAGCCACAATGGCTTGGACGTTATGTAAGTTTTGATTCGCCTACAAATCACAAATACATGTCTCTTAATTGTTCACGTAGTGGCTTTGATTCAATATTATGTCTACGAAGAATTTAATCATTCGGTGCTAAGAGAGGTGGTCGTGAGAGGATTAGTTTTTATCGTTTTGTTGGGTTTGAGTTTTTATGCGCTTGCAGAGAATGCGACAGGCCGAGTGTTCATTGACGCAAACGAAAACGGTTTATTGGATTCCGGAGAGAATGGCTTGGCGAACGTTCGAGTGAGCAACGGAACCAAGGTTGTCTTAACGGATGAAAACGGACGTTATGAGATATCGGTTGGCGAAGAAGCCGTTTTATTTATTACAAAACCCAAGAATTATGCGACACCGGTTAATGCGCACATGCTTCCCCAGTTTTACTACATTCATCAACCAAACGGTTCACCTGAAGGCCTACGATATGAAGGTATCGATCCGACTGGTCCATTGCCTGGCAGTATTGATTTCCCGTTGCTACCAAGACCTGAAGAAGAAAGCTTTGAAGCGCTGCTTTTTGCGGATACTCAGCCGCAAACTAATCGGGAGCTCGACTACATTCGTGAAGACATCATCCCAGAGCTGATCGGAACGAAGGCGGTTTTCGGGATGACGATGGGAGACATTCTCTTTGATGACCTCTCAATGTTTCCTCGTTATAACGCGATCATCAGCAAGATTGGTATACCTTGGTACAACGTGCCTGGCAATCACGAGATGAATTTCAAGGCGAAAAATGATCAGTACTCGCTAGAAACTTTTAAACGCTTTTTTGGGCCTCCGTACTATTCCTTTGAGTATGGCAACGCATTGTTTGTGGTGCTCGATAACATCGAGTATCAAGGTAATGGAGAAGCCGATCCAGGCGACATTCGAGGGAGCGGAGGCTACAAGGCGAGCATTAGCGCTCGTCAATTGAGATGGCTGGCCAGCGAACTATCACATGTGCCAGAAGAAACACTAGTCTTTGTTGCGACTCATGCGCCGCTAGGCAGCGAAAATGGATCTTACTCGACTAAAAATCGAGAGAAACTGTTTAGATTATTGGCAGGTCGGCCTAATCTGTATTCGGTTGCAGGGCATACTCACACAACTGACCATGTCTATTTCGGTGAAAAAGAGGGCTTTGCTGGACCGGGCAAATTGCATCACCACGTGCTCGCCACGGTCTCTGGTTCCTGGTGGAGTGGACCGTTTGATGAGAGAGGGGTGGCAATAAGCGACCAGCGAGACGGTACACCTAATGGGTACCATATATTAGAAGTCGATGGCACGGACTTGGCAGTTCGGTTTAAAGGGGCGGGTAAGCCAGCCGACCAGCAGATGCGGATCATGTTCGACGTGGCCCATCACCAACAGAGAAAAGATGCTCAGCGCGATTTTAGGCACGGCGAGACGCTGGACGGATTTATGTCAGAAGATGAAGTGGCAGCTGCCTCTATCTTGGTTAATGTTTTTGATGGAGGGCCCAACACCAAGGTAAGTTACAGTGTTAATGGGGACGAGTTTAGGTCCATGCGGCGCGAGCTTAGAGAAGATCCTTACATTGTTGAACAATTTCAGCGCCATGCCGAAGTAAAAAAATCCTGGGTGCAAGCAACTAAATCAACCCATATGTTCTCGGCGGATTTGGATGATGCAATTGGCAGGGGTACTCACACAGTCACTGTTCGCGCGGTTGATGAATTCGGTCGTATCCATCATGGGCATACGGTACTAGAGATCGTAGGGGGTATGAGAGGCTCTGAGAAGGGTTTGCGTTACTAGCATAAGAAAAGACGAGGATAATAAAAATATAAGGAGTTTGGCGATGAGAGATAAATTTTCAGTCAATAAATTGATGTCGATCGGATTAGTTTGTTTCGTTACGTTGGCGGGTTGTGGAGAGCCAACTGAGAAATCAGCGATAGGGGATAGCGGGGCGACGGCTTCTTCCGAGCTAGAAATTATCGCTACTGGCGCGAACATAGCTGGTGCAAATGGGCTGGCTATCGGACCGGATGGTAATTTGTATGTTACCTCGGTGCTCGGGTCTACGATTTCTGTGATTAACCCTGAATCAGGTGAAATTGTTAAGACCTACGGATCTGATGACGGCGTGATAGGACCAGATGACGTTGACTTTTTTTCCGATGGGAGCTGGTTTTGGACTTCTATAATGACTGGCCAGGTGGCAGGTTTTGATGCCGACGGAACACTGATAGAAGCAGCGCAGCTGACACCGGGGGTTAATCCTATTACGTTTTCAAATGATGGCAGGTTATTTGTTTCTCAATGCTTCTTTGGTACAAATTTGTATGAAGTAGATCCCCTGGGTAAAAGCGAGGCGCGGTTGATCAGCGACGAACTAGGGCCGGGCTGCGGATTAAATGGAATGGACTGGGGCCCCGATAATCGATTATACGGTCCTCGCTGGTTTAATCAGGAAGTCGTGAGCTTTAATGTCGATACGAACACCAAGCGCACAGAAGCGAAAGGGTTCGATACGCCCGCTGCTGTTAAGTTCGACAGCGCTGGACAGCTTCATGTCCTCGATACAGGTGCCGGCACTATTTACAAAGTCGAAAACGGGCAAAATATAAGTGTGGCTGAGTTGTCGCCTGGCCTGGATAATTTTGTGATAGACGAGCAAGGCCGCTTTTTTGTTACAAGCTTCGCCGATGGGTTTGTTAAGCGAGTCAACACAGACAAATCGGTGACTGAACTGCAGCCTGGTGGCATGGCTCATGCTGGAGGGGTAGCTTATTTCCAGGGTAACGTGGTTGCAGCAGATCTTCATGCAATTCGAGCATATAAAACAAACGGGGACGAAGCTTTTGTTCAAAGGAATGTGCTGGGTACTGGCAAGATGGGAGGCGCTCTTAATGTTGCTGCGGATGGCGAAGATTTAATACTTACCTCGTGGGTCGATAACGATGTCAGAATTTGGAATCAACAAGATCAAGCAATTAAATGGCGAAAAACTGAGCTCTTAGCGCCGGTTTCGGCTGCCCGATACGGGGATTTGATCGTCGTTGCCGAGCACGGGAAGCAGAGAGTTATCGGGGTTGACTTGAATGGAGAGGTAGTCGCTATCTTTGCTGAAAACTTACCCGCGCCCACGGGATTGGCTGTTGAGGGCGGTGCATTATATGTTTCAGATCGAACGCTTGGTCAGATTTTGAAACTTGCCGAGAACGGCGAGACGCTGGCTAAACCGCTGGTGGCCGTAGATGGGCTGGATTCTCCCGAAGGTTTTGTTTGGTACAACAACAAAATTGCTGTCGTTGAAGCCGATCCAGGCCACGTAACACTGGTTGATGGCGACGGTGCCAAAGTCCATTTGGCTGATATTCCACCTGGATCGCAGGCGGCAAGTGACTTTCAACCTCCTTCCCAAGTATTTAATGGGATTACGGCAGATGATGAGGGGAATTTGTATATTCCAGGAGAGACCAACAGGGTGCTGTATAGGTTATCGAACCCCTTTTAGTGTCTATATAGTCCGTCCGGTGTGTCCGTTTTTGTGTGAAGCTTAGGAGTTTCTCTCTTTGCCAAGACGAACACACCAAACTTCCTCGCTAGGCCACTTGCTCGCCCATTCAGAATTGGCCCATGAGTATCTTGATTCCGCGTTCTTTGGAGCTCCAAACTCTAATAATCGTTCAATTATAAACCCGTTATTGCGAAGCAATTCGATCAACTCTCCATGCGGCAGATGGAATTCGGTCTCATTTGATGAGTGCTCCCATTTTAATTTATATAGACCAAGGTAAGGTCTGATGAGCTTCTCGGCATGCGGAGCATCTAAGTCGCCCTCATCAGGCTCGCAACAGACCGCCAGCGGATGGCTCGTCATAAAGATGAGTTGAGCTCCATTTTTCAGAACTCTCGCTGCCTCTGGAATCCACCTATAAGGATCTGCCCAGAGTGAGGCCCCGTACTCAGATATTGCAAAATCAAAAGTTGAATCTGGAAACGGTAATTCTTCACCAAAAGCCTCAATTAACTCCACCCCTAGGCCGTGCTCCCTCTCCAGGCGACGGGCCGTCTCAAGTTGTTCTGGCGTTGGATCTATTCCAGTTACCTGACCTCCTCGTCGGGCCATCCAGGAAGAGACGTATCCGGCCCCGCAACCAATTTCTAAACACTTCATCCCTGTTAAATTATTGGGCAAGAGATTTAGTTGTGTTTCCGGTGTTTGCCATATACCCCATCGAGGATTGTTGGATTGCCAGCCAATTTCTGCAGGTTCTACATAGGTTTCAGCGAACTCCTGCCAGGCTTTTCTGTTAGATTCTTGGTGTTCTTCTAATGTCATCTTATTTGGCTTGCGAGTTTTCGCTTCATTATTTGGAGCTGCTTACTTTTAGCTTAACAGGGGAAAATTGCAGATTTAAGACAAAGTTTAGGTAGGTAAGTCAGATTCCAAATATTCTATCAGCTTGCCGGCTTTTCCCATAAGAGCGGTAGGGGTTGAAGATTACGAGAAATATAACCCGGCTCCACTGCCGTTCCTTAGTGTTGATCTATCTACAACCTTACTTACAAATAAAGCTTGATTCGTCGTTTGGATCTCCCGCGCCGTTATATGAAGCCGTCTGTGGGTAGGGACAGATAGGCCGTGTTCTTATTATCCTGCCGTTTTGATCAAGTTGTTGAGATACTAGCCGTTCAGGCGCTTTGTCATCCTCGACCCAGGCTCGGATCGCTTCAAGCCAATCTGCCCGGTCAGGCGCGGGTCCTCCTCCACAGTGGAACATGCCTGGCAGCATGTATAGTCTCGAGTATTGATTGACTTCAGTATCAACCGAAGTCAACTTGTCGTAATAATCAACGGTGCCAAGTGCCGTGATCAGGTGATCGGACCATCCTGTCCAGAATATGATTTTTCCTTCGCGTTTCTTGAACCCAGATAGGTCAGTGCTGGTGGCATCGAGCATCGCGCTGACCTTTGTAATATCTTGCTTCCAGTTTGCGAAATCATAACCCCTGTAGTCCCAATGCGGATCACTAAAGACGAAGTTCTGGTAAAAGTCGATTGCGAACTTACTGCTGGGACTCAACCCGTCGGGACCGACCATCGATCTTTCCCAGCCGTTTGGGTTATGTTCTCCTCCATAGGGGAAGCCTGCAAAGATCCGGCGGCCATTGATGATGGGCTCATCGTAGATCGCCTTGATCGCGGTGAGTTGTTCTGCCGTCACGCAATCGACTTCTGCGTTGCCTTGGCATTTTGGCAGGTCGTCTGGCTCAAACGGACATTCGCGCGGATCGGTCAGAATTCCATCCACAACACCGTCTAGCGCATCACACGCACCTAGAATCGTAGTACCTAGAAGCTCTAGATTTGCTTTGGTCAAAATGGGATTGCTTGTGTCTCCATCAGGAAACATCTTTTGTATAGTCCGGATTTGTCCTGCCCTGAATCCAGGCCAGTCATAGGCTGGTGCGCCAGCGACAAGCCCGTCGAAGTCTTCGGGATAACGTTGGGTCTCCATCATCGCTTGGCCACCGCCACGCGAGCAGCCCACAAAATAGGAGTACTCCGGTGCGCGTGAATAGTAACGCTCGATGATGGACTTGGCAGTTACGGCTGTGAGATGAACGGCGCGATGGCCGAAGTTCTCCTGTCGCTCGATGTTGTTCAATGCCCAACTGCCGTCGACGTATGAGCTGACATGCCCTGTGTCGGTGCCAACCGTTGCATACCCCCGTTCTAGAGCCCCTGGTCCAGATCCGTAAGCGAGAGCCTGGTTTTGAATCGAGCCTACGTAAGCGCCGCCCCCGCCCATCATGAAACGACCATTCCATTCCTTAGGCAGCAGCAGCTCGAACTTGATCTCTTTTTCTATGACTCCTGCTACTTTGCAGTGTGGAGTGCCGGTATCCACGTTTTCGGTCGTTGTGATGAGCGTATCTTTGGGCGTGAATGAGGTCAGGTCAGTACACGAAATATCGGCCCTAATCTGTCCAATAAGAAGTGAGCTACCACTTAAAACGCCCCACAATAATATCCTAACTATTGGCCCGGGAAATCTCATACCGCGCCTTCAGGTTAATCCGTTTTCATGTCTAGACCGGTCAAAATTTCCTCGTTGTGTTGCCCGATATCTGGCGCGGCAGATCGAATTTTAGTGGGTGTTCGAGAAAATTTTGCTGCTGGTCCAGTAATAGGCATTGTCACGCCATTGGTAAATTCTGCGGGCTGGAGCATGTCTCTTTCTTGTACGTGCGGGTCCTTGGCGGCCTCGGGGAATGTGTTTACAGGGGCTGCAGGCAGGCCTGCCGCTTGAAGGGTTTTTAGCACCTGCTCTCTTGGGAGTTGTTTAGCCCACTCGCTCACCATCATATTGCAGACATCTCGGTTGGCGGCTCGCTCGTCTCGAGTAGCAAAGGTTGGGTGCTCCGCCAATTCTGGCTCGCCGATGATAGGCGCCAGGATTTTCCAGTGATCATCGAGCAACACACCTAGATAAACAGCACCGTCCGTGCAATCATAAACGTTAGCGGGAGCCGCGAATCCAAATTCGTTGCCCATCCGAGTAGGTTCTATACCTAAAGCCCCTAAAGTAGGTAGTCCATCGCTTTGGAACAACATCGCATCTTGAAGGGCTATATCGACGTGTTGGCCCTCGCCAGTCTGATCGCGATGTCGAAGCGCAGCCATCGCGCCGATCGCGCCGTGTAACCCTCCAAGATCGTCCGCTAAGAAGGTACCTGCTTTAGTGGGCGGGCCCTCGCGAGATCCATTTACTGTGAGAAAACCTGAAGCCGCTTGGGCTAATGGGTCGTACCCTGCGTGCTCATGATTTGGCCCAAACTGTCCCCAGCCGGTAATGGAAACATAGACGATATCTGGTTTTACTTTTCGGACGTCTTCGTAACCCAAGTCATAACCTGACATCGTACCAACCTTGAAATTTTCTACGACGATGTCGCTTTCAGTTGCTAGATTTAGGAAGATATTTTTGCCTTCCTCTGACCGAACATCAATAGAGAGTGAGCGCTTGTTGCGGTTAACTGTTGCGTGCATAAAACTGACATCAGTCCCTGGCAGCATTGGAGAAATCGCTCTACCTACGTCGCCGCTTGGAATCTCTACCTTTATGACATCCGCGCCAAGGTCAGCAAGTACCGCTGCGCACATGGGTCCTGCCCAGGTCGTGGTAGCTTCTAGCACTCGAACGCCATCCAAAGGGCCGGTGAGATCCTGTCGCGCTTCTTTATAGAACTCTTCCTTTTTCATTTTCTAAATCCCCTAGCAGTAAATATTACGATCGTATCAGAGGACGTTGAGTGAGTTCATCCCATGCGTCGTTTTGTTTGTTAAAGCGATAGCTCTGGTATTAAGTAGGCCTCGAGAACCCCCATTGAGCCCAGAGCGTCATCGACTTTAACCCGTTCTTCTGAGCTCAGTGACTCGATTTCCTTTTTGATATGAGAGCGTGAGATTTCACTGTATTTAAGCGAGCGCATTTTTACCGGGCCTTCACCAAGGTCGACCTCGCACCACTTTTCACCTTCGCTCAAAGCTTGTCGTGAGACGACCAGAAACTTGTGGTACGTGTCGCGCATGTGCTCAAAGAGCGGCTTCAGGGTTTCGGGAAGTTGATCTCCCGGGTAGTAATTTTGGTTGTCTGTTCGCGATTCAAAAACTCGGTTCATGTGATCTATCATTTTAGGAGCGCAGGAATCGATCCAACTTCTTGGCTCTGGATCGGCTTCGACATGAGCCTTGAATAGTCCGGCAAAGGTAAAGTCCCCAAAGCTTGCTCGATCACCCAGCAAAAATTGATGCTGGCTGTAATGTGTATCGCACGCTCGCATCAATGACTCGAAGTCCTGGCGGACTGCATCAGCCTGGTCCGGTCCGCAGCCGCGGTTCGCGCAAGCGTTAAGGCCGAAGTTATCCCGGACCATTTTGATCATTTCTGCGGCTTCTGCTTCTTCTTGATCGGTTAGTCCTTCTTCCATGAATTTTCCGATTCGGTTGGCATAAAATCCTTTGGCGACGTGTTCGACGTTGTGTGAGTAACACCATCGGCTACTGATAGCGTATCGACCGAACCACTCATCTGCCCAGTCTTCCAATAAGTGCGCTGCGATTCTTTGGACTGGCGAGGACGGCAGGATACTTCTTTCAGGATATTTGGCGTTAAGCATCAATCCGATTGGCGTGGTGTCGTGTATAAACCAGCCCTCTGGAGTCTCAAGACCTGGAATGAAATGTGTTCCAATACGCGCTTCCATTTGTGGGCCCGTATCGTTGGTCTTGAGTTTGAATTCGTAATCAACATCTAAATAGTTGAGCATCGATTGCAATTTACGAGTAAAGAGGCTGTGCTCGCCCCCCCACAAGGTATAACTTCCCTCAAACATTCTATTTACTCCATAGTGTGTAACTGAGTTCGAAATTTCAGCATGCGATATGTAACTTTTTCATCGGATCATGCCTTTGGTTTTCGATAAACGAGAAACCGCTTCACTAAGCTTTACCAAACTCTATCTTAGTACCCTGCCTTTCGATAGGGCATTGGGTTTTTCTAAACGTGTTCCGCTAAAGACACTTTTTTAAGTCTTAGAGAGGTCGTTTCAAATCACTCCAGCTACAAAGAATCAACCGTGATAAGGTCAGGACTCGTGTAAGAAAACAAATAGGGGAGATTAGGTGAAAAAGATTGTTGGTGTTTTTCTATTGGCGGTGTTGTTAGTTCAGTCAGTCTTTGCGGCCCATCACAAACCTGGTGAAAGCACTAAGAAAACTCAGGTGGGTTACGATACGACCGAAGGAGTAAGAGCGCCGCTTTACGCTGGTTCTCTAGACACGGTAGAGGTTTGGATGCGCTATATGAAGGCTCACGATGATAACGATTTAAAGGCTATACGCGAGGCGAATGCCGACGACTTTAAGGCATGGGCGTCAGATGGAAGTGTCATTGAGAACACAGATGCCCAAATAGCGTTGCTAACGGATTGGTTTGCTACATCGAATCCCAAGTGGATACATAAATATTCAATTGCAAATGAATTCACTGATCAGGAGGGGAAACTGCAACAGTGGGTGACAACCGGATGGGAATTGACTGAGACGGTTGACGGCAAGGAAAGTAAGCGTCAAGAAATTTTTGATGTACTTATTGCCGACGGCAAGATAAAAACCATCTACATTGCCGCGAGACCAATCAACGAATCGGAGTGAGTTCGATAGTTTGGCTAGCGTTACTGCGAGATAGGCCAACCCGTTTACTCTATATAATGTACAGTGCTCTTGCGACGTTAACGCTGGCCTTTCATCTGCTTTTCATAGTGTTTTGTCTAGTAGGAGGCCTTTTGTGTTTGCGCGACTCCAGGTGGGCGTATTTACATATCCCTGCCGTGATTTGGGGCGCCTTGACAGAATTGCTGAGCATGGTGTGTCCGCTCACCTACTTGGAAAATTTTCTATTGAGTAAAGCAGGAGAGTCTGGTTATCAAGGTGATTTTATTGGGGAGTACTTGTTGTTCGTGATATATCCTGCTGGCCTAACATGGCAAATTCAGATTTGGTTGGGATTGGGCCTGATCTGCTTCAACTTAGTCATCTATAGCTGGGTATGGAGGAAAAGAAGTTCGGTTGAAAATGATGAGCTCAAATTTCATAAAAGTACATAAACCATTGATAAAAAAGTAAATATCTAATTAAGTTTGTAGGCTATTTTCAATTACTTAACCTTAAACAAGACCGCCGAGGCTAGAGAAATCAACAAGCTGCGTATACCCTTAACTTTGACCGCTTTAGCGCTTATCGTCGTCTCGCTGGCTGATAATTCGTTGATTCATTATTTATCGCTCTTGCTGGGTGTGTTGCTAATCGTATTTATGATTTTCAAATGATGAGCCTCAAGATCTGTTTGATTTTAATTTTCGCTCTCGCCTTTTCGGAAAGTCATTCCTTAACGGGGGTTCTTGGCAAAGCGATTTACTATTCTTTTGAAGCACCAATCCATATTGAGACCAGATATGAGAATGTTTGTTATGGCATAGAAGATGATGGAGTCGGCGCGATTTTGATTACGGATTGTGGAGGTTACTTGAATGTGATGATCGCAACGCTATCTTTCGGTCTTTTAAAGTCCAAGCCAACTAAGAAAGATCCCTATATCTCAGCAGCGAGATCATATCTTGTTGAAAAGGATTCAGAGTGTCTCCTCCAATCTGTAGACGACTTAGGTGGCAGGATTTTTGAGATTAGCTATAAGTGTGAATTGCCGTAGATCTTTCGTATTGAGCTGCTTCTTTGATAGTCGACAGACACCGGTTGGTCGTGGCCTGATTACGTATGCTGTTTATTCAGTATAAAAAATCAATTTGTTACCAAAAGGATCCAACACAGACATATCAGATCCCCACGGTTGTTGCTGGATAGAGGGGTTGTAGTACCTATAATTTTTCTTCGTCAGATTTTGATGCAATTTAGTTAAGTTCTCTTCAAAAATTCGAACTGTTGAGCCTGGAGTTGCGTCTCCCACGTGCTCAGACAAATGAATCTCACAACCCTGACGAGTGATACCTATGTAAAGCGGCGTGTTCTCCTCATAACGGTGTTCAAACGTTACTTCGAAGCCAAGATAGTCGAGATAAAACTCTCGAGCCTTTGCTTCGTCGAAAATCCTAAAGATCGGTATTGAATTATTGTTCATAAGCTAGACTACACTTTTAGAAAAGAGCCTATCAAGCGCTAAACTAAACGAGGTTAAGGATGACTGTCGATCTTGATGTTTTACTATCGGTTGCAGAGATTTCAGTGGCATTTGCGGGGTTTGCAGGGATTATAACCGCCGTGACCGGAAGGACTGGTGGCGGTTGGGATCCAGCCAATCTTACTCGGTTCAGGCTTATGATCTACAGCAGTCTTTCTGCAGTTGTAGCCTGTTTGATGCCTTATGTCTTCTTGTTGAACTCTGAGGAGGTGGATTGGGGTTGGAGTATTGGGTTGCTTGGCATATTTCTTCTGGCATTTTCGGCTTTTTGGATTCGATCTTTTTTTCTTCGCAGGAGCAATCTAAATAACTATGTCTCTTTTGGGGTTTCCTTTATTGCGATCGTTGGGACCGCTGCTCAATTCGGTGCTCTGCTAGGGTTCTTCAGTCAAGATCTGGGCGTCTACTTTATTGGTGTATTTTGCCTCTTTATACAAACTTGCATCGCGTTCATCCGACTGGTGCAAGGGGCTATACTTAGGCCGGACGATACTAATTGAGTGTATTTTAGAGCTGGAATCGTAAGTGATTACCTTGCTTTTTGGAGAACGATCTTACTGTGGCCATTAAAATTACGAGGCGAGATTTATTGAATGGGATGGTTATCGGGGTCGGAGGAGCTTTAGTCAAAGCTTATGCTGGCCCCACCTCTCAGCAAGTTAAGTCTGCCTCTGACTTGTCTTTTGAATTACAGTCTCCAGCTGCGAATTATCCACCGATTTTAACCGGTCTGAGAGGAAGTCATGAAGGTTCTTTTGAGGTGGCCCATGCGCTTGCCTGGCAAGGCGAGAAACCCGAGCACTACGAGACATTAGATGAGCACTACGACCTGGTGGTTGTGGGAGCGGGGATGAGTGGTCTTTCTGCCGCCTGGTATTATCGCAAAAAGATGGGCAACGAAGCCAAGATATTGCTCCTAGATAATCATGACGATTTTGGCGGTCATGCAAAACGCAACGAATTCCATCATCAAGGCAGAATGGTACTCGGTGCTGGTGGTGCACAACAGATTGATAGTCCTAGTGCCTGGAGCGAGTCTTCAAAGGAACTTTTGCTTGGCTTAGGTATTGATCAGAGAGCGCTTGATCAGATGGATAAAAATACTCCTAATGATTATGTGCTTGGGGGAAATCTAAGCGCTGATTTTGGTATGACTGTTCCGGGCCCTTGTGGTCATATGACGATAAGTGATCATTGGTTTAAGTTCATGCATGGTCGAGGCGATTATCATCAAGCTATCAGGTCACTGCCAATTCCGGAGGATCAGCAGCAGGCGTTGATCGATTTTGTGGGCGGGGAACAAGATTATCTTGGTGACCTTTCTTTGACGGAAAAATATGACTATGTGAAGACAGTTAGTTACAACCGCTTCCTCTCCGATCGGGTCGGTCTCGACAAAGACACGTTGCCTCTATTGGATAATCATTTGAGGAACTTCAACGGAGCTTCAGGTTGGAACCATTCGGTCTTCGAGGCTCTTTCTGCCGGGGCTCCTGGATTGCGTTCAATGGGCTGGATAACGAATTTAATGGATTCAGTCGCTGCGATGTTCATAAGCGATATAGCTGAGATCAGAATGTTTCCTGATGGTAACTCCTCGGTTGCTCGATTAATGATTCAACAGCTTATTCCCACCGTTGCGCCTGGGATGAGAGGGTTCGAAGACGTTGCCGTTACCCGGTTTGACTACGGGGCTCTAGATCGTGCAGATGCGAACATCAGAATGCGGCTTAGCAGCACTGTTGTTGGAGTGAGAGAAAATAGAAATCAAAAGGTAGAAGTGGATTATGTGCAGCATGGCCGGTCGCTAAGCGTGTCCGCCGACCACTGTATTTTGGCATGCTATAACAATTTGATTCCTCACTTGTGCCCTGAGATGAGTTCAAAGCAAAAGGAGGCTTTAAGTTATGGTGTCAGAGTACCTTTTGTCTATGCGAATGTTCTAGTGAAAGACGGGGTTGCCTTCTCTGGCCTAGGAGTCTCAATTACTCAATGCCCTTATGATCCTTTTCAATGGGTAAGCAGCGCGCCGCCAATGACTACCGGCGGTTACGAGCCTCCCCGAAATCTTCAGGATCCTATGGCGATCTTCATGATGTCGGCTCCGACTCCGGCTGTTGAAACGGACGCTGATACCCGCGAGCTCTATCGTGCTGGCCGTCACAAAATTTACTCAACTACTTTTGATCAATACGAACAGGACATTCGAAGTCAATTGCAATCGATGCTAGGGCAATATGGTTTCGACCACGAGTCAGACATCCTGGCGATCACGGTCAACCGAATTCCGCATGGTTATGCCTACTTCTACCATGAACTGGATGACCCTGAATGGGAGGACGGGAAGGCCCCCCACGAAATAGGCAGACAGAAATTTGGTCGAATCTCTATAGCGAACAGTGATTCAGAGGCAAGGCCGTACATGGATGCGGCATTTGATGCGGCATGGCGCGCGGTGCAGGAGCAAAGCTGACCTTCAGAAAACAGTGTTCTATTGGAATGGTTCGATTTTATTTGCTACCAACGTGTAGGAGGCTGTTGCTAAATTTTCTTCCACTCGGCTCACAAATATTTTTCCCTCAATCCAGAATGGCTCCCAAATCGCTTTGAGTTCATACCCTGGTTCGAATTCAGCATAGATAGTTTGGTTGGGCGGAGGAGGGGGCTCGTGAATACACGCGCCGAAGTAGGGAACCAAAAGAAAACGGGTGATGGTTTGTTGTTGTTCGAAATCGACAGGAACTATGAACCCCGGAATTCTCACCTCTTTCTCGTTTAGGTCTATGCGTACTCGCTCACCCCAGGGTGTTTGATCATCGAGGTTCAGTTCGTCATCGAGTTCTGGTAGGAGGTCTCTCCAGTTTAGCGTCTCCATTTCGCTGAACGCAGAGTGTGAAAAAAAGAACAAAATCACTAGCGCCAACACCTTGAAAGGACTGCAAATTTCAGTCTTTTTATGGTGCTGAAAAAGGTTACATTGTATCATTACGTTCTACTGATCTTGGAGTTATCGGTTGGTGTCGACCTTAGCACAAGAAAATGCGGCTATCGAACTCAACGACTTGGTCTTTGAGTTTACTCCGGAATTAGGTCCGGTGCTTGATATTCCCTCTTGGAAGGTAGATCGAGGAGATCAGATTTTTCTTCAAGGCGAGTCAGGCAGCGGCAAATCAACCTTGCTGGGACTGCTGGCAGGGCTTCAGGTGCCAACTTCTGGTGAGGTAAGCGTGCTCGGGACGAAGATTTCTGAATTAGGGAATCGTCAACGAGATAGATTTCGTGCAAAAAATATCGGTGTTGTGTTTCAGCAATTTAACTTGATCCCTTATCTCTCAGTTTTAGATAACGTTCTCTTGGCGGCACAGTTTGGCGAATCGACTTCGTCGTCTTTGCTGACGAGGGCACATGAACTGTTACGACGGGTGAACCTCACAAATGATTTGTTCGATCGTAGATCAAGCGAGCTTAGCATAGGACAGCAGCAACGAGTCGCGATTGTCAGGGCGCTGATTAACTCTCCCGAGCTTCTGCTGGTTGATGAGCCAACGTCAGCTCTTGATCATTCGAATCGAGATGCATTCATAGGTCTGTTATTGGAAGTATTAGAAGAGTTAGGTTGTGCCCTTTTGTTTGTGAGTCATGACCCCTCTATCGGCGAGCGGTTTAAAAGCAGGTTGATCCTCAATGAATTGAATAGGGTCGGGGGCCGGACGTGATAGGTCAAGTATCGACTCTCCTTCAGGTCGCTTATCAAAGCTTAAGGTATCGAATGAGCGGTGTGCTCCTGACTATTCTTTCGGTTGCACTTAGTGTTTTCGTTTTGTTAGGTGTTGAGCACGTCAGGCAGGAAACACGATCTGGTTTTGCAAGCACCGTATCAGGTGTTGATTTGATCGTTGGTGCTCGAACTGGTGACATTAACCTGCTGTTGTTATCAGTTTTTCGTATCGGCAATGCGACAGCTAATGTTACATGGGATGCAGTTGAAGCGATTAGTGAAGAGGAGCGGGTTTCCTGGGTCGTCCCTATTTCTCTGGGTGATTCGCATAAGAATTTTAGGGTAGTTGGGACGACTGAAGAATTCTTTGAGCGCTACAAATATGGTGGTGGCCAGTCCTTAGATTTTAGTAACGGTCAAAAATTTAACCAAGAGGCTGAGGTGGTGCTTGGGGCCCAAGTAGCTGTGGAGCTCAACTATGACCTTGGTGATTCACTTATTTTGAGTCATGGCATGGCCGATGTCAGTTTTAGCCATCATGATCAGGTTCCGATAGAAGTGGTCGGCGTTTTGGAGAGAACAGGGACACCTGTAGACAATGCACTTTTTGTTAATTTGGAGACGATTGAAGCAATTCATGCTGATGAAGAGGAGCATGGACACGGAGAGGCTCATCGCGACGAGCATGACCATGAAGAGGCTCATCACGACGAGCA
>CACFPX010000014.1:0-51341 GCA_902568205.1 K189A clade bacterium | reverse complement strand
TAAAGAGCCCGCACTTTAGCGTTCTTCCGATTCATCAACGGAATAAATACCACTCACGAGCCAATCCAGATCTACCCCATAAAGCATCGCCAGCGAGTGCACCGTAACATAACTGGGCATGTATTCACCGTCTTGCCGGTTGGGCTCCCCGCTCTTTAAGTACTCGATCTCGAAACCCGCTAGATTTGCCTTCTCCCAATTGCTCAGGCTTCCAGGAGAGACATTGACAAATTGCGCAGCCTGAAAAACAGACATTTCTGCGCTCTCGCGTGCTTGCCTTAGTCGATCAGAAAAGTTTCCGTATTCAGACATTGAATCCTTTTAAATCAAAGTAAAGCAGACAGTTCAATAAACCCAACCTCGGCCTCAAACATTTTTTCTTCTCGTTTCATGCGACTTCTGCAGGCAATTCCTTCTCGATTACCCGAGCAAAAAAGCTACCACCATAAACAAGTGCATCATCGTTAAAATCATAATTTGGATTGTGTAGCGGGCTACTCGTTTCGCCGTTTCCAACGATCAAATAACAACCTGGCACCTTTTCCGCCATAAACGAAAAATCCTCAGAGCCAGTACCCGGGTCACCAGAACGAAAGACATTACCCTCTCCCACAATATTACTGCAGACATCTCCAGCAAATGCAGTAGCTGCTTCTTCATTTACTACTGGGTGAAAAAGCACGCGAAAAGAGATTTCCGCCGACCCTCCGTGCGCCTGAGCGATCCCCTTGGCCAAAGATTCTACCTGTGCCTCAATGTCGTTCATCTTGTCCATGGAAAAAGTCCGAACAGTCCCTGAAAGGACCGCAGAGTCTGGAATGACATTGTAAGCGTCACCCGAATGAACCTTGGTGATCGAAAATACGGCGCTTTCGTTCGGTGAGGTCGATCTCGAGACAAGCGTTTGAAGCGAACCGATCAGCTCCCCGGCGATCGGAATAGGATCTATCGCTAGATGAGGGAAAGCGCCATGCCCGCCTTTACCTTGGATCGTTATATCAAAAAAAGCGCCGGCAGCCGTGCGAACCCCCGGCACCGCGGCAAATTTGCCAACTGGAAGGCCAGGACCGTTATGCATGGCGTATAGACGATCGCACGGAAACTGTTCAAACAAACCGTCCTCGATCATTGCCAGGGCACCCCCCAGCCCTTCTTCCGCAGGTTGGAAAATGAAATTTACCTGGCCCAGAAAGTCTTTGGTTTCTGCCAAATATTTTGCAGCAGCAAGCAACATCACGGTATGACCATCATGCCCACAAGCATGCATTGTTCCTTCATAGGTTGAGCAGTGCGAAAATTCGTTTTTCTCATGTATCGGCAACGCATCCATATCTGCTCGCAAACCTATAGAACGTGTTTCATTCCCCACTCGAAGAACCCCGACCAGTCCGGTTTTGCCGATACCTCGATTAACCTGTATGCCAAATTCTTCGAGTTTCTGCGCCACAAAGTCGGCCGTGCGATTTTCCTCAAACCCAAGCTCGGGATGCGCGTGAATGTCTTTTCTCCATAGGGCTAGCTCTTCTTGCATCGCTACTATCTCTTCAACCAGTTCCATCTCTATCTCCTCAAAATTTAAAGGGGAACGACCCTAGGTTTTATTCAACCTAAGTATGCAATGATTCATTCTGCTGCCTCAAGTATCGAAACCACTTCGTCAGACCATCTGCAAATTGTTTTATTGGTATGGCCCCACTATCATCGGCGGAGGGAGAACATCACGACGATCGGGGAGGTAATTTGTTCCATCAAATCTTTACAAAAGTTTTCTTTGTTCTCTGGGCACCAATTACCATCGTAATTACCGGATGCTCGGAAGACGAAACACCAACCGTAACCACCGACCCGCTGGGTCAAGTGAGTGATCAGCGCATAATCAATGCACCCCAAGAAGAACCCGGCAGCTGGCTGACCTACGGTCAAACCTACAAAGAACAGCGCTTCTCGATGCTCACGCAAATCAATAAAACGAACATCCAGGAATTGGAGCTTGAGTGGCATAAAGACATCGGTGGTCCGACCGAAAGAATGCAAGGCACACCATTAGTCGTGGATGGCATCATGTACGTTTCGAGTGGCTGGAGCATCGTCTACGCGCTAGACGCCAAAACAGGCAAAGAAATCTGGCGATATGACCCACAGACTGACAGACAATTCGTGAAGCTGTCCTGTTGTGGTGGAGCAGTCAACCGCGGAGTCGCCGTGTACCAAGGCAAAGTCTATGTAGGCACATTCGACGGCCGACTGATCGCGATTGATGCAACTACCGGTGAGGAAGTCTGGGACGTCGATACTTACCATCCGTCAGCTCTGGGAAGATTCAATATCACCGGTGCACCGCGCACCGCAGCGGGTAAGGTGTTTATCGGCCAGGGAAGCTCAGAGAGCGGCCACAGGAGAGGATACGTCTCCGCGTACGATGCAGAAACGGGGCAGCTCGAGTGGCGTTTTTATCTTGTTCCGGGTGACCCCTCATTGCCCTTTGAGCATCCCGAGCTTGAAATGGCGGCAAAAACCTGGGGCGGAGAGTGGTGGAAATATGGCGGAGGTGGAACGGCCTGGAGCTCACTAGTCTTTGATGAGGAATTAAACAGCCTATATATAGGAGTTGGAAACGGAGCACCTTGGCCTCGAGACATTAGATCTCCGGGCGGAGGCGATGACCTGTTTCTGACCGCCATAGTGGCAGTAGATGCAGATACTGGTGCTATGAAGTGGTATTACCAGACAGTGCCCGGAGATAACTGGGACTACAGCGCAGCCATGGACATCGCCTTGGGGGAACTGGAGGTAGATGGCAAACTAACCAAAGTACTCCTGCAAGCTCCAAAAAACGGTTTCTTTTACGTGATCGATCGCACGGACGGAAAACTGCTGCGTGCACACCCCTATACCGAGGGAATCACCTGGGCCACTCACATCGATATGGAAACCGGTCGGCCGGTCGAAAATCCAGATACAGTCTACGAAAAAGATCCGCAGTGGATTTTACCGGCCAATGCAGGCGCACATAACTGGGAACCCATGTCCTGGGAAGAAGAAAAAGGACTGATGTATTTTTACTATCACGACTACGCGAATTTTTATTCGCTCGACGAATCCTTTGTTAAAACAGGCCAATATAAAATAAACCCCATCGGTCTAAGTTTGGGAATCGGAGTAGGACCCTATCGACAAGAGTTGGAGAAAAAGGCGGCTCCACGACCCGAGACCAAAGGCTTTCTTGGCGCATTTGACCCTCTAAGCGGAGAGTATAAATGGCGACTACGACTAGACTCTGCATTTAACGGTGGCGTGTTAGCCACAAAAAGCGGGCTTCTCTTTCATGGAGAGGGGCAAGGAATTTTCTCGGCTCGAGACAGTGAGAACGGCGAACTACTTTGGCAATATGATGCCTTTGGGTCCTTTTCGTCGTCCGTCATGAGCTACAGTATCGATGGCAATCAGTACATCGCTACCATGATCAGCGGCAGCCTTAAATACGATAGACCAGGAACCCTACTCGTATTCAAATTAGGAGGAACCGACGAGCTGACCGTGCCTCCGCTGCGCGATTTTGCCATACCTGAACCGCCGGCTATCGAAATCAATAAGGAAACCATCGCCAAGGGCAATAGTCTCTACCATGAACATTGCGCTTTATGTCATCGAGGTCTGGGTCAGCTGTCGATAGTCGCCACCGCCGTACCCGACTTGAGAAGGATGTCTAGCGACACCCATCAACAATTTACTGCCATCGTTCTTGGCGGTTCAAAGAAAAGTCTTGGCATGCCCAGTTTCGCGGGAACCTTAGATTACGAGTCAAGCGAGGCTATACGTAGCTTTGTTATTGCGAAAGCCCGAGAAGCCAAAAATGAACAAGAAAAACAAACTACACCAGCAAGAGGTTAAACACATCAATCAGAACGAAATTGAAAAAAAACTGCTGACTCTTCAAAACGATCTCGCTTATCTTTCTGAAGAGATAGATGAAATGGTTTCGGACTTTCAAAGACAGCCCGAAAAATACGATTCCCTTAATCTGCGAGAGCTCATGCACGCGCATAATGGGGAAATTTCAAGAATCAAAAACGAAATCGATGATTTTGAAAACAAATTATTAGTCGAGAAATCACGCCTTGGTCCATAGCAATGCGCCAAGCAAAAATTATGAGCGTTGATCTATTGCGATAATCAATGTTCTCGTTGTTTGTTGCTGAATGAACGTCGTGGAGTAGAAAGCTATCGGGGGCGTTGAGGGTATCTGGCATTAGGTTTTTCAAGCAAGGCTAATTTTCTCCTGTCCATGTCCTCGTAGCCCACAAAGTCATCGGGATTGAAAAAATCAGCCGACCAGGTCAATGCATGAGGGGAAAATTTGTAGAATACGGTAGTTCGCTTTTCATCCACATCCCAGGGCAAGGTTCCATGAGTCAAGGCTTCGGTAAAAATGATCGCATCTCCTGGTTTCGCCGAGACACGCTCGATACACGCATTGACTCCTTTGCTCAGGTCGCGCCAATTTTCAGGTAATTGCACGTTAGCTTTGTGGGAGCCCGGGATACATGCAAAACCCCCATTATTGGGTTTAGTGTCGAAGAGCTCAAAGCTGACGGTCGTTAAACCGTTATACATTACACCGTTATCATATCGATATAATCCGGCAGTTCCATTCCATCCGCCATGCAACCGTCCGCCCTCGAAACCTTTTTGTACGTGGGTGTGAACGTTGATGTGGTCGAGTCTGAACGTTGGCAGGGGAACTTCGTATTTATCTTTGCGAGCTTTTAAGAGATTCGGATTGCCTATTAGGCACTCCAAGAGCTCTGAGATAACAGGCAAGTCCAATAAATCCCGCCAAATAACGTCCCAATGGAGCGGCCCCTCAGACTGCAGAACCGGAGGAAATTGCTCGGTGCCACCGCGAATAGTTGAGCGAAGTTTTAATATTTGTTCCTGAGTCAAAACATCGCGCATGACAATAAAACCAAACAAATCAAATAAATACTTTTGTTCTTCGTCCATAAACTATTAAAAGCCAAGCAAACCACTTCTAAAAACACTCCCGATTAAACACGAAGCAGAAAGAAAAACAAACAAGAGCAACAAGCTCCGTAACAACCCAATAGTATGTTGTGAGGCCGGTGACTTCCTTTCCTTTCTAGGGTTAAATAAGTGACGTTCAAAGGAGGAGAGATACAAATGGCATTAGTAACACGTGAAGACTCGGACGGAATCGCTATTTTAAGTCTCAACCGACCTGAAGCGCTGAATGCGCTAAGTCCTAGCCTTTTTATAGAGCTTCGGCAACATATCGACAGCATTGCCTCTCAGACCGAGGAAATTGGTTGCGTAATTCTGCGTGGTGAAGGACGTTCGTTTTCTGCCGGTAATGATCTAAAAGCAATTCAGTCAGGCGAAAGATCTCCGTCTGCACACTTCCAAGCAGAAACCCTCGATGCAATTGAACGACTACCACAGCCAGTTATCGCAGCTGTACAAGGCCACTGCTACACCGGCTCTTTAGAATTAGCTTTGTCCTGTGATCTTTTAGTCGCTGGCGAAAGCGCCAAATTCTCAGATACTCATGGCAAATGGGGCTTATCGCCTACATGGGGAATGAGTCAACGCCTGCCTAGAAGAATTGGGCTATTGGCCGCAAAAGAAATGATGTTTTCTGGTCGTGTGGTTAACGCCAACGAAGCGGTCTCAATGGGCCTTGCTAATCGGTGCGTCGCCGACGAGGTTTTGCTGGAAGAGAGCATTTCCATGGCAAAGGGCTTCCTGGAAAACTCCTGGTTTACTTTGAGGGCAGATAAAATGCTCATTAACGGAGGCCTCGACAATACTCTGCAGGAAGGCCTGCTATGGGAGAGAAGCAATAGCCCTGGACGAGGTCCCGACATGGAAGAGAGACTCGCAAATTTTGGCAAAAAATAAGCAGCACGATCTCTCGTCACCAATTGCTAGATATAATTTTTGGGTGGAACAAACTTAAAGCCCATTGTTTCAAGATCACCGGCAAGCCCAATGGTAACGAGATCAGAGTACTCGGGCCCGATGATTTGCACTCCGATAGGTAGTCCATCAACCCCCAGGCCTGTCGGCAAAATCGTAGAAGGCAGATAGGCTACCCCTGACAATCCCGCCCAAAAAAACACCTTCGAAATAATTTCGCTCTTCATTATCAACCATGAGTGTTCTGTCACCAAATTTTCGATGATCATGCTTAAAAGCAGGAGTCGGCGTGGTCGGCGTTAAAAGTACATCATAGTTTTCAAAAAAATCATGCCACTGCCACCGAATGCGATGACGCAACTCATTCGCCGCTGCCCACTCTTTAAAACTTGATACTTGAGCTCGTTGAGTTCGAGCAACCTCACTCTGATCCTCTGGGTCTAATTCATCGACGTGTTTTTTTAAGCTGTCATAATCCCCGTCCAGCATGCGTGCGGCCATAGTAGAATGTAAAAGGCGGCCGTAAATCTCATGACTATAATCAGGATCAAATTCAGGTCTTGCGGCCTCATCCACTTCGGCTCCAGCGCTGCTCAACGCCTCCGCCACTTGCTCCACCCGAGACTCAGTTTCTCGCGTGACCGGTGCAAGGGAGTCATTCTTCCAAACAGCAACCTTGAGCTCACTGATACTTCTGCCTTTCCATTCCGGCAGATCCAGTTTGTAACCCCGGGCTCTTATCGAGTCAGGACCCGCGCCTACCCTGATAGACGCGTCCAGATCGATAGCGGAGCGACCTAGCGGGCCGATCACTGATATATCTGAAAAAGCTCGATTGTCTTCAATAGGAGAGTGACCCTTACCCCACAATAAATCGTAGGTGGGCTTGTGACCAAAAACCCCACAAAAGTGAGCCGGATTTCGAATCGATCCTCCGATATCGGATCCCGTTTCCAAACCGGTCAAACCTGCACTTAGCGCTGCTGCCGAACCACCTGACGATCCTCCCGGAATACGTTCTAGATCGTACGGATTATTGGTCGTCCCGTAGATGTCGTTGTAACTTTGAAAGTCTGCCAGGCCAAGCGGGACATTCGTCTTACCAAAAATATTTGCGCCGGCCTGCTTTAGTTTCTTTATAGATTCAGCGTCCGTTTTGGTAACGTTATCTTTAAGGGCCGGATTACCAAAGGTCGTTGGGGTTCCAGAAACGTTATATGATTCCTTCACGGTCATAGGCACCCCATGCAACGGTCCCAGATGTTCTCCGCTAGCAACCATGTTATCTAAGCGCTTAGCTTCCTCTAAGGCCTGCTCCCTAAGGTCAACGACTATCGCATTGATGGAGTCGTTGTATTTATCCACCCGCGACAAATAATGTTGGAGCAGCTCGACACAGGAGATCTCTTTCTCACGGATTTTTTTCGCAAGCTCAACCGCTGATAAAAAACCAATATCCATTCCAACCTCCTAGGTTACGAAGTCAATTAATCTGAACATGTTACCTGTTTACCCAACAAGCCTATAGATAAGTTTCTAAAACCTGAGAAAAGATACTCGACTTGTCACTATATAAACCTGGTATATCACTGTAGTGACTTATCCCAGGACGTACGCAGTAATCCAACAGCTTATCGTGGGCTAAAAGCCTTGATGCAAATAGTTCAGCATCCTTTCGAAGAAAACAGTGCTCGTTTGTCAAAATCACACACGCGGGTAATTTTTTGAGCACCTCATCGGGCATTTCCCCTGGAAAAACATAAGGGTCTAAGTCTGAAAACTGTTGTTTCCAGTCATGGCAGAGCATTTTCACAGTTTCCAGGTGTCCTCCGTCTCCAGAGGCCTTCATGACTTCATTCCGAGACCAATGTGTTGGCGACCCATCATCAGGCGTTATCCAGTGGGCACTGATTGCGGGCACGTCTGGAACCAGAAGCTTTATCCTGTCCGCCTCTCTAGTCTTTGCTAGTTCCATCGCAGTCCCCACCGCCAAATAGCCTCCACTACTTTCTCCGTTTAAGCATAAGCGTTTCGAATCCACGTTAAATCGTGCGAGTAATTTTTCAAAAATAAAGTGAACGGCAGCTATGAAGTCTAGTATTCCTTTCGGAGCTTTAGCCTCCGGCGCACTGCGGTAGTCCACGTTAAAAACAACCGAATCGCAAGTAACTGCCTTCAAGCTGGCCTGATAATCAAAATCGGCGGCGTTTCCAAAAATGAAAGCACCTCCATGAAAATAGATGATGCCTTTTTTCAACACTGCATCTTCACCTGTTGAGCTAACAGTGGGAGGTAGATGAACACGCACTTCCATCTCTGAACCATCAAGAGCTTCGTAACGGGAGCTATCAAAAGACAATACTTCCAGTGTGCAGCGTTCGATGACTTCCTGCTCTTCAGCGCTGCGACTGCCGGGATCCGGTTTTATCGCCTCTCGCATCACAGGGATCGCTTCCTCTGAGAGGTCGAAGTGAGCAAAACCACTGGTCACAGCCTCCCATCGCTCTCGCTCGCCTGGCGCCCAAGACCCGTCAATTGCAGAGTTTTGAGATTCGAATAGCGGGGACTTGAAATCTTCAATCGACAGCATACAACTCCTTAGCAAATCTCAGTCAAACGGCAGGCTTGCTACCTGATCTCGCAAACATCCTACCCCCATCCGCGACTACCACAATTAATACCAGCTCGTTTGGTCTAGGAGAATCGGGAATAGACACAGTCATCGTATCAAAGTGGTCAAAAGACCAAACATCGTCTTTATGTCCCAAGGGAATATCGATTGAAGCTCCAACGACACCCACTTTGACATTTGAAGGGATAATCGCGTCTCCGCCGCCCACGGAAGCTCGCAAAGACTTACCAAGGCGAGGATGAACTTAACGCCGCTCCATGTTCAAAATCTCCCGCTGAGCCAACAATAGCACCCTTTCCGTAACTTATAGGACGACCGTTCATTACACTAACAGCATCATCCGAGAGCCGCATGGCAATTTCCCCGCCTAACTCAAACAGCGAGGACAAGTCATCCACGAATTCTCCTGTAAACGGGTTTTCAAATACAGCCATTGCTGCGACCCGATCAATTGGTTCACCTGATTTTCCGTAGGTCTCACCTCGGATAGTCTCTTTAATTGTGTAAAATTTGCGAACGTTCATCGAGACCCCCTTGACTGCGCAGTACAACTTCCCTTGAACAAAAGCGCACCAATTCCCGTAGGGAATTTGCGCCTTTGGCATATAATCTTCTGGAGAATATCGACCCGACCAGCAATTTGCTAATGGAATTACTATGCGTCAGTTATGGACCCCACTGTGCAACGACCTGAAAATTGAATTTCCGATATTTGGGTTTGCGCATGATGTAAAGGTTGTAGCAGCCATCACCAATTCGGGCGGCTATGGAGTTTACGGAGCGACCAGGCGATTTCCACATGAAATCGAAGAAGAGCTAGCCCAAATCAAAAATCTTGTCGGCGACAAACCGTTTGGGGTCGACTTGGTGCTGCCACCTGGCATGCCCTCGCATAACTCGCGCGAAGCGATCGAGGCAGAAATTCCAGATGAACACAGAGCCTTCGTTAATAACTTGATCGAAGAATATGCGGTGCCTGATGCTACCGAACCAGGCATGAGGACTCGATTCATTCGTTCAAAGGAAATTGAGGACCAACAACTTGAAGCTGTACTTAGTTCGGAAGTCAACATGCTAGCCTGCGGGATTGGCGCCCCACCAAAGGTAATCGCAGAGGCTAAACGACTAAACAAGACGACCCTCGCTTTGATCGGAAGCCCTCACCACGTGCCGAGAGCGCTAGAAGCAGGAGTGGAGATACTGGTCGCGCAGGGATATGACGCCGGTGCCCACACAGGCCCGGTCGGAACCTATTCGTTGGTACCTCAAATTGTGGACGCAGCAGGAGAAACCCCTGTTCTTGTGGCTGGAGGCGTGGCAACTGGAAGACATATCGCCGCAGGGCTAGCTATGGGAGGATCGGGTGTCTGGATGGGCACAGCCTGGCTGTTATCGACTGAGCATCAATCTCACATGCATCCCATCAACACCGAAAAGCTCAAGAACGCAACAAGCGCGGATACGGTAATCACACGCTCAGAAAGCGGTAAACCTTTCAGGCAGATTATCAGCGGATGGAGTCAGGCCTGGGAAGCACCTGACGCTCCCCAACCCCTCAAAATGCCGATGCAAGATGTCCTAGTAGGAGACCTTCTTGGCGCTATAGAGGAACATGACATCGAACCTCTAATTCATTCGGGCGCTGGGCAAAGCATCGGTTATTTCAACGAAATAAAACCGGTCCAAGAAATCATGTCTAATCTCGTAACAGAAGCCTCGAGAGTTCTAGAAACACAGAAAACTTTTCTTAAATAAGAAGAAAGAGTTAGTAGCAAAGGACTTCCTGCAAGCTGCTAGAAAGCTTAAGCTGCGACTTCGTTATCTCTACCTGCTCCTGAATCGGGCGCATCCTGCGTTACCGCAGCATCAACAAATGTCATAACACCATCTTCTAAAGGCGCATCTCTGATTATTCTCTTATCCAAAGCGTAGTTCTGAGTATTTCTCCAAGGATCTTCTTCTCCTTGTTTAGGCATCAAATCCAAAGAGCGCTGAATGTAACCCGCAGAAAAATTCTCAATCCACGGCTTCGCCATCATATTTGAGTCTTCCTGTGCGAGCCTGGCCACACAATAGTCCGCACCGAGTTCATCAATTCGATTAATCAAGCGACACGCATACTCTGCCGTTAAATCGGCCCTTAGGGTCCAGGATGCATTAATATAACCAAAGGTTTGAATCAGGTTCGGAATGCCTGCATACATCATGCCTTTATAAGAGAACTTCTCTGCAAAATCGATTGGACGGTCGTCAATATAAAACTCCGCCCCGCCCATTAACTGCATATTTAAACCAGTTGCGGTGACGATAATGTCAGCTTCCAGCTCGTGCCCGGATTTCAAACGTAACCCGTTGGGCGTAAAACACTCAATGTGTTCTGTGACGACTTGTGTTTTACCCGACCTCAAAGCACGAAACAGGTCCCCATTAGGAATCAGGCACATCCGCTGATCCCAGGGGTTATAACTCGGGGTAAAGTGAGTGTCTACATCGTATTCAGGCCCTAACGCTTTTTTCACTAGCCCCACTAGATATCGCTTCATCTTCTGAGGATGAGTTCTCATCCTCCTGTACATAATCTGCTGAAGCTTTGTATTTTTGAATCTCGTAATCGCATATGCCCAAGAGCTTGGCAACAGCTTTCTCAGCAAATTCGCTACCCTGTCTTCATCAGGCATCGACACGACATAGGTGGGCGACCTCTGAACCATAGTCACTGTCTCCGCCTTGTCGGCTAAAGCAGGCACTAGGGTCATCGCCGTTGCTCCGCTGCCTATCACGACAATCTTCTTATCTTCGTAATCCAAATCCTTTGGCCACAACTGAGGATGAATTATCTGACCCGTGAACACTTCCTCGTTTTGGAAATCCGGCCTGAAAGGTTTTTCATAGTTATAGTAGCCACTACACATCATCAAAAATTTACAGGACAACCTACTGGTCTTCCCGTCTTGGACTATCTCAACACTCCAGATTCGATCTTCCGACGACCAGTTGGCCGACATCATTTTTGTTTTGTATTGAATGTGCTCAGCTAGGTTATTTTCGTCGATGGTTTCTTTGAGGTATTTCTTTATTGATGGTCCATCTGCAATCGATTTTTCCGCTACCCAAGGTTTAAAGTTAAAGCCTAAAGTATGCATATCGCTATCGGATCTGATTCCGGGATAACGGAACAAATCCCAGGTGCCGCCATATTCGTCCCTGGCTTCAATTATAGTGAATGACTTTCCAGGACATTTGAGCAACAAATGACACGCTGAACCAATCCCAGATATTCCGGCACCGACTATCAAAACATCGAGTTGTGTCATGGCGACCCCCTAGCCAATTATTGCGCGCGTGATTTTCAACAAAATATTGGAGCGGGAAACGAGGTTCGAACTCGCGACCTTCTGCTTGGCAAGCAGATGCTCTACCAACTGAGCTATTCCCGCCTATTTAAAAGACTCTTCAATTTACGCGGTCGAAAATACCGATTCAAGTAAATTATCGGAGCACGATATTTTAGCCTATTCATGATCAAATTGACCATCCTTTAAGACCGGTGACTCACTCGACACCAAAAGTTCTATTGTGTAGATAGGATTCCTTACAGTACTTCAACTAGCTTCTGGTTCATAAAATCTGCAGACTTTAACCTACTCATTTCCAAGGAAGAAACAGATGGAAACACTAACAATCAGCGATAAGAAAGGAATACGACTAATAACGCTAGACCGACCCAATGCGCTCAACGCATTCAGTTCCCTTCTAATGGATGAGCTCGCCGAGAGTTTTCTATCCGCAGAGCAGGACAAAGCTGTGAAAGTGGTTGTGCTAACCGGTGCAGGAAGAGCCTTTTCCGCTGGCGCGGACCTGGCAGACACGTCGAACCGAACACCGATACATGGTTTAGCCGGTATGCTAGAGGCGATAGTCGACTTTTCAAAACCATTTTTATTAGCCGTGAATGGATTAGGTGTGGGCATCGGCGCTACCATTTGTGGGCTCGCTGATTTCACCTATATCGCAGAGGGAGCCCGACTTAGAACACCCTTTTCTTCGCTGGGCCTTACCGCTGAGGCTGCGAGCACTTTCACATTCCCCAACCTGATGGGTCGCCAGAAAGCGAGCTGGATGTTGATGGCAGCAGAGTGGATCGACGCAGAACAAGCGATCGAACTTGGTCTTGCGATGGAAATTCATCCCGTCGACAAGCTGCTCCCCCATGTCATGGCGCAAGCCGACAAACTAGCCAAACTGCCTTTGGCGTCGCTGATCAAGACCAAGTCTCTGATCATGGACCCCGTAAAATCCCAGATGAAAGAATCCATCAAAAACGAAAACGCGGGTTTGGATGAGCTACGAGGCAGTCCTGCGAACCTTGAGGCGATCGCCGCTTTCAGAGAAAAAAGAGAGCCAAACTTTGATGACTGTTAATCGAATGGTCAATTAAAGCGATTGGCTAATCCAAAACTCTAGCGCGTCAACTTTTATGACGTTACCCTAGTCACCTGAAAAGAATCAAAACCAATAGGAAAAAAAGGGGGAGCACATGGGGAAAGCAGTCACATTTTTTTCGGGAACAATTTTCGGATTACTACTCTCGGGCCTAGTCGTAACGGGAATAGCTAACACAGAAATAGATAAAGCGTATCTAATCGTTTCAGGTCAAATGGTTAGCGATGAGGGGTTAGAAGCATACAGCGAGAAAGCCGGTCCAGTTGCCCAAAAAGCGGGCATCAACATAATCGCCCGAAACGAGCAGGTAACTTCTGACTTACTGTTGGAGGGTAATTGGGAACACCCAGGTTTTGTCGTGATTGAAGAATTCACGTCAATGGAACATCTAAAGGAATTCTGGTTTTCACCAGACTACCAGGAAGCGATCAAGCTGCGGGAGGGTAAGGTCAAACTCGACTTCGTCGTGGCCGTAAACGGTCAATAACAGGAGGCAAACCGATGACAGATTCCTACTACGAGCACCTTTTTGGCGTCAAAGACAAAGTAGTGCTGGTGACAGGGGGAACCCGAGGTATTGGATATATGATCGCCGAAGGGTTCGTGCGGTGCGGAGCTACCGTATACATTGCATCTAGAAAACCTGAGGCCTGCCAGGAGGCTGAACAGGCACTTTCCAAGCATGGGAACTGCGTAGCAATTCCATCAGATATCAGCGACATAACAGGCTGCGAAAAACTGGCCGACGAGATCAAAAATCGGGAAGCAAAACTCGACGTTCTGATTAATAACGCCGGCGTGACCTGGAGCGAAGACATAGACCGATTTTCAGAAAAGGCGTGGGACAAAATTGTTGATCTAGACGGCAAAAGCCCGTTCTTCTTGACACAAAAACTGCTTCCTTTGCTCGATGCAGCGGCCAGCCAAGCCTCAAGGGCGATCGTTATAAATGTATCATCAGTAAACGGTATCCGCCCAAGCGGCTTACGCAATTACTCTTATGCATTTGCGAAAGCCGGGCTACAGCAATTGTCCGTCCAAATGGCTCAAGACCTTAACGAGCGTAACATTAACGTTAACGTTATAGCGCCGGGGCCTTTCAAATCAAAAATGACCGCACCGCTTTATGCAGACGAAAAGGTAGAGGCAGAGGTCATGCAAGGATTCACCATGGGACGGTGGGGCGCCACAGAGGATGCGGCTGGTCTTGCAATATTCCTGTCGTCCAAGGCCGGATCTTTCCTGACAGGCTTGATAGTCCCCTGCGACGGCGGTTCCACTGCAATAGGGTAGAGAGAATCTATTAACTATGAGTGACGAACCCCTATCTTTTTTTGATCTTGTTTACAATGTGCGAGCGATGCGTCGCATTAAAACTGACCCGGTCCCGATCGAGCTTATGATGAAAGTTCTCAATGCCGGTGTTCAGGCCCCATCGGGTCAAAACCTTCAACCTTGGAAATTTGTGCTGATCAGTGACGCCGAAAAAAAACTCTGGTTTGCCCAGCGTTATACTCAGGCGATCGAGTCCAGGTTCAAATTCAGTAGGGACGACCCTCGCGCAAAACCACCAGGTAAACAGCTCAAAGCACTCTATTACCAAATGGACCACATGCATGAATATCCTTACCTGCTTCTCGTATGTGGCAAGCGGGACTGGCCCTTTAAAGTAGCCGAAGAAGATAGAATCGGACTTGCACCGCCCAACTATGGAGCCGTGTATCCCTGTGTTCAAAATATTCTACTCGCTTGCAGGGCAGTTGGTTTAGGCGCCGCGCTAACAACCATGCACCAGGTCTTCGAAGATGAGCTCCATCAATACTTTGGCATCCCCGATGAATATGGTGTGGTGGTCACTATCCCCATCGGTTGGCCCATGGGCAAGTTTGGACCCGTAACAAGGATACCGGCAGAGGATCTCACCTTCATCGACCGATGGGGAGATTTGATCAACCCGACGCTTGCTGATCCTTTATAATATCAACAAAAATTGAGACCCAAAGATGACAAACCCTCGAACCCCTATTTTGATCGGCGTTGGCCAAGTAACGGAAAAGGATCCTTCGATAGATGAGGCCTCTTCCCCTCTCGATCTCATCGAGCAAGCCACCGTGCTCGCGTTGGAAGATGCAGGCATCTCTAGGGAGAATTTATCTGACCTGACAACATTGGTGGTCGTCAAAAGCTTCAGAGAGCCAATGAGAAATACGCCTGAGGCGCTCGCTAGCCGGATAAACGCGACCAAGGCCGCTCAGTGGCTGGCTCCCGATGGGGGCAATGGTCCGCAATACCTGGTAAATCGGTATTCGGAGGCGATATTTTCCGGAGAGGAAGATTTTGTTCTTCTCGGTGGAGCCGAGGCAATGGCGACCGGAAGGAAGATAGTCAAATCAGGAAACAAACCGCAATGGTCTGTCGATTCTGATAAAGATGCCGATCTTTTATTTGCAGACAGACAGATGTGGAACGATCACGAACTTAAACACGGGATCTGGCAAGCTTCTCATGTCTACCCATTATTTGAAAACGCCTTAAGAGCGCATTACGGAAACTCGCTCCCAGAGCATCAAATCATGATGGGTGAACTGTTTTCGCGACTGTCCGAGGTAGCAGAATCCTCCCCGCATGCGTGGTATCCCGTAAAACGATCACCTGAAGAAATAGCTACTGCTACCCCTTCTAATCGTTTCGTAGGATGGCCATACACGAAGTTCATGAACGCGATGAACCAGATCAATCAGTCAGCCAGCCTGCTGCTCACCTCGATCGAAAAAGCGGAGGAAATGGGTGTTGATCCAAACAGATGGGTCTTCCTTCATGGCGCTTCCGACGTTACCGATGTATGGAACGTCTCCTATCGAGAAAACTTTTATTCCTCACCATCTATGAAAATCATGGGAGAGAACGCCCTTAACATGGCGGGGCTTGAAATAAATGACATCCGACACCTGGATTTGTATTCGTGTTTTCCAAGTGCTGTTCAGATCGCCAGAAATGAACTAGGAATCCCGAAAGATGATCAACGTCACCTGACGGTCACGGGCGGGCTACCATTCCATGGCGGTGCAGGTAACAACTACGTGATGAATTCAATCGCTGCAATGGCCGACAAATTAAGGTCTGACCGAGGAAGCTTTGGAATGGTCACCGCAAACGGGGGATACATCAGTAAACATGCAGCAGGCATTTACTCCACCAAACCGCTGGAGTCAGACTGGAATCGGGACACTTCACCCGTAATAGAGCTAACAACAGCAGATATTCGATCGCCAGAATTCACAGAAACACCAACAGGCGAAGCAGCAATCGAAACCTATTCCATTGTCTTTGGCCGATCTGGAGAACCAGAGAACGGAATCGTAGTTGGTCGGATGGGTGACATTCATGACCAGCGATCGAAAAGATTCTTAGCACTAGTCGATGGTGACGCGGACACTCTAATGAGCATGACGCAAGAGGAATTCGTTGGCCGGAAAGGAAAAGTATGGCGAGATGACGATACTAACCGATTCACTCCCGCCCTATAAAGGAGCAATACATGCAGAAACTCGAAACTGATTACCTAGTCATCGGAAGCGGCGCGATGGGGATGGCCTTTTGCGACTCACTGATTACCGAAACCAATGCCAACATCATCATTGTCGATAAACACCATCAACCTGGAGGACATTGGAACGATGCCTATCCTTTTGTTCGCTTGCACCAGCCCTCAGCCTTTTATGGCGTGAACTCCAAGCGACTCGGTAACAATACCATTGACGCAACCGGCTTAAACAAAGGTCTATATGAATTAGCGACCAATTCTGAAGTGTGCGGGTATTTCGACCAAATTATGCAGCGGCAGTTTTTAGGGTCAGGCCGAGTCCGTTACTTCCCGAGCTGCGAATATCAGGGCGATGGACAGTTCGTGTCTTTGTTATCAGACGAGAAGTATTCTGTTTCCTTTAAAAAAGAAGTGGACTCCACCTACATGAACGTGGTCGTTCCTTCCAAAAGACCTCCTCCTTTCTCTCTGGGGGGCGACGCTAAATGTGCTCCTTTAAATGACCTCCCCATTTTGAGTAAAAAATACGATGACTTCGTCATTGTAGGGGCCGGTAAAACAGCCATAGACGCTGTATTGTTTCTTCTCAAAAATGATGTGAAACCCGAGAGGATCTCCTGGATCATGCCCAGAGATTCCTGGATTCTGGATAGAGCGCAGATCCAGCCAACACTGGAGTCTATAGGCACAACCCTGGCCACTCAGATCATACCGGGCTCTCAATCAGATAACATCGACGACTTTTTCGACAAAATCTCAGAAGCCGGAGGTCTCCTCAGGATTGACGATAATGTCAAACCAACAATGTATCGCTGCAGTACGGTAACAAAAGCAGAACTGGAACAATTGAAAAGGGTGAAAAACATTGTTCGAAAAGGCCGCGTTAAAAGTATTAGCAACACCGAGATAGCTCTAGAGCATGGCTCGATAGCCACAAATCTTGAGACCCTGCACATTGATTGTGCGGGTGACGGGCTCGCCAAGAGACAGCCCACTCCAATTTTCAAAGGTCAAAAAATCACATTACAGTCAATACGCACCTGCCAGCAAGTGTTCTCGGCAGGACTCTTGGGTTACGTCGAGGCAAACTATCGAGACGATGAGAAAAAAAACGAGCTCTGCACACCGGTTCCACATCCAAATACTGACATCGATTTTCTGAAAAATAATTTGGCGGATGCCGTGAATAGTGAGAAATGGGCAAAAGACCCTAGACTGAAGAAGTGGCTTCAGAACAGCCGACTCAATTTTGAAAGTCACATTCTCAACGCGAGCCCAATGATAAAAATCCTTTCTGTTTTGTCTAAAATACCCTTTCTGCGGCTCTCTAATAAAGCAGATCAGGCACAACAAAAAGCGACCGAAAACATTAAACGGTTGCTGAATACACATGAGTCTCAGTGAAGAATGTGTAGAAGAGCCCCTCTCAAACGTACTCAAAATAAGCATTGGACACCACCTGCCTATCGTTGACCATGGCATCAAATATGACGCGACCCGGACCGTCTTCCCAGGCTCTGATACTGATTGTGTCACCGAGCATTACTGGGGATGAGAAGCGAACTTTGATTTTTCGAAACCGCGCCACCTCTCCCCCACAAAGCTTCTGCAAAAGAAGTTGTCCGCAGTGGCCAAAGGTACACAGACCGTGCAGGATAGGCTCGTCAAACCCGCCAAATTTGGCCGATTCAGGGTCTATATGTAGCGGATTGTAGTCCCCGGAAAGCCGATAAATATGAGCCTGATTGTCTGGAATCAGAGCTTCAACCTGAATTGAGGGCTCAGTATCAGGTAGTTCAATTTTAGCAGAATAGGTTTCACCTATACCCTCAAATGACTCAATATCACCAAGCTGTTCGACCCCTCTTCGGAAAGACCCATTTACCATCCGAAGTAACACTTCGCCTTCCATTGAGCGGACCTCGCTCTCACATTCGACAAAGCCATTCCCCTTACCTCTTGGATGGACGCCGATTAAACGCGAGATTACCTGGACCGAGCCCTCCGTGGGTAAAGGCGTGTACATCTCAAGATATCGTTCCGCATCAATATTTAACGGACCAGGAGATGAGGGCACCAAGGACGTATCTATAGACGCTCCAGCTCCGCCCCAGCGAATTGGGAAAGTAGGAAAGACCGCAAATTCAGGATTACCCTCGTAGACGTATCTCAAATCCCTGATACCGATACCAACCGAATAGAGTAGAACATCGCGCTGATCGTAATTGATCGTAACCGGTTCGCCCCAGGGACCTGGTTCTCCGCCCGGTAGTGCAGCCAATGCATCATATTTCGCCATTATCTTTCCTCCCTCAAGCCTTTACTTCTTTCAATTCATTAATAGCAGACAGTTTATCAGTCATCCACCAATCCGTTTACTCTGTCTATATCAAGCATGGCCTTAGATCTAGACTCTGAGGATCCAAGGCCACCACCTCCCGGTGTATCCATGACCAATCGGCAACCCGCTGGAATCACATCCCTTCCCTTACCAGGCAATTCGGTTACTTCTCCTTCTTGAGACACATAAGACACTCGACCAGGCTCACCTGCTTCCCCCCCATCCCGCCCCCGGGCCGGATGAATTATCCGATCAAACATTTTAGACACTACAAAATCTGAGCCGTAACGATGGCTGATTTCAATTGTTTGCCCCAGACCTCCACGAAACTCACCTGTTCCACCAGAATTTGGCCGGAATTCTTTTTTCCAAAAAATAAGCGGGGAGGTCGCCTCGTTCACCTCGGTTGATGTGGTTCTAACACCAGAGGGGAAGGCAGTTGTAGACATCCCATCCTTGCAAGGTCGAGCCCCCGTACCCCCATTGAATATCGGGTTGATAACAAAACGATCGGTTTTCGCGTTGCCCGTTTCCGTTTCAATGCCATTCATAAAGACAGGGTTCCAAATACAAGAGGCGCCCTCGCAAGGAGTCCTATCTGGCATTACTTGATGAAGACAACCTATCACCACATCGGGCAACATCTGTCCGATTGAATGTCTAGCCGAAACCGCACGGGGAAATTTTGCATTAAGCAAAGATGCCTCCGGTGCTGAAACTCGAATCAACGATAGTGATCCCGAATTATTGGGTATCTCATTACCAATCAAACACCTTACACCGAAAGATGCGTAGGCAACCGTGTAGGGGAAAGGCACATTTATTCCCTTTGGAGAGGCTGACGAACTACCACTAAAATCAAGGTCAACAAACCCTTGGTCTATGACCATGCCGCACCGAATGAGTACGGGTTCCTCATAACCGTCGATAACCATTTCATATTGGACATCATGATGCCCAAGCCTTTCGATCTCCTCTCGCATGGCATTTTTAGAACGATCTAGAATAATCTTCCCGAGTTCCTCCAAATCCCTAAGATCAAGATCGTTAAGCATCTCCATAAGTTCAACCGATCCAGCTTCATTACACGCAATCAAAGAGTACAGGTCCCCTTCTGCAACCAACGGATCACGAACATTCGCCTTTATCAACTCCATTAAGGTTTTATTTGGCTTTCCTTTTTCCAACAGAAAACTAATAGGGACTCGCAAACCTTCCTCGAATAGATCATTCGCGTCCGGACCAAAACCCCGACCTCCCACATCTGCAATGTGACTAGTCGAGGCAAAAAAACCAATAATCTGAGAGGATAGAAATACTGGGGTCACCACAGTAAAGTCATTCAGATGACCGGTTCCATCCCAGGGGTCATTAGTTAGTAGCACATCTCCCTGTTCTAATTCCGATTTGGGATACTTCGCTAAAAACTTTTTAACTGCTTCAGCCATCGAATTCACATGTCCTGGAGTCCCTGTTACTGCTTGAGCGAGCATCTCTCCGTTCACATCAAAAACACCTGCAGACAAGTCTCCAGCCTCACGCACGACGGTGCTGAAAGCTGTTCGCATTAACACCTGGGCTTGCTCTTCAACAATCGCTAATAAGCGATTCCATGCTAGCTGAACCTGCAGTTCCTTCACGACTCAAGCTCCAAAGTAATCTGCAAAACGCCTTGCTGGGTAATGCTCACAGAGCTATTTTTCGGCACTACCGTGGTAGTCTGATTTTCGGTGATCAGCAGAGGGCCCTTGTATTCCTCCCCTTGAACCAAGGCCTCTCTCCATAAAACGGGGATTTTTAGTTCGCCTTCGTCCATATAAACCTTACTTTCGCCAATTCGAGCCTCCACAATTTCGCTGTTTTTTGTGAATTCAAACCATTCCCCTCCCTGGGCGGCTCCCTCCAAGGACAAAGTCCAACTGAGAATCTCTACCTCAACCTCTTCTAAGACTCTACCGTAGGTTTCCCGATATACACTCTCAAATCGTTGCCTGAGATAGCGCGAATCAACTATTTCAACCTGGTCGATCAACACACTGACTTCATGACCCTGACCTTGATACCGCATATAAGCTCTTATCTTTTCTTCCAGTGGACCTGAGGACATTTGGCTAACCACACTGACCGCTTCGTTTCGCATTTCTTCGACCAAACTCGCCACCGCATCCAAGTTCAACTCTCTGAGAGGCGAGAAAAAACTGCGTACAACTTCAAATCTCGCTGGCGCCAACAGAAATCCGAGAGCACTCCCCACACCTGCGCCCTGGGGAATAAAAAGTTTTGAGATCTTCAATTTCTTCGCAAGATTTGCAGCGTGTAGAGGCGCGGCCCCGCCAAAGGCCACTAGAGCCCTAGCTTCCATGGTTTTGCCCCATTCCGAGCTGTGGGCTTTTGCAGCTGCAACCATGTTTTCATCTACGACCTCGACAACTGAATTGGCAGCGTCAAAAACAGCTAGTCCCAAAGGGGCACCTATTTGCTCTCCAATCGCAAATTTCGCTGCTTCAACATCAAGGGTTAAATCTCCCCCTGCAAAGAACTGCGGATAAAGTTTGCCCATAACAGCATCAGCATCGCTAACTGTTGGCACCTCGCCTCCTCTGCCATAACAAACCGGACCGGGGTCCGAACTCGCACTCTGAGGACCGACCTGAATTCTTTGCAGCTGATCGACCCGTGACATCGAACCTCCTCCAGCTCCAATTTCTACCATTTCTATAACGGGGATTCGCAAAGGCAGGCCGCTCCCTTTTTTGAATCGGTAAGCTCTATCCACCTCAAAAGACCGAGAATGATTGGCATAACCTTCGTCAATCAGACAAATCTTCGCGGTCGTCCCACCCATGTCGAAAGAGACAAGAGAAGGTTCGTTCAATTCTTTTGAAAGCTGTTCTGCTAAAATCGCCCCCCCCAGCGGGACCAGATTCTACCAATCTGATTGGATAGTCTTTCGCGGTGTCCAGCGTAGTTAAACCGCCACCAGAGGTCATCAACAACAAAGAGCAACTTACACCTCTGGAGCGAAGCTGTAGTTCGAGACTTTCAAGATACTCTTCCATTAAGGGCTTGATGTACGCGTTCGCCGCTGTGGTAGAAAGTCGTTCATATTCCCGAATTTCGGGACACACCCTTGACGACAGGCTCACGGACGCTTCCGGCACCAACTCTTTAATAATATCTAAAGTCCTTAGTTCATGTGACGGGTTTATATAGCTGTGGAGGTACCCTACCGCATAGCTTTTGACGCCCTGTTCACATAACTGTCTAACGGAGCTGGCCAGCTGCTCATGATCTAGAGGCATTATTTCTTCACCATCGAATGCATGCCGCTGCCGGACGCCCACTCGCAAAGATCTGTCAATAAGAGGAGGTCTTCGATCAATATTAACATCGTACTGCTCGAAACGATTCTCGAAGGCCATTTCCAGGACATCTCGGTGTCCTTCAGTCGTCAAAAGAGCTGTCTTAGAGCCGGTCCTCTCGATCAACGCGTTGGTCGCCAATGTAGTTCCATGTAAGACAAGTTCAATGTCTGTTGCTTTCAGCGTTGCCTCTGACATCAGCAAATCTAATCCATTAATGACCGCGTTTGCGGGATCATCGTAGGTCGTCAGTAGTTTTTTCGAATACACCAAGCCGTTCTGGTCCAGAACAACGTCCGTGAAGGTTCCCCCGATGTCTGCAGCAAACCGAATACTCATGACCACTCACCTTGAGCGCGTCGGAAAGTTTGGGTAGAACCCTATCCCTCAGCGCCTATCTCATTCGCTCCATTAACCAACTTAGTATCCCAAATTTTCGTGGTTTGGCTAACTACAAAAATTGTTAACAACATAGAGAGCGCGCAAATAAAAATAGATTCTTGCGGGCCAAAATATTCAGCGAGATACCCAACGAACAGAGCGCCCAATGGACCAGTGCCCATAAAAGAAAAACCAAAAAACCCCATGACCCTAGATCTTTGCTCCGGCGGCGCCAGTTCCTGCATGATCGTGCGGCACATAGGCATAGCAAGCCCTCCACAAAGTCCCCAGGTAAACACGCAAGCTATAAACAGGTAAATACTGCCTGCTATCCCTGCCAAAAATAAAAAAATGGCTCCTACCCCCTGTGCTAGGAGCAACGCCCTGCCAGCTCTCTCGATATAACCAAGTCGAAGAAGAATAAACAAGGTCGCCACCAGACCAAGAGCATTGAATCCACTCACCGCAGCGAGATCCGAAGAGCTTCCATCAAACACTTCTCGAACTACCAATGGAAAGGACACCATGAAGGCACCCATAAAAAATATCGCCATCGCCACATTTTGAATAACGACCACGCGCATAATTGGATTTGAAAAAACGGTAACCCCGCCTTCCCAGATCTCATAAAGTAGTCTTTTGCGTTCTAGTATTTTGGGAGTCACATCGACCATCACTGATATTTTTTTGTAGGTCCAAACGCCAATAAGCATAACGACAACTTGAACCGTCAATATCACCGAAGCCCCGAATTGGTCGGCAAAGCCAGCAATAATGACTCCGACTATCTGACAGGAGAATTGAGTCAGACTAGACTTCAAAACGAGCCTTTGAATATTACCTTCAGCAACATAATTTAGGAGCCCATCTCGCGCCGGCGTCAGAAAAGCCTGCGCGACTCCCGTCAGCAAGGCATAAACAATCAGTAGTTCATAAGTAAAAGTGTCGGTTAAAACCGAATAGATCAATAAAAGTGGTGTACAGGCTGCAAGCAATTGAGACCAAAAGGCTTGTCTTGCTGCTCCAATTCGATCAGCAATTGCACCGGCGTATAACATCAGGAACAGCCCGGGCAACAATAGAGCCATCTGTGCAAACCCGACCTTCTCGGCAGGCTCTCTCAGAACCAGCGTCACCAACCACGCGAAGACCACCGATTGCATACCCCACGCGAGGTACCAACTGCCGTTGGCAAACAGATAATAATTGAGAGGACGCAACTTCTAGATACTCAGTTCCCTAAACCGTAAGTGTATTGAGTTACGCTCCAATAACCCAGTTAATCTTTCTTTAATTCCCAGACTTACGGGGTAGATTCATCTTTTTTCTTTGATAAGGTTAAGGAAGTGGAAGATGGAGATTAGTTATGAAGTTTAAGATTTTATTTACAGGTCTGACAGTAATCGGGTTATGGGGTTGCTCAGAAGATGTCTCTCAGCCGAATGACCAAAACCTCGAGAATAGCGATTCGGCTATTGCCCAGATTGATGATGCCCGGATTAATAACGCGGAGTCCGAACCAGGGAACTGGCTCGCCTATGGCAGGGATTATGAAGAACAGCGATTCTCTCCCTTAACCCAAATCAACAGGGAATCTGTTGATCGCCTGGGCTTGGCATTTGAGCTCGACCTGGGCAGCAATGATGCCCTTGAAGCCACTCCCATTGTGGTGGACAACACCATGTTCTTCACTTCAACCTTTTCCATCGTCCATGCCGTGGATGCCAAAACCGGTATTGAGAAGTGGCGTTACGATCCGATGGTACCCAAAGACTTCCGTCGACGTTTATGCTGTGGTCCGATCAATCGAGGCGTTGCCGTCTATCAGGGCAAGGTTTACGTCGGCACACTGGATGGTCGTCTGGTAGCCATCGATGCTGGCAGCGGTAAGAAGGTCTGGGAAGTCAACACCATCATCGATACCGAGCGGAACTACAGCATCACCGGCGCACCGCGCGCTGCCAAGGGTAAAATCTTTATCGGTAACGGCGGCGCCGAGTTCGGCGTACGAGGTTATGTCACAGCGTATGATTCAGAAACCGGCGAAGAGGTCTGGCGCTTTTTCACGGTTCCAGGCGATCCCTCCCAGCCCTTTGAACACCCAGAAATGGAGCTTGCTGCTGAGACCTGGAAAGGTGGCGAATGGTGGAAGATTGGCGGCGGCGGTACAGTATGGAACTCCATTGTCTATGACCCCGACTTTAACCACGTCTATCTAGGCGTAGGTAATGGCGCACCCTGGACACGAGTCATCCGATCACCTGGCGGCGGCGATAACTTATTCCTGACCTGTATTGTCGCTGTGGACGCCGATACAGGAGAGATGAAGTGGTATTACCAGACGGTTCCTGGCGATAACTGGGATTACACTGCAGTCCAGGATATGACTCTCGCGGACATGGAAGTGGATGGCCAACAAAGAAAGGTCATCATGCAGGCGCCTAAGAACGGTTTCTTTTACGTCATCGACCGATCCAACGGGGAGCTATTAAGGGCTCACCCCTATGTTCAGACCAACTGGGCCAGTCACGTTGATATGGAAACTGGTCGGCCTGTTGAGAACAAAGACATGGATTACAGCAAGCGAGCCCAGTGGATACTGCCCGGACCTCTTGGAGGCCATGATTGGCAGGCCATGTCATTCGATGAAAAGAAAGGCGTCGTCTATATTCCTGCGCAGGACGCACCAAACTTATACGCACTAGATTCTGAGTTTAAAAAAACTGGTCTCTATAAGCGGAGTCCCAGTGAATTCAATCTTGGAGTGGATTTAGCCAACAGTAGTTTTTTGGCGGTTGAGTATGCAGACGAGCAGCCTGCCGCAAAGGGTTATCTCAAGGCCTTTGATCCTTTGACTGGGGAAGAGTTGTGGAATGTGGACCACGTTCACTACTGGAACAGTGGTGTGGTAGCGACAGCTGGCGGCTTGGTGTTCCAAGGCGACGGACTTGGTTATCTGAGTGCTTACAATACCGATAATGGCGAGAAGCTGTGGACCTACAACACTTATATCTCCATGCTCGCGCCACCGGTAACCTATGAAATCGATGGAGAGCAGTACGTCGTCATTCTCGCGGGCACGGGGGGTATCGAGAATAACTTTGGTTTCACAAATGAAACAGCAGTCATCAAATATGGTAATTTTGGGAAGCTACTTGGTTTTAAACTCGACGCAAATCTGAAAATCAACGAGCCAAAAATTCTGGACAGAACGATACCCGAACAGCCTGAGTTGGTTGCTTCAAAAGAGGATCTCATCAGAGGTGAACAACTGTACAACGTCTCCTGTGGAAGATGCCATGGAGGGAATGCAAGATCCGGCGGAATCATTCCAGACCTTCGTATGATGAATGCGGCCACCCATCAAGTGTTCAAAGAGATCGTTATTGACGGCATTTATGCCGGAAAGGGCATGGCCGCCTTTGGCGACATCCTGAATGAAAAAGATACCGAGATGATCAGGCAATATGTCATATCTCGCGCTCTAATCGACAAGGCAGAAGCCGAAGCCGTCGAAACTGCAGGCGGCTAGCCCCTGTTAGCTGCTATTCATCGGCACTGTCTTTGTTGGCAGTGCCGGTATTTCTACTTGTTCAAACTCGATACTAAAACCTGCATTACTGAATCCGTTGGTGCTCTCATCCGCGGTTTGCAATTGGTTTTCCTCTCCTTCTTCAAGCACCTCATCGCGCTCCTTTACGTAGCCGTTTATCGCCGCTCCTTCCAGTATTTTTTCTTGAGCATCCTGAACTCTTTCAGCCAACGCCAGGTCGAACGGCAAAATGTAAGCTCTCGGCTTCGTGGCGGTTTCATTGTTATCGTTCAATTCTCGTATCCAGAAAAAAATTTCGCCATCGATCCCATCCTTTTTTTCTGGCTCGTCAATAGCTACCCAAACCAGCCGAAAATTCTTCGGTAACTCCTCTTTGATTGGCCAACCCGCCAAACTTCGGTGACCTAGGTAAGTTGTGAAATACAGCCCAGTGACTACCAGAACGCCGATAATCTTGAAAAAGAAAGAAAACCTCGACGGCAAACTCGCTGTCAACAGCATGCCAGCCACAGCCACATAGCCAAGCGTCATCAACCAGATCATCCCTTGGCCACCTTTACCACTAACGGTTTTTGCAAAAACGAGATGTCTTCAATAGCACCCTCTGAATCAACAAGAAACCTTACCGCGGTTAACTCATGCCCAACTCCTGTGAGTTCGTAGTTACCATAGTGCTCTAGCGAGACCTCCGGATTGAGCTTTTCTACTTTCACTGTTACCGGAAGAGGGTCGCCATAATTCGCTTGATAATGCAGTAAATTCACAACATATTCGCCAGGCACTAAATTACGGACAGTCACTGTTTCCTGATTAATCGGGTTGACGATTTTTTCACCTGCCACCACCACCGCATCTTGGAAGGAGCCTCTATCATCACGATCCAAGTGCATGATTTCCGTGTCTTTGTTGTTATACCAAAGCAGAGTGCCTCTGGGATCCTCGACAATCGTATCGACGTCATCTGGATGATCGTCGGGCCATCGAATCGTAATTAAGATTTCGGCATTCGGTGTGATCTTACCGCCTTCGCTGGGCTCACTAATTAGCGAAAAGGCAGTCACAAACATAAAGGCGAACCCAAGCAGCGCATTGAATAACAAATCGGTAAAGGCATCCTCACCCTCTTTGCGCTTGAGGTAGCTATGCCTCATCGAAACTCTTGAACTGGCCGCCAAATCGAAGTTCTGAAATCTCAGATACTCGGGTCACTAACTTCGCTGCGCTAGAGTCTATGATCTGATATTGCATCTTAAGGAGAAGACTTGTGGTTAACCCAGCTAAGGTAGTGTAGAGAGCAACTGCCATACCACCACTCATTTCTCCTAGCAATTGTTGCATTAGGTTAGCTTCAAATTCCTTGATCTCGGCTACAGGCAATAACATTAAAATAAAACCAATAATCGTGCCCAGAAGACCTAACTTGAGAAGAATGTCCGATATAAAGTGGCCGGTAGCATGGCGGTTCAAGACCCGATCTCCAAACGCTTCAAGTAATCCTTGGTAACGACCGCCCTGAACCGTCAATTCTGCTGCTTCAATGAAATAACGCTCAATCGCAAGTTCTGACATAGAATCAAACTCAAAGCGAAGATCGTTATTGACAAGTTCAAGCGAAGACATTTCAGTCGACAAGCGATAGCAGACCACTAACCAGTGGACAGTAGCTAGCAAATAGACAGTCAAAATAACGTAAGATAAATAGCTTCGATCACTCTCTAACGTTAACGAAATAAACCCTTGATCAAACGCTAGGAAAAACCCAAAAAGTATAACCCCCAATAACACCAACCCCTGCAAAAAAACGATGTGTCTGCCTTGACTAGATCGCATAGCTCACTGCTTAATTAACAAAGAAATCATTGTAGACCGCATCTGCTACAAAATGCCAAAACAGATGACCTATGCTTTTGATAGCTTGACGCGACTTTTCGTGACAAGCCAATTCAACACGAGCGCAAGTCCTGAAAATATACAGATGCACTGGAATACCATGATCGTCTCCGAGTTTATCGCTCTCGAAGCATTTACAGGCCAGATCAGAGGTGCAGAAAAGCAAAAAACTGACAAAGCAGAAAGCCTAATCCACTCCAATAGATGGGAATAGCGGCGACCTTCGAGCCACATACTCTGAACAAGCACACTGACTATCAACCAAGCGAACGCGATCAGAACGATGTTACGAGGCATAGCCAAGTGATTAGCTTGCAAAGCTAAAGCGAGACCCGTAAAAATCCAAAACTGAACAAACGTGTAGCTCTTTTCAAAAATCGAGCTCGCGGGGTTGTATTTTGCGAAATCACTGACAAGGTCTTGTCCGCCTGAGTAATCTCCTGGAGCCCATGCTGGAGATCGGAACCAAGCTAAAAACTTGTCTTTTACTCTGGGCACGCGGACGGAAAACCAAAAAGTTTCCCACCAAATATGAAAGTTAGCCCAAAGTGGATTGTAACTGTTCAAAGGATGACGAATTCCATAAACACACGGTTTGTCTTTCTCCTCCATAACAAACGTGCCGAACAAACGATCCCAAATAATAAATACTCCGCCGTAGTTTTTATCGAGATAGCCCTCATTGACTGCATGGTGAACCCTGTGATTAGCTGGAGTTACGAGTAAGTAATCAAGCACGCCTAACGTCCGCACATGTTCTGTATGGACCCAAAATTGATAGACCAGATTCAAACTCCCGACGCTGACAATGACCTCAACGGGAGTACCCAGCAGATACAGAGGCAGGTAAAACACAAAACCCACATAATCCGTGCTGGTCTGCCTAAGCGCCGTACTTAGATTGTAATCTTGGCTCTGGTGATGAGCCACGTGAGAAGCCCACATAATGCGCCATTGATGGCCAAAGCGGTGCTTCCAGTAATAACAAAAATCATATGCGATAAAAGACAGGACCCATTGTATCCAGTGATCGGGTGACCAACCCACCACCCCCAATTTTCCAACCAGCCAGCTTATAACCAAAGCTGAAAAGCCGAGTCGTAATATTCCAACTAACCGACTTAGCACTCCAAGCTGAAGGCTATTAATCGTATCTCCCAACCGGTAAGTCTGACGTTTCACCAGAAATCCGTAAGCAAACTCTACGAGTAGGGCTAATATAAAAAATGGTATCGCCAGCTGCACAAAGTTCATATCTTGTCTCAAAAGATCTCGAAAAATTCTCGAAATATCATTTCAAGCTAGTTTTTTTTGACAACAATTCAACGCCTATCCAACCAATAGTTGGTTTTCATGGCGCTCGAAGGGTTACTCAAGAAAATTGTCGCGGATCGCATCCATCTGCTCTTGGGTGACTCCAATCTCTTGAAGATATCCAACCACACTACCCCACTTGCTTTCGACGCCATCTAAAAAATCTTTCATGGCTTCCTCCGGCACGCCTGCGGCCGCGACCATGTTTTCTCTATCAACACCTTCTGGAAAACCTGTTGTGCTTTCAATGAAATCGGCCTGTCGATGAGTGTCCAGATTGGTTAACAAATAATCCGCCTCAATCCAATCACGACTCACGCCCAAAACGGACAGCAGAAACGCAGTAGACACGCCCGTTCGATCCTTGCCTGCTGTGCAGTGCAACACCACCGGCAAACTATTTGCTTCGGCAAAAATCTCAAACATCTGAAGCCAAGAAGAGGGCCCAAACTCTAAATAACCAAGATATCTTTTGCCTGAGATGCCCGTGTCTCCAACTAGCCGACTCAACTGATCAGTTCCACCTTCAGGAATCACGGCAATATTGACGTAGTTAGCCCCCATGGTTTCTAAAGGGCCTTTACCTTGTTCTCGCGCCTCATCCGGTCTTCGCAAATCTATTTGAGTCGAGATCCGAAGGTCTGACAAACGCGAAAGGTCCTGATCAGTCATTCGGTCTTGTCTTCCGGCACGATAATACAGTCCGCTTTTTACTCTCTTGCCTTCTTGATTAGGATATCCGCCTATATCTCTGAAGTTAAAACAACCCTCGAACGTATAGTGTCTTTCAGAGTAATCGTTAATCATAGGTGGGCCCCAAGCAAAAGAAAGTTGGCGTCCCCTAGGGGAGTCGAACCCCTGTTGCCGGGATGAAAACCCGGTGTCCTAGGCCTCTAGACGAAGGGGACGTAGGATCTAACCGCCGTCAATTCTAAATGAATCCGAGCAAATTAGTAACACGAAGGCGAGCATTCTAAGAATCGCTAAAGCGAAGGTCAAGCTGCTTCAAGAAGATCGTACCTTTAGCCAGCTTAAAATTTCAAACCTAAACCGATGGTATACGTAAGGTCCATCTTCTTCCTATTGGGAGCCGGCTCTGTTTCGTAATTAGTATCGATTCGAAATGCAGTGTCGACAAAGGTACTCAATTCATATCGCAAGCCGGTGGACGCATTTAAAACCTGACCTCGTTCAGAATCAGGTATCGATAAAACACTTTGGCGATGAAAAATCTCCATCTTATCAGCAAAAAATAATCGCCGATAATCTATCCCTAGGCGCAGGGCAGGGTTAGTTTCGTTCTGAAAGCCGATCTTCTCTTGAACAGCACTGACTGATAAATCCGCCGATAGCTCACCAGTCGAATTATCCCAAAACTGGTAACCTATCCCTCCGCTTCCTGCGATACGCCTTTCAATCCCCTTGAGCTCATCTTCAAAATACTCCGCTGTCGCCGAAGCAAACCATTTTTCTGAGACAAATCGTTTGTAACCATAATCCAAATCAAATTGCTCGCGTGTTAACACTCCCTCCGCCTTCTCGTTGTTGATAAGCAACGCGAGCGCATGTTCGCTACTAGGCCTCTTTAAGATCGACTCTACAAACACGTTATAGTTTTTCGTCTCTGAATTACCTTCAGATAAAATAAGGGACAAATCGGCTCTTGACCTCCAGTCACCAGCCACCCGGATCAGAGCTTTTCGTTTCTTTACCAGCTGTTCAATCTCTTCAATTGATATCGGAACTCGCTGATCACCCGTAAGGACATATTGAGCTCCCAAATCACCGAACAAACGACCCTCTAACTGGGTTTCTGACGTTCGAACTTCATAAATTGATTGGGTAGTAATGGTCTCTACCTCATCCACCTCAACCGAGATATCACCCGCGTATTCAATCTCGATATGTAATTCGTCTCTCAACAGGCTCTCGACATCTCCAGACAACCGATCTCCGTTCTTCATTAAGACAACATCACCATGTGACAATAAAGGCAATGACCAAAATAGATAAACTAAAATAGTTTTATTCATATTCCGCTAGTTTCACGAAGCTAAGGCGTTTCTGAGCCCAAGCTCTTGAGTTTGATGCTTCCAACGATGTGCTTTGCAAAGTGGTGAGCTGTTCTCCCGCTACGAACACCTCGGGCTAGCGCCCACCTTATGGCAGTTTTATTCAGCTCCTCATCGAACCTTATATTTACATCATGCAATGTCGCCAGTTTATCTATCCAGTGGTAAACAATCTCTAGGTAATCGTCCTGCTTGAAAGGATAAAAACTGAGCCAAAGGCCAAACCGGTCAGACAAAGATATTTTCTCTTCAACCGCATCCCCCTGATGCAATTGGCCGTCTACCATTCTAGCGTTCTGGTTGTCAGCCATCTCCTCAGGCAACAGATGCCTTCGATTCGAGGTCGCATAGATTAAAATATTTTCCGCAGATTTTACCACTGACCCATCAAGAGCACTCTTGACGGCTTTGTAGGACGAATCGGACACCTCGAACGATAGATCATCACACAACAAGATGAATTTAAACGGTAAGCCACTAAGCTCATCCGTAATTTTTGGAAGATCCAGCAAGTCATGCTTGGAAACCTGCAAGACACGTAGACCCTGTTCAGAGAAACGATTTAAAAGCGCGTGTATCAGCGACGACTTACCTGTACCCCTGGCACCCCACAACAAGGCATTATTGGCAGGTAGTCCAGAAACGAACTGCTCTGTATTTAACAATAATGACTCCTTTTGGGCGTCAATACTCTTAAGATCGTCCAGCTGAATATTTGTTTCTTCAAAGTGAGGCACGCAACCTGAGTGCCAGCGATTCTTTTCCCAAAGCCCGGCATACGCGACTCTCCAATCGATCGGCTTATAGATCTTTAAGATGAGCAAAAGCCGATCGATCAAAACATTCAAGCTCTGCTCTTGCTTAGACGCGGTCATTCTTTCCGACCAAAAGCGATCACATTATCATTCTCTTTTTCAAACACCTGACCAATACCTTTCGCGTCTGTTAAACCAATGCTACCTGACTGAAATAAGCGAACATCATAGGGCTCTTCCAAACCAGTCTCTCGAAGAAATAGAGTATGGCCTACCAATCGCCACGTCCCGCTATGACGTGTTTCCTCCTGAAGCCATTCAAAAGTGCCTTTGTCTAATCTGCCTGAAAGTCGCAAAATCTGACCCTCTTTGCCTTTCCAGGTTCCAACGAGCTGTAATCTTCGAAGCCAATTTAGTCGACGATTTCTCGACGCGCGAACATAAAAAAGGACAAGGGCTGTTACTAAAATGACTACGACTATTGACATCATGTTTTCATTTCAACTAATTCAGAGACTGGATTATCCTTGTTATATAGATTCAGCCCAACCTATTTTATTCACGAAACTACAACCACTCTCTCTCGATTTCTAGAACTTGTAGATCCAGAGAAGTAGATACGAAGGATTCTATCTGCGAGAAATTTTTATCGATTGACGCACGCTGCATAGAGCAGCCCAAAAATACCCACTCGGAAAATTGGTGAGAATCAACTCCGCCAACCTCACAGACAGCGAGTACTGGGGTTTTTCCAAATCGATCCCTCAAGCCGCGAAGTCTGCTGCGCTTTTCCTTCAAAGACCTGCAACCAGGAAAACGAAAACTCAATTTGATTTTGCCGATATGCATATCAACCTCATTAAAAAAGATCTGGACAGACTTTAGATGAAACCAAAAAGAAAGCATGTTCTACTTCACATGCAAAGAACGCAAACTACTTCTATCAATTGAAAAAGAAATCAATATGAGTAAAAACCACCAATCTCCGAATCCCGTTCCTGCGGCAACCATATTACTATTAAGACCTTCAGACACACAGCTAGAGGTTTTCATGGTGGTTCGTCACCATCAAATCGATTTTGCGTCCGGCGCGCTGGTGTTTCCCGGAGGCAAAGCCGATGATCAGGACTTTGACGATGACTTGTTACCTCTTATCCAGTCCCCGAACCCGGACTCGAATATGCGTGGAGCAGAAGTAAGCGCAATCAGAGAAGCCTTTGAAGAGTGTGGAATCCTGCTCGCCTATGACCAAGAAACTGATCAAATAATTGATGGCACTAGGCTTGAGTCCATTCAACACTACCGAGAACCCCTAAATTCAGGAGAAGTCTTACTCAAAGACTTTTTGGTTAAGGAAAAACTGAAACTTGCATGTAATCAGCTAACGCGTTTCGCTCACTGGATTACTCCTGAAATGATGCCAAAACGTTTTGATACTCACTTTTATCTTGCATTGGCTCCTGAGGATCATGTCGCAGTTCATGATGGCTATGAGTCCGTAGATTCGGTTTGGATATCGCCCGACCAAGCAGTCCAGGAAGCGAAAGCCGGCAAAAGAACAATCATTTTTCCCACAAGATTGAACCTCGAAAAACTTTCTGAGTGGAATACACCTTACGACGCTATTGAAGCAACCAAGACCTCGGATATTGTTTCAGTGCTTCCATGGACAGAAAAACGTGACGACGGCAATTATCTTTGTATTCCTCCAGAAGCCGGCTACAACATCAGTGAAGAAAAAATGCCGGAACGAGGTGTCCCTTAGTAACGGAACAAAGCACAAGTTGTGTGCCTAAACCGAAAATTCGAAAACCTAAATTTCTAATCATTTAAAGTAGAGGCCATAAAATGACAGAAGATCTGATCCTTTATACCGTAGAAGACCATGTGGCAACGATCACCTTCAATCGACCGGAGAATCAAAATACGATTTCTGGCCCAATGCTCGCTAAGCTTTCGCAGCTTCTCATTGAATCAGACGCAGACGAGGAGATTCGAGCGATCGTCATAACAGGGAGTGGAAAATTTTTCTGCGCAGGCCTGGATCTGAGAGGTAGTGATATCACCGACAACCTCACCAAGGAGAACAGGAAGCCTGCGAACCTTGATCTCCGAAATACTCCTCCAACTGTTTTACATAATCTCGACACACCCACGATTGCAGCAATTAATGGATCGGCCGCAGGATACGGCATGGACCTCGCCCTTGGATGTGATATTAGAATAATGACGGATGGAGCAAAACTTGCCGCAGCCTTCACGTCAAGAGGAGTTGTTCCAGAATCCGGCGGGACATGGATCTTACCCAGATTAATTGGATGGTCTAAAGCCTCGGAAATTATTTTCACTGGAAAAACACTAAGCGCAAAAGAGAGCGAAGACATGGGTTTGATCTCTAAGGTGGTGAACAGCAATGAAATCTATGAGGAGGCCTCAGTTTTAGCCGGCAAAATTGCAAAGAATGCGCCGTTGGCGGTCCAAGCGTCCAAAAGGATGATGAGAATGGGTCTGAATGAAAACTTCGACGATCACGTACACCACGTTTTTTTACAATTGCTTCCCTTGTTCCAGTCGGATGACTTCAAAGAGGGAATGGCATCATTCATGGAAAAGCGAGATCCTGACTTCAAAGGACGCTAGACTCGCGCCAGACAATGATTCAGGGAAAAATGGCAGAGCCATACATAATCGCGGCGACAAGAACTCTCCGGGGCATAGGCAAACCGGGTCATTGAGCGAGTCTAAGACAAAGATTTTCAATAAGGCTGCTATTGGCCTTCTGATTTTATGTGTTTTTGCAACATCGGCCTGTCAAAATAAGGAAGAATTAGATCAGCAGGCAGCTTTAGAAGTTTTCAACGAGTGGGCTACCCAAACTCGTTCACAGAACTCTGACTCTTGTCATGCCTATGGACTAATCAAACACCCAGAAACCAGCTGTCAGGAGATGCTTCAGCATGCGCAAAAGGTCATCCACGAGACGCGCGCGCCATCTTCAAAAAGGAGCTTAGAATGCTTTGACTCGGTTTGTGGAGAATTTATTGAACTGGAAATGGAATCAAAGGACTTAAAGAATCGATCCATCAAGGAAATAGCTGTATTAAAAAAAGACAACGATAGCTTCAAGCTCTACTGGTACCGAACAAACAGCTTGCTGACACTTATTAACGAACGCGCAAAAACTCAAGCCAGTGGGACCAGCAACTTGGAAGAGGAAGCTAAGCAGGAGCAACTTGATCGCACTTACGCGTATCTCACGAACAAAATACCGGAGCTTTATCAATTCCCGACTTGCCTAGGTACTAGGATCAAAAGCTCAAATCTAATCGGTGATCTGATCTCCAAAGACAGCGTCACCTTGGCAGATTTTGTCAGTAGAGCCAAAAAGTGCGATAAAGACCTATGTGTAGGAATGATAGGTAAAAAAATAGCAGCCGTTTGCGATAAAGTTCAATGAGTACTAATAAGGAAAAAGAAGAATTTCGACTAGAGACCAGGACATGGCTTCAAACCAATTGTCCTGAAGGAGTAAAGGGGCCCGGGCAGACAGCATGGGGTAGCTCAAAAATTGTCCTAGAAAGAGATGTTGCTCTTTGGCTCGAAAGAATGTCCGAAAGGGGGTGGACTGTGCCGACCTGGCCCAAAGAGTATGGTGGTGCTGATCTTGAAAATGACCTCTATCCAATACTTATCCAAGAACTTATGGCAATCGGAGCTCGCACCCCGCTTACTGGCAGAGGTGTCAACTATATCGGGCCTACAATTCTGGAGCTCGGCACCGACGAACAAAAAAAGAAGTGGCTTCCTGGGATATCAAGGGGAGAGGGAGGATGGGCAATGGGCTATTCCGAACCCGGAGCTGGATCTGACCTGGCGAGTCTATCCACCCGAGCTGAGAAAGCGGGTGACGAATATCTCATCAATGGACGAAAAACATGGACATCCGATGCAATGGATTGCGATTACATATTTGTATTAGCTCGAACGAGCGATGACAAACCTAAGCACCAGGGTATCAGTTTGGTGTTGGTTGATATGGATCAACCCGGAGTGGAAGTTCATCCGATCCGTTTGCTATCTGGCGCATCTCCCTTTAACGAAACCGTATTCAACAATGCACTGGCTGATTCAGCAGACGTGATCGGAGGAGTCGATAACGGTTGGAGTGCAGGCAAGCGACTACTCCAATTTGAAAGATCGACACACGCGGGAATCAACACCTCAGGCTCACAAGGAGGCAGAAACACACGCGACGACACAAAGGAAATCGTTTTAAAGTATTCTCCAATTGAAAGTAGCAGGTTGGCTGACAGTGCTACTAGAGCTCGATTACTCGAATTTCAGATGAAAAAAGCCGCACAGTCTCTAACTCAAAAACGAACGATAGAAGAGACCCGCGCAAGAGCGCCTGGATTTACTTCATCTGCTGTCAAATTGAGCAATGCTTTAATCGAGCAAGAAAGAGATGAAATGATCGTTCAAGTCATGGGTAGTCTGGGAATTGGTTGGTCCGGAGAACCGTTTTCTGACCAAGAGATTGATGCAACTCGAACCTGGTTAAAACAAAAATCCCTTACTATTGCAGGAGGTACGAAAGAAGTTCAGTTGAATATCATCGCCAAGCGGGTTCTTGGTCTGCCAGACTAACTAATTACTGTTATCAGAAGAGTGATTCCTAGGGCTGTAACCGCTCTGCCTTCCATTGACCGTTATGACTGGCGAAACGAAAACGATCATGCAGCCGCCCTTCTCTACCTTGCCAAAATTCATACTGTTCAGGAATTAACCGATACCCTCCCCACCTTTCGGGTCGCTCCAGTCGAGCTTTTTCCGACCTGGCAATTTCGGCCTGAAATCGCTCTTCCAAAATCGCGCGAGTTTCAACAGGTTGACTTTGACGAGATGCTACCGCCGCAGCCTGGCTCTCTAAAGGTCTTTGATTGAAGTACAAATCTGACTCGTCAGAACTTAGCCTTGTCACTTTGCCAGAAATCCTGATCTGTCGGTCAAACTCCCTCCAATAAAACAGGATCTCGCAGTAATCATTCTCAGATAGTTGTTTCCCCTTGGAACTTTCATAATCCGAATACCAACAAAACCCAGACTCATCGAAGTGTTTTAACAAAACAATGCGAACGCTTGGTTTACCCTTAGCTCCGCAAGTTGCAAGCGACATAGCGGACACATCAACCAATTCTTCAGCTTCAGCTTCTTTAAACCATTTCACAAATTGGAGATAAGGCGTTACTTGCAGCTCACTTTGATCAAGACTCCCAAATGAATATTCTCTTCGTAATTTTTTTTTATCAATCAACTCGAACCTCATTAACCCAGTAAAGGCGTTAAAACGGGCCAAACCTAGCTCCGATAGCGCCATACACTCGTATAACGAGCACCATACAAAAACAAGAAAAACGATACAAACATCGCTGGTACCAAAGCGTCTGAAGTCCCATATTCTTCCGTTAGCCATCCCAGCAATATGGCTCCAATGGGAGCACTCCCCAACATGCCTACGCTGAATGCGGACAGAATGCGGCCGCGATAAGCTTCCTGAGCAGACTCTTGGACAATGGCTCTTGCCAAGTTTGTCGTCACACCCATATTGAGACCCCAGCCTATGGTAGCGACCACTAATAACCACCAGGCCGGCTGTAACCACAATAAAAACAAAACAACTATCCTAGACAGCTGCATGATCAAAAAGACTTTGCCCGGCGAGCGCAAAGGCATAAATTTCAGCAACAATGCATTAGAAGCGGCTGCACCAGCAAAAAATATTGCCATCAAAACCGACAAAATAAAGGCATCACCATCGTAGACCCTTTTGATAATAAATGGGTAAACGGTCATGAAAGCGCCCGCATTGAATATACTCGAGACAAAATTGATTGAAAGTACATTAAGGATTACCTTGTCTTGGTACGTCGCCAGCAATCCTGCCCATATCTCCTTGATTGGCGAAGCCTTCGCTGATCTTTCTTTTGGATTTAACTTGCTAACCCTAAACATTAAAATTCCGGCCAATGCCAAACTAACGGCTTGAAAAACTAGGACTGGCGAAACACCAATAGTCTCCATTTGACCTGCAACAATGAGGCCTCCAATCTGGACAACGAATCCAATCGCAGAAGCGGCCGTTACTGCCTCCTGAACCTGATCACCGCTCACCCTATTCAGCAGAGCCTGCTGCGCCGGCATCGAGTAAGAGGACACCACGCTCATGCCTAGGCCAAAAAGAGTCACAGTAAGCACGCTCAGCGAACCTGTCTGTTCAACATAAACAAGATAAAGCGGCAAAACAGGCGCAGTCAAATAGACTTTGATTAATAAGGCTCTTGCATCAACTCGATCAGCACTAGCCCCGCCCACCAGCATAACCACTATACCGGGTATACCAACTAGCGCCTGGATGAGGCCAACCTGGTCAGCAGGCAACGAGAGGATGCCAATCAAAATCCAACTCACCAGGAGTTGTTGCATCGCTAAAGCCATACCCGAAAAACCAGTCGTGCCCAGATAGGAACCGAACTCAGAAGTCCTCCAGATAGACAAGCTTGGCTGCAAAGTCCCTCCTAATTTGTGGACGACACCCCCGTTTGATTACTGTTCGGAACATGAGCCCCGAGCAAAGGGTTACCTTATATCTAGTAACTCTACCTCAAATATCAGTGTCGCGTTCGGCGGGATAGCGCCTCTCATGCCACGCTTACCGTAGGCAAGATGAGGCGGTATAACTAAGCGCCATTTTGAGCCAACGCTCATTAGTTGAAGCGCCTCCGTCCATCCCTTTATTACTCCATTGACTGGAAACGTTGCAGGAGTGCCGCGCCGCACCGAGCTATCGAACATCGATCCATCGAGAAAGGTCCCGTGATAATGAGTAACTACAGTATCGTTGACCAAGGGCTTGGGGCCCGATCCTTCTCTAATTACTTTGTAACGAAGTCCAGAGGCCAACTGGACAAGACCACCCTCTTCCTCTATCTGCTGAATCGTCAAATCTGACGCGCCTTGGACACTCTGGCTAAAGAAGGTAGCCGATAAAATAAAAACCGCCTGGCCAAAAATTCTCACTAAAATACTCAATTCACTAATCCTTTCTTTAATTCGAAAAAAATTGATTTAACCGTCAGTTAGAACCTCTTTTATCAATGCTCAGACGGGCACAAAAAGACCGACGGACTTCACCAATTTATTTCAAATACGCGCAAATAACTAGTGCCTATCAGTTACATACCCACTACAATGGCAGGTCGACCAAGCCGACTTACATACTGGGCAGGTAAAGAGTTTTATGCTCAATTACGTACACTTAAAAGTTTCATTGGCGCCTTTGGTAATCGCCTTATTAATTACCCTTACCGCGTCATCATGGACTGCGACGAGTAACTCTGCAGAAGAGCTTGCTATAACACAACCACAAGTTCTGGCGCCTCTGGAAGTGCATTATCGAACCAACTTGACTATTGTTGAGCAGTTAAGGCACAACCATTACGTAAAAAAAGAACTCAATGATACTGCTTCGACCCAAATCTTCGAAAAATTTATCGAGAGCTTGGATCGCGGACGCGCTTATTTCACCCAACAAGACATCGAAGAATTCGAAGAATTTCGATACGAATTGGACGACCTGCTTAAACGAGGAGACTTAAAACCGGCTTTTGCCATATTTAATCGTTACCAGGCTAGTCTGATTGATCGACTCAATTTCCTTATCAATGAAATCGACAAAGGCGTTGACCGTATCAACTTTGAATTACCGGATAGTATCCGTATTGACAGAGACGAACTCCCCTGGCCTGCCAATGACAAAGAGAGAGATATTATTTGGCAAAAACGCTTGAAAGCTGCTGCACTGAGCCTTCGCTTAAACGATAAAACCGACGAAGAAATAAGCGAGCAGCTCACTAAACGTTACAAAAACCAGCTAAAACAAGCCCTTCAAACTAAGAGCGAGGATGCGTTCCAGTTGTATATCAACGCGTTTACCAAATCTTATGATCCTCATACCGTATATTTTTCACCTCGAACATCGGAAAACTTTAATATCAATATGTCGCTGTCTCTTGAAGGTATCGGAGCGGTTTTAAAGAGCGAAGAAGATCATACCTCTGTCGTCAGGTTAGTCCCTGCTGGGCCTGCTGACAAAGAGGGTACGCTTGAGCCCACCGATAAAATTATTGGAGTCGGTCAAGGAAAATCCGGTCCGCTTATAGACATCGTAGGATGGCGGCTCGACGATGTCGTAGAACTAATAAGAGGACCTAAAGATTCGACAGTCAGGTTAGAAGTCATCCACTCAGAGTCTGACGTGGAAATCACCAAAATTATTTCGATAGTGCGAAATACCGTACGCTTAGAAGAGCAAGCAGCACAAGCAAAACTGCTAGAGATTAAAGATGAGCAAGGTTCTCACTTGATCGGCGTACTCGACATCCCAACCTTCTATATCGATTTTCAGGGAAAGCAGTCAGGAGATCCAGATTACAAAAGCACCACACGTGACGTAAAAAAACTTATCAAAAGACTCAAAGCACAACAGGTCAAAGCAATAGTTGTGGACCTCAGGGGCAACGGCGGTGGATCGCTCGAAGAGGCACGATCGCTGACAGGATTATTCATCGATGAAGGCCCTATGGTTCAGGTTAAGTCGGCTAGACGCAGGACTTCTGTCTTAGCCGATCAAGATAATCAGATCTACTGGGATGGCCCTTTGGTAGTTATGGTAAACCGACTGTCGGCGTCCGCGTCTGAAATTTTTGCGGGAGCGATGCAGGATTATGGCAGAGCTGTAGTCATTGGAAATCAGACATTTGGCAAAGGAACCGTTCAGACACTAATTCCTTTGAATAGAGGCCAGCTAAAACTGACTGCAGCGAAATTTTATCGAATCTCAGGGGAAAGCACCCAGCATCAAGGAGTCATTCCTGACATTTCATTCCCCGAATTATACGACAGCTCTAAAATTGGGGAGAGCTCTCACGAAGATGCGATGCCCTGGGATACTATAAGACCTGCAAATTACCAGATCTACGCGAATATCGATCCATTTCTTTACCCTATTCGAGAGGCCCACGAGTCTCGAATCAAAAACAATCCAGACTTTGTCTACTTTCAAGCCATTGCTGACAGAAACAAACTCTTCGGAGAACGCACTCACATATCTTTAAACGAGCAAGAAAGAAGAGACGAGAAAAGCGAAGACGACAAATGGCGCCTGAATTTGGAAAATGATCTGCGCAAAGCGAAAGGCAAGGAACTGGCCAATGATCTCGATGAACTTGAAGAACTCGAAGAACAGGAATCTGAAGAAGAAATAGAAGAAGATGAACTCACTTCAGAGGACGACCTTGAAAAAATCGAGGACGATGCATTAATCAAAGAGGCTGGCTTTATAGCTCTGGATCTTATCGATACCGCTACTCCGATCGCAAGCACCAACTAACCTGGCTAGTACCGCTGACTCTCGGCGGATTCTTCGCAAAAGCGTTTCAATTCCCACGCAAAATCTGGCTCAATCAGAAACTGAAACCTTCTAGAGAGGATGAGAGTTTGCACAGCCTTCCAGAACTGCCTAACCTACATGCTCTGGCGGTCATGACATTGACTGTCGTCACTCTTTATTTGTTTACCCGAGATAAATTAAGGCTAGAGCTAACTTCTCTGGGGTTGCTAGTCGTTCTAGCGGTGGGGTTCTCGATTTTCCCCTTGGCTAATTTAAACCCTCTATCTTTATTCTATGGCTTTGCTCATGAGGCCTTGATTGCAGTGTGTGCCCTCATGATTCTGGGTCAAGGGTTAGTAAGGACCGGCGCGCTCGTTCCTCTCGGTAGTTTCCTCGGAAAAATCTGGAAAAGAAGTCCAGGAATCGCCTTCCTAATGACCTTGATTTTAGGAGCCATAATGTCCGCATTTGTAAACAACACACCAGTAGTTGTCTTACTGTTGCCGATATTGATCGGAGTCTGCGCCAGTAACAACAGCTCACCCTCTGAAGTCTTAATGCCGATGGGCTTTGCTACTCTTGTGGGTGGTATGGCAACCAGTATCGGCACCTCGACAAACCTGTTGGTAGTCAATCTTTCTGCGGAGTTGGGAGGACCCAAGTTCGATATGTTCGACTTTGTCTTTCCAGCAATAATTGCTGGAGGCATAGGCCTCATTTATCTGTGGTTAATTGCTCCCAAGTTATTACCGGAGAGAAAAAGCAATCTTAGAGGGGAATCTCCTCGGGTATTCGACGCACTCATTAGTTTCGAGACTAACAGCTCCTTTATCGGCAAAACTCTTATTGAAGCGAATGAAGCCACTTCAAACAAACTAAATATCATTAGAATAAGGCGAGGTGATAACTATCTTTTGCCTCTGCCAGATGTAGTCATTAAAGAAGGCGATAAAATAAGAGTGAAAGACTCTCCTGAAAATCTCAAACTGTTTGAAGAGAATCTCGAAGCAAAGTTAAATACAGATAGAAACTCTTCGGTTGGTAATCTACAAGAAAAAACCACAGAGGTCGGCAGCGAAGAAGTGTTGGCTGAAATAGCAATCGCTCAAGGTTCAATTTTGGACCAAACCAGTCTGACTAAAACTAATTTACAGGAAGAACATCAAATCACTGTCCTGGCCCTACATCGAGCAGGACAAGAAATCTGGCAAAAGGGCGCAGACATGAAGGACATTGAGTTCGCAGTTGGAGACATTCTACTTATACAAGGAGAGCGAAAGTCGGTCACTGAGCTCAAACAATCCGTAGAATTTCTCGTTTTGGACTCAACTACTGACTTACCAAAAACTGAAAAATCAACAACAGCTCTATTAATAATCTTAGCAGCGATTGCCATTGCTGCTCTGGGAATACTTCCCATCGCGGTCAGCGCGATTGCTGGAGTCGCTGTGCTGCTAATGGCGCGATGCATTAGAGTTAGTGCTGCCATCGAAGCAATCAGTCCGTCAATTTACTTTGTTGTCGCAGCGAGCCTGGCGTTAGGACTCGCCTTGCAGAAAACTGGTGCTACCGAATATTTAACTGACCTTTTTCTCTACCTTACCGATCAGCAATCACCAGTCTTCATCTTGTCAGCTCTGATGCTACTTTTAACCATCCTTACTAACGTGGTGTCCAACAATGCAGCCGCCGTAATAGGCACCCCTATAGGTCTTGGTATAGCTAATCAATTGAGTTTGCCAGCCGAACCTTTTGTTCTGGCAGTTTTATTTGGAGCAAACATGAGCTACGCAACACCTATGGCATACAAGACAAATTTACTGGTCATGAGCGCGGGAAACTATACCTTTAGTGACTTTGTTAAGGTCGGCGTTCCGCTCACAATACTTATGTGGATATCATTGACCTGGCTGCTGGCTTGGCTTTACTTCTAGATCAAGATGAATAAATCATTAACAAGCCTAGCTCTAATACTAGTTCCTTTGGTTGGCCTCACCGAAAGACCAAATATCTTATTGTTGGTCGCGGAAGATCTTAGCCCAAGGATAGAGCCCTACGGCGACGATCTTGCTAAGACACCTAACCTGACAAAATTAGGTACCAAAAGCATTCGTTATACGAGTACTTTCACCACAGCAGGAGTATGCGCTCCGAGTAGAGCTTCACTGATTACCGGCCAACATCAAATCAGTTTCGGTGCGCAACACATGAGAACCTCAACCAGCCCTTTGGGAAAGTATCTGGCGCTTCCGACAGATCAAGTGAAAGCGTTTCCAGAACTCTTACGGAGAGAGGGTTATTTTACTTTTACGGACAGCAAATTGGATTACCAATTCAGTGGCATAAGATCCGGGAGCGGTCCGTTTACAATCTGGGATTCTGAAGGCAGTTCAGATACCGGATGGCGAGACAGAAACGAAAACCAACCCTTCTTTGGAATGATTAATTTTTTCGAAACACACGAAAGTGGGGTTATGCGTCCTTCTGGCATACCTCACAGCGCCACACATTTGGCAACGCAGCTTGCCCGACTAAAACTAGTCGCGCCCGAGATAACCAACCCCCAAGATGTCAAATTACCGCCCTATTATCCTGATAACCATGTCGTACGACGAGATATTGCTCGACACTATGACAACATCGCTCTAATGGACGAACGGTTAGGGGCTATTACTAGAGCTTTAGAAGAGGATGGACTGTTCGAAAACACGATCATTATCTGGACCAGCGACCATGGTGACGGGTTGCCAAGAGCGAAAAGAGAATTATTAGATAGCGGAATAAAAGTTCCCCTGCTAATAAAATTACAGTGCAACGCTGAAAAAAAGTGTGTCGCTAAAACCGATGACCGATTAGTATCCTTCGTAGATCTAGCACCTACCATCCTTTCATTAGCCAGCGCCCCAGTGCCCCATTGGTTACACGGACAAAATATTTTCGATTCTTCTCGAGCATACGTGTTTGCCTCTCGAGATCGTATTGATGAAGTCAAAGATCGGCAGCGCGCCATTAGAAGTAAAGATTATAAATACATCCGCAGCTGGTACCCAGGCGTTCCAGGAGGCCATGAACTCGACTATAGAGATAACTTAGACATGGTGCGCAACTGGCGAAAACTCTTTCTGGAAAAGAAACTGACTCCTATTGAATCTAAATGGTTTGAGCCTCCCGGAGAGCGACAACTCTATAATGTATTTGAAGACCCCTTCGAAACGAACAACCTAATCAACAAGAAGGAGCATGAACATATTGTCCGCGATCTGGATCAACAATTAACGGACTTTCTCATCAGAGTTGGCGATAAATCTGAGCTTTCAGAAGACGAAATGAAAGAAACCCTTCTTTGTAATGGTGAAATATGCCAGACCGCTGCACCTACACTTGCTTGGGAGAATGGCAAAGCCCACTTGAGCAGCAAAGAAGGAGCTAGCATAGGATATCAGGCCAAAAAATCCGACAAGTGGTCTCTCTATATTGCACCACTGGACCTATCGACTTTCCGCTATAAGGCTGTCCGATACGGGTTTGAAGAGAGCGAGGTGCTAGTAGCTCAAGCTCCTAGTCCAGCCGAGTAATATCTGGTGCCTCTCCAGTACTGCCTTTGGTAACCCCGGTCACTTTCGAATTTCTACCAGATGTTCTAGGAAACTTTCTGGAAAGCTCAGGTCCCGCCGCTGTTAATCCCCCATCCACTACAATCGATTCACCTGTTATGAATTCGGATTCGTCCGATGCAAGGAATAAGGCCGTTGAGGCGATATGATGCGAATCCCCATACTCAGGCCAGGGCTGCGACTTAGCAAAATTCTCTCGGGTCTGTTCAGGCCTACCTCCATCGGCAAGCGGAGTTGCTATAAACCCAGGACAAATCGCATTGACTCTGATCTTGTCGGGCGCTAACTCAACTGCCGAAGCCTTAGTCAAACTTACAACGGCCGCCTTACCTGCCGAGTAAACAAGAGGTCCTCCATCACCGCTGAGCGCCGCGATAGAAGCCGTGTTGATAATAGACCCTCCGGACTCTTGCTTTTGCATTTGCTTAGCACCGTGTTTTATTCCAAGAAAAACTCCCTTTGCTATCACGTCCATCGTGTAGTCCCAGGATTCGACCGATGTCTCGGTCAAAGGACCCACGGCGCCTCCGACTCCTGCGTTATTAAAAACCACATCTATACGACCAAAGCGTTCAACGGCAAATTCAAACATATTTTCTATATCGGATTCAGACGCCACGTCGATCTTGATAAAGTCAACTTGATCACGATTGATCTCTCGCGCTTTTACCAGTGTTTCTTTACCTGTTGCTTCATTAAAGTCTGCAATAACAACGCTCGCACCTTCCTTCAAAAAGCTATACACAGATGCTTCGCCCATTCCGCTTGCACCGCCCGTTATAACAGCAATCTTATCCTTTAATCTCATAACACCCTTTCCCAATTCTAAACTCAAGGCCCTTTAACCATTCACTCTAGCAGACAATATTCAAATTTATAAAGCTTCTCCAACATTCAAAACGCATCTACAAAATACATCTATAAGCTAGACCCGCTGGCCAAGTCCTTGCTTTTTCTTTAACCTTTCTCCGCACTTCAAGCTAAGTAGAAATTATCGAAAATAAGAAGCTTGCAGTGCAAACTAGTTGAGAAGAGAGGAATTTAAATGATTGATTTGTACTATTGGCCAACTCCCAACGGCTGGAAGGTCTCTATCATGCTCGAGGAATGTGGCTTGGAATACAAGGTAGTTCCTGTCGATATAGGCGGCGGTGATCAATTTAAAGCTGACTTTCTTCGCATCAGCCCAAACAATCGAATGCCGGCGATAGTTGATCACAATCCAATTGGAGGTGGTTCAGCTCTCCCTATCTTTGAGTCAGGCGCGATTTTAGAATACCTCGCAGAAAAGACCGGGCAATTCCTTCCGGCTGATCCCGCGGGAAAATACAAGGTTCTGCAATGGATACACTGGCAAATGGCCAATTTAGGACCCATGATGGGTAATGCAAATCACTTCAAAAATTACGGAAAAAATATTGCAAAAGACCCCAGCCAACTTGAGTACGGCACGAAACGTTTCGTTGGCGAGGTAGACAGACTATCCGGAGTGATGGACGCGCAGCTTTCTGCTAATCAGTTTTTAGCAGGAAATGAATATACGATTGCAGATATTATAACCTGGCCATGGGCATTTCTAATCGGCCGCCTGATCGATGAAAGCATGTGGACATCCTTCCCTAATTTGAAAAGATGGGTCGATGAAGTACATGGAAGACCTGCTGTACTCAAAGGCCGAAAAGTCGGAGAAGAACTCGGCAAGCGCGAACTTACTGAGGAGGAAGAAAAAGCTCGAAGAGAATTACTATTTAATCAAACAAATGAAAAAGTAAGAGGCGCGCGAGAAGAAGCCGCTAACTCTGCTTAATTAAACAACCCAAGTACAATCAATGGCAAAACCACCTAAAAATCATCCATGGAAGCTCGGCTTATCTGGCCCCGTTTCATACAACAGAAACTCGCAGAGTAAATGGCGCGGGTTTTACCGGCCACCCGAAGCTGACAGTCCTGTCAGATCATTGTCGGCATCAGAAATAGAAGAGTTGGGTCTTGATCTCAAAATACCTTTAGACGAGATCAATGAAGCCCGCAAAATGTGCCAACAATTGCATCCAGACCGGGGAGGCGATCCGGTCGAATTTCAGTATTGGAAAGAAAAACTGGACCGCTTAAAACGACGAGTCAGGAAGCACTCGTAGGTCAACGATCTCCTACGCAAGTCAATAAAAAATACCAGTATTGGTTATCCTGTGAAATATCTAGTTCTAGTATGCGTGATCATTGTTGGCCACTTCTCTCATTTAATAGCCTATGGATCAGTATTTTCAGGCGCTACAAACAGCGATACACGTTATCTGGAAGCGCCCTATGAAGCCTCAAAGGAGTGTAAATCGTTAGTACAGCACAGCGACTTCCAGTTTTCGATAATAAGTGCAAAACTCATAAGTGGTACTGATAAGGTTCCACCCCACTGCCGGTTGGATGGATTAATACCCACGGAGATACGTTTCGAGGTCAATCTACCATTGAAATGGAACGGTAGAATCTACATGTACGGGAATGGAGGATTGGCTGGTACGCCAGCAATTGATCCTGGAAAACAATGGGCCAGAGACCAAGCTCTTCAAAGATCATTCGCTACCGCCTACACAGACACAGGTCACGACAAGCGAGTTCTTGGGGGAGGCACTTTTGCTTACAAAAACCACCACCGCTTAGTCGATTATGGGTTTCGCGCAGTCCATTTGACTATCAAAACAGCAAAGCTCGTCGCAGCGAATTTTTACGACCAAGAGGTCAATTACAGTTATTGGAACGGCTGCTCAACAGGTGGCAGACAGGCGATGATCTCAGCTCAACGCTTTCCAAACGATTTTGATGGAATCATTGCTGGTGCTCCTGCTGCCGATTATTCGGGACTCAAATTTTCCCAGGCTTGGCGAACCCAAGCGATCGGTCAGTCAACACTGACAGAAGAAAAGGTAGAAACTCTAGGAAAGATCATCTACCAACAATGCGATTCGCTTGATGGGGTTCTAGACGGGCTAATATCGGATCCCCGTCGTTGCGATTTTGCGCCTCGCCGAGATTTGCCGGTTTGCCCAGATGAAGACGATACGTCCAGTAGCTGCTTCGATTCGCGGGAGGTAGACGCCCTGGAACAGTATTATTCCCCAGTAAAACTAGAGAGCAAAGTCATCTATCCTGGTATGCCAGTAGGCAGTGAAGTGTTAAGTTCTAGTGATGGTTCGGGTCGAGTTGGTTGGTATCCATGGCTGATCAACCCCAACGGTCCAACCCTCCTCGACGCTTTAGGCTCGGATTTTTTTAGATACATGGTGACGATAAAAGATGATCCATCCTTTGACTGGAACGACTTCACTTTTCAAGAAGCTCCGGACAACTTGGCCGAATTTCGAGATATTGTTGATGCGATCGATCCGGACATTTCCGCTTTTAAAAAATCAGGTGGAAAGATGATCAGTTATTTCGGATGGGCTGATCCCGACATAAACCCTCTAACGCTGATTAACTACTACAACAAAGTAAAGAGTATCGATGCGTCTGTAGATAGCCATTTCAGAGTATATATGGTGCCCGGTATGTTCCACTGCCGAGGGGGTCCTGGCCCAGACTCTTTTGACATGATGTCGCCTCTGATCGACTGGGTTGAGCAAAATATCGCGCCTGAACAGATTCCCGCCTGGAAAGAGCCCAAGGAAAGCAAACAGTTGACTCGCCCGCTATGTCCGTACCCCAAGGAGGCTCGATTAGCAGCAAGCGAATTCAAATGCAAAGTGCCTAGTGATATACCAGAACTACCACGCTCATAAAGCGAAATAACCACAGTGCCCGTGACTAACGCTAGCAATTTCGTAGAACAAGACGCGGCATTACTGGTGAGTAAAACAATGAATTCTTGATCACTCGATCGTAATTAATAAGTACCATTTGAGTCTAATTGATACCACAATATCGAACTGAAGCAGTGGTGATGCAGAGGGTAGTCATTTGAGTTCAAAAGTCCAATTCAGTAAGGCGTACAGATATTATGCGCTGGGTCTACTTTTGCTAGGCTATATCGTTAATTTTGTTGATCGCTCCATATTAGCCATTTTACTTGAGCCCATTAAAGCAGAGCTCATACTTTCTGACACCGAACTTGGGATGCTAGGAGGACTAGCCTTCGCCTTGTTTTACGCGACATTAGGGATTCCAATAGCTGCACTAGCTGATCGAACAAGTCGGGTCAGGATATTGGCAATCTCAATGATCATATGGAGCGCAATGACCGCTGCATGTGGTGCCGCTTGGAACTTCGTAACCCTTTTGTTAGCAAGAATCGGAGTAGGGGTTGGAGAAGCTGGTGCTAGCCCGCCCAGTCATTCGTTGATCTCCGATTATTTCCCCCTAGAAGGCAGGGCCACAGCCTTGTCTATTTACGCTCTTGGAATACCAATCGGATCAATGGTTGGTAACTTTGTCGGCGGATGGGGCGCCGACGAGCTTGGCTGGAGGAACACTTTTTACTTGGTCGGATTTCCCGGAATAGTCATCGCCCTCTTTATCTGGGCAACACTTAGAGAACCTCCCAGAGGAATGTCAGATGTCGGTATCGATCATTCAAAAGACGATAGACCGGCCCCAAGCATCAAAGAGACTTTCACCTTCCTCTGGAAGAAAAGAGCTTTCAAGCACATTGCCTTGGCGGCAGGCCTCCATTCCTTCGTAAGTTATGGAGCTGGTACTTGGAACCCTCCTTTCATGAGTCGGGTACACGAGATGTCGAACACCGATATTGGCCAATGGCTTGCGATAGTCGCTGGGACCGGCGCGATCGGGACTTTTCTTGGCGGGTATTTAGCAGATAAGTTTTCAGACAAAACAGGCGATCGTCGCTGGTACTTCTGGCTACCAGGAATCTCAACGCTACTAATGGTACCGATCCAGATATACACCTACCTTTATGCAAGTATTACCGGTGTCATAGTGAGTCTGATTATCCTTGCGAGCTTGGGAGCAATCTATCTCGGTCCCTCGTTTGCGATGACTCAAGCCCTTGTCACTATTAGAATGCGAGCCGTTGCCTCGGCCATTTTACTGTTTACATTGAACATTATCGGCATGGGACTAGGACCATTTTTGATTGGCGTGTTTAGCGACCTGATCGAGCCTCTCGTCAACAGCAATGCAGTTTCGCTGCAATACGCGCTTTGTATCGCCGTTTTTGGTAATCTGTGGGCCACTATTCATTACTTTGTCGGAGCGAGACACGCCGAAAGCGATCTAAAGGATACTGAAGAATTCAACGCGGCTCTCAACTCGAACGATGAATCGAGTGCAACGGCAACTAAATAACAAAACAGAATATAAGGGAAAGTATTATGAAATTAGGCTTATTAGGCGCGGCATTTGGTCCAAAAGCACAGGTAAATATGGATATCGTCAAGCATGCAGAATCACTCGGGTTTGATTCTGTGTGGACCGCCGAAGCATGGGGCGGTGATGCAGTTACACCCGCAGCTTGGATCCTTGCACAAACTGATAAAATCAAGGTTGGCACCGCGATTATGCAAATGCCAGCTAGGTCTCCTGCCATGGCAGCAATGACTGCCATGAGCCTTGCCTCGCTATCTAATGGTCGTTTTATTGTAGGGCTGGGTGCTTCTGGACCACAGGTGATAGAGGGCTGGCACGGTGTCGCATATGGCAAACCAATCACCCGTCTTAAGGAGTATGTGAAAATCATGAAGCAAATCTTCGCTCGCGAAGAACCTGCCTCATTTGACGGGGAAATCTATCAATTACCCTATAGCGGCAGCGATGCAACTGGCCTTGGTAAGCCATTAAAGAGCATTATGCATCCAGAACATGATATTCCAATATTTGCGGCAAACATCACGCCAAAGGGTGTTGAAGCAGCTGCAGAGGTTTGCGACGGTTTCTTCCCTATCTGGATTGATCCGGAAAACACGGCTGTCTTCGATGATCCAATTCAATCAGGTTTCTCGAAAGCAGGAGAGAAAAACATGACCCAATTCGAGGTATCTCCATTTGTTACAGTGGTAATGGGGCCAGATGTTGAGCAATGCATGATGCCAATACGAGCCAACAT
>CACFPX010000013.1:0-52491 GCA_902568205.1 K189A clade bacterium | reverse complement strand
CGATTCCAACGACAAAAGCTGCGTGAAGACCGATACAACAAAACAAGTTAAAGCGCTCTCTGACCAAACAAAAAAAACATCCGAGAATCATTAAACTCAATCGGGCATCCCAATCCTGATGGACAAATATCATGTTACCTATTGACTGTTCCAGGTAAATAAAGCCAGCAAACCAATTGATAGGCAGCTCCAATTCGCCGGTCGGCTTAAGAAAATGCACGCTGCTATATAACGTGCTGGAAACCAGAGCAGCTATCAGTCCTCCAACGCGTTTCTTTAGTGACCCATAAAGAAAACCTCTAAACAAGATCTCCTCAAAAAATCCTATTAGGCATGCCAGGACTATTCCGACCAAAAGAATTCCCAAGATCGATAAGAACGAAATCTCTAGATTGAAAACAACCAACCGGACTTCAAGGAACAAGAGCGCAACAACAGGTATCGCCAGAATAAAAAGACCAACCAAAAAAGATTGTGAAAACTGCCTGAAGGAGAAATCACCAAAGATAAGTCCGGAGGTTTCTTTAGACACCATTTTCCATAGAGGTATCAGGAGAATTAACAGCACCAGTAAAACAGACCTCGTCAGGACCCTATCAAAGGGATATGACAACAAACCTTGCAAAGCAACCGCCAGCATAGACCCTAGTAGCACAGCAGTCAGCAAATATAAGCCAGCTACCGATAGACCTCTCATCATTAAAATTGACTAATTAGAAAATTTCTCTCGCGCCATCACCATGGCGATCAGAGGTAAACAAAATATAGCTGCAGAGATCAGACCTGGCACTAGACCACCACCTCGCGGGTCTAGTTGATTCCAAAAAAACATGGCGATGACTACCTGAAGCAAGTACACGCTCGCCCAGGGCCACATCCACGACTTCATCTTCCAAAAACCATATGCTCCCAGTCCGTAAATTATCCAATGCAAAGGCTCGGTGAGCTTTGCATACCAACCGTGAAGAGTAATGCCAAACCAGACCTCTTCGTCCAGTTCTACGGGCTTGTAGAAAAAATCAAAGGGCATATAAATAATCGTCATATAAACGCAGAAGTAGAACATCAAGTTCATCCACCAAGATCGGCGAAACCAATCTTCTTTAATCTGCGAAATTATCTTCAAATTGTTTACTCCTAGCTGATTGCCACTCGATCGGGTAAAGGGCGCCCCTCGACAAAAGCCTCTATATTCGACACCGCTCGAAAACCCATAGCTTCACGCGTCTCTACTGTTCCGCTACCCATATGAGGTAACAGCACCACCTGATCAAGCGCTAACAAGCTATCGGGCACCTCTGGCTCTTTCTCATACACATCCAACCCAGCGCCTGCAATAACCCGGCGTAACAGCGCATCAGCGAGAGCCATTTCATCCACCACATCGCCCCGAGCAGTATTGATCAAATGAGCACTGGATCTCATCAGTTTAATATTGTCTTGATTCACAAGATGTCTCGTTTCGTCGTTAGCGGGACAGTTCAGACTGACAAAGTCAGACCGCTCTAACACCTCTTCCAACGAACAAAATTCGGCGTCCAGTTCAACCTCTACAGACTCTGCTACTCTCGAGCGATTGCTGTACAGCACCTGCATACCAAAACCATGACGAGCCTGTCGCGCTAATCTGGTGCCAATCCGACCCATGCCTACTATACCCAAGGTTTTCCCAGTTACCTGACTAGACAACATGTGTGTTGGACGCCAACCACTCCATTCTCCTGCACGGAGATGTCTTTCCCCCTCTCCTGCCCGTCGTGCACTCATCAGAATCAACATCATTGCAATTTCTGCGGTAGCATCAGTTAATACCCCAGGCGTATTCGTAACCTCAATACCCGTACCTTTCAGCGCATCGAGCGCAATATGGTTATAACCCACTCCAAAATTCGCAATCAATTTTGTCTGTACCAATGTACTGTCGAACAGATCTTGGCCTAGCTGATCCGTCACGGTTGGACAAACTACGTCATAATTATTCAATGCCTCACGCAGCTGTGCTTGGCTCAACGGTTCATCCTGTGCATTAAGCTGAGTATCGAAATTTCCTAATAGATACTCCTCCACTTTGACCGGCCACTTTCTAGTCACAAATACCTTGAGTTTGGATTTTTCCACGTTTACCACCTAGCCTTTCTAACTGATCGATTCTATTTTCGCTCTTGTGATTTAAAGTAAGCCCGTAACGGGTACTAGTGCCCCATGAATGGCATGGGATCGGGAAGAACACAGAAAACAAACCACGTTTGCCAAATCAACTGGATCAACCCATTCGGAAAAATCTGATCCAGGCATATCCGCACGATTTCTGGGTGTATCGATCAAAGTAGGTAACACTGCATTCACATTGATTCCTTTATGCTTAACCTCGTCACTGAGCGATTCGGTCAACCGCATCACGGTTGACTTGGCGGCTGCATACGCGCCCATGTTACCCCCAGCCTTCAACGCACCCATCGCACCAACATTAACCACACTGCCGCTTCCAACCCCTATCATCCTCGGTATCGCCGCAGAAAGTACCCTTCTTAACGTAGTGACATTAATCGAAAACATAGAATCCCAGAGCTCATCCGAGGATTCCCAGACAGTTGGTCCCATGTCGAAGCCGCCCGCGATATTTGCCAGACAATCAAAATGGCCTATGTCATCAAAACAAGCTGAGACCGCTTTTGCATCCAGCAAATCCACCTGAAAGTAACTACCCGAAACATCCTGAGGCTCATTAATAACATCGACAAGAAAAACCTCAGCTCCCTGCTTCCTGGCAACGGCAGCCACAGACGAACCCAGCACGCCTGCACCACCAGTTACGATCATTTTTTTTCCTTCCAGCATCACTTTCCCCAGTAGCAAAAAATTACTTGCGGTAAAAGTATAATCCAACCTTAGTGAAATAGTAGGCGATCTCCTTCCAAGCAAGCAATTGCGAGACTAACAAAACTCTGTTTCCATCTGCGAACACTTTTCTTAAAGGATTATCAATGATACCTAGAATACTTTCGGCGCTCGTTGGTCTTCTCATGGCGCTCCAAACAATAAGCTGGATAACAAATCCTGGAGAGGCAGCTCAGGGCCTAGGAATGTCGCTACTGGAAGGAATGGGACGCAGCGCCCAAATCGGCGATTTCTCTTCATTTTTCTTCAGTGTCACACTGTTCTGCTTCTTGGGAGCTTACCTAAAGCAAGCCCAATGGCTAATATCTGGGGCGATCATTCTGGGCTCTGCTGCCCTGTTCAGAAGCCTCGCTTGGATAGCTCACGATGCCGATTTCGCAACAGACTTTATCGTGGCTGAAGTCGTCATGACGATCTTACTCATTGTGAGTGCCTATTTATTCAACAAATCGAAGGATGAGGTTATCGAAAGTTCCTGATTGAAATTCGCAAGTCGCCTATTAGTCCTTGTCGAGTTATAATGACGGCCAAGATTAACGTGCTTTAGGGCACTTAAGGTAGTTCTTGTGATTATAGGCCTGACAGGCGGCATCGCCTCAGGAAAATCTACAGCGGCCAAGTTACTAGGCGAGCTTGGCGCTCACGTTATTGATGCTGACAAACTTGGTCACAATGCCTACGCGAAAGGATCAGATGCGTTTAATTCCGTTGTCTCTGTCTTCGGTCAGGATACAGTGGGCGATGAAGGTGAAATCGATCGAAAAGTGTTGGGGGCGAAAGTTTTTGGTAGTCCAGAATCGTTAAAAAAACTGACAGATATCGTTTGGCCTGCAATCAAAAAAATGGCTCAACAAGAAATTGAATCCGTAAGAGCACAGCAACCCAAACAGGTCATCGTACTTGAAGCGGCCGTGTTGTTTGAAGCTGGTTGGGAGGATATTGTCGATGAAGTCTGGAGCACACTAGTCGACCGTGAAGTAGCGATCGAAAGAGCCACCAATCGCGATGGTTCAGATCGAGAGCAAGTAGAAGCTCGGATTGACGCTCAGCTCACTAACGAGGAAAGAGCCGAAAAAGCCGACAGACTGATCGAAAATTCAGATTCAGAGGAAGATCTTGCAGAAAGAGTTAAGGCATTGTGGAAGGAGGCAAGCGAGTAAATCATGATTCTAGATATGCATGCACATTCGATAAAATCAGACGATGGCCGGGCGAAAGTGGAGAACTATTGCCAATGGATAAAGGCGAAGGACATCGCCATTGACGGCTTTGTTCTTACGGAGCACCGCCAGTACGATGACGAATCGGACTACAGCGATCTTGCTGAAGCTAACGGCATTACCATTTTCAAGGGAAGTGAGGTAGAGACTGAGTACGGTCACGTCCTTGTGTTTGGGGTTACTCCGGCGCTGCAAGAAGAGTTCGATTTTTCAAATATCAATCTAAAACTCGAACACGTCATTGAAGCAAGCAATAAACACGATGCAGTCGCTGTCCCCTGCCATCCAGGTCGACCGCGAGTGGGAATGGCAGCGCATTTAGAAGAATTCGGAGTTCCAAAGGGCGTTGAAATCGTTGAAATTTATAATGGCGGCAGCCGTGAGAACGAAGATGAAATTGCTCGCGAGATGGCGGACCAACTGAGTTGTTCGGGCATTGGGGGTAGCGATGCTCATATTGTCAGCCAGATCGGAAAATGCGGCACTAAATTTGACGCCCCCGTCAACACGATCGGAGAGCTGGTCGAAGCACTCAGGTCAAACAACTTCGAGGCAATTAAGATTTAGCAGGCATTTAAATGGACAAGAATGAAGCAATAGACGTTGCTGCTCTAAGAGATCAGTTTCTTGGCAAAGTTTTTGATGAATACGTGTTCATGCTGGATGCCGAAAAGTTGGTTCAATATGCCAAGAGCTGCGGGGAAACCGCGAGCAAATTCACCAATCCCAAAGACCCGGATTTTCAGGCACCCCCAACCATCGCTTCAAGCTTCAATCCAAGACAGGACTATCCTGATAACTTCCCATCCTTTGAAGGATTAGGCATGGATGCAGGTAAATCAGTTGAGCTCGAGAGACCTATGCGCGCGGGAGAGGAGATTACCGCTACTACAGCATTACACGATATCTATACAAAATCCGGAAGGTCCGGAAGGATGGTCTTTTTTGTTAACAGGATGACCATGAAAAACCCCGACGGCGAAATACTTGGCTCGTCTGATACGAGTGTTGTGATTAGAGAAAAGCCTCGGGACAGTTAGTGGTAACCTTATGACTATCGAGAAATTATCGGAGATTGAATTCGGAGAAACGCTTCCTTCCTTTACTCCGGACACTTCGCTGGCGAATGTTTCCCAATTCGTACTAGCTGCGGGATGGGATAGTCCCAGATTTACTGATCACGAAGCCGCAAAAGCGCAAGGACTACCCGCGGCACTTGTCCCGGGCATCATGAGTCAGGGATTCTTAAGCGCGATGATCCACCGCTGGGCACCAGACGCTGAGATCAAAAAAATTGACACCGTATTTCGTGCTCCATGCCTTGTGGATGAGATCTACCAAATTAACGGTGTCGTCACCGACATCGATACTGATAACGGAAGTGTAGAAATCGACCTGACCGTTACTAATTCCGCTGACGAAACCAGAGTCTTCGGTACTGCTAACGTAATCATTCACAAGTAAAACAAATTACCAGCAGCCTCAGTCAGTTTTACCTCGAGTAATTCTATCCATCACAGAGTTATCACTTAATTTGTTTAGAAAGTTCTCTTCATAGGCATCTTCAGGTGATTCTCTTACAAAGCCATCTAACAATTGCGCATCATCGCCCACCAAAATTCGCCACTTTTCAGATCTTACGCCCTCTAAGATAATATTTGCGGCTTGCGCTGCAGTGGTTGGCGCGTTGTCACGGAACTCAACCGCCTGCTGATGGACTAGTTCCCTAATTTGATCGTCCGTTAAATTACTCACTGGCGCTCCTCTCTTCTCCATCAAACTTCGAGCAGCATCGACTTCAGTCTGACTCATTCCTAAAGCACCATTTTCGTTTCGTGCACTTTGAGAGTTGAGCGCGATGGAGGTACCGATATGACCAGGCATAACTAGAGAGGTTTTAATATGTGGTGCGTTTAATCGTAGGTCAGTTATGAGAGCCTCGGTGAAGCCCTTCACCGCAAATTTAGCAGCAGAATAAGCAGTATGAGAGGTTGCTGTGCCAATCGAAGCCCAAAATCCATTGACTGAACTCGTGTTCACAATATGACCTTCGTCACTGGCAACCAACAAAGGCATGAAGGTTAAGCAGCCGTAATAGACTCCGTACCAGCAAACTCCAAATGTTTTTTCCCACTTTGGCCTATCAATGTTGACAAACTCACCTGTAATGGAGATTCCCGCATTATTGAATAGAAGGTTGATATGCTGAACCTGGTGTTCTGCTTCAACCTCTTCTTTGAATCTTATCATCTCGGCTTCAACCGATACGTCACAGTAGTGAGTAGTAAGACGCACGCCAGGCTCTGGATTGGCCAATCTAACGGTCTCTTCCATCCCATCCATTGATACGTCGCACATCGCAACGTGCGCGCCTTCTTGGATTAATTGACACACTATTTCACGCCCCATACCAGCTCCGCCACCGGTAACAACTGCCATTTTCCCTTTAAATTCTTCCATTTTTATTCCTAACGTAATCTTGGATTAAGTTTATCAGGATCAACATCGATCTCTTTGACAAAATCTCTATACTCTTTTGGCTTGATCATTTTCTGTCGAAGAAGCGCGGCCAGAGACGCCTGAACAACGTAGTCTGCATTAATCTCAAAATGAGCTCTTAGCTCAGACTTCGTTTCGGATAACCCATAACCATCCGTGCCCAAAACCTCTAACGGCCCGGGTAACCACCTCGATATACCCGAGGACAATGACTTCATGTAATCGCTAACCGCAACAAAAACCCCTGACTCATCACAAAACATCTCTTCTAAACATGAGGCTTTTCGGTCTTTTGAAGGATTCAAACGATTTATCCGATCGCAGTCAAGGGCATCTCGTTCAAGCTCTATAAAACTCGTAATACTCCAAAGACAGACATTTATCTCTAAAGCAGCCAACATTTCCTTTGCTTTTATTGCCTGTTGCATAATGCTGCCAGAAGCCAGAAGATGTACGTTAGGTCGTTTAGGGTCGGTGCAATAGCGCTCGAAACAATAGCCTCCCCTAAGAATACCTTCGATCGTATCCTTATTTATATCATCGATAGTTTGATCCGCTTCTACCAATCCAGGGTGAGTATAGTTTTCGTTATAAAGGGTTATATAGTAGAAAAGGTCTTCCTGCTGCTCGTACATGCGCCTAATCCCTTCTCTAACAATAACGGTAAGTTCAAACCCAAAAGCTGGATCATAAGTCAGAAGATTAGGCACGGAGCTTGCCAAAATCAGGGAATGCCCATCTTCATGCTGCAAACCCTCTCCATTTAAGGTTGTCCGTCCTGCGGTTCCTCCCAAAAGGAAGCCTCGACACATCATGTCCCCGCAACTCCAAATCATGTCACCGACTCGTTGAAAGCCAAACATCGAATAGAATATGTAAAAAGGAATCATTGGCAGACCGTGAACTGCATAAGCACTTCCCGCTGCCATGAAAGATGCCATCGCACCAGTCTCGCAAATCCCCTCCTGCAGTATCTGACCATCCGCAGCCTCTCTGTAGGGCATCAGCGTGTCAGCATCAACGGGTTGGTAGTTTTGACCTTCGGGAGCGTATATACCTGCAACCTTAAACAAACCGTCCATACCAAATGTTCTCGCCTCATCTGGAACGATGGGAACTATGTATTTTCCGATTTCGGGCATTTTAATAAGTTGGCTCAACAGTCGGACCATCATCATTGTGGTCGAGACCGCTCTTTCCGTACCCTTCAATAAATCGACAAATACCTCCAAACCTGGCGTCTGGACGCTTGGGCAATCAACCACTCTATTCGGCAAAGGCCCGCCCAATTCCTTCCGTTTCTCTCTCAAATAAGTCACTTCATCAGAACTTTCGTCCGGGCGAAAAAACTCGGCCTTTTCTGCATCTTCTTTTGAAAGAGGAATTTTTAACTCAGCGGCCAAACGAACTCTCTCATCGCTCGGCATGTTTTTATATTGGTGCGCAGTATTCTTACCTTGAGCGCCCATTCCGTCACCCTTGACTGTTTTGATCAATAAAACCGTAGGCTTACCCTCTGTTTTGGTCGCTTGATCGAATGCTGCATATATTTTCTTATGATCCTGGCCGCCTCGCTTGATCTGCTTAACCTCTTCATCGGTCAACGAGCTCATCATCATTTCAAGTTCTGGATTTCCCTCTACCCAGTGCTCCCGCTGAACATCTCCCGGCAAAACTGAATACATCTGATAATCGCCATCTAAGCAATCATCCATTCTCTTCCTCAGTACTCCTTGGGAGTCTCTCGCGAGCAAACCATCCCAGCCACTACCCCAGATCACCTTAATCACGTTCCAGTCTGCGCCTCGAAAAACCCGTTCTAATTCTTGAATGATCTTTCCATTTCCGCGTACGGGGCCGTCAAGTCTCTGCAGGTTACAGTTAATTACGAAAATTAAGTTATCTAATTTCTCTCGAGCCGCAATGTTGATGGTACCCAATACCTCAGGTTCATCAGATTCACCATCGCCGATAAAACACCAAACCTTCGATTTAGACTTTGACTTTAAGCCGCGATTTTCTAAATACTTAGTGAATCTCGCCTGATAGATCGCCGCAGGAGTTGAGAGCCCCATTGACGCATTCGGCATTTCCCAGAAACCAGGCATGCTTCTTGGGTGCGGATAGGAACTCAGTCCTCCTTGTCCTTGCAGCTCTCTACGATAATATTTGAGATGGTGGTTATCGAGCCGACCTTCCAAGTAGGCTCTAGCGTAGATCCCAGGGGCAGCATGAGGCTGCGGCAATAACAGATCCCTATCCGTATTTTTTTCCCCTCCGCAGAAAAAGTGATTAAAACCAACCTCCATCATCGTCGCACAAGATGCATAGGTCGCTATATGTCCACCTACTCCATCACCTCTGTCTTGTGCTTGCAGCACCATCGCGATGGCGTTCCAACGATTGATTTGTTCTATTCTTTCTTCAATCTCAAGATTTCCAGGATATCTAGGTTGGGAGGAGACACTTATCGTGTTGACATAAGGCGTATTTAAGGTAGCCTCGTCGAGCGGGATATTCAGGCTTAAAACATGATCTTGCAGGCTGCGTAATATCTCGCGAACTCCTGACTCGCCAAACTCCCTATGAATGCCATCTATCGCCTCATTCCATTCGACCTTGTCTTCTTCGAGTGCCTTACCTAGGTCAATTTGCTCCTCGTTCGACATAGCTATAGAAAGGTCTTAATTCGTTCTGCATGGTCTTGCAGCAGATCCATTTCCTGCATTTCCCTGGCATGGAGCGAAAACTCCAAGCCTTCGAATCTCGGCAAAATGTGAAAATGCAAATGGAATACTGTTTGTCCTGCAGCAGAGCCATTAAGCTGTGCGATCATGATTCCAGGGGCATCAAAAGCCTGTTTCACGGCGTTCGAGACAATCTGAGTCGTCCGGACAGTATTACCAAGTACTTCTGGGTCTATTTCGTGGATATTCTCTGCCGGAGATTTTGGAATCACCAGAGTATGCCCGGGGACTTGTGGCATTACATCCATAAAGGCCAGTGAATATTCATCTTCGAACACTTTTGCTGCCGGCGCTTCATTTCGGATAATCTTTGCGAAAATATTTCCTTGGTCATATGACATACTTCACTCCAGTGAGCCAATTACTGCGTTTGTGTGCTCTCCCAACTCAGGCACTTTCTGGCCACTAGCATAGTCATTTCCAGGAGTCATAGGCAATTCAAATGTATGGCCTCCAACCAATGCTGAGTATGTCCTGAAATCCCGGTGAACTTTCAAATCTTGGATTTGCATCAGTGGTGCCTGGGCCAAATCAGCTCGAGAGAAACGAAGCTCAATTTCGGAATACATTAGTTTTTTCAACTCGCCTGCTATCTTGTCATCAACATAAGTTCGATTTTCTACCCTAATTTCGTTTGAGCGACATCGAGGGTCTTCCCTCAGTTCCTTATTCATAATGACTTCATCAATCAGGCGACCCCACTCACGTTCATTTTGTATCGACAGTATAAAAGGCTGCCCATCACTAGAGAAAAATACACCATAGGGACAAATGCCTGGATGAGCCAATCCAATTCTTTCAGGAGCTTTTAAACCATAACGATCAAGTAAGTAAGGCACGGTCAGCCACTCGGCAACCGCATCAAACAGTGAGATATCAATCTGTTTCCCCAGACCAGTCAGGCGTTGATTTAAAAGGGCCTCTAGTAGCGCCTGATAACCATACATCCCGGTCGCCAGATCCACCATCGAAACTCCAACACGTCCGGGTTCTTCAGGGCTTCCTGTAATACTCGATAGTCCGGACTCCGCCTGCATCAACAGATCATAGGCCTTGCGATCCTTACCAGGACCTTCAGGGTGAAAGCCAGATATTGATAGCGAAATGAACTCCGGTCGATTTCGATGATATTCGCTAAGCTCAAAGCCAAGTTTTTGCAGGGCGCCCGGCTTGAGGTTTTGCACCAAAATATCGCTACGATCGATCAACTTTTGCAGAAGCTCAAAACCCTTATCTTCGGCGAGATTTAAGACTACTGATTTTTTACCCGCATTCAGCCAGGCAAAATAAGAGCTTTCCCCAAATACCACTGAGTCATAGTAACGAGCAAAGTCACCCTCAGGTCGTTCAATCTTGATAACTTCAGCGCCCGCCTGTGCAAAACGCCGTGTGGTGAGAGGAGCCGCTACCGCCTGTTCGAGAGAAACAATTTTAATTGGTGCAAAAGCTTTGAGATCACTATCTTTAGACAAAACCCTTTTCTCCAATTTGATATTTACCTCAAAAAAAAAGGCCCTATGGGCCTTTTTTTTAGGGTTTCGCCTCAGGCGTTGTAACCAATGATTGATTTAATCTCGAGGAATTCTTCTAAGCCATATTCACCCCACTCTCGTCCATTGCCGGACTGCTTATATCCGCCAAAAGGTGAAGTCTGGCTTGGCGCAGCCCCATTGAGGTGCACATTACCGCTTCTTATCAAACGAGCGACTTTCTTCGCTCTTTCAGGATCACCAGACGAAACATAACCGCTCAATCCATAGAGCGTATCGTTAGCGATCCGAACCGCATCATCATCATCTTCATAACCTATGAGAGATAGAACAGGTCCGAATATTTCTTCCTGTGCGATGGTCATGTCGTTCGTCACATGCGAGAAAACAGTGGGCTTAATATAGTAACCAGCATTCAATCCATCTGGCCGACCAGTTCCACCAGTCTCGAGCTTGGCTCCCTCATCTATCCCTTTCTGAATCAAGTTTTGAATCTTATCGAATTGAACTTCAGAAACTACTGGTCCAATCGTAGTGCCTTCCGCATCTGGCGCCCCAACTTTTACTTGCTCTGCTGCCGCCTTCGCGATCGCCGCGGCTTCATCCATCCTCGAACTTGGAACTAACATGCGAGTTGGCGCATTACAGGATTGCCCCGAATTTGTACACATGCCGAAGACATCTCGGGAAATCGAACCTTCAAAGTCAGCATCATCGAGGATGATATTAGCGGACTTACCGCCCAGTTCTTGCGCTACCCGTTTAATAGTTGGTGCTGCGTTCCTCGCGACTTCAATTCCTGCGCGTGTAGAACCGGTAAATGACATCATGTCCACGTCTGGGTGTGAAGACAGTGCTGCTCCAACCGTAGGCCCATCTCCATTAACCAAATTAAATACGCCCGCAGGCACTCCTGCTGCGTCCATGACTTCAGCAAACAAAATGGCGTTAAATGGAGCCACTTCCGAAGGCTTGAGCACCATAGTGCAACCAGCTGCTATCGCGGGAGCCACTTTAGTCGCGATCTGGTTAATCGGCCAATTCCAGGGCGTGATAAAACCACAAACCCCGGCCGGCTCCTTAACGATTCTCGAACTACCCAAATCCTGTTCAAATTCGTAGTTCTTCAAAATCTCAAGCACAGTCATCAAATGACCAAGACCCGCAGGCGCCTGCGCCTTATTTGCTAAAGGCAAAGGAGCTCCCATTTCTTCGCTGATGGCCGACGCTATATCGCCCATTCTTTCTTGAAACTTTTCAATAATTTTTTCTAGCAAAGCAACTCTTTCTTCACGCGTAGTCGCCGCAAAAGAATCAAAGGCACCCTTGGCCGCCGCAACCGCGCTGTCAACATCCGCCTGTCCACCCATCGCTATCTGGCCAATTGACTGCTCTGTTGCTGGATTAATTACATCCAAGGTTTCAGAGGTAGAAGGATCTACCCACCGACCGTTGATATAAAACTTTAAGTTATTACTCACAATAATTTTCCTATTTCTAAATTAATATTGCCCTTCTGGTTCCCTTCAGTTCAGAAGTCTTCCCAAAAGCATTAGGCTACAAGCATCAGCCACTTTTTTCCAGATTAAATGGCGTACTTAAAAAACCAGACAGAATATTTCAGAGTCTGCGTTCTTCCTTAAATTTCATTACAATGCTTCGTAAATTAAATCGCCAAAAAAGAGAAATCATGAAAGGGACCGTACATTATAAAGTTCAAGACAATATCGCAATTATGACTGTCGATAATCCTCCAGTTAATCCACTTTCATCAGGAGTTCGTCAGGGTCTAACAGACGGAATAAACCAAGCACTATCTGATGATATTGTCGAAGCGGTTGTTTTGACGGGCGAGGGCAGAGCCTTTATCGCCGGCGCAGATATCTCCGAATTTGGAGGAAAAGCCGAAGGACCCAGCCTTTTTGATTGCCTTAATGCGATGGACAACAGCAGCAAGCCCATTGTTGCGGCAATCAATGGAACTGCGTTTGGTGGTGGTCTGGAAGTGGCCTTATGTTGCCATTATCGGATAATCGCAAATACAGCACCCGTCGGCTTGCCTGAAGTAAAACTGGGTCTTTTACCAGGGGCTGGCGGTACTCAAAGGCTTCCTAGGCTAATTGGAGCAGAGAAAGCTCTTGATTTCATTTTGTCAGGAGACCCAATTCCTGGACCGCAAGCCACTGAGCTGGGCATTACCGACGAAGTAGCGACTGGTGATGTTGTTAATGCAGCCATTGAGTTCGCCCAAAAGGTCATCCAAGCAGGCGGCAAGGTTCGAAGAATCCGTGATGAGGTTTCTGTCGTTGAAAAAGATCGCGATAATCAAGAAATTTTTGAAAACGCCAGAAAAAGCTCCGCCCGAAAAATGCGCAACCGATTTGCGCCTGAAATGATCATTCAGTGTGTTGAAGCAGCAGTACACTCTGGTGATTTTGATACTGGCTTAAAAGTCGAACAAGAATGCTTCGCAAAATGTCTTAAACACCCACAAAGAGAAGCTTTGATACATATGTTTTTCTCTGAAAGGGAAGTCGCCAAAATCCCAGACGTACCGAAAGACACTGCCACGGCAGCTATCGAGCAAGCCGCCGTCATCGGATGCGGAACCATGGGAGGAGGAATTTCTATGAACTTTCTCAATGTGGGCATACCTGTCACGGTCCTTGAGGTTGACCAGGAAGCTCTCGATAAGGGGATTTCCGTCATCAAGCGAAATTACGATATTCAGGTGCAACGTGGTCGAATGAATGAAGCGGACGTAGACAAGCGAATGTCGTTACTGACAGGAACAACCGACTATAAAGGCCTTTCAAGTGCAGACGTAATCATCGAAGCGATCTATGAAAACATCGATGTAAAAGTCGAAACGTTTAAGAAAATCGAAGCCGTGGCCAAGCCAGGTGCAATACTGGCTAGTAATACCTCAGGGCTAGATATCGATAAAATGGCCGAAGCGACCGGACGTCCGGACGCGGTCATTGGCCTTCATTTCTTCAGTCCAGCTAATGTGATGAAACTACTTGAAGTCGTTCGAGGAGAGAACACCAGTAAAGAGACAATCGCCACCTCAATGAAGCTGGGACGCACACTGAACAAGATAGCGGTATTATCAGGAAATGCCCCAGGGTTCATAGGGAATCGCATGTTGTCGGGGTATACCCAACAAGCAGGTGAAATCATCCTCCAGGGCGCTACACCTTACCAAGTCGATAATGTTCTTCTGCAATTTGGGATGCCTATGGGCCCATTCCAAATGAACGATTTAGTCGGATTAGATCTTGGATGGCGGGCGCGCAAGCTTTCTGGCATGAAACCGGAGGACGTTCCAATCACGGCCAGGGTAGCGGATCGCCTTTGCGAACTCGAACGTTTTGGACAGAAAACCAATCGTGGTTTCTATATCTACCCGGAAGGCAGTCGAGCCGGACAAGCCGATCCAGAAGTTGTAGCGCTAGTCGAGGAGGTTTCCTCTGAACTGTCGATCGACCGGCGGACAATCGATGACGATGAGGTATTAAAGCGCTGCCTTTACCCCTTAATCAATGAAGGCGCTCGCCTTCTTGAACAAGGTATTGCGATTCGACCATGCGATATTGATATCGTTTACATAAATGGTTATGGATTCCCTGAAGTCACAGGCGGTCCCATGTTTTGGGCTGACCAACAGGGACTGGATACTATTCTTGAGGACATCAAGCGATTTGGAGAAGAGTATGGCGGCGATGTTTGGAAACCCGCTCCTCTCCTAGAGAAACTCGTATCCGAAGGCAAAGGATTTGCCAGCCTCCAGAGCTAGCCGGCTAACCGGTAATTGAATTTTGACTTTATATGGTGAGCAAAGGTCTTCAAGCTCGATACACTGTGATCGAATGTTTCTAGTTCCTTTGCTCATCATGATTTTAGCGCCAGCCCTTGGAGTCGCCCACGGTGTTGAAGAAGGCGATGCCGCTTTTATTCAGGGTCAGGCCGGCTTTCAGTTTTGGCCTTACTTTTATTTAGGTGCTAAGCATATGGTCACGGGGTTTGATCACCTTGCATTTCTCGCTGGGGTGATTTTTTTTCTCTATAAGCTCAAAGAAGTCGGACTTTACGTCTCGCTATTTGCGATCGGTCACAGCCTAACGCTGATTGCAGGCGTTTGGTTTGACATCCCCGCCAACGTCTATCTCATAGATGCGATCATCGGATTTTCAGTTGTGTACAAAGCCTTCGAGAATATTGGGGGACTAAAATCACTCGGTTTGTCGATCAATACAAAGCACGCAGTATTTACCTTTGGACTTTTTCACGGATTCGGCCTCGCTACTAAACTTCAGCAACTCACTCTTTCCGAAGAAGGTCTCTTCGAAAACCTCATCGCATTTAATATTGGCGTAGAGCTTGGCCAGCTAAGCGCTCTCATAGTCATGGTTACGTTCATGAATGCTTGGCGTTATTCAGACAAATTTCAAGCGCAATCTCTTATAGCCAATTCAATACTGATGGGAATGGGCTTTCTATTTATCTTTTATCAGCTAACCGGTTATGTGGTTGAGGTTTAGCTAAGTATCCATCCGCCATCCACGTCAATCGTGGTTCCAGTTACGTAGTCGTTTTCAACCATGAATAAAATCCCACTGGCTACCTCTTCCGAGGTCCCAGCACGAGGAATCAAGTGTTTCGCTGTTGCTCCTTCGAGCATTTTCACTCGCTGATCAGATTCCGGACCAAACATCGGCGTGTCAATTACCCCGGGAGATACCACGTTGATCCGTTTTGGAGCAATCTCTGGGGCGATGGCCCGAACGAATTGCTCAACAGCTCCTCCAACCGAAGCAATTGCCGACTGGCCAACCTTGGCGCGCCTCGCTGGGGCTCCACTGACCAAGACGATAGCCCCATCTTCGCTTAAATGCTCTGCGCCGAAACGCACGCAATTAGTATATCCCCATAACTTGTCAAACGAATTCCTATAACCTTCTATATCCATTTGCAAAAAAGGCCCCGACGCTCTTGATCCACCAGTGGCCGCACTAATTAAAATATCGAAAGGCGCTTCGCTCTCGAACACCTTCGAAAGCGCGTCAGTATCTCTGACATCGCAAGCAACGGTTCTGATGTTTTCAAGTTGCCCCGCCTTGCTAGGATCGCGACTTATGACGACCACCTCCGCGCCCTTTTCCTTCAACTGTTCAGCCGCGGCCAAGCCAATTCCCGATGTACCACCGAACACCAGTGCCTTTTTTCCATTCACATTCATCGCAATACCTTCCCCATATTAGTTTTTAGCTTAATGGCCTGAGTTTAACGCAATCGAGATTCAATCGGTTAGTCATTCGGTTTACAATTTTCTAAAAAGGAGAAAAAATGTATCCAGCCAGCACGTTAGACGAAGCATTTGAGCGCATCTCACAAAGACGCTCGGTCAAGGCTGCCGATATCTGTGAGCCGGGCCCAAGCGATGATCAGATTGAACAAATTCTACAAGCGGCAGCTCGAGTACCCGATCACGGGAAACTCGGTCCTTGGCGATTCATTTTATTTGAAGGCCAATCCAGACAGACTTTTGGTGACTTTCTAAGCACGCGATTTAAGGAGGTAAACCCGACAGCTCCGGAAGCCCTATTAAAGCTTGAAAGCCAGCGCTTCATGCGTGCGCCGCTTATCATTTGCGTCGTTGCTAAAATTAAAAAAGGCATAAAAATTCCAGAGTGGGAGCAAGAACTCTCCGTGGGCGCTTCCTGCCAGAACATTCTCAATGCAACCAATCTACTGGGTTTTGCTGGGCAGTGGCTAACCGAGTGGTACTCGTATGACGAACGAGTCAACTCCGAGCTAGGCCTGGATGAAGATGAGAGAGTAGCTGCCTTCATTTACATTGGTTCGGCTAACGAAAAGCCAACCGAAAGAGACCGACCAAGTCTAGACACCAGAATCACAAGATGGAATGCTTGATCAAAAAGAAATGAAAGGGGAAATTACATGAATAATGTCGTTATTGTCGATGCCGCAAGATCGCCCGTTGGCAAAAAAAACGGGAGCCTTGGCGGGGCACATCCAACCGACGTCCTCGGCCAGGTAATGATGAAGATGCTGGAGAGAAACGGAATACAGTCAGGGCAAGTTGACCAAGTAGTGGGAGGTTGCATAAACAAGGTGGCTGCGCAAGGAATGAACGTCATAAGAACCGCTTGGTTAGCACACGGCGGCGCAATTGAAACCCCATGCATTACCATTGATTCTCAATGTGGCTCGTCACAGCAATCATCGACCTTAGCTCACAGTATCCTGGCGTCCGGCCATGCTGAAGTTGTAATGGCCTGCGGCGTCGAAAATATGACTCGGTTGCCTATCGGCAGTGACTCCGTGGGCAAAGACCCTAAGATGGGTAAGCCAGTATCGAAAAGCTATTTCGAGCAGCACGAATTCACAAGTCAGTTCGAGGGCGCGGAACGGGTAGCAGAAAAATATCAGATAACTCGTCAGGATACTGACGGCTTCGGTTTAGAGTCTCAAGCCAGAGCAAAAACAGCAATTGAAGAAGGTTACTTCGATACTCAAATTATTCCGGTGGAGGCACCAATAATGGACGAGAATTTCGAAAAAACCGGGGAGACCATAGTCGTCTCGAAGGATGAAATACCAAGAGATACTAGTTTGGAAGCGCTGGCAGAACTAAAACCCGTGGCGCGAGAAGATGGGATCCATACTGCGGGCACATCTTCACAAATAGCCGACGGAGCAGCTGCTGTGCTTATGATGACGGAGAAAAAAGCAAGTGAACTTGGTCTTGAGCCGTTGGCCGTTATCAAAGCCTCCGCGCTCGTTGGTTGCGATCCCGTTCTTATGCTCGAAGGGCCCATTCCTGCTACCGAGAAGGTACTTAAAGACAGCAGCCTCTCGATTGAGGATATCGATGTTTTCGAGATTAACGAAGCATTCGCTTCGGTTGTTTTGTCCTGGGCCAAGACCGTTGGAGCAGACTTGAGCAAGGTCAACCCTAACGGCGGGGCTATCTCGCTAGGCCATCCACTTGGTGCAACAGGCTGCTTTTTAATCACAAAGGCAGTTCATGAGCTCGTGAGAACAAACGGCAGGTACGGATTAATATCTATGTGCTGCGGCGGAGGTTTGGGAACCGGTACCTTAATCGAGCGCACCGCGTAACGGGGAATCTAACTTAGGCGATGTCCATTGTAACGGGCATCGTCTGAATTGCCCGAAATAATGGCGAACTGGCCCTGACGGCCTCGCCAGTCACTTTAATTCGTGGACACCGATTGACCACCTCCTCCCAAAGAACTCGTAACTGCATCTCTGCCAAGCGATTGCCTAGACACCGATGCAACCCGAATCCAAAAGATAGGTGTTCTCTAGGCCTTCGACGGTCAATAATGAATTGATCCGGGTGCGCTATCGCCTCCGGGTCTCTGTTACCCGACAAATACCACATAATCACCATGTCACCCTTTTTAATTGTCTGTCCTCGCAAGCCATAATCCCGGGTGGCGGTCCTTCGCATATGAGCCAAAGGCGTTTGCCAGCGAATGATCTCGGGGACCATCGAAGCTATTAATTCAGGGTTTCTAATCAACTTATCATACTCAGAGGGGAACTGATTTAACGCAAGTAAACCGCCGCTTATCGAATTACGAGTGGTATCGTTACCACCCACCAGCAGCAATACCACATTCCCTAGCACCTCCTTGATCGGCATATTCGATCCTTCTGGACTGTTTGCCAGCAACGACAAAAGATCCATATCCGAACTGGCCCCATTTTTTTTAGTTTCCCAAATCGGTTCTATGTATTCACCTAACTCGGCGAGAGTCTCGTAGAATCCCCCCGACGCCGAGACATAGTCTGGGTCGTCCGCATTACTAATTGCGTTAGACCAACCTATCAGCAATTCCCGATCTTCCTGAGGCACTCCTAAAATCGTCGCAAGCATCCTGCCAGTCAATTCAACGGCCACTCTCTCGACCCAATCAAATTCTTCATATCTAGGCAAAGAATCAAGTATCTCAATGACTCGTCCTCTGATTAGGGTTTCGAGATCCGCTAACCTAACCGGCGATAAGCCAGGCGCCACGGCCTTTCTTTGTTGATCGTGCTTAGGCGGGTCCATCGAAATGAAATTCGGTATTTCACTGCCTGAATTTGGTGTGCCCGTGATACTAACCCCGCCAAACTCGTAAGAGGATGAAAATGCTTGGTGATCTTTGTCCACCTGCATGATGTCCGCATATTTCGTGACAGACCAGTAAGGGCCATATTGGCTCTTTTTGCAGTAATGAACTGGTGCTTCCTCTCGCAAGCGTTTGAGATACGACTCAGCGAGATTAAACCGATGGATTTCCGGATTCGCTACATCAAAGTCGTCCAGCTGAAGGTCATAAGGGTTCAGGTTAGAGTCAACCGCAACCCTCAACCGACGCGTAGAATTCCAGTTTTTGGCGCCGGCAGCTTTCTGACGAAGATGATTAGAATTTTGGGTCATTTTTCGGGACTCTCAAAAGGTTATCAAGAGAAACCGGAACCGAGACATTATCAATGTCTAAAGTCGGGATGTAGGCGTCATTTGCCTTGGCGAATCGAACAAGTTCCTCTCGCTGTTTGCTAGGCACTTCAAAGGTAAACTGGTGAGCATCCCCTAAGCGTATCGACAACTGCAACGCAAAAAGGCCAGTCACCACATATGACAGGTCCCCTTTGGCATTTTTGTTATCTGAGGAAATTTCCCGTTTGCTGATCGTCGCTTCGCGTAACTCTTTTACTTTATTTTCGGACAAACTGGAAAATTGCTTGCCCAGCTCCTCATCCTCGAACCAAACCGTTTCATCTTCATATGTGCCGTGTGGCCGAAAGGAGGGGTCAGCAAAGATCGTCTTGGATTTGGATACACATTGATCAATATACAATTGTCCAAACACAACTTCATGAACGTCCGTTGATTCAAATTCCTCATCGATAAGTCTGGAGCTTTCGGTTTTGGTGATAGGCATAACCGTGATATCCGCAAAACGCATGTTATTTTTCGCTTCATCAATTACCAGAGAACATTCGAGAGGATCAATTTCCTTCCAGAATATCTCCTTATCCCATCTTATCGCTGCATAGGTATAGGAGATACGAATAATGCCATAACCTGTTTTCTCGCCAAACACAAAAGATGTTTTAGATTGAACATATTGAACCAGCTCCCTGCTCGTATTCTTCCAAGCGAGAGCTCTTTGTTCATGTGGCTTCCCTAGGATATAGTGAGTGAAAACTTGATCCTTCATTACGGGATCACCTTTATAGCTCATCGCATGACTAAACATTTCTTCAAAGAATTCTTCGAACTGATTAGGCATCCTATTCTTCCCTAAGAACTTCTTCCTTTGGTCGCAGCATCTCTCTCAAGCAATTCATCCACCATTTTGGCAATCATTCGGAACTGGGAATCCGTTAATTCCTCAATTTGCTTCATAATCTTTTGACGAGAGGCCTTATATTTTAATTCTCCGAACATAAGCCACCCCGGCGTAACTTTAAAAAACCTCGCCAGCGATAGTACGTTATCTCGAGTCGGCAAGGCGCACTCTGAGCGACGCTTGTCTGGATTTCTCTCCCATTTACTAATCGTGTTATGGCTAACGCCTAGCTCTTTCGCTAGCTGTCTCATCGATATTTTTTCAGCTTCCCTCAAAGCTTTTATTCGATCATGTATCTGCATATTTCTCTTCCCAAATCATTCCCTTTACAACAGGACACCAACACCACTTTTATACCCGCAATACGCAGACAATAAAACCTTAAATCTGACCTAAAGAACAAGGCAAATATCAAAACTCCCGTTTGTATTTACCTGATGGGCTGTAGGTAATCGACTGATCAAAATAACCCTTGGTCACCAGGTTAATTTCGACAACCGAGCTGCCTCGATTCTCCCAAAACCACCCGTGTATCCCCGCGAAAGGTGCAACGTAAGTGCCGCTTTCAGAAGCGCTTCTGCCAACATCAAAAGTCACGGCGTCTTCTGGATCAGTACCTTCTTCTTCACTATGAAAATCAAAAACCACTTCACCATCAGCCTCCCAGGAAAATATCAGGCTCTGACCTTCTCCTAACACGTACTTGTACTCTATGGATTCAAAGGGCTCCAGGGTAAAAACAATTTCATCGCTTACAGGTTTTTTATCTTCAAGCGAAAGGACCCCAACGTTATACGCAGAAATCCCGTCTATCCCCATCAGCTCTCCAAGGCCAGATGGATCTTTATCAAATTCAGCGGGCAAAACAAAAACTAGAAAAATAATGAATGCCACGACGAAAGAAAGGGCCACAGATAGCCACAGACGTTTAGTAGGCCTGGTCTCTCGATCCATGGACTTAGTCACTAGAGTCCATCATGTAGCGGTTGTGACACGCTCGACAGACATTATATATCTGTCCGCCTGCTTCAAATAGCGCGTCAGCATCCTTGTTCATTGCGGCTTGCCTTGCGTTGACTGCTGCATCGATGAGACCAACTGAATAGTCCTGCCAGTCCAGAGCATCTACAGCGAGCCCTGGCATCATTAGCAAATTTCCAGCTTCTGCCACCACAGTGGCGTTGTTGCGAACGTTATTCCAGCCTTCCTGGGTTGTAGGCTGAAGATCAACTTCTCCATCTTCGGTGATCACAAACCCCGCACTATCCCATATGACATCGGCGGCCGGTTCCAAGTACCAGGTCATCATTTCATGCATGCTCAACGTGCTTTTAAAGGGCACCTGTGTATTTTGCTGTGTCTCGCCACACCCTGCAAAAACGGTAATCAACAGACACATCATTAGGTTATTAAAAAACTTCAACGGGCTATCCCCTTCACAAACCTCAAGCACTGATTATGGTTTATCCCGTCCACTTCAACCATCTCTTTAACATCTTATCTATCCTTGGAGTTAATCGGGTCTTGTTATAAGCGTCAGACAATTTGCGCAAGAACTCTGAACGAGTGGGATAACTGAAGACAGCATTCCCTGCCTTGGAGAGGCCCATATTATTGTTCATCAGCAAGGAGACTAACGAGATTTGCTCGCCGGCGTCTTTACCCACTATGGTCGCCGATAAAATCGAATCAGTCCCCTTCTTAGTTAAAACTCGTGCAAACCCGTCCACCTGATTGGCCACCCGTGCTCTATCTAGTTCACTGAAGGCTATCTCGAACTCTTCAAACTGAATTCCGTTAAGATTTAGCTCTCTATCTGAAGGTCCTATAGAGGCAGCTTCTGGAGAAGTATAGGTACAGTGAGGTATTTCAAATTTGCGAATACTAGCACTCGGTATAAAAAGCGAGTTCTGAACTAAGACGCGAGCCTGCATATCAGCCTGGTGAGTAAAATGGCTTCCTTGAACACAATCACCCGCCGCATAGATTTTTTTGTTCGATGTCCTCAATCGGTGATCAACCAGAATCGCTCCACAAGAGTCGGTTATTACTCCCGCCCGATCAAGACCTAGCTCATCTGTATTGGGCCTTCGACCTAGCGCTAATAAAACCTCTTGGACCGCAACTTCAGCTTTACCGGTTGATATCCGCTTGCCTCCTTCAAGCGTCGATATCTTTTTGATTTCGGAGCCCAGGTGCAAAGTAACTCCCAGATCCTTTAACGCCTTTTCTACTAGCTCGCTTGCTCTAGGGTACTCCTGGGGCAGGACACGGCCAGCTAAGTCAAACAAGTGAACCTCACTCCCTAAACGAGAAAACACAGTAGCCAATTCGCATCCAATTGGTCCCGCTCCCAATATAGCTAAGGACTTAGGCTGAACACGAAGATCAAAAATCGTCTCGTTGGTCAACACATTACACGACTCTAACCCTTCGATTGAGGGAATACTTGGCCCTGACCCAACACAGAGCGCTACGCGTCGGGCTCTGAGAACCTGGTCTTCTACCGTTAACTCTCCGAACTCATTGAAATTGGCTGTACCCAAAAACACATCAACTCCGGCTTGCGTGTACCGCTCGACCGAATCATGTTCAGAAATCGTCGATCTAATCTCTCTTAGCCACTCAAACGCCTCATCAAATGAGCAGGTCTCGGACTTGGTCGACTCCAACAGCGCTTTGGAAGGCACGCAGCCCACATTGAGACAATCACCACCCATGAAACGAGACTCAATTAAAGCGACCCTCGCACCCAAACCTGCCGCCGAAATCGAAGCGATTAGCCCAGCGGGACCCGCACCAACAACAACCAGATGATAGTTCGATTTCGCAGCAGGATTTTGATACCCCGAAGGAAAAACCAACTGCTTTGCCAACTCATCAAATTGTTGTCCGGGATAGACCGTCAAGTTGGCTCTCCTAGCTCTTTTTTAAGTATTGAGGAGGCTAACCGAGTCAAAACAACCACCAATCCCAAAGTCGCAATCAAGCCTATTGCCATCAAACCGTATTGCCAATAGCTACCGGTGCTTTCTCCCGCGAACAAATCGGTCAAGGTCAATGCAACCGACCCAAAATAAACATATAACACGGTAGCAGGCGCCATCCCCAACCAGGAAGCCAGGACGTAATCTCGAAATCGAATCATAGTCAGTCCTAAAGTGTAATTAAGCAAATTAAAGGGGAAAACAGGAGACAGTCTGGTCATTAAAACAATATAAAACCCTCTGTTGGAAATCGCTCGATCGAACTGTTTCCAGCCCTCAAGATTACGCGTTCGAGACTCCACCCAATCTCTCGCAAAATATCTACCAATGAGGAATGCGAAACCCGCTCCAACAACGCTGGATAGTGACACTAGGATAACGCCCTCAAAAATCCCAAACAAAAATCCACCCAATAGAGTCAATAGACTGCCAGGAACCAGAAAAACCACAGCGGTCACGTAAACCACGCAATAAAGCATTCGCGCAATGACTCGATTCTCTCCTACAAACAAAGATAATTCTCTAAAAAGCTCTTCATAGGGAAGCCAAAAGCCCAGGGTGACAAATAAACCAATCAATCCGACAAAAAACAGAGGTTTTTTCATCTCTGGATTCTCAACTAATCGGATCTGGGATGGATTTGAATTTTTTCCAGGCTGGCGTTCAGTTGGGCCGAAATCGCCTTGGCTTTTCTTTTCACCAAATCCATCCTAACGCCAATCGATTCACCGGATACGCAGCACTGCTGCGAATCCACGTCGAAGAGTAGGTGTGCGAAACGTATGGTCTTGCTCCCGGCCTCTCTAAAGCCACTGACAAGCTCATAGCGATCGCCGGATTTAAGAGGTCGCGAGTAGTCCATCCTATACTCTAATACGGCTCCCCCTTCTGTCTCTGTGGTCGCTTCTGGATACAAAACACCCCACAGGTTGGGCATCGAGTCAGAAAACCGGCCCATGTAATTATGTATTTGAAGATGCCCATTACTCATACATTCATCCTGATGGACAACGCCCTTACCTATGGTGCGAAACCCAATCTCCTTGGCTTCGGTCATAGAGATTCCCGCAAAGCGCATTTTAGGGTCTCGCAAGCCTCTGGGTGCTGCGTGCTCAGGAAGCTCAAGGTCAGTTTTTAGATCGAAATCAACCAGCTTGTTCAAGGACGTGCAAAGCACTTCTCCAGTTGACGAATTCCTGATTTCGGTCATCACGCTGTCTTGAGAAGTCACACCTGAATAACCCTCCAGGGGATCCGCAACCCGAGCCTCTTTCAGATATTTAATGTGCTGAGATGACAATCTTTCGATTACCTCGTCAAAGGTAAGCTCTTTTGCTGAATCCAAACTCTTAACCGCTCCATACAATGCTTCGGCTATCTTTCTCGAATAAAACCGAACATTCATGTGGTCGTTTTCATCGCACTCCCAACGGTTAACGCTGCCTTTATAAACTAACTCCATACTAGGGGAACGCTCCAGCTATCAAGATAACAAAGACCGCGGGAGCGACTAGCCACTTCGTCGATATTTTCCACAAATGAAAAGCGTGTGAACTTTTCATATTCAATTCGGCTTGACTAAACTTCGAATTCATCGCCCATCCAGCAAACACGCAAATCATAAGGCCTCCCAACGGCAAAAACACGGAATTCGGAACAAAGTCTAACCATCCGGCTAGAGATCGGCCAAACAACTCCAGGTCGTTCCAAGGGCCCATACTAAGGGCACTCAACGCACTAAAACAAAGGCAAATTGTAGTAACCGACAAAGTGGCAGATAGCCGGCTCAAATCAAAGCGGTTTATCAGAAAAGCTACCAGCGGTTCAATAAAACCCACCATAGAGCTTATGGCAGCAAAACCAAGCAACATAAAAAACAGCACGGCTATCCAATATCCGGCAGGCATTTGAGCGAAGCCGAAAGGCAAAGTATTGAAAATCAAACCAGTACCGCTGTCAGGCATCAATCCGTTTTCAAATACCAAAGGGAAAATCACCAGGCCCGCGAGCAACGCGATCAGTGTATCTGCGGAAACAATAATTAGAGCACTTTTGGCAATCGAAACATTAGACGGCAAATACGAACCAAAAATCATCATCCCTCCCATGGCCACGCCGATTGAGAAAAACGCTTGGGACACTGCCGATAAAAAAACACTCCCGTTTATCACTGAGAAGTCAGGTATAAACATGAACTCTAGGGCCTCCCGCATACCGCCGTTTAGAAAATTAAAAAAAACAAGAAAAACCAACAAGACGACCATCGCAGGAATCAAAGCAACCACCGCGCGCTCAATTCCTTTCTGAACACCAAAAACCAAGATCGACCCTGTGATTGCCAACGCCGCGAAAGACCAAAACACCATGGTTCTCACATCAGACTGAAGATCTTCAAAAGAACCGAGTTGATCGAGTAGGTTAGTTCCCGAAAAACCGGCCACTAAAGACTGATAAAAGTAATACAGTACCCAGCCGGCGACGACGCTATAAACAAAAACAATCAGGAATGACGTGAGTAGATTTAGGTAACCCACAGCTGACCATCTTGAGGAACACAAAGACTCCACTGCTACGTTTTTGATTGCTTGCTCGGGCGACGCCGCTCCTCTGCGTCCCAACATTATCTCGGCCATTAGAATGGGCACACCGATAAAAAAAACACAGCAAAGGTAGATCACGATAAAAATCGAACCTCCGTTTTCTCCAACTATATATGGAAAACGCCATATGTTACCCAGACCGACAGCAAACCCTATGGACGCCATAAGAAAGCCAAACCTAGAAGACCAAACCGTCGGGTTAACCGACATAATTCTGCCTGCTCAAGAATTCCAGGGCTACTTTGTCGACGAAGGATTGTGCCGCATGTTTGTGACCTTGCGCCGAAAAGCAGCACATCATGTACAGAACTTCGTCCATTTTTTTCATTATCGGTCTAGTCATGCGTTGCACGTCCCAGGCCAATGCATAGTTAGCGTAGCTACACCACCACTTAATTCTTCAATCAAACCATCCGACATCGATCAATCTCCTATCTTTGATTTTCACGTTTGCTACTAACTAAATAAAAACACCACCCCGCAACCACTAGTCCAATCGCAAGCAAGCCCTCCAACGGCCTCTCAACAATGACATACGCCAAAGTCCAGAGCATCAAAGCTACAAATATCAACATAGGCCAAGGATACCAAGGCATCCTAAAGGGTCGCTCTAGATCGGGCTTAGTCTTACGGAGGTACCACACTCCTATTACCGTCGCCAAGGTATTTAAACCAAGCGCAAAACCAGAGAACATGAGAATCGCCTCAAATGATGCTGTTGCGATCAGGACAATCGTTAATCCGAGTTGAAAAAGGATTGCTCTTTGCGGGATACCCAATTTATTTTCTCTAGCGAGAAACGACAGCAAGGGAAAATCTTGTCCGATCACTTGCAAGGTCCTTGGACCAGATAAAATCATCGCGCTCGCAGTCGAAATTAACAAAACAGATAACATGACAGAAAACCATTGACCACCCTGCTCGCCAAAAGCATAGGATGCAACAACATGACCAACCTCTAACTTTCCTTGCATTGCGCTCATCGGAGCAACCGTCAAAAAAACGAAATGTAGAAGTATGTAAAGCAGCCCCACAACTAGTGTCCCTGTAATCAAAACGCGCGGCATCTCCTTCTGAACGCCTTCAACCTCCCCTGCCAAATAAGTCGCAGCATTCCAACCAGTATAGGCGTAACTCACGTAAATCAGAGCGATAGCAAAGGAACCCTCCGAAATAAGCGAGAGATCGTTAAAATTCGGAGTCCATCGTAAGCTTTGATATTGATCTGAAAAGAGCAAGGCACACACTATGAACACGGATATAAGTGCCACCTTCACTCCTGTGAAAATAACCTGAAAGGTACTACTGCTCGAACGATTAAACAGATGAAATAAGGAAATGAGAGTCACCAAGAATATGGCGAACATTGTAATCGGTATGTCGGGGTTGACCGTGTTCAAATAAGTCGCAGAGGTGATCGCAACCAGCGCGGTAGGTGCGGCAAACCCAATTGTTGCAGATATCCAACCCGAAACAAAACCCAATCCAGGGTGGTAAATAGAACCGATAAAATTGTATTCGCCACCCGAACGCGGCAAGGCCGCGCTTAACTCCGAATAGCACAATGCTCCGCACAAGGCGCTGACACCGCCCACGAACCAAAGCAGCAATATAACGGGCGCGCTATGAATATCGAGTAATTGAAAACCGAGACTCGTAAACACGCCAGTTCCTATCATATTAGCGATTACAACGCTGACCGCTGTACGACGATCGTAACGCTTATTTATCTTGCCCATGGCGGACTTCTCCAGCTAACCTTTCCCAATGAATTACATAAACACTTACAGACCAGCCGAGCCGGGCGATTATGATGCGTTGTTAAAGCTCCTCCCGCAACTTGCCGATTTCGACATTCCCGTCAGACGTTTTGCCAATAATCTCTGGGAGGGCGATGCCGAGCTCTTGAAATCCGTCTTGGACAAAGAAACACAATTAACCTTTGCAGATGTCGCCATTAATTCAAGCAACGAAATTTCGGGTTTAATTCTAGTAACAATGCGCGCAGAGATGCTTAGCCATCAGCCAAGCGCCCATCTTGAAGCTATCGTCGTAGCGCCTCCAGCTCGAGGACAGGGTCTCGGTCGACGACTATTACAAAGAACGGAAGACAGGGTCAAAGATCTCGGTGCCACAACTCTCACCCTACATGTTTTTGCAAATAACCAACGCGCAAGATCCCTTTATCGCAGCCATGGGTTCGACGAGGAAATGCTAAGATGTATCAAGTGGCTTGATTGATACTTAACTCTATCTGAGTTAGTCAGCAATTTTTCGTGTTAGCCCGGTCTCTCGCCAGTTTTTGTTATCTGATACACACAGATCAGACGCGTAATGAACAGAAATAGCGCGCCTGCATGAGCTGGTTCGGTTGGACCCTGAGCCATGGACTAACAAGGGATGAAACAGCAGCGTATCACCGGGGCCCATTTCTACGTGTACTCTTTGCTCTCGATCGAGATGCTGAATTCCATAAAATCCGTGATTGATATAATCCCATTCTGGTAGAGTGTGTTCCTGAATGCCAAGCTTATGGGAACCGGCTATGACCGACAAACAGCCGCTCTCTCTCTTCGCGGTTCCAATCGATGTCCATACGCCAACAATTTCGTCAGCGGGCCTAAGCTTGAAGTACCTCAAATCCTGGTGCATCGGATGCCGTCCATCAATTTCAGGGGGCTTGTTGAACACATTACTAGCCAAACTGTAAATAGTCTGTCCAAGTAAACTGCGAACAACTGAAGTTAACTCTGGGTGCAAGATGTATTCTGAGAAGACCGGGTCATTCTCAAGAGAAAATAGTTTGTTAACTTCTTTGATGGGATCGTCCGACTTCAAATGTCCTTTGACAATCATGACATCTCTCATGACCTTCATCATCGGACTGAGTTGAGCACGCCCTCTTATGATGTCCTCAAACCTGCTACTGAAGGTATCCAGCTGTTTTTCAGCGATAAGCCTTTTGATAACCAAATACCCCTCTCTCCAGTATGTTTCGATCTGATTGGACGAGAGAGGCATTGGAACTTAAACGTTCTGAAATTATTCGTAGCTTTCGGTAATCGCCTGATAGGTCGCCACTTTCAAATCTGAACGCAGAGACCAGGGTGAGCCCATCAGTTGTATCATCCCAACAACCACTATCTCTTCTACAGGGTCTATCCAAAAAACAGTGCCAGCGGCGCCTCCCCAGTTAAATTCGCCGTTGCTTCCGACCACACCGGCTTTGACCGTATCCGTTACTACGCCAAAGCCTAAACCAAACCCTGCCCCCATATCTCGTTGACCCAGGATTGATGCCGGGGACTCTCCAGTGCCACTTGCCGTAATGCTCGCCGTTAGGTGATTTTTCGCCATGTAGTTGACCGTCTTCTCACCAAGGATTCTGACTCCGTCGAGCTCGCCACCATTTCGCATCATCTCGGCGAATTTTAGATAATCCATAGCTGTTGAAATCAGCCCACCCCCTCCCGAGTAAAGGGAGACTTCATCATAATTAAACATGGCGGCATTTTCGCTCATCCCCATAGCAGCGAGTTGCCTGAAGTCTAAAGTCACCAGCTGATTATTCTGAAAATCCCAAGAATGATTTGGAAGGAACCGCTCTTTTTTCTCAGGCGGGAGTTGAAAGAATGTATCCTCCATTCCTAGAGGAGTGAAGATATGCTCATCCAGATATTCGTCAAATGACTGACCGGATATTCGCTCTACCACCGCACCAGTGACGTCAACCGCTATTGAGTAGTGCCATGCGCTTCCAGGCTCGAATTTTAGCGGTAGTTTGGAAACAGTTTCCATTAACGAATCAAGGTTTTCGTGTTCCCATAATTTCGCCTCACCATAGAGTTTATCCACAGGATCATTAACCGGATCAAAGCCATAAGACAAACCAGTGGTATGAGAAAGTAGCTGCTGCATCGTCATGTGATTTTTTACAGGAACTTGCTCACCCTGCTCATTCAAGACCGTAAGGTTTTTAAACTCAGGGATGAATTTGTGAACAGGGTCATTCATATGAAACTTACCTTGTTCATACAGCTGCATTGCTGCGGTTGCAGTAATCGGTTTGGTCATCGAGTAAATTCGAAATAAATCGTCTTTCTCCAAGGGTCGAGAATCGTCCACCCCTTTATTACCGACAGCCTCAAAATGAACTAACTTGCCGTCTCTCGCGACCATAGTGATTACGCCCGCCAGCTTACCCTCGTCAACGTACCTTTGCGTCATAGCGGTTATACGATCAAGGCGTTCAGACGACATACCCACACGTTCCGCTTTGGTCTGAGGTACTGATTTTGCCAAAAGACCTGATGACATCACCAAAAGGCTGATCGCAGCCAATACACGCTTTAAATTCGTCAATTTCCTACTCCCCTGGATTATCGCTCGTTCTAATTAAGATTCCCTATACTTCCCCGGTCGTTTCTCAAAAAACGCCTCAACGGCTTCTCTATGATCGGGTTCCGCATGGCAGATTGCCTGAAAGGCCGCAGACTTGTCCAGCAATTCATCTAGCGACGCATTTTCACTCGCTCTCATCAGCTGTTTGGTGAGCCGGACCGCATGTGGAGGGTTTTGCGCAATGCTTGAGGCTAATTCTCGTGCTCGATTAACCAATTGGTCGACGGGAACAATCTCCGAAATCAAGCCCATCGCAAGTGCTTCGTCAGCTCCTATTGGCTCTCCAGTAAAAGCCATCTTGCAAGCGTTCGAGTAGCCAACGGCTCTCGGTAAAAACCAAGCACCTCCATCACCGGGAATAATCCCCAGTTTTACAAAACTCTCGGCAAACATAGTTTTTTCAGAACCTATCCGTATGTCGCACATGGTCGCCAGATCGCAACCGGCTCCCACCGCGGGGCCGTTAACCGCAGCTATTACTGGAACGTTTAGGGAATAGATCGCTCGAGGTATTCGTTGTATCCCTTTGCGATAGGCATCAGCCTGGTCAAATGGATCTCCGCTAAAAAGGCCCTTGCGCTCCCTCATATCTTTAACATTACCGCCGGCACAAAACGCACTCCCCTCGCCCGTCAAAACAACCGCTCTCACGGATTTATCGTCGTTTATCTCCATGCAAACGTCCTCAAACTCTCCAAATTGCTCATCACTTGTAAGCGCATTGCGGGTCTCTGGACTGGACATAGTTAAGATCATCACATGGTCATTGATGCTTTTATCTAAAAAACTCATTTTTTCGCCTCATTTTTAATTCCTACCAAAAGTGACTGGAATGATACAACTCTATCACGCTTACCTGGGACTAAAAGAATCATTCCTGTAGCGCAACATTCTGCCACTTCCCGCCCCCGTAGCCTCTCCATCTGACAACGCGATCTCGCCGTTGACAACCACTGTTTTAATTCCCAGTGGTGGTAGCGTCGGTTGATCATAAGTCGCCTGGTCTGCGATTAATCTAGAGTCAAAGAGCACAAGATCTGCGTGATAGCCGTCCGCGACTCTCCCTCTTTCTTTCATACCGAAAATACGAGCTGGAAGAGAGGTCATCCGCCTGATTGCTTCCGCCAATCCTATCAACTTTCTCTCTCGCACGTAGTGACCCAATACCCTTGGAAAAGTGCCAAACAATCTAGGATGCGGCCGCCCTTTCAGATCTGGTATTCCATCACTACCGATCATCATGTCTTTCTGCTTAATGTTTGTTTCGACATCTTCTTCAGAAATCACAAACTGGATACACAAGGTTTTATCTCCTTCAGGCGCCAGGAGAACGGAGCGCACCATCTCCGGCATCGTCTTGCCTTCTGCCTCAGCAATATCTACCAACATCCGACCTTCATATAACCTATTTGCCGGACAACTTGCGATCCGAATCGTTCGCGCAAGCTCTTCATTTGGATTATCTAAATTGAAGTATTCGATCATTCGACCACTCCCCGCTGTATAAGGGTAGACATCCAGCGTTACGGCTTGTCCGCTCACGAGAGCCTCCTCTACTTTCATTAGAGACTGGCTCACTTTGCCCCAATTCGCTTTACCCGCGGCTTTATGGTGAGAAATATGAAGGTGTGATCCACTTTCCTTGCCAATCAATAGCGCTTCGTCTACCGCATCGAGCAATTTATCTCCTTCGTTGCGCATGTGCGTGGTGTACAGCGCGTCAAATTCGCCAGCCACTTTTGCCAGTTCGACAACCTCTTCGGTATTGCTATACCTTCCGGGTCGATAGATCAGTCCACTTGAAAAACCACAGCAACCTTGCTCGAGAGCCAATCGAATATGATCCCGCATGGTAGCTAGCTCAGCTGCAGTCGGTGCTCTTTTTGCATCTCCAAGTACCATCGAGCGCACTGTATTATGTCCAACCAGCATCATGTTATTGATTGAAGGTTCTTTACTAAGAACCGTCGCAAAATAACCCTCCAAGTCGACAAAATCCCCTTTTAGTCCTGCCAGAATTCCTCCACTTGCCGCCGACTGGTCCACATCAGGACTGGAAGGTATAGCACTAAACCCACAATTGCCGCTGACCACTGAGGTAACTCCCTGCTGTAACTTGAACTCCATTCCTGGGTGCCGAATAAAAGCCCCGTCATCGTGAGCATGGGTATCTATAAATCCAGGAGACAACACACAACCCTCGCCCTCAATCTCGACCTGAGCTTTCGACACCCGGCCAATACAATCGATTCTTCCAGCCTTTACACCTACATCGGTTATAAAGGGTTCACCACCTAGCCCGTCAAATACCTCAACATTTCGGAACGCAATGCTTGTCATATTCTTAACTCATACTTAAGGTCTCATCTAAATCATAAGACGTTGTCTCTTTCTTTGAAAACACCAGACCCAAGGTCATTATCGAATATCAGTACAGTTGTTCTTTGCGGGGGTAAAGGTTCCCGCTTAGGAAACCTCAACAAGCCACTAGTTCCATGGAAAGGGAAACCTTTGATCGAACACGTCCTAGCAGCGCTCCCGCAAACAAGAACATCATTCATCAGCGCTAATCGCGATCTGCAAAGTTACGCTAAATATGGGGTTGTCATAAAAGATTCAGATACCGGACTCAAAAGCAATAGTCCACTGGTAGGCATACTGTCCGCGCTAACTCGCATGAACACCGAGTGGCTATTATGCACTCCCGGGGATACACCATTACTTAAATTTGGTTGGGAGAAGCCTCTCGTTCAGGCTTGCTCCGCCTCATCAATAATTTGCGCAAGGGACTCGCTAAGGATACAACCCCTCCACCAATTAATTCATGTGAGTGAAAGCCCCCATCTAGAGAAATACTTATTAAAAGGACACAGAAGCGCAATAGAATACATTCGATCCAGAGGCGCTATCGAAGTAGGATATTCTCAAGATGACCTTTTTAAGAACTTTAATGAGCGAGCGGATTTTTTCTAGTTGGCATCAACGGTTGCAGGGTTAGGATAGCTGTCAGAATCCTCGCTCCCTTCTCTCGGGTTAAGACAGGCGAAGTCTTTTTCAATCAACAACTCTAAGGACCCCAAAACAAGAGGTTCAGCACCAAACAATCCCACTTCCTCCGATTCAGCCCACATCTTCGCTTTATTTTGATCGACAATAACATTGATACAGCTTTTATCGCCTTCGTTGGTCTTGACCACACTTGTTTTCGACGGTGATTGTCTCAACGAATATTGGAGTTTACCCCCGCCTGGGAAAGACGTAGATTCTTCCACCTCCTTGCCCTGACCAACCAAGTCGACTTCACTACGAGATAACCTCAAGCGCAGGGTATTGCCCCGAATTCTTAGTTTCATCACTTCTCATAAACGCTATGTCTGAGACTGAATGTAGTTTTGTTCGCCGATTTTTTCAATCAAACCTATTTGTTTTTCTATCCAATCTACATGCTCTTCTTCCGAATCCAGTATTTCTCTGAGTATCTGACGAGTTCCATAGTCGCCGGATTCCTCAGCATGACTAATAGCCGCCCTTAAGTCCGGAATCGCGAGGTTTTCCAGTTTAAGATCACATTCAAGCATCTCTCGGGTATTCTCTCCTATCATCAAACTTCCAAGATCCTGCAGATTCGGTAACCCATCAAGAAACAGAATACGCTCAATCAGCGTATCCGCGTGCTTCATCTCATCGATAGATTCGTGTTTTTCATATTCCGCTAGCTTGGCTAGACCCCAATCATCAAACATCTTCGCGTGTAGAAAATATTGATTGATGGCGGTCAATTCGTTCTTAAGAATTTGGTTCAAGTGTTTAATAATTTCGGGAGATTGCGCTTTCATCTTTATCGATCCTTAAAGCTAATAAACTCCGTCTATCCTACGTAGCACGCAACCTCATTTCAAGAAAAAAATTAGTTAAGTTATTGATTTATAACGATAATTATTGTCATTTGGTAAATAAAATAACAGCCATAAATCATTTGATATTGAGAACAATTTGCATTTACAATTGTATTAACACAACGATTTAGAGATATCTGCAGTTATGTACGTTTGTCTTTGCAATGCAGTCACCGATAAAGAAATTGCTCAAGCCGTTTCTGATGGCGCAAGTAATCTTAGCTCCGTGCAAAATACAACCGGTGCGGCCACAGGTTGTGGATCCTGCAAACGCACTACCGAAATTATTATCGATCAGTGCCTCGCAGAGAAACTGATCAACGCTGCTTAACTCAGCTTTCAGAAATTTCCAAGTTCTATTAACTGACGCGCAATGATGATGCGTTGCAACTCATTGGTCCCCTCACCAACGACTAACAAGGGCGCATCGCGATAATAACGTTCAACTTCGTTGTCAGGTGAATATCCGTACGCGCCGTGAATACGTAAAGCTTCGTTTGCGTTTCCCATCGCCGCTTCGGTCGCACTCAGCTTAGCCATTCCAGCCTCTAGGTCACACCGCTCACCGCTATCGTAAGCTCGCGCCGCTTTTGCCGTTAAGAGTCTTGATGCTTCCACCCGAGTTGCCATATCAGCCAACTTGATCTGGATTGCCTGATGCTGATGAATGGGTTGACCAAATGTTTCTCGCTCTTGCGAGTAGGCAAGGCTGGCATCTAAAGCGGCGCTGGCTACGCCGACGCCCCTTGCTGCCACATTAATTCGTCCAAGTGCGAGACCAGAGAGTATTTGCTGTAGGCCCCTACCCTCTTCTAACCCAATGAGACTATCTTGATGAACGGCCACATCATTGAACTCGACCTCCCCTGTATCAATTCCTCGATAGCCTAGCTTACTGAGCTTAGTTGCTTTGTAACCGGCTTTCTTTTCAACAATCAAGAGACTCATACCCTTATGTCTTGGATTAGCATCAACATTCGTCTTGACCAGAACCGCCAACACATTGCCTTCAACCGAATTAGTGATCCATTGTTTCGTTCCATTCAGAATATAATGATCATCTTTTTTCGCGGCACGCATCCGTATTGCTTGAAGATCGGTTCCGCAATCGGGTTCCGTAAGCGCAATACCACCCCTCAGCTCTCCACGAGCCATCAGAGGTAAGTACTTTTCCTTCATTTGATCCGTGCCAAACTTTTCGATCGCAGTACACATGATCAGGTGCGAATTAAAAATCCCAGATATCGACATCCATACTTTAGAAACATGCTCTACAATCTGCGCGTAAACCTCCGCAGAAAGTCCTAGGCCCCCATATGACTCAGAGATTGTTGCGCCAAACAATCCCAGTTCTTTCATCTTAGAAACGATTTCGTGCGGATACTTATCAGCAAGTTCATATTCCTTAACTACCGGACGGACTTCCTTCTCAAGAAACTTATCTATGGTGTCTAGAATTATCGCTTGGTCATTAGACATAGCTAATAATCCATCTGGTCGTCAATCGCGTGACCTTTAAAGGGAATAAGCATAGAGCGCTCAAAAGAGATCACGACACTCTTGTCTTGTTTTATTCCCTTCGTCTCCACGCTGACGATACCCTGGTTTGGACGTGAGTTTGACTCCCGCTTGCTTAACACTTGGGATTCAGCGTAAAGGGTGTCCCCTACAAAAACAGGACCGGACAACCGAACCTTGTCCCAACCGAGATTTGCTATGGTTTTCTGCGAGATATCTGAAACAGACATGCCCGTCACCAAAGAAATTGTTAAGCACGAATTGACCAGTACTTTGCCAAACTCAGTCTTGGCCCCGTATTCCTTATCGAAATGCAAGGGATGTTGGTTCATGGTCAACAAAGTAAACCAAGTGTTGTCCGTTTCAGTAATCGTTCGCCCAGGTCGATGCTCATACACATCACCAATTTCAAAATCTTCAAAGTACCGTCCGTAGGACTCCCTAAACCTTTTGTCTCCGACTCTTTTAGCTTCTGCGACCAATATTTTTCTCCGCTTGAACTTATTTTATTTTCTTACCGGCCTACATAAACCGGTTCACGTTTTTCAAGAAACGCTTTTACCCCTTCTTTCGAATCCTCTGTCTTTCTGAGCTCGCTGATCTGCGCCATCGCCCATTTACCAGTTTCTTTCCAGTCAGGATCTAATGTTCTCCTCAGCCCTTCCTTCAATCGCTGGACCGCTAATGGGGGATTACTTGCTATCTTATTCGCTATTTCGTTGGCAGCATCCATAAGCTGATCATGCTCCACGACTCGACTGACCAGCCCAATCTCCTTTGCGACCTGGGCATCAATCACTTCACCCGTAAACAAAAGCTCAGCTGCCTTTTCTCGACCCACCAACTGCGCCAACCGACCGAGCCCTGGGACATCACAACACAAGCCCCTTACAACAAATAGCTCTCCAAACTTCGCATTAATCGACGCAACACGTATATCAGCCATCAGCGCGAGTTCCATGCCCCAGCCCACAGCCGGGCCATTGACCGCAGCGATTATCGGAATATTCGTATTCAACAGAGCGTCGGCTGCAGGAGTCAGCCCGCCTGTATTTCGACCTCGCTCAACATGTTCTTTTGGGGGAGGCGCATTACTCCCCAGTATTTGCTTTACGTCATCTCCCGCGCAAAAAGCACGGCCAGAACTGGTAATCACTATGACTCGAGCTTTAGATTGTCTAACTGAATCTTCCAGTAAATCATAGGACTCATATGTGAGTGAATTCATCGCTTCGGGCCGGTTCAGGGTAACATACCCTATGTGGTTGATTTCCTCGTAAAGAACTACTGGTTCTGTCATTGCTATTCCTCTCTTTTTTACTAGTGTATTGTGTTTCGGCAGAACGACAAGCTTTGTTGCCCTATGCGCTGGCACTTGGTAAGTTTTAGCTCATTGAGGAGGCAATAAATTGACGTCTACAGTTCAAAGTCCTATCGATTATATTGAGCGAACGAGAGCTCTATACAGTTCCCTTGATTACCCTGCCTACACCTGGGTTCATGAAGAAGAGGCACCGTTATCAAAACTAGATAAACCCCTAGACCAATGCAAAGTCGGTCTCATATGTTCTGGGGGAATCTACCTGAAGGGTCAAATCGCCTTTCATTATAAAGACGATGCCAGCTACCGAGTCATCCAATCTGATTGTGCTCAAGAAGACCTGAGGGCTACACATTTTGCATATGACCTAAAAGACGCTCGCGAAGACATCAACGTTGTTTTTCCTCTTCAAACATTACGAAAGCTCGCTACACAAGGACTCATCAAAGGAGTAGCCGACAGGGTATACAGCTTTATGGGGGGTATCTATTCCAGCCGAAAGGTACGCGAATACCTAGCTCCAAGTCTTGCCGGTCAGGCCATCAAAGATGAGGTCGATCTGGTCGTACTAGTGCCCGCTTGACCTGTGTGCCACCAGTCCGTCGGACTGATCGCCAAACAAATCGAACAACAAGGAATACCAACCGTAAGTCTGTCTAGCGCGCTTTCAATTACCAAGTCTGTAAAGGCCCCTCGAGCCGTCTATATCGACTATCCACTTGGCCATACTGCCGGAAAGCCTCACAATCCAGACGACCAAGAATTCATCATGCGCAGAGCGTTATCCGCGATCACCGATATAACGGAACCCGGATCAGTCATTGATCTGGAGCGCCGATGGTCCGATAACGATGAATGGAAAGATGCTGTCATGCGCCCATCAAAAGGGCGTAGCGAGAAGACAAGTTCTGACGACAGGATAGAGCGATTCTCAACCCCACAGTATCAAACCAGTGAAGATGCAGAGGTTGCAGATGCTCATTGCCCTACCTGCGTATTCACAGAGAAAGCTTTAGCCAAGGGGTGATTATGAAAGTTGGTATTGCGATGATGAGCCACGAGACCAACACCTTCTCACCAGTGGTTACAGACCTGAAAAGATTCTCCGGCGGCAATGAGACCCCTCCATCGGGACCTAACGCTCTTCGGATCTACAAAGGAACCGCTTCTTGCCTTGGTGGATACATACAAGTCGCAGAAGCAAACGACGCAGAAATCGTAATGGGAATCGCGGCCGGAGCACCCCCTAGTGGACCTGTCGATCAGGAGGCTTATGAATTCATATCCTCTGCAATACTCAATCTTTGCGAAAACATCGATGCTCTGTTGCTAGACCTCCATGGCGCGATGGTCACCGAGGAGTTCGAAGATGGTGAAGGAGAACTGCTCTCTAGGATTCGCAAGCAGAGACCCAACTTACCAATTGCTATCTCCCTGGACATGCACGCCAACGTCACGGAAAAGATGGTTTCCAACTGTGATGTTTTGACCGGCTACCATACCTACCCACATATTGATATGGATGCTACAGCTATCCGATCTGCAGAACTATTTTTCAAGATGTTGCGTGGTGAGGCCAAACCGGCGATGCATTGGTCCAACGTGCCGATGCTGCCTCATGTTATGAGACAAGGCACTGACGATGAACCTAATCTTTCCTTGCAGAGAAAGGCCATTCAGATGGAAGGAACCGCTGCGCTTGCGGTTAGTGTGTTCACCGGATTCCCTCATGCGGATATCAACGATGCGGGTCTTAGTGTTGTAACGATAACCGATGATAACGCCGAGCAAGCCAAGCAAATTACGGAACAAATACTCGATGAAGCTTGGTTAAATAAGGAGAAATTCGTCTACGAGATTGAGTCTCTAGATAGCTCTATGGAAAAAGCGAAGGCTGCTACAAAAGAGCCCGGTGAGGGCCCAATCGTCTTACTAGACCACTATGATAATACCGCCTCTGGCGGAACAATGGACACGACCGAGGTACTCTACTCTATTTTGGAACATGGACTAGAGGATGTCGCGGTATTTGGTTTCTATGACCCCGAAGCGGTTGATGAAATGCAAAAGGCGGGGGTCGGAAATACGGTCACGATCTCGTTGGGCGGCAAGTTGTTCATGGATGCTTTGGAACAGCAGAGCAAACCTTTGACTTTAACTGGAGAGGTAAAAACCATTTTCAATGGAAAATTTAAAGCAAAGGTTGCCATGGCGCGCGGTCTAACCGTAAACATGGGCACTACCGCAATACTCTCCGTTGGGAGTGTCGATATCATTATCGTATCTCGTCATGTCGAACCGACCGACCCAGAATGCTTTCGAAGTTTAGGAATCGAGCCCACCGAGAAGACTTATCTCATGTTGAAGAGTCGCATCCACTATCGAGTTGGATTTCGGGATATCTCAAAAAAGGTGATCGAGTGTGCGGGCGTAGGTGTTTGCACTTCTGATTACGATCAAATTCACTTTAATTCGGTCAGAAGGCCTATATTTCCCTTAGATCTACCACCAAAGGGTAGCAATGAAGACTGGCGGAATTGGTCCCTCCATTAACCGCCAAAGTCATCGAATCGAATATTTTCCGGTTCCACTCCCAAATCATCTAACATACCTAAAACCCCTGCAGCCATCAGCGGAGGTCCGCATAGATAATATTCGCAATCTTCCGGATTAGGATGGTCCTTCAGGTACTGTTCATGGACAACATTATGAATAAAGCCCGTATAGCCTTCCCAATTGTCTTCAGGCTGTGGCTCAGAGAGCCCTATATGAAAATCGAAATTATCGTGTTCAGCCGCTAATTTCTCAAATTCTTCCTGATAAAACATCTCTCCTAAAGATCGAGCTCCATACCAGAATACCATTTTGGTCTTCGATTTCTTTCGCACCAGCTCATCAAAAATATGAGAACGGAGTGGTGCCATACCAGCCCCTCCTCCAATCCATACTTTTTCAGCCGGCGTATCCTGAACAAAAAAGTCACCGTATGGGCCAAAGACAGTGACCTTGTCTCCTGGCTTAAGCTTCCCAACATACGAGGTCATTGCACCGGGGGGAAAGTCGGTCCTGGGCGGTGGCGGCGAAATTCTGATATTGAACTTAAGTATTCCCTTCTCTAGTGGGAAGTTCGCCATTGAGTATGCCCGGATCGTTGGTTCTGTTACTTTCGATTTAAACCGCCAGAAATCTAGGTTATCCCAATCCCCACGATATTCTGGTTGCACATCAATTTCTGACCAATCCATTTCGTACGGAGGAATCTCCAACTGAACGTAACCTCCGGCTTTAAAATCTACATCCTCGCCTTCGGGCAACTTCAAATTGAGCTCTTTAATAAATGTGGCGACATTGGGATTTTCAATGACTTCACATTCCCATCGCTTCACGCCTATCGCGTCTTCAGGAATTTCTATCTTCAGGTCTTGCTTTATCGCGACCTGACACGATAACCGCCAATTATCTTGAACCTCACCCCGATTAAAGTGAGACTCCTCAGTGGATAAAATACTCCCTCCACCTTCAACAACTCGACACCTACATTGTGAGCAAGTCCCTTTTCCTCCACAGGCGCTGGCTAGAAAAATTCCTTTGTCCGCCAACGTATTTAACAGCTTACCGCCCGCAGACACTGCAATGGTTTTATCGGGGTCATCGTTAATCAGAATATTAACGTCACCTGAACTTACTAGGCGGGCTCGCGCCGCCAGTATTATTCCCACAAGCGCCAACACGGTGGTCGTGAACATGACCACGCCTAGTAATATATTAAGACTCAAAACTTCATCCTCTAAATATCAATGCCACCAAAAGACATAAAGCACAAACTAATAAGACCCACAGATATGAAAGTAATCCCAAGGCCTCTGAGACCCTCGGGCACGTCACTGTATTTCAATTTTTCTCTAACGCCGGCCAGAGCAACTATCGCCAATGCCCAGCCGACACCAGCGCCCAATCCATAAACCACGCTTTCCGTAAAAGTTTGATCCTGTTCAATCATCAGCAAAGAAGCACCCAGGATTGCACAATTTACAGTGATCAAAGGCAAGAATACTCCCAATGCGTTGTAAAGCACTGGCACATACTTATCCAATACCATCTCGAGAATCTGAACCATCGCCGCAATAACGCCTATGTAGGACAGTAAACCTAAAAAGCTAAGATCAACTTCTGGAAATCCAGCCCAAGCTAACGCGCCGTCCTTCAAAAGATGATTATAAATCAGATTGTTGGCTGGCACCGTGATTGCTAAGACGACGATTACCGCAATACCCAGTCCAATCGCCGTAGATATCTTCTTCGATATTGCGATGAACGTACACATTCCTAAAAAGAAGGTCAGTGCCATGTTTTCGATGAAAACAGTCTTAACGAATATAGCCAGATAATGTTCCATTACATCGCCTCTTTGTACTGAACATTGGACGAAATTTCATATTCGATTTCTTCAACTTGCTCACTCTTCCAAGACCTTATTGCCCAGATGAAGAGGCCGATAATAAAGAAGGCACTCGGTGAAAGCAGAAGCATTCCATTAGGTTGGTAATACCATCCAAACATTCCAGGATTATCCGCGGTCGGCAAAATCTCGTAACCAAAAAAGGTGCCGGCTCCAAGCGGCTCTCTAATGAAGGCGACACCGAGTAGAATCACACTATACCCCAACGCGTTTCCAAACCCATCGAGCGCAGATAACCACGGTCCATTCTGCATGGCAAACGCTTCGGCCCTACCCATTACTATACAGTTAGTGATAATCAGACCAACAAAGACAGATAAATCCTTAGAAATATCGTAAGCGATCGCTTGAAGGACCTGGTCTACGACAATCACTAAGGAAGCAATAATCGTCATTTGCACGATGATTCTGATATTTGTCGGAATGCGATTTCTGATTAAAGATACCGCTAAATTCGACATCGTTGTCACGAACACCACGGCCATGCACATCACTAGGGTAGTCGAGAGGCTTACGGTGACCGCAAGCGCGGAACAGATACCCAGAACCTGCAACGCGATCGGATTGTTGTTGAAAACAGGATCTAGAAGAACTTCCTTTTGAGTTGCCATACTTTCTTCCCCTATCTCTTCGCTAGCTCTTGAGAGGCCCGAAGCCGTTCAATGAAATTTCCAAATCCGAGTTCGCCAGTCCAAAAATTAACTAAATTCTCTACCCCTCGAGTCGTAAACGTTGCCCCTGAAAGCGCATCGACTTCATACTGTGCCTTTTCAGAATTTGAATCAGACCGGGTTTTTACAAGGGCAACCGATGGAATTCCGGTTAGATCATAGAGCCTCACGCCCTTCCAAGACGCTTTCCACTTTGAATTATCTACTTCCCCCCCCAAACCCGGAGTTTCCTTATGATTATAAAACCCGATACCTGAAATCGTGGTCAAATCGCCTTCCAGCGCCAGGTATCCATAAAGGGTACCCCAAAGCCCGTATCCTCTAACCGGTAATACCAGTTTATCGATCACTCCCTCTCGCATTTTCATATAAACGATCGATATGTTCTCTCGGCGCTTGATCGTTGCAATATCTTGTTCACTATCTAACTCTATCGAGATAGTTGGATCTTTAGCGGATTTAATAGGGTCAAATGCTGTTGGATCTATTTGGTCAGAAAACTCACCCGTATCAAGATCAACCGCGCGTATAATAAACTCAGAGAAAAGCTCCTCAATACCTTTCCCATCTTCTGACGTTTTCGCTCCTTGAGGCAGTAATCCGGCCGCTCTCAAAATATTTTGCTTTTGATCTAGTTCTTTATTGAGGAGCTGGATCGGCTTCAAATAATCCGCCATTCCCGAAACGATGACAGAACACACCAGACACACCGCCAAAGCGATCAAGAAGGTGTTAGCTAATCCATCCTTGTTAAAGCTGGCCACGAGCTGACCTCCGCTTGATATTGGACTGCATGACAAAATGATCGATGAGCGGCGCAAACAAATTACCAAACAAGATTGCCAACATCATCCCTTCTGGAAAAGCTGGATTAACAACTCGAATTAACACGCACATAAAACCAATTAGAAATCCGTAAATCCATCGACCGGTATTGGTATGAGAAGCCGACACCGGATCCGTCGCCATAAAAACAGTCCCGAACGCAAAGCCTCCTAGTATTAGGTGCCAATCTGCGGTCATGGAGAACATAGGATTTGTCGACGGGATCAGATTCAATAACGAGGCGGTAGCAACAAGCCCAGCCACTGATCCCAACATAATTCGATAAGAGGCTATTCTCGTTAGACAGAGAATCAGGCCCGCAACAAGAATCGCCAGGAAAGAGGTTTCTGCAAAGGACCCCGGCATGTATCCAAGAAACGCATCGATCTGCTGCACTCCATAATCTAAACCTAATGCGGCATTCCCTAGAGGAGTCGCTTGTGTAACACCATCGACAGCAACCCAAACGGCGTCCCCAGACATATCTGCCGGATAAGCAAAATAAAGAAAAGCCCTACCCGTTAAGGCCGGATTTAGGAAGTTTTTACCTGTACCGCCAAACACTTCTTTACCCAGCACCACACCGAAAATAATTCCGATAATCGCCCAATGAAGCGGAATGTCAGGTGGCAAGGTCAGGGTATACAGGATCGAGGTTACAAAAAATCCTTCGTTTACTTCGTGACCTCGTTTTGAAGCAAAGACCACCTCAAACAAAATACCCGCTGCGAACACAACGACGTAGAGAGGTAACAAATAGCCTATTCCGTGCACGACGCAATCCCAAAAACTATCGGGGTCATAGCTCACCAAAAGATTTAGATAAAGACCTCTCCAATTGGACACAGAGTCAATACCAGAGGCTTCCATAGCGAGGTTGGCGTGGTAACCAACAAAATAAGAACCAACAAGCCCTACGGCTACCGCAAGTAGCCAGACCGTCATCATAATCCGTTTTAGATCAAGGCCGTCTCTTACATGAGAAGGCCCTCCTGTGACTTTCCCCGGTGTGTAGAGCGCTGTATCGATCGCCTCGTACAAGGGAAACAAATACGAAAACTTACCGTCTTTCGAAAAATGCGGCTCTATATCATCGAGGAAAGAACGTAAACCCATAACCTTTACCCTTCTCTCTCAATCTGCGTAAGCATCTCGCGCAAAACAGGCCCATACTCGTACTTACCAGGACAACTATACGTACACAAAGCAATGTCCTCTTCATCAAGTTCTAAACATCCCAGATTAATCGCACTTTCAATATCACCGACCAGCAAGCTTCGTAACAGCTGAGTCGCCAATATATCCATTGGAATAAGAGTGTCGTAAGTGCCGATCGGCACCATAGCTCTTGGACTCCCATTTGTGCTCGTTGTAAATTCCACCGTCTTCTCACCTAACCACTTTGATAAAAAGACAGGAAACACAGAGTGCTTTTTCGTTCCAACAGATAAATAACCAAAAAGATCTCGCGATTTGTTCTGACCCAGCACAGCTACTTGATGATGATATCGACCTAGGTAGTCAACAGGACTGTCAGCTCCTCGACCCGATAACACAGAACCGGAGATCACTCTTTGCTCTCCTTCTTTCACTTCGCCTGCAACTAATTCTTTTAGATTAGCACCAAGACTTGCTCGTAAAAGCCTAGGATTCGAGACACCTGGTCCAGCCAAAGCGATCACGCGTTGGGTCATAATCTTGCCCGTTAAAAATAGATGGCCAAACGCGATAACCTCCTGAAAATCAAGGTACCAGACAGTTTTATCGGGGCCCACAGGGTCTAAATGGTGAATGTGGGTGCCCGCCAAACCCGCAGGATGAGGTCCCGAGAAAACTTGCCCGTTGATCCTTTCATGCTCTGGAACGCTGACTTCGAAACCTTCACCTGAACAAACATAAACTTTACCCTCGGTAAGACGAGTCAGAATGAGTAGACCAGACTCAAATTCTTGCTGCGCTTCTTTTACTACAATAGTCGGATCTAGCCCTAAAGGGTCACTATTCATTGCCGTTACAAAAATAGAATTAGGCGATGCGTCTATTGCTGGAACTCTGGAAAAAGGGCGAGTTCGAAACGCAATCCACTGACCGCTCTTAACCAACTGCTCTCGAACCGTGCCGCCGTCTAGTTGATCTAATTGTTTAACGTCGTGGACCTGAAATTCTTGTTCTGATCCTTCTTCCACGTCAATGGTCACGGATAGCAAAGATCTTTTATCTCCGCGATTTATACCAGAAACAATTCCTGCACTAGGTGCGGTAAACACGACTCCTTCGTTTTTCTTATCCGAAAAAAGCACTTGTCCAAAGTTTACTTTATCCCCCTCTTGAACATGCATAGTTGGCTTCATTCCGGGAAAATCGGCTCCGATCACTCCTACACTACGTGACGCCCGGGCCAACTCAATCTTTTGTTCCGGTTTGCCATCAATGGGCAGATCTAAGCCTTTGTTTATCTTAATGAGAGACAAGTTAAACTTCCTGATTTCTCATGAGGGGAAGAATAAATATCGAAGGGAATCGATCTGCCTGCCAAACAGAATTCCCACAGCGACATGCTCCTGAATTAGTGAATTTATCCTGGTTCATTGTCTAAGACGACCTGAGAAGATCAAAAACTATTAACACCTATGCGCTTCAAATACTCCGGCGACGCAATTATAAAGACCTACGAGTTCGAATTCCATTAAACCGAGTAAAGATTTAATCGATAATCTAATAATATGTATTTTTTATTTAAGAAAGGGACAGGCAATCGGGCTGGATCATCGGCTCCATCCTCGCCGGGCCTTTAGAAAGATCAAAAGTCACGAGCTCCCATGCCTCTTCGACCCTCAAGAGCGCTCTTGCTAGCTTATTATTTAGCGCATGGCCTGACTTATATCCTTCAAATTCACCAAGAATGGGCTTTCCTAGCAAATATAAATCACCCATCACATCCAGGAGTTTGTGTTTGACAAACTCATCTTCATAACGGAGACCATCTTCGTTCATTATTTCGTTGTCGTTGATGCCAACCGCATTATCAAGGCTAGAGCCCAGACACTTATTGATGGCCTGAGCTTGATTGAGCTCGCTTTCTAATCCAAATGATCGAGCTTTACTAACTTCATCAACATATGAGACGGAGGAAAAATCTATACTCGCTATTTTAGGGTATTGATTATACACAGGATGATCTGCAGCGAACGTATAGGTAGCTTTGAACCCACTAAATGGTCTTAAGATCGCCTCCGCATCTCCTTGAGTCACTTTAAGTTCTCTTTTTATCATCAGGAAATGCCTAGGAGCATCTTGCTCGATGATTCCCACCGAATTAATGAGATCAACAAATGGAGCAGCGCTTCCATCCATTATTGGAACTTCTTCTCCAGTTAACTCAACGTACAAGTTATCAATGCCTATACCCCAGAGCGCTGACATTAGGTGCTCGACTGTCGCGACTTGTGCCCCATTTTGAGAGACACTAGTTGACAAAGTGGTATCTGAAACATTCTCCGCATAAGCCTTTACTTCTTGATTGTCTAAATCAGAACGAATGAAGATAATCCCAGTATTTTCTGGGGCCGGACGCAGCGACATACCCACTTTGAGACCAGAATGCACTCCTATCCCAATAGCATGCACTGCCTGCTGGATTGTTCTTTGCTTGAGGCTTATCTTTTTACCGGACATGAAACTCCTGCCAAATGGCTAGACTCCTGCGTTCCGCGCTGCGATCATACGCTCAATGTATATGAAAATGAACACAAAATGGAGAAATTAATGGCGCAAAATGAAACAAAATGTTTCACAAATATTACAGTTTCCACTTTAGTTTGGCCGATTTAATCAGAGAAACCTGAGTTGAATGATTGACAATCACGCCCAATTAATCGAAAACAAAGTCCTAGCTGTCGCCCCCATGATGGCCTGGACGGATCGTCACTGCCGCTTTTTTCCATCGGTTATTTTCTCAAAAAGTTTTGCTCTTTACAGAAATGATCAGCACATCAGCTATAACATTCGGTAAACAACACAGGCTACTCGAATATTCTGAAGAAGAGCACCCAGTGGCAGTGCAATTTGGAGGAAGCGAGCCTGAAGATCTAGCTCGATGCGCCGAGATCGCGCACACGGTTGGTTTTGATGAGATTAATCTCAATGTTGGCTGTCCATCTCCACGAGTACAGAGAGGAGCTTTTGGAGCTTGCTTGATGAAAGAACCTGATCTCGTAGCAGAGTGTGTAAAAGCCATGAATTCGGTTACTGATTTACCTGTAACCGTAAAATGCCGACTTGGCCTCGGATCTGATGAGTCCACAGAGTTCCTGCACAAGTTCGTAGAACGTATCGCCGAGGCAGGTTGCAAACGCATTTACGTCCACGCGAGGATCGCCATTTTGGAAGGACTTTCGGCCGCCCAGAACCGCTCGATTCCTCCACTACAACCTGAGAAAGTCAGGTTTTTAAAAGAGACCTTTCCTGAATTAGAGATTGTGTTTAATGGTGGTCTTTCCGACGAAGAAGAAATGCTTCCAATACTTACTTGGGCGGATGGCGTAATGATCGGCAGGGCCGCCTATCAAAATCCTGAATTACTCTTTAACATTTCCCACCCTGACAAAACTATAAGCACAACCGAGAGGATTAACGTGTTTAGACAATATCTGGACTACATGGTTATCCAAATGGAGCACGGGGAAAAATTGAACAGGCTTACCCGACCGTTGTTAAATTGTTTTTCTGGGATGCCGGGGGCCAGAAAGTATCGACAAATCCTTTCTGATACAACCCGACTAAAATCAAATAACACCTCTATTCTAAACGAGGCGATAGATCAATTAGGATTTGCTCTCTGATGTTTTCAAAATTAAAGAATTGGCTACTTCCCAAGAAGAATTCCGACCAGCCCAAAGAAATTGACCCAATTGTCGCTTCATTGACTTTGATGTTGGAAGTCGCGTGGGCTGACCACGACATTAGTAATGAGGAAAAGCGGATAATCCTCGCGGCTCTTCAAGAAACTTTCGACAAAACCACAGACGAAGCAAACGACTTGTTTGAAAACGCGGTGTCACTCCATAAAGACAGTGTCGGATCCTATCACTATACAAAACTGATTAACGAGCAATTCAGTTACGAAGACAAAAAGGAGATTATTTTTGTCCTATGGCAAATTGCGGATTCTGATCAATATATCGACCAGTGGGAAGAATATACAATCCGAAAACTCGCAGATCTTCTTCATGTCGACCATTCAGATTTCATTGATGGCAAACTCAGAACCAAGCAGAAGGAATAATCAGGCTATATTATTCCCACCCTCTGTTCTTCGTCTCTAATCGCTGCATCTAGTCGCTTCAAAGAAACCCGATCTCGAGCAAAATTCAAAGGGTGATTGTTTACTTTCTTCTTAGCCAACGCCGGCGCAAATATTGAGAGTTTATACTCTTCTAAAAAAAACCGAAGAGGTCCGAAATTCTCCAAAGAATAGAGTTCCGCCTTCTTGATCTCTTCCAGCCTTTCTTCCAGTGGTACCAGGTTCTCCATAAGGCCTCTGTCTTTTAAGACCCGCCCGGGCAAAGTGCCCACACGATATTTAATTCCTTCCAAATATCTAGGCAACAATTGAACAAAGGAGCTAGGTGTACTCAATAGAAAATCATTAGGAACTAACTGACTAATCCAACTCCCAATGTGATCACAAGCGGGTTTATAAGACACCGATTCCAAATCCTGAAGTGATCGATACACTTCAAACCTCAACTTGATCACGTCCGCAAACAAATCAAGTGTCTGAAAGAATGCCGGGGCTAATTTTGATCTACTCTTCTCTAATCGCGATTCAAATGATTCTGATGTTTTAGGCAACTCATCATCAGCAAAAAAACAATTCCATATCGAAGAAAGAATAATTTGTTCTTCAAAGGTTTCACGGTCTCCCAAAGAGGAATAGAACAGGCTCAATTCATTTAGCTTCTTTACTTCATTAACAAAGAACCTTCGTTGTTTACCCATTTTAAGAAAAACCAAGCGGGAATAACCCTTGCGATTTGCAAGGTCACGCTCTTGTGGCGTTAAGAAAGCTTTAAGGCAAACTGTATCTGAGCGATCCTCTAATCCCGGAAAAATCAGAATCTTTCGGGCATCTATACTTATAGTCTTCGCGTCCACTATTTCTTGGACTGGAAAATCAATAAGATTAGGCTCCAAGTCCATGCTCTCTTGAGCGATATCTTTGGACAGAGCTTGGTCCACATATCGTTGTTTTAGCGCCCGAAAATCTCTACCTTCGGCCACTTTCTTCCCCGAGTCGTCCACTACTCGGAAGTTAGGCCTTAAATGCTCGGGCACCTGCTCTACCTTCCAATCGTCAGAATCTATCTTGCCCCCCCTAGCTTCTTTAATATGGTTAGCGAGTTTTGACAATAAACGCCCTTTTCGATATTCGTCCCCTTTGAGCAACTTACCGCTCAACTCCGAAACTAGCTCCGATATAGGCATCAATGTCTTTCTCTGTCCTTTAGGCAGCGATCTAATCCAACTTTCAATGATCGATTCCAACATACCAGGGACTAGCCACTCGAAGGGCTCCCGACCAACGACCTGTAAAACACTGATCGGTATCTCTATCGTAACGCCATCATCTAAACTTCCAGGCGCAAAGGAGTAACTTACTTTTAAAGGAAAACCCTCAATTTCAATATGACCCGGAAAGTCTTCCTGCACAAAGTCATCAGCAACGTTTAACAGATTTTCTTTAGAAAAATACAACGCATCGGTTTCGGTCCGTTTTGCTTTTCTTAGCCAATTTTGGAGATCGGTAAAACCCGTTATCTGAGAGGGGATTCTTGACTCATAAAACTCCTGGAGAACGGTGTCTTCCACCATCAAGCCAGCACGACGATGCTTGTCTTCGAGATCCTTTATTAACTTCATTTGAGCAAGATTGTGCTGAAGGAATGACGGTATCCTGGGTAATAGACCCTTAATCAAACCCTCTGAAATAAATAACCCTCTAGAAACATCTGGTGCAATCGACCCGTATGAGATACCTCGTTTTTCGACAATTCTTAGGCCATAAAGACTTACTGTTCGATAAGCTATTACTTCGCCCCTTCTAGCACTCCAGGTCGGCTCACTGTCAGAAAATTTCACCAAATGCTTAGCTTTCTTCTCAATAGACTTGGGATCTATCTGGGCAACAGTTCTCGCGTAAACACGAGTGGTCTCGGTGATTTCAGAAGCAACAATCCAATTCAACTTCTTTTTAGATACCGAAGAGCCTGGAAAGACTCGCAACTTGAGATGACGAGCGCCAATGTACTCTCCTTTGAATTCATGCTTCGCGACCAAGCTTAAACAACCGACCAATATATTCTCGTGAAACAGCTCATAGTTCGCTGATTCTCCGCTGATCTTATAGCCCAACTCTTTTGTACTGATCAGTTTTAGCTGTCGGTATACCTCTTTCCACTCTTGAACCCTGGAGTAACTAATATATTGCTTCGCAAGCAATTTACGCCACTGGTTTTTTGACAGCGAAGATCGTTGCTCATCCAACCAACGCCAAAGCTTCAAAAGACTTAGATAGTCGGAGCGCTCGTCTGCAAATTGCTGGTGTTTTGTGTCGGCTGCGGCGAGTTTATCCACCGGCTTTTCTCTGGGATCAGAAACAGAAAGCGCGGAGACAACAATCAAAGTCTCGTTCAAACCACCATAACTTCCAGCCTCGACAATCATTCTAGACAATCGAGGGTCTACAGGGATTTTGGCCATTAAACGGCCAACCTTCGTGATCTTACCTGCACTAACAGCCCCTAACTCGTACAAGAGTCGATAGGCATCTTTAATTGCGTTCTCCTGAGGTGGATCAACAAATGGGAAAGACTCGATCTGACCTAATTTGAGCCCCTCCATTCGCAAAAGCACTGATGCTAAATTGACTCTCTGAACCTCAGGATCAGCAAATTCGGGCCTAGTTAAAAAATCAGCTTCGTCGTACAAGCGATAGCAAGTACCGGGAGCAATTCGGCCGCAACGCCCTTTTCTTTGTTCGGCACTTGCTTTTGAAATCGGCTCTATCGGCAGTCGTTCAAGTTTTGAACGATAGCTATAGCGGTTTACGCGAGCTAGACCAGGGTCAACCACATATCCTATATTCGGAACAGTTACAGAAGTTTCTGCAACATTGGTCGACAATATGACTCGTCGAAGCGAACCCTTATTTGTAAATATCTTCTCCTGATCTGAAACTCGAAGACGAGAGTAAAGAGGCAACACCTCTATCTGATTTTGATAAAGCTGACGAAGAAACTTAGCCGTTTCAAAAATCTCTCGCTCACCAGATAAGAAAACCAGAACATCTCTCGCACCGGAATTTTTGTTTGCAAGAATCTGATCTAACGCATCCGCGATACCAGAATTCAGGTCTGTTGGCTCATTAAGATATTCTACTGATACAGGATAACTCCTACCGGGTATTTCGATGATCGGTGCGTCATTAAAAAAAGAGGAAAAACGTTCCAAATTTATGGTTGCACTAGTAACGATTAATTTCAGATCTGAACGTTTACTTACCAATCGTTTGAGATAGCCCAGCAGGAAATCAATATTCAGGCTTCGCTCATGAGCTTCATCCACAATTAATGCATCATAGTGATCTAAATATCGGTCCTTAGATATCTCTGACAGCAGCAGGCCATCAGTCATTATCCTTACCAACGTCTTTTCCGACGTCCTGTCGCCAAACCTTACGGAATAGCCAATATCCTCGCCTAGCGTTGATCCGGTTTCTTCTGCTAAGCGTTGAGCGACAGTCCGTGCTGCAACCCTCCGAGGTTGGGTATGCCCAACCATCGCTCCTGCCCCGAAGCCCGCACTTAAGCACATTTTAGGTAACTGAGTGGTTTTTCCCGAGCCAGTCTCTCCCGCCAGAATTAAGACTGAATTATCTTTAATCAGGTTGATAATATGTTCAGAGTGCTCTGCTATTGGTAATTCAGCAGGAACACTCAAATCTAGAAGTCGTCTAGAATTTTCACGGGATTCGCGCAGTCGTATCGATTCAATAATCGATTGGTCGCTTATTTGTTTTTTAAATCGTCGCAACCTGAAGTAGTCGCGGCGCATCATGTTATCTAAGTCCAAGGCAACCTACCTCAGTCTTGCCCTTTTGTGTCAGCTATCGGCAGTTTCTCGCACTACCTGACCGGTACTACCCGATTACTTTGACAATTCCCCCATACTCTCTTCCAGACCCCGAACCGTTAGAGGGTACATACGACCTCCAACCAACTCTTGAGTCATCATAACTGACGAAGAATATTCCCAGGTTTCTTGTGGAGTAGGATTCAACCAAATCAACTTGTCGTAAACCGAGTCGAATCGTTCCATCCATGTCGCGCCGGGTTCTTCATTCCAGTGTTCAACACTGCCACCAGCGTGAGTAATTTCATAAGGAGCCATCGTCGCATCGCCAACAAATACTACTTTGTAATCGTGAGCATACTTATTGAAAATATCAAAGGTGGGCAGCCTCTCTGCCATCCTTCGACGATTATCCTTCCAAACCGATTC
>CACFPX010000012.1:0-57410 GCA_902568205.1 K189A clade bacterium | reverse complement strand
GGTTTCATAGTTGTCGCTCTTCCACGGTACCCTTCTGGTAAGTATAAGATGACATTCAAGTCCGCTTTTGGCACATGCGGCGGCGGTCTGTCTTGCGTGGTTTGATTGGACCGCTCCAAAAGTAACAACGGTATTGGCTCCTTCTGATAGAGCATCTGCTATCAGATACTCTAATTTCCGAGTCTTGTTTCCTCCTGTTAATAGTCCTGAACAGTCGTCTCTCTTTACCCAAATCGCGGGCCCCCCTAGTTCTTGGGAGAGCCTTTCAAGCGGTTCCAGTGGTGTTGGCCAATGTCCTAATCGATACCTTGGTATCTGGTTTAACCAATCCATCGTTGTTTCCATAAAATACTGTTTGTAGCAAAAAGCTTTGGTCATAGCTATGCTGAGGAATAGTTTTTCTCGAGAGGTTTTTATGTCTGAGTTATTAGCATTAAGAGGAGCGCCTGGCTCTCCTTATACCCGAAAAATGTTAGCGGTGTTGAGGTACAGGCAAATTCCTTATCAATTAATTTTGGGAACGGGCTTGTTAGATGGCAAAAGTGAGTTGCCACAAGCAAAAGTTCAATTGGCACCAACTTTTTATTTTCGAGACGAAAAAGGAGAGTATGAAGCTGTAGTGGACTCAACTCCGATAATCAGGCGACTTGAGGATGAATATCAGGGGCGCTCGGTGATTCCGAATGAACCAATTACCCGATTTCTTGACTACCTGTTGGAGGACTTTGCAGATGAGTGGTTAACCAAAGCGATGTTTCATTATCGTTGGTACTACGAGGCAGACATAAAAAAAGCAGGGGAAATTTTGCCACGATGGACGAATTTGACTGCGACCGAAGAAGAGCTGGAGCCGATGTCGGAGTTTGTGAGAGATCGACAGATTAATCGGTTGTATGTTGTAGGGAGTAATGACACTACAGCGCCAGTTATAGAAGAAAGCTATCAGCGAATTTTGAAACTGATGGCAAGCCATATGAATACTTCTCCTTACATGTTCGGACACAGGCCAGCCGCAAGCGATTTTGGGCTATACGGTCAGCTGACCCAGTTAGCGGTGTTTGATCCAACGCCAATGCAAATTGCCGATGAAATAGCTAGCCGAGTAGTTGCATGGGTGGGCACGGTAGACGATCTGTCGGGCCATGCCAGCCTCGATGACCAGTGGAATTGTTTTGCACAACTTGGTGACTCCCTCAAAGATATTTTTCGAGAGGTTGGAAAGGTTTATGTTCCTGCTTTGTTAGCTAATTCAGAGGCAGTGGAGAATGGCGCTGAGACAGTTAGAACGGAAATTGATGGTAAAGAATGGGTACAGGAACCTTTCCCTTATCAAGCGAAATGCCTGCAATGGCTCCGACAAGAGTTTGTTCGTCTTGAGGACAATGAAAGAAAGCTTGTCCTCGACTTTTTGGATGGAACTGGCTGCCATAGCTTGTTCCAGAAGTAGCTGTTAATAGAATTTCTGCCTGACTTGCGAATAGTGTTTAGGTGATCGAATCTAGTCCCATTAAGGTACAAATCTTCTCGGACATTGTTTGCCCATGGTGTTTTATAGGCAAACGACGATGGGACAGCGCGATCAAGGAATTAGTTGAAGTTGATGTAGAATTAATCTGGCGCCCTTATCAGCTCTATCCAGGACTTCCTTATGAAGGAATTGATCGTCGAGAGTACCTTCGTCGCAGGTATGGAGATTCGGCGGTTACTGGCTCAGCTCCTCGACGGATTCAGGAAGAAGCCGAGTCGGTTGGGATTGAATTGAGGTATGACTTAATAGAAAAAATCCCAAATACTGCCTATTCACACTACCTACTTGAGCGGTCTTTAGAGCTGGGTGTTCAACACGATTTAGCAGAGGCTCTCTTCCAGGCTTATTTCTGTCGGGGCATCGATATCGGAGACACTGGATCGCTTCTCAACCTCTGCGAATCGATTGGTATGATCGCTAGGGACGTCGAAGAGGCTCTTCTTTCCGTCGCTGAAAATGTTGATATGTCAACGCATTTGAATTTTGCGCAAGAACAAAACATTTTTTCCGTGCCCGGATATCTATTTGAGAATGGATATTTGTTGCCAGGAGCACAAACGGAAGAAACTATAAGTCGGGTTTTACAGCGAATTTCTGAGAAAATGAAGGCGCTGTAGCTAGTTCAATGAATCAGAAGCTCATAAAAGTAAATTTATCTTACTAAAAGTCTGCAGAGAGACGTTCAGCTCATATTTTTCGAGTACGTGTATAATTTACTGATTGAAAATCTAAATACATTATGAAAAAAGAATTTAGTGTAGTAGCAATAGTAGCTAGACGATTAACAGATCGTATTCTTGAATCGATCACAAAGATTGATGCTCTATTAAATGAAATGGGGATTCAAACTCTCTTGGAGGCAAAGGTGATTTCGGCTCTCAAATTGGATCGTGGCGATAGAGTTGTTACTAGAGCGGAATTAGGCGGTGTTGCAGATTTGGTGATTGTCGTTGGTGGCGACGGCAGTATTCTGGGTGTGTCGAGGGATCTAGCTGGAAGTGGAGTGCCAGTTGTGGGAGTAAATAGGGGTAGTCTCGGGTTTCTCGCCGCGATCGCGCCTGGTGATATAGAGGAAAAATTTGAACAGATATTGTCTGGTGATTACTCGATCGAAGATCATTTTCTTCTTGAAGCTCAAGTATTTAGAGATGACGTTTTAGTATCCTCTTCAACGGCTTTGAACGACGTGGTGGTTAATCCAAGTAGCATGTCTAGAATGATGGAATTTGAGTTACTGGTTAACGAAGAATTTGTCTACAACCAAAGATCCGATGGAATCATAGTGGCCAGTCCGACTGGATCGACCGCGTACTCATTGTCTGCGGGAGGGCCCATTATGCACCCTAGATTGGATGCTGTGGTGGTGGTTCCTATGTTCCCTCATACGTTAACTTCCAGGCCGTTAGTGGTTAGTGGCGATTCCACGGTGATGGTTCGAATTATAGATGCAGCAGAGGGCGCTCCACAGTTAAGCTGTGACTCCCAAATTAATTTACCTCTAGAAGTAGGTGATGTCGTCAAGGTTGGGAAGTCGGAGGAACCACTTAATTTACTTTATCCAGCCGGTCACAGTTTTTATGAATCCTGCCGCAGTAAACTGGATTGGGCGAGCAGGCTAGGCGGATCCGAATGACGTAGTTAAAAACTCAGTCAATTCATGTTAGATCTGATGGTGTATCTATGTCCTTACAGAGTCCTATGTCGTTCGAATCTAGTTGAGCCGTTTGCTGAGAATGTGCTTGTAATATAGATCTCGCGCCTTGATCGCCAGTGGTCTCTGCTAGCTCCTGATATAGAGAACTATGAAAACCGATGGGATGAGTTTGCCAATCAGAGTGCGCCAGGTAGCTTGCTCGAATAATTCTGATTTTAGTATGGTCTGCATCGATGGCCATTTTTTTAAGTGTTTGAAGCGTAGTAGCTTTGATGTATGGCATATCGAGTAGTCCGATAAATGACCAGTTTGTAGGGGTATTGATTATCCCATCCGATAAAGAGTAACCCATGCCATATTTGGCGTTCTCGGACTTGATTAATTCAACATTGAAATTTTTAAGACGATCTACCAAACGATCATCTTCTGGCCGTATAACTACCCTTATATGGTCGAATACCTTTGAATAGGCGAGCACAGTAGTCTCCGCAACAGTGGACCCTTCAAAGTTGTGGAGGCGCTTATCGGAACCGAATCGACGGGAATAGCCAGCCCCTAGAATTAGGGCTCCGATGATTTTATTGCTCAAGAGGCGGTGCTGCTGCTCAATTGATTTCTGGTTAGATCACGAGTGTTTGTTTTAACTGCCGTGATTTCGGCGAGAATCGCAATGGCTATTTCTGGTGGCGTTTTGCTTCCTATGGGTAGCCCGATTGGCGCGTGAAGTCTTGATAGACTCTCGCTTGATACGTCCAGGGCCGCTAATCTTTCCATTCTGCTAGCGGAGGTCTTTTTTGACCCCATAGCGCCTACATAGAACGCTTCGGTATCCAAGGCAACCATCAAGCCCATGTCATCGATTCTAGGATCGTGAGTCAAAGCTACGATCGCGGTGGACTCATCATTTGCATGTTCAAGCACTGCGTCATCGGGCATGTCGCATACAAGCTGAACTCCCTGGGTATTAAAATCTTCGATGAAGTCCGAGCGAGGATCACAAACAGTGACGTGATACTCGAGTGCCAGTGCGAATTCCGCGAGGTATTTGCTGACCATACCTGCACCTATGATGAAAAGATGTTGCCTCGGGCCATAGATGTGGACGAGCTTTTGATCTGATTTGTCCCATGTCAGATTTTTGTAAGGCACATTCTCCTTCAATGACATCGATGGAGAGGCCAAGTTGACTGTACGCTCGATCGTTTCCCTATTTTGAAGAGCCAGGTTTATCTGCTCAAAATGTTGAATGGTCTTTTTTGAGGGTTGGTGAGGTTCAACGACGATGTCGAGATTACCGCCACAAGGTAAACCGAATTTTTCAGCTTCCTCGTTAGTTACGCCATACTGAAAGAATTGTGCTTCTTTGGTTGCTAATTCGCCATTAACAAGCTTTTCCAGAAGATCTTCCTCAACACAGCCCCCAGAAAGGGAACCCATCAATTTTGATTCGCTGTTGCAGGCTAGTAAGGATCCCTTGGGCCTCGGCGAAGAGCCCCAGGTCTCAATAACGGTTGCTAGCCAACATTGTTTGCCTGAGTTCAGCCACTCCACAATTGCTTGGATAACTTCTTTGTCAACGCTTTGCATTTTATACACTCGCTCGAATTACGTGAAATCCCTGGGGGATAGTGTCTTTCTAAAGCAACTTCTAGGCGTGATTATAGCCCGGTAGTACTTTCTGTCATCCGTTAAGAATACTAGATTGATTTAATTAATCGCGGGACAATTGCGTTATCGCCAGAGAGGGTGGAACCAGTTTCATGAAAGAAGGGCAACCGAAATTAACAAGGCTTGATGAGTACGCATTTCCGGCATACGTAACGGATGAAACCAGGCTTAAGTTCGACATAGAAGATGGACGAACACGAGTCAGCAGTGAGCTTGATATTAGGAAAGTTCGGGAAGACTCAACAGAAATCTACCTAAATGGCGAGGAGCTAGAGTTGGTATCCGTCTCTGTCGATGGTCGCAGGATAAGCGAGAATGAGTATTCTGTAGATGATTTTGGAATGACCATATTTGGTCTCGGTGAAACCCACACGATTCAGATCGTTACGGAGATCGTTCCGGAACAAAATACAGCCCTTGAAGGCTTGTACAAGTCCAGTGCCATGTATTGTACTCAGTGCGAAGCAGAGGGGTTCAGAAAAATCACTTATTACCAGGATCGACCAGATGTGCTGTCTCGATTTACAACCACCGTAATCGCGGATGGTGAAAGATTCCCTAATCTATTGTCCAACGGTAATTTGTTGAAAGAAGAATTTTTGGATGGAGGAAGAAAATCAGTAACGTGGAGCGATCCTTTTCCTAAGCCAAGTTATTTATTCGCTCTAGTGGCCGGGAATTTATCGGTTTTAGAAGATGTCTTTGTTACTAAGAGTGGAAGAAGGGTGAATCTAAAGATTTTTTCGGAAGCTCACAATATTGAACAATGTCATTACGCGATGGATGCGTTGAAACGTTCTATGAAATGGGACGAAGAGCGATTTGGTCGGGAATATGATCTCGATATTTTTATGATTGTGGCCGTGGAAGATTTCAATATGGGCGCAATGGAAAACAAAGGCTTGAATATATTCAACACCTCTTGTGTCTTGGCCACACCTGATACGGCTACAGATCAAGCCTATCAGAGAGTAGAGGCAGTCGTGGCTCATGAGTACTTTCACAATTGGTCGGGTAATCGAGTGACTTGTAGAGACTGGTTTCAGCTCAGCTTAAAAGAAGGGTTCACTGTGTATCGAGATGCTATGTTTTCCGGCGATATGAATTCTCATGCCGTTAAGCGGATCGAAGATGTGGGTTTTTTGAGATCAATCCAGTTTGCTGAAGATGCAGGCCCGCTTTCGCATCCCGTTCGTCCTGATTCCTATATTGAAATTTCCAATTTTTACACGCCCACAATTTATGAAAAAGGCGCCGAAATAGTTCGTATGTATAACACAATGCTCGGAGTAGAAAAGTTTAGACAAGCAACGGATTTATATTTTGATCGGCACGATGGTACAGCCGCAACAACCGACGATTTTGCCTTAGCGATGGAAGAGGTGGGCGGACTGGATTTGAAGCAGTTTAAGCGTTGGTACCAGCAAGCTGGAACTCCGCTGTTAACTGTTAGCGAGGATTTCCAGGAGGGTGTGTTAAAACTGGAAGTGGAGCAGTCCTGTCCTTCGACTCCCGGTCAATTGGTTAAAAGGCCATTTCACATACCGGTAGAACTCGGACTAATACAGTCAGATGGTCAACCTTCTTTGCTCGATTCGCTCGCCATAGTTACGGATGCGAAATACGAGTTTCTTAAGGATGGTCAAAGCTTACTTTTCCATTTGAAATCAGAGAAAACCACGGTTGAGTTAGGTAACTTCGACACAAAACCTGTTGTAAGTTTTCTCAGAGAATTCACGGCGCCAGTAAAGGTCGATTATTCGAGACCTTTGAGCGAGTTAGTTTACCTGGCAGGACTTGATACAGATGGATTTGTTCGATGGGACTCACTTCAGAGTCTTTGGGTCGAGTATTTTAAAAGCGACGGTGAGCTTCAGGATGTTGATGCGATCGACTCGATTGGGCAGATTGCAAAGGGTCTACTGGAGGAATCGCTAGACGCAGAAGCGAAACATTTGATGGCTTACATGCTGAAGATCCCCGATGAGAATTATTTGTTCGAACAATTAGAACGTTTTGAAGTGCATCGGATAATTGAATTAAAAGAAGGCCTCATCAATCAGATCGCCAATCGTTATTTGGGTATGTGGCGTGAAATATACAGGCGCTTTCAATCTGGTGAGAGCTTTTCTCCAATGTCGGATGCGATGGCAAATAGAGCATTGGCTAACCTTGCTTTTGAATACCTCGCCTGGGGGATGGATTCTGAAGAAGTAGCTGATTTTGTGAAAAATCATTATTTCAAGGCCAATAATTTAACCGATAGAAAAGCCGCTTTAATTGTCGTGTGTCGAGATCCTCGACTGAATGGACAAATCCGAGAAGAAATTCTAGGGGATTTTTACGAAAAGTGGAGTTCTGAAGCGTTGGTGCTGGATCTTTGGTTCGGTGTCCAGGCACAAAGTTCTTTAACATCAGTCGAAGAGCTCAAAAAACTGGAGTCGCATCCAATGTTTGACAGAAAGAATCCAAACCGAGTTCGTTCCGTGTTTTCTTCCTTTGGAATGGGTAATCACTTTAGATTTCATGCAACAGATGGATCGGGTTATGACTATTTAGCGAACGCGGTCAGTAGTCTCGACGAGTCAAATCCGCAGCTGGCAGCTAGGTTGGCGGGGCCGCTGACTCGTTGGGGGCGTTATGACAAAAATCGACAGAGACTTATGATTAGTACCTTAAAAAAAATGGCTTCATTAGGGGGTATATCAAAGGATTTGTACGAAATTGTTTCTAAAAGCTTGGATACACTTCCTTAGTAATTAAATAGAGGAGGAAGCTGATATTTGTTTTCTAGCTTTTTAACCTTTTCTGTTTCTTTCATCCTATCGACCAATTGAGTCAGCATTGTTTGATCGCTTTCGGTTAGTGTCTCTAAAGGGTTTTGGGAATAGATATAATTATTCAGGATTTCCAGTATCTCATCTGCTCGCGCTCGTTGTGTCTTATTTTGTAGGTTGATCGCTTTTAAAGCCTGTTTGATTTCTTTAGCTGAGTTTCTTCTGATAGTTTTTATCAGGAGTTGGTAAGATTTTCTTTGAGGATTGTTGGTTATTTTTAAAACAAATTGACCGAATAAATATAGGGTAGAGAGGCTCAGTATCACTGCCAGAATTTCTTTCCAGTAGAAATTGATGAAACTCGATTGTTCAGTATTGTTTGCTATGACCTCAGGTTCCGATTTACTGACTTCGGGCTTTACATCTCTAATTTTTCGCTGTTCCTCATAGTCTCGATAGATGGCAGAACCTGCTGCACTAATGCGGGAGTCGGCTAAAACTGAGATTCGAACCTCGTTCGAGACGGTGTCCCACCAGGTTATGCTGGTCTTTCCTAGAGACAATTGACCTGGTTGGAGGGGAACGATCGAAGAGGATTCTGTTCTAAATCCGATGACTGAATCTCCAGATGTGTCATCTTTGATGGAAGGGGCTGTGGGATAAATGCTAAAGAGACTCTCTGATGGTTGGGCGTTTAAACTTGGCAAGATTGAGCCGGTATTCCCGTCTATGCGAACCTGGATTTTTCTTTGTAAGGTATCTCCTACGTTTGCTTGACTGACCCCTGGTTCTAAAGTCTGGGTGAGTATGATCGCCTGCGCTGGCAGCCATGGTGCCTCTTCCGGGTAGGCTTCAGGTACAGGCATGACGTTCACTAGCAGATCGGTTGTGCTCACGCGAACACCCTTACGAGAAACCCTTCCACGCTCAATTAACCGCACGCTGGCAGTGATATCTATCGCGGGGATTTCGAGCTTACCGCTCATTTCAGGAAAAATCGCGAACCGTTGCTCGACTACGCCGTATTTCTTTCCATTTCTCTCCGTGGTACCAGACCTTGTTTCCCCTAATATTAAAACCAGAGCATTTGCTATTTTTGGGGGGCCTGGTATCTCGTTATAGAGTTGAACGCCATTGGAGTAGACGAGTCTACGTGTAAAGAGTAATTGCTCTTGTACGTAAACACTTTCCTTTGATGTTTCTACCTCAAAAAAAACCAGCTGATTGATTTCGTCTCGAAGTGACTGGCTAATAGGTCTGACTTTCAATGTCAGTGGTAGTGAACTCTCATTTCCTATTGTTAGGCTCGGGATGGTCAAGGTTCCGGCTATTCTAGGTTTTAACGTGATTTGATAATCGACCCAGCTCTGCTCGTTGCCATTTATATATTGATATTGGCTACTGGTGTTTGTGTTTAAGACCTGAAAATTTTTCTCCAACTCAGAAAGATCGAGTTCTTCCACAGACCTAGTCCCATTAGCTTTTATTGTGAGCTGAACTGACTCTAACTCATCGATACTTGATCTCGACAAGCGGGTCGAAAGCTCCGCGCTGGTCGCTGTACTCCAAATGGAAATGACCAATATTAGAAGCACAGTCTTTACCATACTTTGTCGCCCTGTCGATTTCCGTATTCTCCGCGACGTAACCGCTGTTTTGTTTCATGCTGAAATTTACGCCTTATCAAACCGCCTGGGTCATCGGGAACTCTTCGCAGCCACTGAGCTAGCGCTTGTTTTTTCTCGTCTCTTGTTGATTCGTCATCTTCTTCTTGTTGAGGCTCGGTGCTTTGTTCAGAACTTTTATCTTCTTGTCTCTGTTCTTCCTGTGATTTGTTTTCGTCCCCCGATTGGTTTTCTTCTTTATTTTGCTCTTGCTGCTCGTCACCAGAAGAATTTTGTGAATCATTGGACGAGTCGCTCTGTTCGTCCTGCTGGTTTTGACCATCCTGATCATTGGATTGTTGTTTTTCCTCTAGCAGTTTTTCTACGAGCGTTTTATTGAAGAGCGTATCGGGATCATTTGGTTTCGAAATAAGGGCCTGTTGATAACTGGCAATAGAATCTTCATATTGCCCGATCCTGGCTAAAGCGTTTCCTTGATTATAGAATCCGTCCGAAGTTTTGTTTTTTCTGAATCCGTTAAGTGAGGTTTCATATTCGCCGCTTCGATAGTTGGCCACACTTTCCCATTGCTCATCCGTGAACAGCGACGCTGCTTTTTCAGGTTCACCCTGTCGGAGGGCTTTCAAAGCAATTTGGTCATCCCGTAACCACATTGATTCCCAAAAATCTGTCAACGCGGCCGCTTGAATCGATCCAGTCGGTATTACCAAACACAAGCCCAGAGACACAAAAATCCCTTTTCTGAAACCAGCAAGAAGCAAAGGCACGAGAATGAGTGCTGCCCAATATCCTTGGTCTATCCAGGTGTCGAACTTGCGCTCAACCTCGATACTTTTGTCTTCACTAGGTAGCTTTGTTGAAAGTACGTAATTGATATCTTGGTTTCCGAGACTAACGGTTTGATAATGACCATATGAAATGTCGGCTATCTGTTGAAGTCGTTCCTCATCCAACAATGCGATAACTCGATTGCCTTCTTGTGTTTGTAGAAACCGATCCGGCTGGCGTAAACGATCCAGGGGAATAGGTGCTCCGTTTTTCGTGCCGATGCCCAATATAGAAATAGGGAATGAGATATTTCGATGTTTTGTTACGCTACTGATATCGTCGATACCATCGGTTATCAGCAGTATCCTACCTTGCAAGATACTGGCATTTTCAAAGAGTTCGTAAGCTATCTCGACAGCGTGATTTGGATTGCTTCCAAACACAGGCATCATTTCAGGACTAAGCGAGAACAGGAGGTTTTCAATGGTTTTTGTGTCATCTGTTAGAGGTACCACCGCATGACCATCTCCAGCGTAGGCAACTAGCGCCGTGACACCCTCTTTTCGAGCTCTTAATATGTCTGCAATTTTTTGGCGGGCTCTTTCCACTCGAGACGGTTTTACATCGTTGGCAAACATGGAAAGAGATAGGTCGAGCAGTATGATCAACGTATCCTGTTTTTGTTCGACTTCCTGCGGCAGCTTCTGCCAAGCGGGACCGGAAAGGCCTACTGTAACGAGGATCAAGGTTCCAACGACCAGGCCTGAGAACCAACGTTTTGCCCTAGCAGTGCGGTCCTCCAATAAGACCTTCAATAGATCTCCGGATATTGCGGAGGTCCACCTGCTTTGCCCTGAATTTCTCCTCGACCATAAAATCGCAATTGCAACGACGGGTAACAGAGCAAGCAGCCACCAGGGCCTGATTAGGTACAAGTATTCAAGCATTTGAAGGTCTCACGGCATCGATTAACAAAAGCACAAGAAAGAGACACAATGAAATCCCTAACGGCCAGTAATATAAAACTTGAAAAGGCCTATAAGTTTCAGGTTCTTGTTCAATGGGTTCGAGTTTGTCTATAAGTTCATAGATTTGAGCAAGGGTATTTGTGTCCTTGGCTCGAAAGTATCTACCTTGCGTTGCTTCTGCTATTTTTGAAAGGGTCTCTTCGTCCAAGTCGGCGGAAGGATTTGTTGTTCGGCCGGCAAGGGAACCGAACAGACTTGGCACTCTCATCTCCTCGGCACCGACACCTATCGTATAGATTTTAATTCCATCTACACTGGCTAATTCAGCCGCTTTAATTGGAGGTATCTCGCCTACGTTATTTGCCCCGTCAGTTAGCAATATAACGACCTTTTCTTCATTTTGTCTTTCCCTCAGGCGTTTGACTGTCAAGCCTATTGCATCACCGATGGCTGTTTTCCCTCCAGCTATCCCCACGGGAGCCTCGATCAACAGCTTTTTAACACTCTTCAGGTCAAAAGTGAGGGGAGCTTGTACATAGGCGTTAGTTCCGAAGAGGACCAGACCGACTCGGTCGCCTTTTCTGGCATCTAGAAACTGACTTATGACAGTTTTAACGACGGACAAGCGGTCTACGTAATCGTTGTTGACTTGCATGTCTTCGGTAGCCATGCTCCCAGAGATATCGATGGCGAGCATAAGGTCCCTTCCAGTTGTGGGTAGACTCACCATTTCACCTACCCATTGAGGTCGGGCCACTGCTGCTATCAACAGTATCCACGCCAACCATAAAATTATGAGCTTAACTGTGCTGAGGGTTGCGCTGAAACTCTCATTAGTGGATAGCCCGCTAAAGCCTTCGAGCGAGGGAACTGTGAGAGCTGGCTGCTTTTTTTTGCTCGGTTTTATCAGCCATCTCACCAGGATTGGGGCTGGGACTAGCAGGAAAGCCAAGGGCCATAACCACTCAATCATGGCCGAATACACTTAAGCAATTGGTTTAGAGCGAGGTAAAGCTTGTCGCAGTCTACTGAGAAATTTTCGGTAAATCTTTCATTGCCTAATACTCTGCCTGCGCCCTGGCTAAAACTTTTTGATCCCGAGATTGAATCTAGCTCCGCCAGCCATTGCGATCCTGATAGCTTTGAATATTTGATTTTCCCTAATCCTGGCACCAGAACTCTTTTGATTAATTGATTCGATAAGTGGACAAAGTCTTCGTCCGAGATATGTCCTAGCTTTAGCGAAGTGTAGAGATCACTCAGCAGGTATTTGCCATGACGAACTGGCCGCATCGCGCGGAAAAATTTTATCATGCTATAGACTGTCCAAGCAGTCAAAATGACTAAAACAAGAAGTAAGACCCACCAGCCTATTGCGGGAGGCCACCAGGATGGATCAGGAGGTAAATGTAATGGCTTAAGTTGTTGTAAGGGATCACTCTGCATCAATAGAGCCTTACTAAATCCAAATTTTCTTCGCCGGTTTCAACTCTTTTATACTTGACTGCTTGTTTGGAACACATGTCCTTAATCTGGTTACACCGTTGATCAAATCGGTTTTGATAGTCTCGAAGTGTCCTTTTGTTCCCTGTAAAGAACTGAATCCTATTGATTCCGTCGGTCACCGAATAATAGCCGTTCTGCGGCAATTTGTTCTCAAGCGGGTCAGTGATGTGTATGCATGAAACCAGGTTAGAGCGGGATATTCGAGAAATCGCCTCTTCCCAGTGTGATAAATCTCCCGTGAAATCGGAGATTAGGTAGATTCTGTATCGGTTTCTCGAGAGCCGATTCAGATTGATTAGGTCTTCTAAAAAGGAGCCTTTTGTATTTTTTGAGTTTCTATTTAGCGCCTGATTTGAGAGTGAAATGCTGTTCAGTAGTTTAGCTACAGCCTTCTGGCTTCTGCGAGGTCTATGTAGTTGATAGTCTGTATTGGATTTGACTAGCCCCCCTACGCGGTCTCCCAAATTGAGCGTTTGCCAAGCGATACGTGCCGCAACTTCTGCTGCTGCTACGGACTTCAAGCGAGCTACCGACCCGAAGAACATGTTCTGAGTTTGATCCACTGCAACAATGGTAGGATGCTCTCGTTCTTCCTGGAAAATTTTGGTATGTGGCTTATTTTTTCGAGCGGTTACTCTCCAGTCTATTGATTTAATATCGTCGCCAACCTGGTAAGCACGGACTTCGGAAAATTCAATGCCCCGTCCATTGTATTTGGATAATTTTATTCCTCTCTGGTTTCCGGTTTTTTGAGTTGATGTCTCTTCTGAGCAGCTTGATAACCGATGTCTGAGAGAGAGCAGATCATTAAGAGAGACGTAGGCTCCCATGAGGACCTTTTGGAGAGATCGTTTTCCTGTCATAGCATACAAGTCAAGGCACTGGTACCTGCTCAATTAAGGTGTCAATTAGCTTATCGCTTGTTACATTCTGGGCCTCCGCTTCAAAACTTAACACCAAGCGATGTCTGAGAACGTCGTGAGCGACGTTTTGCACGTCTTCGGGGGCCACATAATCTCTTCCGTCTAACCAGGCCAATGCTCGCGCACAAATGTCTAACGAGATCGTGCCTCTGGGGCTTGCGCCGTAATCAAGCCATTGCTTCAGCTCGGAGTCTGAATCTCGCGTTGCTGCTACTAACTGAACAATATATTGTTCGATCGCTTCTGACATATGAAGCTTTAGGATAGATTGTCTGGCGCTGCTCACCATACTGCTTTTAAGTGGTCTGATTGATTTATCGATATGTTCAGTTTGCCTTTCATTTCTCACTAGATTAAGGATTTTTAGTTCTGATTCAGAGTCTGGATAATCGACCAGCAAATGCATAAGAAACCTATCGAGTTGAGCTTCTGGCAGGGCATAGGTTCCTTCTTGCTCAATTGGGTTCTGGGTAGCCATAACTAGGAACGGTTCTGGTAAGTCGAAAGTCTGACGACCGATGCTGACTTGTCCTTCTGACATGGCCTCAAGAAGTGCTGATTGAACTTTAGCGGGAGCTCGATTAATTTCATCTGCGAGAATGAGATTGTGAAAGATTGGACCTTGCTGGAAACTGAAAGAGCCATCTTCAGGACGATAGATCTCGCTACCAGTGATGTCGCTTGGTAGCAAGTCGGGTGTGAACTGAATTCGTTGAAAATCCCCTTCTACTCGATCAGCGAGTTCTTTAATTGCACGGGTCTTGGCAAGACCCGGAGCCCCCTCCACAATCAGGTGTCCCCCACAAATAAGTGCGATCATCAGTCTTTCTATCAGACTGCCCTGGCCAATAATTTTCAGTCCTAGATTTTGTATTGTCTCGGTTATGGATTCAAAAACGGCTTGGTCCTGCATATTTCTTGGATAACTATGTTTTTAGGTGAGCCGGTATTGTATCTTCGTTCGCGTTTACGTCTATAGTAGTGAGTGACGATTCAAATATTAGAGTCAACCAGAGTTCTAACGCTATTTTTTGCAAGTAAGGAAAGTCATGTTTAGACAGATTGAAAAGTTGTTGTTTCTTCTGCCGCCTGAAGTTTCTCATAACCTAGCGATAACTTCTTTAAAGACATTGGGTGCTATGCCAGGTCCTATAAAGCCTATTTTAGGCACGAAAAAAAAAGTACTGGGCCTGGATTTTCAAAATTGCTTAGGTCTTGCCGCTGGTTTCGATAAAGATGCTCAAGCTGTTGAGGGTTTGGCAAGACTAGGTTTTGGGTTTATCGAAGTGGGAACGGTTACGCCTCGACCCCAGCCGGGAAATTTGAAACCACGACTGTTTAGGTACCCTGATCATGAAGCGGTGATCAACCGGATGGGATTCAATAACCTTGGTATGGACGCCATGGTTAAAAAGTTAAATGGAGTCAGAGAGCGCGATAGGCTTGGGGGGACTATAGTGGGCGTGAATATAGGTAAAAATAAAGAAACGCCTTTAGAAAGAGCGGTGGATGACTACATTATAGGTATAGAACTGTTTAATGGTCTTGCGGATTATTTAACCTTGAATATCTCCTCCCCAAACACACCCGGTCTGAGGTCTATGCAAACGGGAGATCAACTGGAGCAAATGCTCGATTCTGTAAAGGATGCTCAAAGTAGACAAAAAAGGTATGTGCCGCTTCTGGTGAAGGTAGCACCTGATCTGAATAAAGAAAATGCAGAGTATATGTGTGAAAAAATCACCGAGTACGAATTAGACGGAGTAATCACTACGAACACCACTTTAGAAAGACCTTCGAATTTAGGTGAGGACGAAGAAGGAGGATTAAGCGGACTCCCCCTTTTTCAAAAGAGCTTAGAAATTTTGAAATTGTTTAGAAGCAATTTGCACCCAAATTGCCCCATAGTGGGGGTTGGAGGTATTTCGAACGAGGAGAAAGCCAAAAGTTTTTTAAATAACGGCGCTCAATTAATTCAGACCTATACCGGTTTTGTCTATAAAGGCACTAAAATGGTGCATAACATATCGAAAATTTGATTTGGATGCGATTTTGAAATAAATGCACAATTATGTGGCATTTTGGTTTCATCTGCTCCAGACTATGCCAGCTTTGGTTAGATAATTTTGAGGGGGCTTCAATGATCAAGTTGTTAGTTGGCTTATGTTTGTGTGGAATCGCGGTACCTGGTTTCGCAGAAGGCCTGGATTCAGGTGATACCGCTTGGATATTGACATCGACTGCGCTGGTGTTGTTTATGACTATACCGGGGCTTTCGTTATTTTATGCTGGTCTAGTCAGATCGAAAAATGTGTTAAGTGTCTTAATGCAGTGTTTTACCATTTGTTGTCTGATGTCGATCTTGTGGTTAGTAGTTGGATATTCGTTAGCCTTCGGAGACGGAGGTAGCTTAAATCAGTTTGTCGGTGGGCTAGGAAACTTTCTGATGGGCGGCATTCAAGAGGAGACTCTGTCGGGGTCAATCCCGGAGAGCAACTTCGCACTGTTTCAGATGACCTTTGCGGTGATTACGCCAGCTCTTATAGTGGGTGGCTTTGCGGAGCGTATGCGTTTCTCTGCAGTGATTTTGTTCTCGGCAGCATGGCTTTTGTTGGTTTATGCCCCCGTGTGTCATTGGGTTTGGGGTGGCGGATGGTTAGCCGACATGGGTCTCATGGATTTCGCCGGGGGTACAGTCGTTCATGTGACCGCCGGTGTGGCAGCGATAGTGATCGCGATGGTAATAGGAAATCGCTCGGGCTTTCCTGATCAAGCCATGCCTCCTCACAATATGACGATGACCATTACCGGCGCAGCCATGCTTTGGGTTGGCTGGTTTGGATTCAACGGAGGGAGTGCGCTTGCAGCGAACGGTGATGCAGCCATGGCTATGCTTGTAACGCATATATCAGCTGCAGCTGGCGCCTTAACCTGGATGGGCTTTGAATGGTCTAAATATGGTAAACCTTCAGCTCTTGGCCTAGTGACTGGTATGGTAGCAGGCCTCGCAACGATAACGCCTGCCTCGGGGTTTGTTGGTCCGGGCGGAGGGTTAGTAATTGGTATCGCTGGAGGCGCAGTTTGTTTCTTGGCTACCAATTTTATTAAGCGGTCTCTGAAGATTGATGATTCGCTCGATGTGTTTCCTGTTCACGGTGTGGGTGGAGCGTTAGGGATGTTGGCTACGGCTGTATTTGCCAGTTCCTCTATAGGCGTGTTCAGCGGTCAGGGAATGGACGCAACGATGGGAGGCCAGTTTGTAACACAATTGATTGGTGTGCTAGTGGTGTTGGTTTATACGGCGATCATTACTTGGGTGTTACTTAAGATAACTGAGGCCTTAGTGGGTAACAGAGTTTCATCGGATGAAGAAGTCGGAGGTTTGGATCTGGCATCTCATAATGAACGCGGTTACGACATGTAAATTGGCTGACGCCGAGAGCCCTTCAAATTCTTTGTAGTTTGTTTAAGGGCTCTCAGTTTGATCTACTGAAGGCCTCTTCGACGAGTAGTTGGATTAATGCAGGAAACGTATATCCAAGGTGCTTAGCGCCATCGGGATAAAGACTGGTTTTCGTCATGCCTGGTAAAGTATTTACCTCAAGCATTACTAGTTCCTCTTCACCAGAGACTATAAAGTCTGCACGAGACAGGTCTCTGAGCCCCAGACCTTTGTGGGCAGAAACAGCGAAATCTTGCAAACGTTTAGACACTGAGTCGGGCAGTGACGCGGGAACAACATGTTCGCTCAGATTTTTACCGTAGCGGTTAGTGAAGTTATACCACTCGTTCTCTGGTGTAACTACTTCGATAACGGGGAACGGCTTTGTTTGGCCTCCGATATCAAGAACGCCCACTGTAATTTCTCTGCCCTCAATAAAACTTTCGATTAAACAGGGGCCATAATCTAATGATCTGGTCAGTCTGGTCTTTAAATCGCTTAAATCAGAGACTATCTCGACACCCAATGCCGAGCCTTGATTAACTGGTTTAATTACGATTTTCTCACCCAGGTTTTCTTCAATATTTTGCTGAAGAGAATTCATTGAAACTGGGAGTTCGTCGATCATAATTCCAGCCGCGGTTGGTATCGCTAGGGAGTCGAATATTTTTTTAGAGACGCTCTTGTCCATTGCCAGCGCACTGCCTCTGACGTTGCTTCCCACATAGGGGATGGCGAGAATTTCTAAAAACCCTTGAATAGTGCCATCTTCCCCCACGGGGCCATGCAGAGCAGGAAATATTACGTCGGGTTTGAATGCCAGAATTTGATCGGTTAGTTGGGTATGGCCGATGTCTATCGCTATGGTTTGGTAACCTTGTGCCTTAAGAGCCTCAGTAATCTGAGTAGCACTGGAGCGAGATACTTCGGCTTCGGCTGAACTTCCGCCCTCTAACACCGCAATTCGATTTGGTTTTTTTTTCATCGTTTCCTAAGTTCTCTTCGATTGTCTATTGCGCACCACCTCTCGTGATCTTTCCAAGAACCATCAATGAACAGAAACCCGGTGGAAAGGCCCTCTTTGATAAAACCGCAACTTTTAACCAATCTGATTGAATTACGATTTTCCGGTTGGATGTTGGCCTCTAACCTATGCAAGCCAAACGTCTCAAATGCGATTTTCAATACGGCTAACAGGCCCTCTTTCATAAATCCATGACCTGCGTAAGGTTTGCCAACGTAGTAGCCCAGTGATCCGCTCTGGAAGGAGCCTCTTATGATGTTGTTGATGTTGATGACCCCTACTATTGCGTCGTCTTCTTTATTGCATATTGCGAAGCCTTCGTGATCATCCTTTTTTATTCGGTTGATATAGGATTTAAATAGGCTCGAATTAGTAGGCGGTGATATCCAGGGATAGTGCATAGAGATGCTTTGTTTCATTAGATCAACGAATTCGACCTCGTCTTTAGGGTTTACTCTTCTGATGTATATGCGTGCTTCCTCGGTCATATTGTCACGCCCGGTTCAGCGAATTAAAAATAAAATTGTGATTGTCATTCAACATGGCAAAAGTAATAGATTGCCCCTCTTTCTCTCAACCATGCGTTGGAAAACTCCTTTAGATCATATTGTCTTTCGACATTTCCGGAGTCTTCTGCTGCTGGGTCTAGCGCCAGTACCTTATTGTCTTCTAGTCCGTAAACACATACCAGATGTCCTTGTGTTTGCTTGAGAGGCGCCCCCTTTAGTTCGTCTTCTTTAAACCGGATACTGCAGACTAATGGTTGGCCGGTAGCTAAGATTTTTAGCGCATCTTCCCAACTCTCTGTAGTTTCAACTGAACCAATAAATCCGTATTTAGTTGCGCTTTTGATAGCAAGTGGCCAGGAACCGAAAGCTTTGGTTGCTGGGTCAAAGCATTCATCGATGATCCCGTCCCAATCTATCGAGTCACTGCTTAACGATAAGGCCATTGCGGTTGCAGTAGGCGAACAGATTCTGTCTCGAATGGTTTTGTTCTTGCTTTTTTGACTAAATCGTTTTGGTGGGTTTGTTTTTAGATTTGTATTAGGGATCTTAGCTGCATGTTGTTTTGTTAGTTTTCTTATGGATAGAGTCAGAAGGTAGTCTTGGGGCTTTGATTTTTGGTTTATCTTTATTGTGACCTCGGCGATATCGATATCCGATTTTGTGTGCCAACAATCTATGTGCCCGGATACTTCGTTTGTCTCTTGTTGCGGATTGTAGTCTTTGGGGCTGGGTATCGGATATAACGTATGTTGGGATTTTGCTTGAAGAGAAAATTGATACTCGCCAACATTCTTCAAAGAGCTATAGCTTGGGACTATAATATGGTTGGCGGGTATTTGAGGGGTTTGAATGATGCCAACCCAAGTGCTTCCACCACTTTGTGTCCAGTTGATGTCCCCGTCTAATTCAAGAGGGAATTGTTCTTTGATATTTGTATCAGCAAATCGCTGTTTATGTATCATGAGTCCATGATATCAATGAATATTGCGAGATTCTCGATTACTAGCCTGAGATTTTATGCGAATACAAATATTTAGTACGGACGGGTGCACTCTTTGTGACAAAGTGATAGACAAACTATTTGATTTGTCTCTTGCCCAAGGTTCTGAACTTATTGTCACTGACGTATCTTTAGATGACGAGCTTCTCAACCGATATGGGGCGGATATACCGGTAATCAAAATCTCAGAAAAAATTTTGAGAAGTCCGTTTAGTGATGAAGAGCTGTTGACTCTGATAGAGCAAAGCACTGCATAGAGCCAAATTATCGTAGGAGCTTGTTTGAAGGATTCACAAAAGGCAGAGGCTGACCGATTAATTGCGCGTAGACTTGCCTAAAGGCTAAAACATTCTTCACGTAATTTCGCGTTTCTTTAAATGGTATTTGTTCAATCCAGACATCCAAAGAAAGGTCTTTTTTCCCTTCGGTCCAGCGGTCGACTCTTCGTTCTCCAGCATTGTATGCGGCTACCGCCAACGCTGTTTGACCTTTGTATCTCTTTATAAGCCAGCTTAAATGAAAGCTGCCTAATTTAATGTTAAGCCCAGGATTATGAAGGCGCGAAGTTGAAGGGGCTGAAAGGCCCATTCGTCTGGCGCTTAGATTGGCTGTTGAGGGTATTAGCTGCATGAGCCCCCTAGCGTTAGCGCTGGATACCGCCATGACATTGAATGCTGATTCTTGCCTAGATACAGCATAGAGCAGGGCAAGAGGTTGGTCGGTAGTTAAGGCCGCCTCTTTAAATTCCTGCTGGTATAGAATGGGGAATCGTAGCTTTAGATGGTCATGCGCTCCAGCATCTCCAGCTGTTCGAATGGTTAGCGGGGTTTTTCCGAGTTCATTGATAAAATATATCGAGTTTATTTTCTCTTCATCTGTTTGAGTTGATAACGTGCGATACCACTCTCGCCTCGCGTTGACGTTGTCTCCCACTGCAAAAAGCTCTTTCGCCCTAAAGACATTTTGATTTTTGGGTGCTTGGAGTGCTGATCTGGGTAATGAGGCATCATTTATTCTTGGCTCATCTTGGAGCAAACTTGCTGCCATAAACCCATAGTAGTGTCGCTCATCCGAAATCCTTTTCAGCCGAAGCGTCGCCTCTTGCTCCTCTTCACCTAGCTCGATTTGGGCTCTTGATAGCCAGTAATCCCATCTGATGTCTTCCTCAATCGAAATAGCGCTTTTTATCCAATAGTTTGCCTCCTTCCAATTGGCGTTCTCAATTGCCGAGTTTGCAAGCTCTTTGACCAGTTTTGCATCTTTGTATCGATAGCGATCTTTAGTTTCAGGAAAAGTGTTTTCTTCTGCATGGCCTAGCACGATGTTCGACTCGACTATTTGGATTTCTCGGTCTGAAAAGCCGTATTGATTTTTAAAGCTGGACCATGCTTTCTTAGCTTGGCTAGGGTGCTTCTTTGATAAACGCGATATGCCGTGCACGACGATATGTTTTTCTTTTTCCTTAGACGTGCCCAGTGATTTGAATGACGATATGCGTTTGGGTTGAGTATGAACTCGGTAAAGGGCTTGTCCAGCCTGCTTGTTAGATCCTGATAAAAACCTTAGCAAGTATCTGGATAGCTGGCGCTCGTTCGCGCCAATTGTAAGTTTCAGTCTTGACCAGACGACCTCTTCATTAAAGTACTTCGTTTTTTTCCAGACCTCAAATAGGGGATCACATACCTTTGGTTGTGATTCTGGTTTTACCCAAAGGGCTTCTGTTTGTGCTAGTGCTTCTTCTCGCTTGTTCGTGCCGTAAAGCGAGCGGACGTAAAGGCACCGCAGTTCAGGATCCGAAGTTGTTGAATAATATTCTTGGAATGTCTTCCACCTTCTTTGCTTGCCGATTAACTTCAGCCACCTTTTCTCGACGATCTCCGTGACGGGGAGATGAGCAAACTTTGTTTTAAATTCATCCATCTCGCTTTTAGATCTTTTGTGTAGTAATCGATTGAATTTGTGGTAGCTCAGATAATCTTTTAGAGGATAGTCGTCCAGCTCGTCTTGCAAATCACTAAATTTTGTAAGTTGGCCTTGAGATAAGTGCCTCAGCGCCTTTTTGTATTGTGAACGCTGTTCGAGGGCAGAAATGTCTTGGGCTTGTGACCCTGACCAGCAACAGATAGAGAGAATTAGTGCAAACAAGAAAGACAATAAATGGAGACTACGAAAGTGTTCTGAGCAAAGCATTTAAGGGTCGACCTATAAAGAATTTAAGTTGATATCTTTGCTCTAACCGAGGCCTTAGGATTAATTCAGGCTGAGCCATCAAGATTGAATAACTGATGGATTATGCCATTGGCTGGGCTAACCATCAAAATCCAGTCTAGCTAAACGATGGCTAGATAACTCAGCGATAGAAATCTCAGTATTGTCTATCGAAACACATGTTTAGTAAGCTTTTGCAGTTTGCCGGTTCATATTGAAAGGTGGATTGTATTGAGTTGGTTTTTGATAATATTTTTGTTTCTTTTGGCGTTTGTGCCCTTGGTGTACGCCATACCAACTTCAAAACAAAGACGTCAAGCGAGGATGAGAAAGCGTGCTTCTCATGACGCTTTGCAGGTCGAGATTCGTTTCATACCGAAAATGACGGCAGATGCTTCGGAGATCGTCAATACTGAAGGTGTGCTGAGGGAAATGAAAATCGAATGCGCAGCGTACCAACTCGCCTTTAGTAAACCTCTACTAAATGTTCCCCACGTATTGTTGTTGAAGTCTCCCGAAAACCGACTGAATTCGATGATCAAAATATTTGACGGCTGGGGAGTTCGGAAAGAGGCGGAGTTTCGTTACTTAAAAGAAAGGGTTTCGATATTTAATTTTCTTAAAGATCTCTTATCGAATATCAATGAGGATGTGTTGGCTGTTGAGTTTTCCTCTCAGAGGATTGGGCTATTGTGGGGGGAAAAAGATGATTCAGAAGCTGTCTATCTTGAGTTAGTTGAAGTCCTGAAAAAGCTGAAAGCACTCACAGAAGAAACTGAACTTATCTATGATTCGGAGTGAAAGTTTAAGACGTTTTTGTGCTTGGTTTGAATTAATTACTTGACAGGAGGTATTTAAAACGCCTATAAACCGCGCGGTTTCGATTGCGAAAATCACTGCGACTAGTCGTTTGCTGCTCATATTGAGACAAGTCCAGAAAAAAAGGAGTTCAGAGAAAAAATATGGCTCGTTCCCTTGTTATCGTAGAGTCACCAGCGAAAGCGAAAACTATCAATCGCTATCTAGGATCGGACTATGTGGTTAAATCTAGTGTAGGGCATGTTCGGGATCTTCCGACTCGAAGTAAGCCGGTAGATCCGAAAGCTCGAGCCGAAGAAGCAAAAAAAACGAAGGCGCTCGATCCGGAAAGGCGGGCGGCTTACAAAGCTAAACGCTCTCGGGATCAGTTAATTCGTAAGATGGGAATAAATCCGGACAAGGACTGGCAGGCTTACTATGAAATTTTACCAGGAAAAGAAAAGGTAATTGACGAGCTTAAAAAATTTGCTGACAAGGCCGATAAGGTTTATCTGGCGACTGATCTGGACAGGGAAGGGGAGGCCATCGCCTGGCACCTTAAAGAGATTATTGGCGGAGATTCAGATAAGTTCCGCAGAGTCGTTTTCAACGAAATCACTAAGAAAGCTATCGAAGAAGCGTTTATGGAGCCAGGTGATATCGATATGGATATGGTTCAAGCTCAACAGGCTCGACGCTTCCTTGATCGAGTGGTGGGGTTTGAGCTGTCTCCGTTACTTTGGGCGAAAGTTGCGAGGGGTCTCTCGGCTGGTCGAGTGCAAAGCGTGGCTGTTCGTCTTGTTGTCGCTAGAGAGCGAGAGATTAGAGCCTTTGTTCCTGAAGAATATTGGGAGGCTTTCGCGGATCTGAAGGAGGAAGGAGGAGAGAACTCCGTGAAATTTCAGGTCGCAAGACATGAAGGCAATGCTTTTAGACCTGTGAATGCAGATCAGGCTGCTAAGGCCGCAGATGACTTGAGATCTGGTGTTTTCAAAATCTCAAAGCGCGAAGATAAACCCACACGATCCAAGCCTAATGCTCCTTTCATTACTTCGACGTTGCAACAGGGCGCGAGCACTAGGATGGGTTTTTCGGTAAAGAAAACCATGACGATGGCGCAACGACTATACGAGGCCGGATACATTACCTATATGCGCACAGATTCCACCAATTTGAGTGATGAGGCGGTGACTGCTTGTCGTGAGTTGATTCAGTCAGAATACGGAAACGATTATGTGCTTCCAGAGCCTCGAGGTTATAGCAGTAAAGAAGATGCTCAAGAAGCGCATGAAGCCATTAGACCAAGTGATGTATCTAAAGCTCCTGAACAGCTGATGGGAGTAGATGCAGATGCGGTTCGTCTGTATGAGCTTATTCGTAATCAATTCATTGCTTGCCAGATGCCGGATGCACAGTATTTGAGTACTTCAGTATCCGCTGAGTCGGGTGCTTATGAATTAAGAGTTCGAGGTCGAGTCATGCAGTTCGATGGATTTACTCGTGTGCTCCCTCCTGTGTCTAGAAAAAAGGACGAGGATGCAGTACTTCCTGATTTCCAGGTTGGACAAAATCTGGCTTTATTAGATGTGCAGACAGTGCAGCATTTCACAAAGCCGGTCGCTCGATTTGGAGAAGCGAGCTTGGTCAAGGAGTTGGAAAAACTTGGTATAGGCAGACCGTCGACCTATTCAAGTATTATTTCGACGATTCAAGATAGGGGCTATGTTCGTCTAGAAAGTAAACGTTTTTACGCCGAAAAAATAGGCGAAGTGGTAACCGACAGGCTTTGCGAGAATTTTGGGGACCTTCTCGACTACGGTTTTACAGCAACTATGGAAGAGGAACTAGACAAAGTTGCTAAGGGAGAGCGGGTGTGGAATCAATTGCTGGATAATTTTTACCAAGATTTCAGTAGTAATTTAGACACTGCTAAAGATCCTGATAAAGGTATGCGGCTCAACGAACCAGCCAATATTGACTACGACTGTCCCGCCTGCTCGCGCCAGATGCAGGTCAGAAATGGCTCAACAGGTGTTTTTTTGGGATGCTCGGGATATGCACTGAAGCCGAAGGAACGCTGCAAGCAAACTATTAACTTGATCCGTGGAGAAGAAGTAGTAGATGTTGATGACGAAGAAGGTGAATCGAAGCTGCTGATGGAGCGTCGAAAGTGTCCTAAATGCGGATCAATTATGCTGAGCCACTTGATCGACGAAAATAAAAAGCTTCATGTGTGCAGTAATAACCCGGATTGTGATGGCCATGAGATTGAAAACGGACACTTCAAGATAAAGGGATATGATGGTCCCACGCTAGAGTGCGATAAGTGTGGAGCACCCATGGAGCTAAAGTCCGGAAGATTCGGAAAGTATTTTGGGTGTACCGAGTGTAAAAATACTCGCAAATTGTTAAGAAATGGTGAGGCAGCTCCTCCGAAGGCGGATCCTATACCGATGCCAGAGCTAAGGTGCGAAAAGGTAGATGATTATTATCTTTTAAGAGATGGAGCTTCTGGCGTTTTTCTTGCAGCAAGTCAATTTCCGAAACATCGCGAAACGCGAGCGCCTAAACTGCTTGAGATTAAGTCTCATGCAAATGAGTTGGATCCAAAATTCAGGTATTTGCTTGATGGTCCAGATAGTGATCCTGATGGGAATCCGTCGATTTTGCGTTTCAGTAGAAAAAACAAAGAACAGTACCTCCAAACCGAAATAGACGGTAAAGCCACTGGCTGGCAAGCGTTTTTTGAGGCCGGTCAATGGGTCGAGCGAACCAAATCAAAAGGGACAAAAAAGAAAGCTTCTTGAAAGCTTAGATGCGTTGTCTGATTACTCCTACTGAAAGGCCTTCGATGGAGAAGGATTGAGTCGTTAGATCGACCTCGATAGGATTGTAGTCCTCATTTTCGGGGTACAGAAAAATCTGATTTTTGTTTCTCGTTCTTTGGAATCGTTTCACCGTGACTTCATCTTCAACCCGGGCAACTACAATTTGACCATTTGTTGCGATTTGAGTCTTATGCACCGCCAATAAATCGCCATCTAATATCCCCACCTCCTTCATGCTGTCACCTTTGACTCTAAGCAAAAAATCAGCGTGAGGATTGAAAAACCCTGGCGGAAGGTCTATTCGGTCCTCGATATTTTCTTCTGCGAGAATCGGGTCTCCAGCGGCGACTCTGCCGACGAGAGGAATACCTTGAATGCTTGTTTCTGTGAGCCTGATACCCCTTGAGGTGCCGGCGATGATTTCTATCATCCCCTTTTTCGCCAATGCCTTTAGATGTTCTTCTGCCGCATTTGCTGATCGAAAGCCAAATTCTTCGGCTATGTCTGCTCGAGTAGGGGGAAAGCCGGTTTCATTTATGTGTCGCTTGATAAGCTCTAGAATCTGGGCTTGTCTGGCAGTTAAATTAGTAGCCATAAATAACCTGTTTAAATATACATCTAACTGTTATTATATACAGTTATCATCGTAACGCCAAGTCAATAAGTTACAAAGGATAATGTGAATCAACCCTCTAAAATTTTGGGCTCTATGCCCTCTCCAGCAGGAGGTTTTAGGAATTGCGGATGAAAAACGCATTCAGGTCTTCGAGGGAAGATCTGTTAAAGCATTTGTGACAAACTGTGCGTCACATATCGGCGCTTCAGAGAAAATAACATTGTGAACGATTTGATGGGTTCGTTTGGAGAAAATGCATGGGTGGTGGAGGTTTTTGCTATTCTAACCTTCACTGCGGTGGTGCGATTTATCGCAAAGTTGGTATTGGACCGGCTAGCGGGGAAATCTTTAGGCACAGTCAACGTATACGATGATGCGCTTATCGAGGCGGCTCGTCGACCCCTGGTCTATTCAATTTGGATTTTAGGTATTTCCTTTGCTGCCGATGCTGTTGGGGGAGCTGCGCAGGCCGAGATTTTTTCCCATGTAGGAAAGCTTAGGGATGCTGGGGTGATTTCCATGCTGGTCTGGTTTTCAACTCGTTTTACTAAGCTGGTTGAGGAGGGGCTTAACCAGACTGCAATAGCGGAAGAAAAAGTAGATAAAACAACACTGTCAATGATAGGGAAGTTGGTACGAGCTACTATATTGATAGCTGGGTTTTTGCTTGTCATGCAGGCGTTTGGTATTTCAGTCACAGGTGTACTTGCGATGGGTGGAGTAGGTGGGCTTGCTGTTGGTTTCGCAGCTCGTGATTTACTTGCCAACCTATTTGGCACCATCATGATCTTTATTGATAAGCCCTTTAAAGTAGGTGACTGGGTGAGGTCGCCGGACCGGCAAATCGAAGGGACGGTCGAAGAAATCAACTGGAGAGCCACTATTATTCGGACGTTTGATAAACGCCCTCTTTACGTGCCGAATTCGCTTTTTGCTAATATGGCGGTGGAAACTCCTTCCAGGCAAACAAATCGAAGAATTTACGAGACGATAGGTCTCAGATACGACGATCTCGATAGCCTCGAAGGGGTCTTGAGCGATATACGAGATATGCTGAGCAATCATGGGGAGATAGATCAAAGCCAAATTATCATGGTTAATTTTTTGAACTTCGGCGCTTCTTCCTTGGACTTTTTTGTTTATTGTTTTACCAAAACAACAGACTGGGCAACATATCATCAGGTCAAGGAAGCTGTTTTATTTGAGATTGCTGAAATCATTCGGATCAATAAAGCAGAGATTGCTTTTCCTACTCAAACAATCGACGTTAAATCTTTTAGCGGTCTAGAGTGAACATAGATTCGCTCCACAACTTTTTGGGGCCTGATATCTCCACTAAAACTCAAGAGCTTTTCGGTTCTGCTGAAGTTTTCATTCCTCGGGATAAAATATTAAGGGCGGTCGACCAGCTGGCTATCCGATTAACGGTCGCTTTTCGTCATGATCGACCTGTTATTTTATTTAACCTCAAAGATGCCGGCTGGTTATTTGGTTGTCTAATTCAACGTCTCCAAATTCCTGTAGCGCTTGGTTGTTTTGAAATTGAAGAAGACCTTGAATACGATGAACTCGCATGGAGAATCAAACCAACAGTAAGCGTTGAGAATAAACACATTTTGTTTGTCTTCGGGGATTTGAAAAACACCCATGAAAAAGAGTTCGTCTCAAATTGGAGCTTAAAGCATGGTGCCATCAAAATATTGAATGCCTCGTTGGTAATTAGGGCTGGCGACGGCCTGAGTTCCGATCGTCGTTACTCATGCTTCTCCATCGGACAAGAAAGTCTTGTTGGTTGTGGGCTTTCTCGGGATGGCCATGGTAGTAATTTGCCTGATCTATATTCGCTTGATCTTGGATAGTGGCAACTGGTGTTGGTGCGATAACGTAATGCAGGTCACTTCAGACAATCTGATGAGAGGATTTCAGAAATCAGCTCGGTGGGTTGTCTAGTTTGAGGTTTTTGTCGATAACGCGAATAGTTCTTCCAGAGCACTTGGAAGCTTTACTTCTTCAATTTGAGCGATGATTCCGATTTTTGGGTGGTCTAAGTAGTGTAATTCGGATGATCTCATGCGCCTGCTCTCAATCAGCTCCATATAGCCGTGTTTATGAGATTTTGTTGGATCCATTGTGTTGGGTACTGCCATAGGAGCTTGTCCGATTGCATCTACGTGATGCCAAAGGTTGAAGGACAGATGCAAAAATTTTTTTGCGGTGACGTGCACAGTGCCCTCGAGTTTATGTAAATTTCTATCGTAGGTTAACAGTCCATCGGACCCGTCTGCCTGGAGTAATATTGGGATGGCGGCGTCTCTTTCAGGAACGGGTTGGCGCCATCGGCCGTGATATATTGGCCTTACTCCACGAGCTCTTCGTAACGATAAATATTCTTCGTTCAAGCTAAAGGTTTCCTTGGGCAGCCATTTGAAAGCGCCGCTGTGCAGTTGCTTTTCAAATTTTGCGGCTTCTGCGAGAAAGGCGACTAAAGAACTGGAATTTAACTTGGACGACGGATTGTCGTTTTCAGTGTGATGCTGGAGAAAGTCTTCGACTTCCGTTTGCTTAACTGGTCCATCGAGCTCGAAGGTTAATACCTCATGGTCAATCTCTTTGTGAGATGAACGCTGGAAATCATCAATTCTTTCAAGTGTAATTCCGAACTCCAGGAGTTCTTCGCGTAGGGGGTCTTGTCTTGGTAGGGCTGGGTATCCCCAACACCGATTATCTAGTCGTGTTATTTCTTCGAGTAGCTCGTTTTCATAACTATTTGATATTACGAGGTCGGTCAGATCAGGTGAATCTGACAATACCTCGTTAGTCTTCGTACTACTGTTTTTCACTAATAAGGAAGGCCACTGGCGAGTCTTGGTTAATACGAGTTCTTCTGGTTCGTTGAATGGTAGAGTGGATAGATACTCAAAAACTATAAACTCTGTCTCGTACCAGCGTTCAATGAGAAAGTCTTTTGCCGATTGATCGCTACAATAGCCCGATTTAATGAATAAGCAGCAGAAGCAAAATCCAAGGACGCTTTTAAGTAAAATATTATGCATTGACGGCTTCAGAAGAAGAATTGGTTAATTTGGTGATTAGCGCTTCGAGGAATCGAGTGCGATCTTCAAATGAGTCTAATTGATGATTGGTTACAAGAGTGGAGGTGCCTTCGAATTGGTAAGTGTTAGCGTCTTCCTGGACTAACTTTACTATTGCAAGCGGGTCAATAGTTGTGGTGTCGGCGAAGACAAGCTTGCCTTTTTCCTGACCAATTTCGACTGTTTGCATTCCATGCGATTCACACAGCAGCTTGAGCGCAGAAATCACAAAAAGTCTCTTCAACTCTTCGGGTAGTATTCCGAAACGGTCTATCATTTCGATTTGTAGAGCATCGAGTTCATTCTCGGTTTTGGCGTTAGCCAGTCTTTTGTAAAACATGAGTCGATGACGGACGTCCGGGAGATACGTATCCGGGATGATGGCTGAACAATGCAGGTTAATCTCTTTTGCAACCTCATTAAGCGGATTATCGAGGTCGGGAATCTTTCCTTGGTTGATGTCCTCGACGGCTTTATTGAGCATCTGCATATAAAGAGAAAAACCAATGGATTCCATCTGACCAGATTGTTCCTCACCTAGTAACTGACCAGCGCCCCTGATTTCCATGTCCTGGGTAGCAAGAGTGAACCCGATTCCCAACTCTCCTGCAGCTTCTATTGCGTCGAGTCTTTTTATGGCGTCTGCTGTAAGAGCTTCAGGTTCTGGAGTGAGCAGATAAGCGTAGGCTTGTCTGCTGCTTCTACCAACTCTTCCTCTCAACTGATGCAGTTGCGCTAGACCAAACTTATCAGCTCGATCAATGATGATAGTGTTGGCATTTGGTATGTCGATCCCATTTTCGATAATTGTCGTGCAAACAAGCACGTTAAGTTTACGTTGGTAAAAATCTCCCATCACTTGCTCAAGTTGCTTTTTCGGCATCTGTCCATGCCCGACTCCGATTCGTGCTTCGGTCACTTGTTCTGAGAGAGTTTGGGCGATTAGCTCAATTGTTTTGACTTCGTTATGAACAAAAAATACTTGTCCTCCTCTCATGAGTTCTCTGTTAATGGCTTCTTTAATCAGATCGGATCTCTTTTCTTGCACGAAGGTTTTAATCGACAACCGTTTCGCTGGTGGGGTGGCAATAATCGAAAGATCTCTGATTCCTCCTAGCGACATATTCAGAGTTCTTGGTATTGGGGTGGCAGTCAAAGTTAAAACATCGGCCTGAGCTCTAAATGCCCTCATGAGTTCTTTCTGACGGACCCCAAAGCGGTGCTCTTCATCAATAACAACTAGGCCTAGGTCTTTGAATTTAAATTCTTCTCCAAATAATTTGTGAGTGCCCACGACAATATCCACTTTCCCGGAAGCACATCCAAGCGCGATCTTGTCCATTTCTGACTTGGAGCGTAGCCTACTAACTAGCTCGATAATAAAGGGCCACTGTGCGAAACGATCTTTCAGAGTGTCGTAATGCTGTTGCGCAAGCAGAGTGGTTGGTACCAAAATCACTACCTGTTTACCTGATTTAACAGCAACAAAGGCAGCTCGCATTGCGACTTCTGTTTTTCCAAAGCCAACGTCGCCGCAAACTAATCTATCCGTTGCCTTGTCTGACTTCAGATCATTGAGAACGGCTTCAATTGCCAGTTGTTGATCTTGAGTTAACTCGAAACTAAATTCTTCGCTAAAACGTTCAAGATCCTCTGTTTCTATAGACAAGCTCGCAGACTTTTTGGCCTCTCTCGTTGCGTAGGCTTGTAATAATTCTGCTGCGACATCGACTATTTTTTCAGCAGCCTTTCTTTTGGCCTTCGCCCACTGACTTGACCCCAATCGGTGAAGTGGTGCCTGCTCCTCGTCGGCTCCCGCATATCGAGATATCAGATGCAAGGAGGCGACAGGCACATAAAGTTTGGCACTCCCTGCGTAAGTTAACGTCAAGTATTCGTTTTCTACCCCTTCGATCTCTAAAAGCTCGAGGCCCATGTAGCGTCCTATCCCATGCTCTAGATGCACCACCGGTGCGCCAATGCTTAATTCGTTAAGGTTTTGAATGATTTGTTCTGGATCGATGATTTTATTCGCAAAACTTTTGTTCGGTATGGGTTTGGTTCCATAGAGCTCGTTCTCGGTCAGTACTATGACCTTGTCGTTCCAAATACCCTCCGTTATCGGAGACACGGTTATGCAGTGCGTGTTGGCGGCGAGATAATCCGCGAATTCTGAAACGATTGAAGTTTTAATGCCTAACTTAAGAAGCTTTGAGTCAAGTATTTCCCGCCGACCTTCGGAAGAGCATGAAAATAAGATTGGCTGACTGGCTTTTGAAACGAAGTCAACAACTTCAGTTTCGTTTAGGTCCGATTTCGTTTTGCTTCTTAGGCTTGGGAGTTGGTGACTTTTTTGTGACGAGGTATCGCTTATATCAACTTCGTTGATCTTGATCACAGAAAATTTTGAAAATTCAGATTTTAGCTCCTGGATGCCGAGGTAGAGCTGTTCAGGCGGCAGTATTGGCCTTTCAATGTCATGACGGAGAGATTCCCACCTTAAGTCAACCTCTCTTCGAAAATTTGATCCTTCCTCTTCAACCCCATGTTGGATGATTAGCCTCGACGATCTTTTCAAATAATCGAAAATGCTGGCGGTTTCGTCGAAAAAGAAAGGCAAAAAGAATTCGATGCCATTTGGTGTCATGTAATTGCTTACGTCTTGATAAACGGAGCAACGTCTCACATCTCCCTGAAAGTTGTTATGCCAGTTTTCCCGAAATTTTTTTATAGCGTCCTCGTCGAAAGGGAACTCTTTAGCAGGTAGAATTGAGAATTGATCTAAGTTTTCGATTGTTAGCTGTGATACCGGGTCAAAGGATCTTATGGTTTCAATTTCGTTATCGAAAAGATCAAGCCTGATGGGAAATTCACTGCCCATTGGAAATAGGTCCAGAATAGAGCCGCGTGAGGCGTACTGACCTCTCTCCGAAACAATGTCAGTCTGTAGATACCCCGCTCCTTCTAGTATGAGTTTTTGTCTATCAAGCTGCAGTTGACCGCCTTTAACGAAAGTGAAGGAGGACCCTAGGAGATAATTTACTGGTGCAACCTTTTGCATTGCAGTGGGGACGGATAAGGTCACTATTCCAGGACGTTCTGATAGGAGATGGTTTAAGGTTGATAATCGTTCAGAAATTATATCCTGATGTGGCGAAAAAAGATCATAGGGAAGAGTCTCCCACGGCGACAATCTCATCACCGAATTATAGTCTTCAACTGGTGTTATGAAGGAAAGGGCATTGAATATCCGCTCTTCATTTGTCGAGTCCTTTGTGATCACCACTATGAGATCGTTTGGGTTTTTGGCAAAAAGCTCTGAGATCTCAAAGGCCTCTGCGTTGGCATGGAGGTCATCCCAATATGATATTTGCGTATTTTGAAAGGCTGGCGTACTTGCTTGATCTGATGTCATAGTTTTTCGATTATTATTTTACTAATCGTTGCCGCCATTACACGATAAGTGACAGTCGTTCAGGAGGGAGCAGTTTATAAGCTATGGTGGTTACAGAAAAGGAAACATTTTAAAAAAAGTTTTAGAGGTCCTGAGTTCCTTTTTTGGCCTGAGCGGCATTGTTTTTAGGGTAGTATCCCATCTATTTGAAAAACTGGTACTGGGAAAAACAAATCGGTAAAATGATACCCCAACCAATTTTAATTTGATTGAGGGTGTGAGTCGGTTCGGCGAGTAGAAGTGTTATCGTTCGATGTCTAGCGTCCCTCTAGATAAAGAGTTAAATGAAACCAACGAATGTTGTAGATCCAAACTACTTCCACAAGGTTGTGGATTGTCAGTGGGCTTGCCCTGCGCATACGCCTGTCCCCGAATATATAAGGCTAATTGCACAGGAAAAGTATACCGAGGCCTATATGTTAAACTGGGATTCAAACGTATTCCCAGGTGTACTAGGCAGGACCTGTGACCGGCCCTGCGAACCCGCGTGCCGCAGAGTCAGAACGGAAGAGACCCCTGTCGCGATATGCCGACTAAAAAGAGTTGCTGCGGACAATAAGGGCGACGTGTCGGCATTCTTGCCCAAGGTGCCTACTCAGAAAAACGGCAAAAGGGTAGCGCTGATCGGGGCGGGTCCGGCTTCATTGGCCGTAGCAAGAGATCTTCTGCCGTTTGGGTATGAGGTCCACCTTTTTGACCGCGATCAAAAAGGCGGGGGCATGATGAGAAGCCAGATACCTGCGTTTCGGCTGCCCGAAGAAGTGCTCGATGAGGAAGTCGATCGCATACTGGATATGGGGGTCAAAACCCACTTTGGCCAAGACATAACCAGTATGAAAAGTCTATTGGACGAAAATTACGACGCTTATTTTGTCGGTACAGGCGCCCCCAAGGGTCGAGATTTAGATTTGATTGGACGGCCTGAGGTGGATGAGCACATTCATATTGGTATTGACTGGCTGTCCAGCGTGGCTTTTGGTCATACGACCAGTATTGAAGGTAAAGTGATTGTGATGGGAGGGGGTAATACAGCGATGGACTGCTGTAGGACTTCTCTCAGACTAGGTGCAGAATCGGTTACCGTGGTCGTTAGATCAGCTTTTGAAGTTATGAAGGCATCTGAGTGGGAAAAAGAAGATGCAATGAGAGAAGGTATCCCGATCATTAACAATAGGCCACCCAAGGAATTTGTGCACGAGAACGGAAAATTAAGAGGTGTGCTTTTCGAGTGTGTGACTCCTGTCAAGGGTGAAGATGGTAGACTGACTTATGAACCTTCAGGTGAAGAGGACGTGTTCATAGAAGCCGACCATATTTTGATGGCCATCGGTCAGGATAACCACTGCCCATGGATTGAGAGAGATATCGGATTAGAGTTTGATAAATGGGATTGCCCGGTTCTAGATGAGGTGACCTTTCAATCGACCAACGAGAAGGTCTTTTTTGGCGGAGACAGTGCGTTTGGTCCTGAAAATATTATTTGGGCCTCCGCCCACGCCCATCAGGCCGCGATTAGCATCCACCTGTATTGTCAGGGTAAAGATCTAAAAAAAGAACGTCCACCAGAGGGAATGAATCTCATATCGACGAAAATGGGGGTCCATGAGTGGGCCTACGATGCCGAGCATGACCCCTCTGTGCGCAACCTGGTCCCGTTGGTAGAGCAGAAAGTTGCGTTAAATAACATAAAAACAGAAGTCGAGCTCGGGTTTGATAAGAAGTTGGCTGAGCGGGAGGCACAACGGTGCTTGAATTGCGATGTTCAGACTGTGTTTTCGGAGAGTCTGTGCATCGAGTGCGATGCGTGTGTTGATATTTGCCCAATGGACTGCATCTCTTTCGTTGGTAATGATGAGGAAGAAGCACTTAGGCTGGCATTGAGCGCTCCGGCCGAGAATAAAGAACAGGATTTGTATGTTTCCTCTGAACTCCCCACGCAAAGGGTGATGGTTAAGGACGAAGACGTGTGTTTGCATTGCGGTCTTTGTGCGGAAAGGTGTCCCACTAATGCATGGGATATGCAGCGATCCGTGGTGCACGTTCCTCAGCTTGGGAGTTTCTCGGAATGAAGGTCATTTACAATGATTTCGTAATACGTTTCGCGAATGTGAATGGTTCGGGTTCAGCGAGTGCTAATGGTATGTTCACCAAAGCGCTTTATCGAATGGGAATTCCCGTTTCAGGTCGCAATATTTTTCCTTCCAATATACAAGGTTTGCCCACTTGGTATGAAGTCAGGGTTAGCGAAAAAGGCTACCTAGGGAGACGAGAAGGTGTAGATATCATGGTGGCGATGAATGCCGAGACTTTTGTCGAGGATGTGGAAAGCGTTAAACCAGGAGGATACCTCTTTTACGACAATACCAAGCCGCTAGAACGTTCTCTGAGACGAGACGACATCAATGAGATAGGTATTCCTATCGCCTCTTTAATGCTTCCTGAGTTTAGTGATCCCAAACAGCGCAGCTTGTTTAAGAACATAACCTATTTGGGAGCTCTTGCCGGGTTATTGAATATTGAATTCGAAGTGATAACCGGGATGGTCGCTACGCAGTACAAAGGTAAAGACGCACTGATTCAGCCTAATATCAGAGCGTTAGAGATTGGTCGTAATTATGCGCTTGATTATCTAGAAGGGCCTCTACCTTTGCAGGTTAGACGAAGCGATCAGGTTGGGGATCGGATAATGATCGAAGGGAATGCCGCGGCTGGTCTTGGTGCGATTTATGGGGGAGCTACGGTATGTGGTTGGTACCCGATCACCCCTTCAACCTCAGTTGCCGAAGCATTTGAACGCTATGCCAATCAGTTTCGGATAGATAAAGAAACAGGACAAAAAAAGTTCGCCATTATTCAAGCAGAGGACGAACTCTCCTCGATAGGTATAGTCATTGGCGCCGCTTGGAATGGGGCGAGAGCTTTTACTGCTACTAGCGGTCCTGGAGTCTCGCTCATGTCGGAGTTTTTAGGGCTGGCCTATTTTGCTGAAATTCCCGCGGTTGTTTGGGATATTCAAAGAGCAGGGCCTTCCACTGGGATGCCGACAAGGACGCAGCAATGCGACCTGATTTCGAGTGCATATGCCTCACATGGAGACACGAAGCACCCACTTTTATTTCCTTCGGACCCAAAAGAATGCTTTGAGTTTGGCACTGTCTCACTAGATCTTGCAGACCGATTGCAAACGCCGATACTGGTTTTGAGTGATCTTGAGCTGGGTATGAATGATTTTCTTTGTGATCCTCTTGAATGGGAAGATGGCAAAACTTACGACCGCGGCAAGGTGCTCGATGCAAAGGCGTTGGATGAAATTGATGTCTTTGGAAGGTATTTAGATGTTGACGGAGATGGTATCGGATATCGAACCCTGCCTGGAGCCCACCCCGAAAAAGGAGCTTTTTTCACCAGGGGAACATCACGTGATGAGTTTGCGGCGTATACAGAGTCGCCCGAGGCTTACCAAAAAAATATGGAACGTTTATTGAGTAAGTGGGAGACCGCCAAGTCAATACTTCCTGGGCCTGAGATAGTGTCTGAGAACCAAAACGTTGGCGTCATCTATTACGGTACAACGGCTTATCCGTTACCAGAAGCGCATGACATGCTGCGCCAGGAGGGGATTAGTTTTGATACCTGCAGGGTTAGATCATTCCCTTTCAATGATGAGGTTGTTTCCTTTGTGAATTCGCATGACGTGGTCTTCATAGTAGAGCAAAATCGAGATGCACAGATGAGAACCTTGTTAATCAATGAGGAAAACTTCGATCCAGCGAAACTGATTCCTGTATTGTATTACGCGGGTTTATCAATGTCCGCGAATGTTATCCAGAATCAAATATCTGAATATTATGAAGCTAACAAACTCCCTCGACTGTCGGAGGTCTCAAATTGACTTTTGTGCTGAAACCTAAAACTCACCACCCTAAGTTGCCTGTGAATGAAATAGGATTGACTAGGAGAGACTATGAAGGGTCAGTCTCTACTCTTTGCGCAGGTTGTGGTCATGACTCGGTCAGTGCTGCCATCGTCCAGGCTTGTTCTGAGCTCTCTCTTCCTCCGCATCGATTTGCGAAAGTTTCAGGGATTGGATGTTCATCAAAGACCCCAAGCTATTTTCTAAATAAATCGCATGGCTTTAATTCCGTGCATGGTCGCATGCCGAGTGTTATGACAGGAGCAAACCTGGCGAATAAAGAGCTCTATTGTGTTGGAGTTTCTGGAGACGGAGACAGTGCCTCGATCGGGTTAGGGCAATTCGCTCATATTGTGAGGCGCCGAATTAACATGCTTTATTTGGTCGACAATAATGGTACCTATGGTCTAACAAAGGGTCAGTTTTCCGCTACAAATGACAAAGGTTCTACAAGCAAAAAAGGCGTTCCTAACCTCTATGAACCGATAGACCTTGTCAGTATGGCTCTTCAATTGGGGGCAAGTTTTGTCGGACGAAGTTTTTCTGGCGACAAAGGTCAGCTTGTTCCATTGATAAAGGCTGGGCTTAAGCATAAAGGAATAGCTTTCATTGATGTGATTTCTCCGTGTGTAGCCTTTAATAATCATGAAGGATCGACAAAAAGTTATGAATTTATTAGGGAGCACAACCTCAACGTGGTTGATGCTGACCTGATAGCGCCTAGTTCTGAGATTACTATAGATTATGATGAAGGAACCTCTACCCAAGTTCGAATGCCTGACGGGTCGACGTTGAATTTGCACAAAGTCGATGCTGATTATGACCCTTATGATCGAGTGGGCGCTTTGAATTATGTTCAAAGACAGCAGGAACATGGTGAGGTTGTGACTGGACTGCTATATGTGGACCCTGAATCCTCTGATTGCCATGACGTTCTGGAAACAGTGAATCGGCCGTTAAACGAACTTGGTGAGGCGGATTTGTGCCCGGGACAAGAGGCTTTAAAGCAAGTCAATCAGAGTCTGCGCTAATCCTTCGATATTTTTGAAATTATTGCTGGCTGTACCTTCTCCAGATTTTCTATAATCACCCGCTTAGATAAGGGTCTACTTGTTTATCTTTTCAAGCTTCGTAACAGGCTGGGATGAATCTGTAGGGGGTCTTGTGATTGTTTAAGGAATTAATGTGGCTCTAGATAACTTAGCTGACTATTTTCCGGACTGGAAGGAAAGAGAAGCCCTAGCGGAGGCTATGATCCCTCTTATAGGAAGTTTATATAGAAAAAACGTTGTGACCTACTGCTACGGTCGCGCGCTCTATAACCAAAGCGTTACGCAGATCATGAAAACTCACCGTTATGTCAGACAAGTGGCACAAAATGAGTTATCGGAGTTTGAGAGCCATCCTATCCTTGAAGAAATGGCGAAGTTGAATTTGGGCCCTAGTCATATTGACGTGGGTAAGCTTGCTACAAAATACATGGAAGAAGTAGAGTCTCAACAAGTCGACATTGCTAGTTTTGTTAAAAAAGAATGTCAGGACGTGATCGACAGCGAAGCGTTGCCATTGAACGAGCCGCAAGATGTAGTGCTTTATGGTTTCGGTCGTATTGGTCGTTTGTTAGCGAGGCTCTTGATAGAAAAAACTGGTAGTGGCCAACAGCTCAGGTTGAGGGCGGTGGTTGTTCGCAAAGGAGGAACGGACGATTTAGCTAAACGGGCGAGTTTATTGAGACGCGATTCGGTGCACGGAAGTTTTCAAGGGACAATACGAGTAGATGAAGAAAATTCCTGCATTATCGCGAATGGAAATGTGATCCGATTTTTGTATACGAATTCGCCTGATGAGCTCAATTATGAGGACTACGATATTAGTCGAGCGATATTGATTGATAACACAGGGGTCTGGAGAGACAGAGACGGGCTATCTAAGCATCTCGATAGTAACGGTGTGGCTAAAGTTGTTTTAACCGCTCCAGGAAAGGGTGACATGAAGAATGTTGTGTCTGGCGTTAATTCACATTTGATTGATGCTAAAGATCAGATTATCGCTGCCGCTAGCTGCACGACGAACGCGATTGTTCCTCCTTTAAAGGCGATCAACGAAGAATTCTCGATAGTATCTGGGCATATGGAGACTGTGCATGCGTATACACCCGACCAGAATCTGATCGATAACTATCACAAGAGTAATCGCAGGGGCCGCAGTGCGCCACTAAATATGGTTATCACAGAGACCGGTGCATCTTCGGCTGTGACAAAGTTGTTGCCAGAATTGGATGGTAAACTAACTGGCAACGCGATAAGAGTGCCTACCCCAAATGTTTCTCTGGCGATCTTGAATTTGACAGTTGGACGAGAAACAACAGTGGAGGAAGTTAATAATTACCTTAGGGAAAGTTGTATCCACGGCGATATGCAAAGACAAATGGATTTCACATATTCACCAGAAGTGGTTTCTTCAGACTTTGTTGGCAATCGTCACGCCTGCATCATCGACGGTGAGGCAACTATCGTTAAAGATAATCGTTTGGTTTTGTATGTTTGGTATGACAACGAGTTCGGTTATTCCTGTCAGGTTGTAAGGGTCGTACAAAAAATTGCGGGAATAACCTACCCGCTGATCCCTAACGATGTTTATAAAATGGGATTTTAATAGAGTAGCTTTTATTGAAAGTAAGAACTCGAGTAGCTCCTTCTCCTACTGGTGACCCCCATCTCGGCACGGCATACGTGGCTCTATTCAATTGGGCTTTTGCTAAAAAGCACGGTGGTTCTTTTATTCTTCGTATAGAAGATACAGATCAGGTAAGAAGTACGAAGGGATCAGAGGTGGCGATTTTAGAGAGCCTCAAGTGGTTGGGTTTGGGCTGGGATGAGGGCCCGGATTGTGGAGGAGACTTTGGGCCCTATCGGCAAAGTGAAAGGAAAAATATTTATCAACAATACGCTGATGAATTAGTTGCAAAAGGTAAGGCTTTCCATTGTTTCTGTTCCGCCGAACGACTAAACCAAGTAAGAGCTGATCAGAGAGCGCGTAAGGAAACGACACGCTACGATGGCCACTGTCTTAGCCTCACCGAGTCTGAGATAAAAGAAAAAAAACAAAAAGGTGAGAGTAGCGTAATTAGATTAGTAGTTCCTGAAGAGGGAGAGTCGACCTTTACTGATCGTCTAAGGGGTGAGATTAGCATTCCATACCAGCAAATCGATATGCAGGTGCTGATTAAGGCTGACGGTATGCCAACTTATCATATGGCAGTGGTTGTAGATGATCATCTAATGAATATCTCTCACGTGATTAGAGGCGAGGAGTGGATAAACTCGGTGCCGAAGCACAAATTACTTTATGAATATCTTGGTTGGCCAATGCCGGAACTTATTCACCTGCCGCTTTTGCGTAATCCAGATCAGAGTAAGCTATCGAAGAGAAAGAATCCCACAAGCATTGGTTTTTATCGAGATTCGGGTTTTCTGCCGAAAGCCTTGGTCAATTATCTTTGTTTGATGGGTTGGAGCATGCCCGATGAACGCGATTTATTTGATTTGGAAGAAATGGTTTCGGAGTTCGATGAAAATCGTATTTCAACCGGAGGTCCGATATTTGATCTAAATAAACTCAGTTGGATTAACGGACAATATATTAGAGGTCTGTCCCATGACGAATTTGTTGAAGAGTTAATTCGTCAGATAGCAGATCCCGAAAAGATAAGCCAGATCGTGCCATTGATCCGGGACCGTATCGAAAGGTTCGACGAGGTGATTAGTAAAGCAGATTATCTTCTAGGGGACATTGCAAGCTTAGAGTCCTCAGACTATGAATTTTCTGATTTGCCAGAAGAGTTAATTCACCAAATATTATTTATTGCAGTTTCTTCATTAGAACAGCTTGAAGATTGGCAGAAAGATTCTATTTTTGAGTTGTTTAGTCGGTGTGCAAAATACCTTGATCTTGATTTCAAGAAATTCATGAAACCTATATTTGTAGTGATTAGCGGTAAGAAAAGCTCTCTGCCTGCTTTTGACTCGATGGCTTTGATGGGAAAAAGCGTCACAGTTAGTAGGTTCAGAAGAGCTATGGATCATATAGGTATATCTGGTAAAAAAAGAAAAAAACTCGAAAAAGAAATGGCTGCCTTTTTAAATGCGTAGTTAAATCTTTCTACTGACGACTTGGATTGAGTTAATCGCCAATGGTAAGATTTTGAGATTTGGGGCCATAGCTCAGCTGGGAGAGCGCGTGAATGGCATTCACGAGGTCGGGAGTTCGATCCTCCCTGGCTCCACCAATTTCTTTATTATGCTTTATGGGGCTAAAATTTGGATGTACCTGGTTGGCAAGAGACAGCTGAAGGATTGATTAGAACATTCGAATTTGACGATTTTTCAAAGGCCTTCGGATTCATTTCAAGGGTGGCTCTAGTTGCCGAAACTCAGCAACATCATCCAGATTGGTCCAATTCCTATGGCTCAGTGCGTATTCGTTTGTGTACGCATGATGACGGCAACAAAGTTACCGCGAAAGATTATGAACTGGCGATAGCCATCAATGCGCTGCTGTAGGTGTTATATAAGACACTGAGTTTTTAAAGCAATAGATTGCGATCCGGTTTAGTTTTGTATACTTTGTGCGCGACTATAAATTAAGAAGTTTTAAGGTATTACGATGGTTCAAATTACCTACGTCGAACATGACGGAACCGAGCATGTAGTTGACTCTCAGACTGGGGTGTCATTGATGCAGGCAGCTATTGATAATTTAGTTCCAGGTATTGATGCCGATTGCGGAGGAGAATGTTCTTGCGCTACTTGTCATGTCATGGTCAACGAAAATTGGTTAGAGAAAGTTGGTTCTCCTGGAGAGATGGAGGAATCGATGTTAGATCTAAACCCTGAAAGACAAGAGAATTCCAGATTATCCTGCCAGGTAGAGGTGTCCGAAGATCTAGACGGACTTAGGGTCACCATGCCGGAATTCCAGTTTTAATTTGGCTGGTTTGTGAATTTATACTTTGAATAAAAACCTTTCTAATTTAAACAAAATCTTTTTTTGTGCTTATTAGACTCAATCATCGGAATCCACCGCAAAGGGAAAAGATGTCTGCAACAAGAAACAGAGTTCAGCTTTGAGCGTCTTCGAGAAAGACGGTGCTTCGATTTATTACGAGGAAGCAGGAGAGGGCCCTGCGATCTTGTTGATTGCCCCTGGGGGTATGAAATCATCCATACAAGCATGGTCTGCCGCGCCTTGGAATCCCCTAGACGAGTTGCAAGGTTCTTTTCGGGTCATAGCTATGGACCAAAGAAACGCTGGTAAATCAAAGGGAACGATAGATGCTAAGGACGGCTGGCACACCTACGTAGAGGACCAGATAGGTTTGATGGATCATCTAGAAATAGACCAGTTTATGGTTGCGGGAATGTGTATCGGAGGCCCTTATATTTTTAAATTGCTCGAGAAAGCAGAAGCAAGAATCAAAGCTTGTGTTGTCTTTCAAACTATTGGTAGGGATAACAACAGAGCAGAGTTTTATACCATGTTCGATAACTGGGCTGGCGATGTTAAATCAGAACAAGGACCTGCAAGTGGTGAGGACCTTAGAGGGCTGAGGGAAAACATGTTTGGCGGTGAGAGAGTTTTATTCAGTGTTGAGGACGATTTTTTACAGAGCATTCAAGTTCCTATGTGCGTTCTGATGGGTAGTGACGTATATCACCCTGAATCGGCGTCTCGTTTCGTTGCTAACTTGGTGAGGGAGTCATTATTTATTGAAGAATGGAAAGAGGGAGAAGAAAAGGAAAAGGCGAAGACTGAGGTCATCGATTTTCTGCTTGCTCATTCTAAGGATTAAGGTTTTGACGAGAAGTGTTTAAGTAATTTTGAGGTTAGATGATGTTAAGTGCAGAGATAGTTACGGAGAAAGGAACCATTTCGGTTGATCTGTTTTCTGAGCAGACGCCTATTACGGTTGCTAATTTTGTGAATTTAGCTAGTAGAGGTTTTTACGATAATCTGAATTTTCATCGAGTGATTCAAGATTTTATGATTCAAGGTGGGTGTCCATCGGGAAATGGTATGGGAGGACCGGGTTACCGATTTACTGACGAGTTTTTGCCCGAGCTTCGGCACGACTCCCCCGGTAAGTTGTCGATGGCCAATGCGGGTCCAGGCACCAACGGTTCTCAGTTTTTTATTACTCATGTACCGACGCCTCATTTGGATGATGCTCACACTATATTCGGTGCAGTAAAAAGTGAAGAAGATCAGAAAATTGTTGACCGGATTGAGCAGGGAGATCAAATTCAAACTATTAAGATAGTCGGAGAGTACGAAGAGCTCCTTAGTTCTGTAGAATCTGTATCGGAGTGGAACGACGTATTAGATAGTGACTCCGATAGCTAGGCATGGGTATTCGTTTAAGGAAAAATGCTGTCGATCTTGGGATTGTTGCAAAAGATGGCCCTATCATGATGTCATTCTATAGAGACCTCCTGGGTTTTCGTCATGAGGGAGACATACCTTTTCCCATGGGAGGTGTTATGCACCGACTTTGGTGTGGGGACAGTCTGATTAAAATAGTGGTCCCAGAGCCAAGTCCGGATAAATTCCCTGAAAAAGAGGGGATAACGGGCGCGTTTGGGTATCGTTACTGGACGATGATAGTCGAGAACCTAGAAGAGATAATGGCGGATTGCAAAGCATATGGTTCGGAAATTATCACGCCCATCACGACTATAAGGCCAGGGGTGACCATTGGTATAGTTACCGATCCAGAAGGCAACCTAGTCGAGTTTGTAGAGCAGGAATAGCCTAGATTTTTTAACTCTGCTCTTCGAGTATTTTCTGAATCCACGGGAGATGCTCGCGTCCCAGAAAGCGCTCCTCGCCTATTTGGTAAGTGGGAGTTGAAATGACTCCTTGATCCTTTGCAATGGCGGTGTCACCTTTTAGCATGTCGATCAATGAGTTGGGATTGTCTAATAAATTGATATCTAACGAAGTCTTGGCCAGAATATGTTCCAACACGTCCTTGTTGTTTAAGTTCAGGTTTTCTTTCCAGTAACAATCAAATGCTAGTGTCATATATGCCTCTGCTTCTTTTTTAAAAAGCGAGGTAACGGCAAGGGCTAAGTCCGTTTGGATATTTTCTTTCGGATATACCATTGGAACATTTAGGATTTTTGAGTATTTGAGATTGACGAATTTTTTATGTTCTTCTCTAATTCTTATATGTGTTTCTCCTTTTGTTTCGAATTCCTTTGTGAGAGGTATTTTTTTATTTTTAGTTAAAAAAGGTTTCCACTCGATTTGAGCACTATCTGGGAGACTTATTTTTTGAGTCTGATGAAACGCAAGATAGGATTCAGGAGATTTAAAGTCGAAGTAAATTTTTAAGATTGTCATATTTGATAAGCGATGTCTGGGGGGTTACCTTTTTGGCCAGTGAGCCGCCATTTGACGTAGGGGAGATGTTCTCTGCCGAACAAAAATTCATCGCCAAAGTTGTAGGTTGGAACCCCGAAAATGCCTTGTTTGTGGAAAGATGCTTGAAGCAAATCGTGTTCTTGCTTGCCTGATCCGAGTGCATAGGCCTCAAAGTCGGTAGTGTCTACGTTTGTAGAGGCGAGTATTTCAGAGACTTTATTGATATTTTCTATGTCGAGTTCTCGTTTCCAAAAAGGAGTAAATAAATTCATCAAATAAGTGGGCAGTTTTTTACGATCTTTTTTGCTTACCCAGCTGATGCTAATGTTAGCTAGACTGGAATCCCAGATTTTTTGAGTACCTAGAAGTGTTCTGTCTTGCAGCGCCGCGTAACGTCTAGCATCTTTATAGGCATATTTGACACCGGACCATTGTGACATGGTTCGATTATTTTCAACGATTTGGCCTGCATCGTTTTTTTTAGCCGATCCAAGGTAGCTCGGAATATCCAAAGTGAGAGGGATCCAATCGAATTGTAAATCCAAATCGCGCTCTAAAGCTAACGTTGGTTCTAAAGCAATAAAAGCATATGGACTTTTGACATCGATATAGACAGTTAATTCCACCGGTTTACCAGTCGCCATTTTGTTTAGTACCGACCTCAAAAAAATATCTAGTCTAACAATAATTGTTTAAAGACGCGGGTGAACTGTCGGTGTAATTTTTAAAAGATTTTAGTGTGTCTATCTTGACAGTGCCGTCGAGGATGTCTAAAAACCGCATTGGTGATTGGTTACAAATAGATGATCGCTTTAAGGTTAGCGATCTCAACTTCTTAAAGGATTGAAATTGGCCAAGAAAGCTCAACAGAAAAAGAAAAAACCTGAATCAAAAATTGATAGAACTCAGGACGAGGTCACAGAAAATGGATTAGAAGAGGAATCCGAAGAGGAGTCGGAAGAGGAGTCGGAAGAGGAGTCGGAAGAGGAGTCTGATGCAGATAATTTAGCTGAAGATTTTGAAGAGGGTGATGACAGCGATTCAGAGGTTGTGCCAGAGATAGAAGTGACAAGCAAAGATCAGGCTGCCCGTACTTTGGAAGTGAGACGGGCGATAGAAGAAAGGATGGAGCAACGTAAATTTAAAGATGACTTGGATTATCTAGATGATGAGGTTTGAAATCGTCGTCTTGCAAAATGAAACGATATGCAAGTAGCCGCGCCTCTTGTGAGGGATCTAGTACTTGTTGGTGGAGGGCACAGTAACATACAGGTCCTGAAGTATTTTGGAATGCGATTTCATCCTGGCATCCGTTTAACGCTTATCTCTTCATACATAAATTCGCCCTACTCTGGAATGCTATCCGGCCTAGTGTCAGGGCAATACCAATCAGATAACACTCATATCAATCTTGAACGATTGTGTCAGTTCGCAGGAGCTAGATTCATTCGTGGAGAAGTTTCAGGGCTCGAGTTAGAACAGCAACGAGTATTGCTACTAGACAGGCCCTCGATACGCTATGACCTCCTTTCGTTAAATGTAGGATCTACAAGTCCGTTCACCTTTAAGAGTGCTTTTTCGATTAAGCCAATTGCAGAATTCGAGAAAAATCTTGAGTTGTTAGATCAAAATGTGAGGGAGAATCAAACCCTTTCGATCGTTGGGTCTGGTGCTGCGGGTTTAGAAATGTCTTTTGCTTTAAAAGCCAGATACCAGGAGAAGTTGCGTATTAATTTGGTGGGGCAGGAATTACTTTCTGATATCAGTCCCAGAGCCACTCAAAGGATTTTGAATAAAATGAAGTTGAAAGGGATCAGCTTCATTGAAGGGTATGCCACTCAATTTAAAGATCGAACTTTATCCTTCGAAAACCGTCCGGCGATTGAAACAGATTATGTTGTCGAGGCCACAGGGGCCGCTCCTTATGCTTGGATTAAAGATTCAGGTCTGATTGTCGATGATACTGGGTTTGTGAAGGTTGATCGTTATTTAAAGAGTGTTTCTCACTCGACTGTATTTGCTGTTGGTGACGTGGCGTGTTTAGAAGGCCAGGAGAGGCCGAAGTCCGGTGTTTTTGCCGTCCGAGAAGGAAAAATTTTGGTTCACAATCTTGTGGGGACGCTTCACAAGAAACAGCTCAAGCCTTATCGAGCCCAGAAAAACCATCTATCTCTGATCAATTGCTGTGATGGTGCTGCGATTGCTGTAAGGGGTAGCTTTGTCTCGTTGGGTAAAATCTGGTGGCGATACAAAAACATAATTGATAAAAAATTTGTAAGCCGATTTAACGATTTAGAATTTATGCCGGGCTCGGAACAAAGTTTACCCGATGAATTCTCACACGAGGTCTCTCCGGAAACCATGAGGTGTAATGGCTGCGGGGCTAAAATGGCGGCCGACCCGCTACGAAGAGTGCTCGAAAAATTGGATATTTATAAATCTGATGTCATCGAGCTTGGTGTTGGGGATGATGCGGCAAGAATCGTTACGGCAAATGGAAAAATGTTGCTGACGATCGATGGATTTAGAGCATTAGTTAGTGATCCCTATCTGTTTGGTCGAATTACTGCGCATCATAGTCTTAACGACATTTTTGCAATGGGGGCCACTCCAAAGATTGCTCTGTGCTTGGCCACGGTACCTTACATGGCCGAGAGACTAATGGAGGAAGATTTATACCAGCTACTAAGCGGTACCAATGATGTTCTTAGCGAACACGGGGTATCTCTGGTGGGCGGACATACGGCAGAAGGTATGGAAACTAGCCTAGGGCTTATGGTGACAGGTACTGAAACTGGTCCCTCAAAAGAAAAAGGTCATGCACGGGTAGGAGATAGTTTGATTTTGACCAAACCGATTGGGTCAGGAGCTGTATTGGCAGCCGCATCCGTTGGGGGTGCGTCAGCAGAATCAATGAGTTTCTGTCTCGACCAGATGGACAAAAGCAATTTTGACGCGATGCAGATATTCATGGATGAAAATGTATCTGCATTGACTGATGTTACTGGGTACGGGCTGGCTGGGCATCTAGCTGAAATTTTGAGAGCTTCAGGATGTGGGGTTTCGTTGGAGCTTAATTCGATTCCTTTTTTGCTCGGATCTCCATTGCTTGTGGAGTCGGGTTATACCAGTTCGCTACAGAATTCTAACGAACAAGTACTTATGGACTTTGAACTAAAAAAAGGCCTTTCGATGTCCGTACCAGAGTTGAGATTGCTAGCGGACCCACAGACTGCTGGTGGTCTACTTGCGGCGATACCAGCAGAAAATGAGTCGCGGTGTTTAGATAACTTAAAGGCAGTTGGTTATGCCTGCGCATGTGTTGGAAGTATAGAAGAAGAGAATTGGTTGATTCGTTGAATCATCTTAATCCCAAAATCATTTTTGTTACCGATCCGATGTGCTCTTGGTGTTGGGGGATGGCTGATTCGATTAGAGAGATCCATGAGAAATACAAGGATAAAATCGAATTGGACCTAATGCTCGGTGGTACCAACACAGATTCCACAGATTTTGTGGGCGAATATGGTAAAAAATTCCTTTTGCGTTTGTGGCAAGAAATACAGGAGACAACCGGAAAAGAGTTTGGTTTTAAGCTGCCTCAATCCTACGTCCACAATTCCCTGTTGCCTTGTTTGGCAATTGAGCTTCTGAAAGTAGAAGATTTAGATAAGGCGTTTGATCTGTTGTACGAGTTACAAAGCCTTTTCTTTCTAAAAGGGCTAAACATTAACGATATGTCACTACTGTTAGAGGTCGTCGCAAATTATGGAGTTACGAAGGAGAAAGGTGCGCTCGAGCTGCGTCAATCAAAACTCGAAGAAAGAGTAAGGTTCCAGTTTGAAAACTCTCGAAGTTTTGGGACTACCGTTTTACCGAATATTTTGTTTGATGATGGAAAGAGATACAGGCTGTTGCTTGGCGGTTATGCTGATTGTGAGGTAATCGAAAATGCTCTTCTGCAATTAAATGAACGCGGAAATTACTGGCCTAAAGCGATCCATATCGACTAGAAATGAATCATGACCTTGTAGAGAATCGAGTCTGACTAGACGTACTTTATTCACGTACTTTTCGAGAGCTTCCGCTAATTCTGCTTGCTGGCTGATCGGGAAAAGCAGATCCGTTTCTACCCCTATTATCAGAGCCTCTTCAAGTTTTAGCTGTTTGAAACTGTTTTCTAGGTTTCCGTCGGGGTCGGAAGCATCAAAAAGATCCATGGCTCTGGATAAGTAAAGATAGCAGTTCGGGTCAAAAGCACCGATGAATTTATTGGCGTGGCTTTCTAAATAGGATTCTATCTCAAAATCCACACCGAAGGCGCCGGACTGTAAGTCCTTTTCCATTGCTCGTTCTCTGCCGAACCTCGCAGACCATTCTTTTGCCGAACGATAAGTTATCATTCCTAGTTTGCGAGCTAGTCTCATTCCGCTGATGGGGCCATTTCCATTTAAATCATAAGCGCCATTTTCCCAGCCGGGGTCGTTTCTTATGATTTCTCGCTGCAAAGATCTTAAGGCGATTGAAAATGGTGAGCTTCTTGCTGCAGAAGATATTGAGACCAATCTTTTGGCTTTGCCTGGGTGAAGCTGACAGAAAGATAGCGCAGACATTCCACCCATTGAAGGACCGATCACAGCATGCAGAACGCTAATCTCAAGTGCTTTAAGCAGCTCATTTGCAGCGTTTGCTATGTCCTCTACGGACAAAACAGGAAAAGAGAGTCGATAAGGTTCATCTGTTTCCGGATTTATGCTGATAGGACTAGTTGAACCAAAACAACTTCCAAGAGAATTTATGCAGATGACAAAGAACTCATTAGTGTTGATTGGTTTATTCGGTCCGACCATGTCTTCCCACCAACCAGTTGAAGGGTCTTCCTTAGAAGAGCACGCGTGCGCTGAAGGTGACAATCCCGTAAATATCAGGATGCAATTCGAATGATCCGAGGAGATTGTTCCCCATGTCTCATAGGCGATGGTAGGACTAACAAGCTCGCCGCGTTTCATTGGGAAAACACCGTCTAGCGTTATTGTTTTTAATGCGTTCAAACTACTAACTTATTACTTAAATTCTAAAAACACCGTCAATTTTAGAGAAAGTAACGAGGTTGGCTAGGGAATTACGAGCATTTTACTCATAGTTGCTAATAATAGCTTGAGCTGAATTCAGTAATAACCATAAAAAACAATAAGTTATATTTGATTTGAGAAAAACTTTGAAAATAAAAAAGTTCTGAGCTATTGATGCTTTGGGTTGGATCTGTTGCAATCGGAGGTGAGAAGGATTCTGTTAACTCTTGGTATCTTTAATTTCTTCTTGAAGGATTTGTTGCTTTCTAAAGATTCAACAAATTGAGCTAATTTAGGGTAGAATTCGCGACCCGAAGAACTATAGCTGTTTCCAAGTAAAAGGGAGATAGGTTTTGAATAGGTCGAAAAGAAAAATGAAAATAGGCAATGTAGCTACGTTAGTGGCAGAGGGCGTAACTTTTAATGGAGATATTGAACTCAAAGGGCAATTGATAGTTGCTGGAAACGTGAATGGGGCTATCAAAGCCGATGAGGAAACGTCTGTCGTTACTGTCGCTGAAACGGGTTGCATAAAAGGCGAATTGATTGCTCCAACTATTGAGATATTTGGGAAATCGGTTTCAAATATTAAGGCTACTCAAATCCTGCGTATAGGACCTGAAGCCGATGTGTCGGGTACAATTGAATATGCTAGTTTAGAAATTAGTGCAGGTGGCCAAATCGTTGGAGATTTAGCCAAAATCGAAATAGAGTCAATTGATAAGGTGAAAGATATTTCAGAGTACTCTACACAAAAAGAAAAGTAACAATTTGAGCAGATTAGTAGTCAGACGAAAGGCTGATTTCTGGTTTTATTATATGAATCTAACGATAAGGGACTAAGATAATGACGGACAGTAAATCTGAATATGAGTTCTATGTGGGCCCCGACACTTTATTGGAGGGAGCCTCTCTAGAGATAAATGGAACAGCGAGAATAGACGGAACGATCGTGGGGAAGGTCACGGTAAATCACTTGATCGTTGGACCCAAAGCGAAAGTCCAAGGCGATATCAGAGGCGAGACAGCTCTTGTGGAGGGAACCGTCGAAGACACCATCGAGATAAAAAGCAAGCTGACCGTACAAGCATCCGGAAGAATTCGAGGAAAGATATCGTATGGTTCTCTTGAGACTCAAGAAGGCGCGAAGTTGGTGGGTGAGCTTTTTACAGATTGGGACCACGAAGATGTATCGGTACCGGAGCCTGCCGCTGATCGTCTAGGATCTTTAGTTAGCTCTGTATCTTCTGAAGAGGAAGAAGAAGAGTAAGTAATTAAAAGTTACTCTGATTTAATATGTTCAGAAAGGTAGCGTTTGTTAACGCTAAAGGTGGGGTAGGCAAGAGTACGCTCGCTACCTTGACGAGTCTGTCTCTTGCGTCTCGATTTTCAGATTCCAGTGTTGCTTTGCTGGATCTAGACAAGCAAGCGACTAGCAGCAAGGCACTTCGAAAATTTGAAAATAGCCGGTTGTCCGTGGTGGGTAGCCATGAATTCATGCTGGAATCCGGAATGCCAAATAACAGTTATTTGGCCAGTTACATGAGCGATATTTCTTCATATGTTAAGGTAGAAAACAGCTCTTTGGATAATTTCTTGATCGTAGATTCTCCTGCGGGAGCGGATCCGAAAGAGTACAGCTTCCTTAGATTGTGTGATTTCGTTTTTATACCTTTGTCTGTGTCCGATGCGGATATGGATGCTACTAGAGTTTTTCTTAGCCGTTTATTGCAGGGAATGGAAAATTTTTATCTTTCTGCAAGGATTGTATTGATACCCAATCAGATTGAAACTCGTGAAGATTTCAATGAAATTCGTACCACCTTTACCAACGCGCCCGTACTCTTGGGCCAACCTATTTGGTATTCAAAAGAGATTCGACGAACTTTTCGATCCGATTTTGATGATCATACTTTGATATCAGTACTTAAAATGATGCAACCTTACTATGACTGGATGATTGACTTAATCCTTGGTAGGAAAGCACTACCTTCACGAAACGAGAAGCTGTTCCAGATTTAGATTAGTTGCCTCATTTGGAGACCTTAATGTTATTTCTTGGGCCCCGGGTAAAAGCGCGCTTTTCAGCGGACCAATAGAAAGCAAAGGCAATAAAAGAGTCTAGGGGGGTAAATGAAAAAAGAAATTAGTACCGTTTCTTCTTTAGCTCGTAATACGTTGAATCTCTCCATGAGAGCCCTTGATGGTTTCGCCTATACCTGGTTTAGCGATAGTGATTCGATTGAATATTCCTCAGATCTCTCTGAATGGACTTCAGTTAGTAAAGCGGTCCAAAAACAACTTTCGAATAGTGATTCGCCAAAGGATTTTCAGACCCTACTGCATCCGAATGATTTAGAGAAATTTCAGAAGAACTGGGTAGCTGCCATGAAGGGAGATTCTGAAAAATTGGATTTGGAGTATCGATTCATTGCGGGTGGTGGTGATTACCGTTGGCAGAGAAATGTAGGTACAGTAATAAGGGATAGAAAGGGAAAAGCGACTTCTATCTCGGGTATCGCTTATGATATTCACGACGTAAAAACAAAAGAAGCCGATTCTCTCTTAAAAGAGCAGCGAATATTTCTAGCAATAGAAAACATGACAGATCAGGTATTGGTTTGGGATGAGAATGATGAGCTCTACACCTTTAATGAATCAGCCTTAAAAAGTTTCTCTATGCAAGGAGTAAACTTAAGACCCGGTATTAGCTATATCGAAATGCAAGAAGGTCTTTTTGATAAATTTGAGACCGGAGGTCTAAGCAAGGATCAGTTCATTAAAATGCAGATTGAAAAACGAAAGGATACTAGCGGCGAAACAAGACTCATACACTTACCTTCTGAAAACCTTTTTATTGAAGCTACAGATACGGTACTTCCTGACGGCGGGCTGATTACAATATTAAGAGATGTTACCAAGGAAAAAGAGCAAGAATTAGAATTACGAGAAAGTCTGGAGAGATCTAGAGCAATGCAAGACGCTATTGGTCAGGACTATTATGAGTGGGATGCTGAATCAGATTCAATGAAGTCTGAAGGCCGTGTGCGAAATACAAAAACGCTTGGGGCAAAAAGCACGGGTTGGATAGATACTATCCATCCAGATGACATAGAAGATTACCGCAAATTATTTAGGGCTCATTTGAAACAGGAAACTCCTATTTTTTTGTGTGAATATCGAGCCAATGTGAACGGAGAGTGGCGTTGGCTAAGGAATAGGGGAGCAGCAGTTCGCGACGATAATGGACGCGTTTTGAAGGTTTACGGTTCTATTGAAGATGTGCATGAGGAGAAAATTCTAAAAGAACGGCTATACTCAGAATAGGCTAGGTTATTTGATGCCATTGAACAAATTAAAGATGGCGTTATGTTGTGGGATTCTGAACAACGCTTGATTTTCTCTAACTCAGTAGCTTCTGATATGTTTTCGGGGGCAAGTGATTTGTTACCAGGTATGCATATTTCGGAATTTGTAGAAGCGGGGTTTGACAAAGGTTTTTTCGCATTGCTAAAAATTGGTAAGAAAGAACTTATCTCATCGATTTCGCGAGGGATCATAAATAATCCGGGCGCCGACATTCCGATAGCCGGTGGAGTTCATCTAAATCTGACGGCGCAACCCTTAAAGGAAGGAGGTAGTATAGCCTTGTTGAGAGATGTAACTGAGATCAGGCAAAGAGAAAATCAGTTGCGTCTAAACCAAGAGCGTTATGTAAAAGCAACTCCATTTCTTATTGTTTATGAATGGGATGGAGAAACTAAGACCCTCAATATAAACGCTAGTTCTAATTCAGGTACGAACAATCGGGACGATATTAGCGAAGGAGTAGCTTATCTTGATCGAGTCCATCCAGACGATAGAGAAGCCTGCCGTTCGGAATTCATTCGTTACTTGAAAAATGAAATTGAGTCATTTGATGTTGAGTACCGTCGGAAGACAGCTATGAGGGCTCCATATAGATGGTCTAGGGATCGTGCAACTGCGATTAGGGACAAGTCAGGTAAGACTTTAAAACTCTATGGCGTTATCGAAGACATAGAAGATAGAAAAACTCTTCAGTTGGCGCTGGAAAAAGAGCTAGCAAAGGCTTTATCCGTTAGCTGAATCGCCGGTTTTATCGCTTGCCTTCAGTTGGCTCATGGCAGTGGTCACTGTGCCTACAAAGCTGGCTACGTCTGAGACATTGCTAGGTAATATTAGTGTATTGGACTCCTGCGCCAGTTTACCAAATTGAGTGACGTATTGTTCTGCGACCCGAAGATTTACTGCATCGAGACCGCCTTTTTCGTTGATGGCGCTAGCGATCGTTCGAATACCTTGAGCAGTCGCTTCAGCCAAGAGTTCTATTTCTCTAGCCTTACCTTCTGCTTCATTAATCTGTTTTTGCTTCTCGGCTTCAGATAGATTGATTAGTTCTTGTTTTTCTCCTTCAGAAACATTGATTTTGGCTTGCCTGTCTCCCTCAGATTCTGCAACCACTGCCCTTCTTTCCCTTTCTGCTCTCATTTGTTTTTCAAGAGCATCTCTCACGGAAGGAGGGGGGTTTATATCTTTGATCTCGTATCTCAATACTTTAACCCCCCATGGGTCCGAAGCAGCGTCCACAGCTGCCACAACCTGCGCATTAATAAGATCTCTCTCTTCGAAGGTTCGGTCCAGTTCAATCTTACCGATTTCAGATCGCAGCGTTGTTTGAGCAAGCTGAGAAGTAGCGTAAAAATAGTTTTCGATGCCGTAACTTGCTAGCTGTGCATCGACCACTTGCACATACAGTATTCCGTCTATCTCGACTGCGATGTTGTCCTTGGTGATACAGCTTTGTGACGGAACATCTATCGCCTGTTCTTTAAGTGAGTGTTTGTAAGCTACTCGATCTAGAAAAGGTACCAATAGATGGAATCCTGCGCTCAGCGTTTTACTGTACTTCCCTAGTCGTTCGACAACGAAGTTTTCTCTCTGGGGGACGACCCTAGCGACTTGAAAAATCGTCCAGACGACAATAATCGCCATAATGATCGGAATTATTGTGCCAAAGTTAAAAATATCCATATTCCCTCCCCGATTAAACTATTAGTACGTTAGATTCTCTATCAACTACCTGTAGGCGAGATCCTGTTTGGTGAATTTCTTTCTCTGATCGAGCATTCCAGTTGGATCCGCGATAACTCACAATTCCATAGCCTGGTGAAGACTCATCAAAACCCGAAACGACCTCGACGCTGTCGCCAATTATCCCGGTATCGATATCTGTATTTTTCTCTTCGACTAAGTCTCCTTTAAACCAAGTCTTCATATGATTTCTAGCAACTAGCAACAGAATAATCGAAGAGACAGAAAATATAATGAAGGGTAATCCGCCGGAACCCGGGACGCCAAAAGCGATTGCTATGCCAGCTATAACAGCCCCCAAGCCGAAAAATACGACGATGAAACCCGAGAAAAGAAACTCCGCCAGTATCATGACAGCGCCACTGACGATCCACACGATCGAATAGCTGATATTGCCGGTCACTGATTTGTCTATTAATTTGGCGCCGCTGGGATTAAAGGCTAACTCCGTGTTTTGTAGGGTTATCGTGGCGCCATCAATTTGTTTCAGTAGCTCCGGGATACTGGGTGCAATAAAATCTATGACGTTAAGATTCAGGGCCTCGTTGGAAGTAATGTTTACAGAGTCTCTTACGCTTTTTTCTGCCCACTCTGCGTTTCGTCCCCTTTGAGTGGCTAATCCCCTGATGTAGGCTGCCGAATCATTGATCATCTTGTTCCTCATGTCCTCGCTCGGTTCCGGTCCGCCGATGGTGACGGGAGTCGAAGAGCCAATATTGGTGGCTGGAGCCATTGCAGCAACATGGCTTGATAGGACGAGGTAGGTCCCCGCGCTTGCAGACCTGGCGCCTTGCGGCCCTACATAAGCAATGATTGGAACGTTTGAGTTCAGTACGGTCTTGACGAGCTCTCTTAGAGCATCCACCCGCCCGCCTGGGGTATCGATTTGAATCAGGACGAAGGAAATTCCTTCATCATTGGCCTCGTCGATTAGATTGGTTAGTTCACTACCGCTGCTGTTGGTTAGAGGCCCTTGCAATTTGGTAATCCAGCCGATTTTTTCCGTCAGGGGATTGTCGGTTGCCATCGCAAAATCTGCGAGAAAGCAAATTACGATACCTAAAATGTGAAGTAACCCTTTTTTCATTCTGAGTTGTCTTGTTTTCTTGCGTTTTCTTGAAATTAACAACTACCTTAACGAATTGCTCTTCGCAATGTTAGGACAATTTTATGAATTTTTGATCAATGGCTAAAATCTTCTTTCGATTATGGAGGTTAATTATCTAAAGAAACTGGTTGTTCTAGTGTTTGCTAAATAGCATGATTAAAGAAGGCCTCGTCTCGTGTTTTGGGGGAAGTTATGAGAGATATGGGCGCTCCGTCTTCAGAATCTGATGGACCGGATAATAAACTTGAATTGCGAACCAAGGTTTGGTTCGGCGTGGGCACTATCGGTGAGGCCGCAACTAACTGGATCTTCAACGCTTTAACCTTTATTTACTATCAGCAGATCTTAGGTTTGGGCGCCGCCTTGGCAGCGTTAGCTGTTTCTATAGCGATTTTTGCTGACGCAATTACGGACCCTTTGATCGGTTCGATATCCGACCGATTCCGATCGCGATTTGGCCGACGGCATCCGTTTATGTTCGCTGCGCCTATACCCCTAGCAGCGTCAATTTTTCTTATTTTTAATCCTCCTGAAGCAATTCTTGGCACTCAAGACTACTTATTTGCGTGGCTGCTGATATTTACGATTTGTATGCGAACCTTCGTGACCTTTTTTGCAGTTCCACATCTTGCGATGGGAGCAGAACTGTCTACAGACTATATCGAACGTACCAATGTCATGAGCTTTAATAATTTATTCGGTTATTACGGCGGTCAGCTAATGCACATCGTTACTTGGTTTATCGTGTTTGGCTGGTTATTTAAAGAGGAAGGAGAAGCGCTTGGAGGTGCTCAGTTGTTCGGCCCGGCTTATGTGCCGATAGTTGGATTTTGTTGCCTGTTGGTAGCCGTTACGATCTTTAGTTGTGCTTGGTTTACTCGTGATCGAATCCCTCATATGAACGAGGCTCCACACGATGGGGAAAATTTTTCTCCTTTTCGTTTGTTTCGTGATATGTGGGAGGCAATTCAGAATCGTAATTATCTCTTCTTGCTGATTGGGCTATTTTTTCTGTCCGTTACTATTGGAACCCACGAGACACTGTCGATATACATATACACCTTTTTCTGGGAGCTCTCTCCTTTTCAGATTGGGTTTTTGGCCATTGCTAATCTGATTGGTTTTCATTTAGGTTTCTTCTTTGCTTCCGTCGCCCACAAACGGTTTGATAAACGATGGACGATCGTGGTCTCAGCAGCTGGGTTGAGTGTGTTTTGGTCGACGGCCGTCACACTCGGGTTGCTTGGCTTGGCACCTGCGAACAGCACCTTGCAACTAGTGGTATTCATTATATTTTGGAGTATTTTCTCTTCTGTATTTGGTTCTGTGCTCAATATAAGTGTGATGTCTGCTTTGGCTGATATTACAGATGAGCACGAGGCGAAAACCGGGCGAAGACAGGAAGGAATTTTTTACTCGGCTAGGACTTTTTTTGCCAAAACCTCCAATGCTATCGGTCATGTGGTTGCAGGGATTGCCATTGAATTTTACGTATTGCTACCCCCTGGTTCGATTCAAGGGCAGGTCCCGGGGGACGTTTTGTTTCGATTAGGCGTTGTTGAGGGGCCTTTTGCGATGATTTGGGGGCTGATCGCCGCTCTATTCTATGCCGGATATCGGATCGATAGGAGCTCATATGAACGGGTGCAGGCTCAACTTAAAGAGCAAAGGTCGAAAACGGCGACGTAGTTTTTTCGAGATTTGACCTTTTGTTATGACGATAAGTGTATGTATCGGTCTTAAGGATAAATGAATGAAAGTTGTGCGCTTTTTGACCAAGTGTCTTTTGGTAATCATAACTTTCCTGAGTACTGTCCTACTTGGTTTATATATATACGCTCAGTTCTCTGGGCCAATTGGCCCTATTCCAGGAGGCAAGCTAAACGGCGAATTCACAAGTTCTAAGCCTGATTGGAAAGCGTTATTACCTGACGGCAAGTTTATAGAGGTTCAGTTCAACTCAAAAAACCCTTACTCGGTAACGCTTGCCCCGCACGTGATCGACGATGAGTTATATACCTGTCGTCGCACCAAGCAATCTAGCCAACATGGAACCTTTGATAAGAGAACGCACAATCGAGGTCCTAGACTCATTACCGATTGGAGAGACCTTCGACTGGGTGGACACAGTATCGATTGAGCTAACAACACGCATGCTTGCTACCCTCTTCGAGTTCCCCTTCGAAGACCGAAGAAAGTTGACCCGTTGGTCTGACGTGTCTACTGCCGTGCCTGGTAGAGGCATCATTGATACTGAGCAACAACGCATCGATGAGTTAATGGAATGCTTAGCTTATTTCACCAATCTCTGGAACGAGCGAAAAGCTAACCCAAGCACCGACCTCATCTCTCTACTTGCTCATGGAGAAGAGACCAAGGACATGCAACCCAT
>CACFPX010000011.1:0-62579 GCA_902568205.1 K189A clade bacterium | reverse complement strand
GGTGACTTATCTCGCGGAAGCATGCGATGTGATGCTAACGTTTCAATAAGAAAAAGCGAAGCCACAGAGTTAGGCGAGCGCACAGAAATAAAAAACATAAATTCTTTTCGATTCGTAGAACAAGCAATTGACTCGGAGATCCAAAGGCAGATAGAGGTGCTAGAAGCTGGAGGAAGAATAGAGCGGGAAACTCGGCTGTTCGATGAAGTAAAAAATGAGACAAGGTCTATGCGAAGCAAAGAGGCTAGCCAAGATTACAGATACTTCCCGGACCCGGACCTTCTTCCCCTTCGTATATCCGATGAATTGATTAGTGAGATAAAAGCAAAACTACCCGAATTGCCAGAGCAAAAGAAAGAACGCTTTATGAAGGACATGAAGCTCGACGAATATGATGCAGGATTACTCTGCAAGGATATTGAACTAGCTTCCTTCTTCGAGGCGGTCGTGAGCCAATGCGAAGAACCTAAAATGGCCGCTAACTGGTTAATCACGGAATTATTGGCAAAAATAAATCGAGAAGAAATCAGTGTGGAATACTCCCCTATCTCTCCTTCAATGCTCGGTGAATTAATAACAAAAATAAAAGATGATACTCTGTCGAGTAAAACAGCCAAAACCTTGTTTGAGTCTCTGTGGAACAAACCTGGTGACCCTATCGAACGCATTAAGTCTTTGGGGCTTGAACAAATTGACGACTCCAACGCACTCGAAGCTATCGTCAATACAGTAATCAAACAAAATTCCGATCAAGTCGAACAACTAAAAAATGGGAAAACAAAGGTATTAGGATATTTAGTCGGACAAATCATGAAGGAGACCAGTGGTAAAGCCAATCCAAAGAAAGTAAACGAGCTGATACGCACAATCCTAGAGCTCTAATTTATCCACCTTTTACTGAAATCCTGCTTCCCGGTGTATCGCAAGCGTAGTAAGCTTAAACCAGAAGTTAAGTGACAGGGGAGGAAGACAATGAGCAATCAGCCACTACCAGCGGTTCCGTATTTGAAGATCCCAGAAAATGGAGATCCATACTTAGAAGCCTATAAGTGTGGCAGCTGCGGTGCTACCTTTCTAGGAGAACGACAAAATTGTTCAAAGTGTGGAAGCAGAGACCAAATGACTACGGTCAAGCTTCCAGAAACCGGCAAGTTATATTCCTATTCCATCGTGCACAGATCCTTCCCAGGTATTGAAGTGCCTTATGTTAGCGCTATCGTTGACTTAGACGACGGTACGGCGATAAAAGGAAATCTTATAAACATTGACCCTGATCCAGAGAAGATAGAGTTCGACATGCCTGTAGAAGTAGTCTTTGACGACGCGCTAGGTCGTAAAGACAGTGACGGGAACTCTTACCTATCTTATTTTTTTCAACCAAAGAGTTAAATTGACGGAGGAGAATTTACTATGAGCGATGCTTATATAGTTGGGGTAGACATGATCAAGTTCGGTCGCTTCCCAGAAAAGACGGTACCACAGATCGGCGCAGAGGCAGCGTTACTCGCACTAGACGATTGCGGACTATCAATACAAGACATGCAAGCACTTTACTGCGGCAACTTGGGACAAGCTTCCGGCATGGTTGGCCAAAGACTTCTCCAAGAGATCGGACAGACCGGTATTCCAGTAGTAAATGTATCGAATGCATGCGCAACAGGAGCGACAGCATTTAGAGAAGCTTGGACTTCGATCAAGGCTGGACTCTATGACGTGGTTCTCGCTGTTGGTGTAGAGCAAATGGGTAAAGGGCTTCTTGGCGGAGCTGGAGGCGGAACTGGAATTCCGAAGGAAGGTCTTCTTGGCTCCGGAACCATGCCAGCGGTCTTTGCGGAAGCCGGAATGGAACATACAAGACAATACGGAACGACTTTTGAGCAATTTGCGAAGGTTTCTGTAAAAAACCATCACCATTCCACGCTGAATCCTAAGGCAATGTATCAGATCGAAACTCCTCTAGAAGAGGTAATGAATGCCGAAATGATTTCGTACCCTAATACGAAATTGATGTGCTCTGTAAACGTTGACGGCTCCGCAGCCGCGGTCCTGTGTTCGGAAAGCAAAGCAAAAGAACTTGGCCTGATGGATCGGGCCGTGAAAGTGAAAGCATCTGTTATGGCATCTGACCCCTGGCAAGAAAGAGATCTTGTCATGCCCGACGTTAATTCCTGCACAAGAAGAGCCGCAAAAGAGGCTTATGAAATGGCAGGTGTCGGACCAGAAGACATAGACCTAATCGAACTTCATGACTGTTTCGCTACGGCGGAGATACTACACTATGAGAACCTCGGTATCTGTAAAGACGGGGAAGCCGGTAAATTGATCGATGACGGAGACGTCGCTCTAGGCGGGAAGATACCCGTTAACGTATCAGGGGGCCTACTGTCCAAGGGTCACCCTCTTGGCGCAACAGGCATAGCTAACATCTACGAAGTCAGCACCCATTTGAGAGAAGAAGCGGGGTCGAGACAAGTCGAGGGTGCCCGCCTTGGACTAACTCACGTGATTGGTTTAGGCAGCGCCTGCGGCATACACATATTGGAAAAAGCTTAAAGGCTAGTTCGGCTAACAATATAAGCCCATTTAGTGCGGTCTTGTGATCGCGCTAAAGGGGTTGTGTATCAACCTAAGATGCAGAACGGATTTTGTTTAATATGAGGATTGGAGTAGTCAGCGATACTCATAACAATCTGAAGAGTGTCGCAAAAATTGTCTCTATTTTTAACGATCAAAAGGTTGAAAAGGTAGTTCATGCTGGTGACATCACCCAGTCGAAGACCGTGGAAGCATTTGCAGAAATAAAGATGCCAATGTATGGAGTTTATGGTAACAACGATCTAGAACTGGAGAGTCTTACCAAATCCATATCCAATCTCGGCTACCACTTCGTACAACCCCCATTTATTGATATTTGGTGCAACAAAAAAATGATTGTTGTGCATGATCCTCTCCAACTAAATGAGTACGATCTTAGCGAGTATCACCTTGCGATCCACGGTCACACACACCGCTATAGAATGGAGACAATAAACTCCACCTTAATCTTCAATCCAGGAGAGTGCGCCGGACACATGACAGGATTCAACGCTGTTGGAGTAATAGATTTACAGTCTATGGATACCGAAATAATAAAATTTTAAGCGTCGATTTTTTTTAACTCATCGAGTATCCGATAAATACGAACAGCATTTGCTCCCAGATCACTCACTCCGACTCTCGAGACGCTGCGAATCTCCGCCAAAGAAGCATCTTCATACTCTCTAATTTGCACCAAAACGTCGTCTTTGAATCCGAACCAGAAGGAGGTAGCTACCGCCTCCAATCTCAGACTATCGAGGTCAGAGTTAATAATCTCCATTCCTAATGACTCCAAAATTCTCTCTACTTCTGCGAACAGATCTTCCCCTGTCCTTTTTGACACATAGGGAGTTAGGCCGGAATAGGCCTGCTTCTGAAGCCTAGCGTTGTCTGGATTAAACCTATAATTAGTAGTGTTTGCATTGAGCGAAGATCGAATAGGAATCGCCTTTACAAAAGAGGGTGGCGGTTGCGTATTGGTACTAATGTTATGGATCATCGGCTTATCTAACGCCGGTAACAGTTGTAGGAGCACTACCAGAAAAACAAATAAAGCAATAAAGATTGACGATAGATGGAAAGAGGTATTCTTGAAACCTTTTAAGAGCACTATCCGAAAAAAGACAATCATCTCCACCAACAAAAAAAAGACAGCTAAGGAAAAAGACAAAAGTACAAATAGAAGTCCTACCGTATAACTAAAAATTCCGATTTTGCTGAGCAATGGCCCAACAAAAAGAGCCACGGCTGTAACGTACATCACGGGCGCCAACCAAACGTAGCGCCCCTTCAAAGGTCTAAACAGAAAAATATCTCGTTCCATCTGATAAACTACTCCAAAACTTGGTGCTCAGAACAAACATTAAAATACCGCGGTCTTTGTAATAGAAATCCTATCGTGAAACAATAACTTCCTGCTTCAGATTCTAGAAATTTAGGTGATTTATTTATGCCTGCCAAGTCGATGGATGAATTGGTTGCTCTGTGTAAGCGTCGAGGCTTTATTTTTCAATCAAGCGATATATACGGCGGTCTGCAGGGAGTCTACGACTATGGCCCACTGGGCGTAGAGCTAAAAAATAATCTAAAAGCAACCTGGTGGTCCTCTATGGTCTACGAAAGGGACGACATAGAAGGATTAGATGCCGCCATCTTAACGAATCCAGTAACTCTAAAGTATTCTGGTCACGTCGATACATTTACGGATCCCTTAGTCGACTGCAAAGACTGCAAGGCCAGACACCGAGCAGATCACATTTCCGACGCAACGTGCCCAAATTGCGGATCAACTAACCTTACCGCACCAAGAGCATTCAATTTAATGTTCAAAACTAACGTAGGTCCCATAGATGACGGCTCTTCTTATGCTTTTTTACGACCTGAGACAGCCCAGTCCATTTTCACAAATTTTAAAAATGTCGTTGATTCTACCTCAAGAAAATTACCCTTCGGGATAGCCCAAATCGGCAAATCATTCAGAAATGAAATAACTCCCAGGAATTTTATTTTTCGTGTGAGAGAATTCGAACAAATGGAATTAGAATACTTCGTTAGGCCAGGGGTAGATGAGGAAGCTCACGAATCCTGGGTACAAAGCAGAGTAAATTGGTGGATAGATCAAGGTATAAACTCAAACAACCTTGAGTTGTATAAAGTCCCACAGGAGGAACTCGCACACTACAGTAAGGCGACGGTTGATTTAATGTATCGGTTCCCACATGGTCTCGAGGAATTGGAAGGAATCGCAAACAGAACCGATTTTGATCTGGGCTCTCATACAAAAAATCAAGAGGATTATAAAATCCAAGCCACAGTAGAGACTAACACCGAATCGAACGCAAAATTAGCGATTGAAAATACCGAAGAAAAAACGTGGCAAATACCTTACGTTATTGAGCCCTCCGCCGGAGTTGATCGAGGTGTATTAGCAATAATGAATGAGGCTTTTAATGTAGAGCAACTAGATAACGATAAGTCTCGAACGGTAATGGCTTTTAAGCCTCACCTTGCGCCCATTAAAGCTGCAATCTTGCCCCTTAAGAAAAACAATCTGGAAATAGTCAATAAAGCAAAAAATTTAAAGGCCAGTCTCCAGAAACTAGGGCTTGGAAAAATCACTTACGAAGATACGGGAAACATCGGAAAAGGATATCGACGCCACGACGAAATTGGCACGCCCTTTTGCTTTACGGTCGACTTTCAAACGATCGAGGAAGATTCTTCAGTTACAGCACGAAACAGGGATACCATGGAGCAAGAGCGAGTTAATATTGAGAATCTGCCTACCTTCTTGGCTTCTAAGTTGAAACCTCAGGATAAGTGATCGCTAGGGCGATGGTGGGCCCACCAGGACTCGAACCTGGGACCAATGGATTATGAGTCCACTGCTCTAACCAACTGAGCTATGGGCCCCAAGATCACTTTTTCAGGAAGTCGTGTAATAAAATCGCGCTAATTGATCGGCCCCTCTCCGCCATGCCCATCAATCCATTCATCCAAAAAACTCTTCAAATGCTCCGATCGGCTTGGATGACGCAATTTACGCAACGCCTTCGCCTCAATCTGCCGGATTCTTTCTCTCGTGACATCAAACTGTTTTCCAACTTCTTCAAGCGTATGATCGGTATTCATATCTATACCAAACCGCATCCTTAAAACTTTTGCCTCTCGGGTGGTCAAGCCACCCAAGACGCCTCTTGTTGCCTCTTTTAAACCTTCTCCAGTTGCTAACTCTATTGGCAAACCTAACGAGGTGTCCTCAATAAAATCACCCAAATGAGTATCGTCATCATCTCCAACCGGCGTTTCCATCGAAATAGGCTCTTTGGCAATTTTGAGTACGCGTCGAACTTTTTCTTCTGGCATCTCCATCCGATCTCCCAGTTCTTCTGGGCTAGGCTCCCTACCCATCTCCTGCAACATCTGCCGAGAGACTCGATTCAATTTATTAATAGTCTCGATCATATGAACTGGGATTCTGATTGTTCTGGCTTGATCCGCGATCGATCGTGTTATGGCTTGTCGAATCCACCAAGTTGCATAGGTCGAAAATTTATAACCTCTACGGTACTCAAATTTGTCGACGGCCTTCATCAAACCTATGTTCCCTTCTTGAATAAGGTCGAGAAACTGCAGTCCGCGATTCGTGTACTTCTTAGCAATAGAAATGACAAGTCGCAGATTAGCTTCCACCATATCCTTCTTGGCTCTTCTGGCTTTAGCCTCCCCTAAGGACATCTTCCGATTAATGTCCTTTATTTGAGTAATAGTGAGATCCGTTACCTTAGTTAAAATCTTAAGCTTTTTTTGCGATCGCATAATATCAGGTCTAATTTTTTCGACACTAACAGCGGAATCTGTCTTTCCTTTAGCTAATTTATTTATCCATGTCGCACTTACTTCGTTACCAACATATTCTTTCCTAAACAAATCTCGAGGCACCTTCGATTGTCTCACTACCAAAGCCATAATTTGTTTTTCTTCTTTCCGGACTATATCAAGTGAGTCTCTAGCCATAGAGACAATCTCATCAAAATGTTTTGGCACGAGTTTAAAACAGGCAAAAGCCTCGCTGAGCTTTTCGCGTTGAGCTTTTGCTTCTTTGCTTCCTTCGCCTTTCTCTTTCAGCACTTTCTGCATTTTGTTGTAGTGTCTTTTTAAAAGAGAAAACCGCCTTTTAGCCTCCTCTACATCAGGGCCTTTGTTTTCTTCCTCTTCATCATCATCATCGTCCGATGGAAGCCCTAAGTCTTCTGATCCTACCTGAGTCGCCGCTGGGACATCATCAACCGGATCAAGATATCCGACCAAGAGGTCTGCTAACTTGTTTTCTTTAGTGACCTCCGCGTAGGTATCTAAAATGTATTCTACGGTGCCTGGATAATGCGCGAGAGCCGATAAAATATCCTGTATGCCCTCTTCGATTCGCTTTGCTATCGCAATCTCTCCCTCTCGGGTTAGCAACTCAACAGTGCCCATTTCTCTCATATACATCCTGACCGGATCAGTCGTACGACCAACCTCAGTCTCAACCGCCGCTAGCGCCGCAGCGGCTTCTTCAGCCGCCAACTCGTCAGCAGTATTTTCTTCGCTGGAAAGGAGCTCATCTGAGTCAGGTGCAACCTCATGAACATTGATGCCCATATCATTAATCATCCGAATGATGTCTTCTATCTGTTCAGGATCAGAGATTTCGTCCGGCAAATGGTCGTTTACTTCAGCATAAGTCAGAAAACCTTGCTCTTTGCCCTTTGCTATGAGTTCCTTTAATCGAGACTGCTGCTGCTCTACAGCGATTTGATTTGCCATATCTTTAACCTAAACTTTAAAGTTTCCGCCCTTTCCTTGAAATACAACAATCCCGTGCCCAAATCAGAAGGATTGCATCAATTTAGCTAGTGAACCCTCTATTATATTACTGACTTAGCGACTAAACCACCCCAATAACACTATAGCTTGCTGATTTTATTCTTTTTACGAGAGACGAAACGCTTCAAATCAGAAATAGAAGCGACCTCGCCCAATGTGTCTGAATTATTTAATTCTTCCTGTTCTTTAAGTTTTAGGGTCAATCGCTTCAAGCCCTCTCTAAATTCAATTTCCATTTCTTCAATTTCGATCTCAACGGGCTTACCCAACAAATTACAAAAATAGTCATAGGCGGACTCATCTATTAGTCGGACCAGAAGTTCTTCACTTCCCAAAGTCGGGTGGTTTTGGAGCTGTTTTACCGGCGCACTCAATAATTCGCATCTATTGATCAGCAATAATTCATCCTCTCCAAAAGATTCATCCATCTGGCTCCACAGGTCTGGATACTTTAGAAGATATCCACATAATTTAGCCTCCAGTCTTGAGACCTTCGGGCCCTCCGAAAAAGACCGTTTAGGTTTCGGCGTTTGTTTTGTCTGCTCCCTCAGTCCCACAATCTGATCGATCTTTTGCTTAAACAAGTCTCTCAAAATCCCAGCCTTCATTTTGTCTATATATGGTTGACATAACCCATAAAACTTTGCTCGATCATCGAGCGATTCAAGATTCAAAGGGATGGAGAGCTGTTCGAGTAAGTAATCAAGTCCAGATATCGCATTTTTTATTTGTTGATTAAAGTGCTCTGCGCCCTTTTTGCGCACCAACGTGTCGGGATCCTCGCCCTCCGGAACAAAAATCAATTTAATCTGTTTCTGATCAGACAATGCGGGCAACGCCCGTTCAAGTGCTTTCCAACCAGCCTGTCTGCCCGCGCCATCACCATCAAAGCACAAAACCACCTCATCAGTGTATTTAAACAGTTTGTAGAAGTGAGTCTCATTCGTTGCCGTTCCTAAAGTCGCCACCACATTAGTTAGACCACTTTGCGCCAAGGACAAAACGTCCATATATCCTTCCACTACGATAATTTTGTGAAGCCTACTATTCGATTTACGAGCTTCATATAAGCCATAAAGCTCTTCTCCTTTCTTGAATAATTCTGTTTCTGGTGAGTTCAAGTACTTAGGCCCATCGTCATCGCCGATCGATCTACCACCAAAACCAATTGTCTGGCCTTTGACATTCCTAATCGGAAACACAACCCTATTTCGAAAACGGTCGTAGTGTTTTTTATTTTTACCCTCACTTACCAACCCGGCGTCGACTAAAGCTTCTAAGCCTACTCCTTCTAATCCATTCTCCAGTGTCTGCCAGCCTGAGGGCGCATAACCTAACTGGTAATCTCGAGCTAATTCGCCAGTTATTCCCCTTCCTTGCAGGTATTTCTTCGCTGCTGTAGATATTCTGAGTTGCTGTTTGTAGAAGTCCGTTGCTTTCGCAATCGCTTCTATTGACTGTTTGTTTGCGCTAATTTCTTGCCTCGAAAAGCCAGCCTCCCTAGGAACACTCATTCCTGCCGACGCCGCTAAGGACTCTATCGCCTCAACAAAGGTTAGCCGATCATGAAGCATCACAAACCCAATGGCTGTCCCACTTTCTTGACATCCAAAACAGTGGAAAAACTGCTTATCCGGTGACACGGTGAAACTCGGTGTCTTTTCATTATGGAAGGGGCAAAGCCCATTATAGTTCTTACCGGCCTTCTTTAAGCTTACCCTCTCGCCAACAACATCGACGATATCTATCTTTTCAATCAGATCGTTAATAAAAGATTGGGGTATTCTACCAGGCAATAGACTGCTTCGTTCATTCGTTATCTTAGGAGGTTAACACAAAAATTTAGCCGATAAGGATTCTATAGACCAGAAAAAACGAGTCCTTGCGCCAAGCCACCTTGCCTAATTGAGCTTATCCTTAACGATACGGCTGGCCAAAGCCATATCCACCTGGTTCGCATAGTTCTCTTTTAACATGGACATCACTGCGCCTATGCCCTTCGGACCTTCGATATTCTCGTCGGTGATTATGCGATCCAAAAGGTCGGTCAATTCGTCTTCGGAAAGCTGGGTAGGCAAAAATTCCTCAATGACACTGATCTCATATTTTTCTTTGTCGGCTAGATCTGTTCTCTCCGCTTTTTCAAACTGCTCTATCGAATCCCGCCTTTGTTTCACCATCTTTGATAATATCGAACGAACATCTTCGTCCGAAAGCACCCTACGCTCGTCAACTTCTACTCTCTTAATATCCGCATTGACCAGCCGCAGGACCGCTACTCTTGCTTTATCCCGGGCTTTCATAGAGGCTTTTGTGGACTCAGTTATTTGGTCTTGAAGGGTATTCAAAATAGTTCAGCTTAGACAAGTTTTCTAGCTGCTTGGCGAATATCTCGATGGCCAGAGCGATTTCCGCTAGCGGAAACGTTCGAACCTTCTGGACTCCCTCTGTAATTTCTTGATGTGGCGTTTTACAGCCGCAGCGGCTTTTCGTTTTCTAACAGAGGTAGGCTTCTCATAAAACTCACGCCGCCGAACTTCTGATAAGACTCCAGCTTTTTCACAGGAGCGCTTAAAGCGTCTTAGCGCTATATCAAAAGGTTCGTTCTCTCTCACTCTCACATGGGGCATAAGGCAACTACGCAAAAAAACGGCAATTCTACACCTCCCTAAACAGACCAGCAACGCATTGTTTACGCCACCTCTAACTAGGCTAAACCTACTTCTTAAGTTTCGACTATAATAACCCAACAATGAAAGTACTCGGAATAGAAACGTCGTGCGATGAAACAGGCATCGCTATTTACGACTCAGAAGAAGGTTTGATTGGTCACTTGCTGAATAGCCAGGTCGACTTGCATGTGGAATATGGCGGTGTGGTTCCGGAGTTGGCCTCTAGAGACCACATCAGAAAAATAACACCCTTAACCGAAAAGCTGCTTTCAGAGTGCAGTCTTTCAATTAAACAGTTAGACGCTATCGCCTACACAGCCGGCCCAGGATTGATGGGTGCTTTGTTAGTCGGCGCAACGTACGGGAGGAGCTTGGCCTGGAGCCTGGGAATTCCTGCTATAGCTGTCAACCATATGGAGGGTCATCTTCTTTCACCGCTTCTGGCAGAGGAAGAAAAACCTCCTTTGCCGTTTCTGGCTTTATTAGTATCTGGTGGCCACTCCCAAATAATACTGGTGAAAAGCATAGGAGACTACGAACTCATAGGAGAATCTCTTGACGATGCCGCCGGCGAAGCATTTGATAAGACAGCAAAGATTATGGGGCTAGGTTATCCTGGCGGACCAGCATTATCTGCTATGGCTTTAGCTGGGAAGTCCGGTCGCTTCAACTTCCCTCGGCCGATGACAGACAAGAATAGTTTTGATATGAGCTTCAGCGGACTTAAAACTTATGCCAGAAATGTGATCGAATCCCAAAGCCCTCTTTCAGAGCAAGATAAAGCAGACATATCGAAAGCTTTTGAAGAAGCGGTAGTGGATACACTCCTGATGAAAAGTAAGAAAGCTCTAGAAGAATTTGCTATTAGTCACCTAGTCATAGCAGGAGGAGTCAGCGCCAATAGCCACCTGCGTCAACAATTCGATGCTTTGGAAAAATTCAAAGTTTATTACCCTCCTCTTGAATACTGCACTGACAACGGGGCAATGATTGCGCTGGCAGGTTGTCATAGGTTGATGAGAGGAGATACCGCGCTGTTAACTATTGAAACACGTTCTAGGTGGCCCATATCAAGCCTTTAATCTAAGACAGATCGAAAGGAACGGAGCGGCAAGCCCCAGAAGGTAAACACTCGTTAATACTGAGATCTGAGCCACTGTATACGGCTTTCTCTGATCTGTCTTCCTAGCGCCTCCCCGGTAAACTTACTTTGATACTGTTCAAAATCCATGTTCGTAAGTTTGTTTAAGAGAATCTTTAGCTCTGTGAGTTCGTAAGAACCGTGTTTACTGGCTAAATTGAGCATTCGCTCTAGATTACTACCATCATGAAAAAATTTCGTTTTATCCAAGCAATCATACAATTCTTCTTTGGAGGACCTCCGCCAGTTCTTGATAAAATCAGAAAAAGTCGCCCAATACCTCGATGCAACAAGGTATTTTTTCGGCAACTTCAATCTTTTAACGAGACTTTCAAAAGACTTCTTGTCCACATCAAGTTCACAGAATCGGTCAATCGAATCCACTGAACTAAATGCAAAATTCCGATCAATTAACTCTGGGAACCAATCCGTCAAGCCTTCGCATCCACCGAGAAACTCAAAAAAAAGTTGAGGATTTTCAGACTCAAGCGCCTTTATCATTTCTGTGCTAACCCTTTCAGCAGACAATTCACCTAAAGCTCCCCTTTGGCTCATTTCTAATATGAGGCCGTGCGTCTCGTCCGCAACTTTGAAGTCTGAGAGCTCCGCCATAAACCGTGCAACCCTGAATACACGCAAGGGGTCCTCTGCAAAGGCCTCAGAAACGTGCCTGATAACCCTATTTTTGATATCCATCAATCCATCGTAAGGATCAATTAACTCGCCGTCCGAATTCTCAGCGATCGCATTGATCGTTATGTCCCTACGAAGCAAATCTTCTTCTAGGGTTATGGTTGCACTTGCATCAACCTCGAACCCCAAATGGCCTTTACTAACTTTCGTCTCCCTTCTAGCTAGAGCATATTCTTCTTTCGTTTCAGGGTGTAAATAGACAGGAAACTTTTTACCCACTGTAAGGAAGCCCAGAGAAATCATTTCTTCGGGAGAAGAGCCGACTACGACCCAATCACGATCGCCAACAGACCGCTTTAGTAAGCGATCTCTGACGGCTCCCCCAACTAAATAACAGTCAAGACTGTTCATCATCATTGCCGTATAAGTAGAAGAGCCTTTGACACCGGGCAAAAACAGAGTGGTCACACATAATTACTGAATCTCTAATTCTCTTACTTGTTCGATTTAAAAGACTTTACCGAAAGAAATTCTTTTGTCTCCATACAATAAGCAGTTAGGCATCTACCCCAAACACACCCAGTATCTAACGCAATAATCTCTTCTCTACCAGTAACACCATTCAGGGAAGCCCAGTGCCCAAAAAGTACTTTCCTCGTTTGGTGTCCTTCTTGACCAAAGGAATACCAAGGCGTCAATGAGTCCGGAGCACTCTCCTTAGCCCCCTTAAAACTGAAATCCATTTTCCCCTCAAAATCAAGGAACCTCATTCTAGTAAAATAATTAGTAATAGCCCTATAACGATCCATCCCGGTCAAGCCCTCTGCCCAATAATTTGGATTGTTGCCATACATTTGTTTAAAAAAAATCCTATAATCTAAGCCGTCTTTCTCTTCAGTGCTGGATGTAATCCTGTGCACCTCTCCGGCCAAAGACAAGGCCTTCTGAGTAGACCAGAAGAAAGGAACCCCCGCATGCACCATCAAGGCGTCTAAAGAGTCTTCATAATGGATTAGGGGATGGGTTCTAAGCCAGTGACCCAGGTCCTCAGCATCCTTCGCTTCGATGAGCTCAGTCAAAGTGTCGGACTTCGTTTCTTGGTGGCCTCCAAATAGTATTGCCAAAAAGTGAAGATCATGATTACCCAAAACAATAATTGCTTGATCCCCCAAACTTTTTATCAACCTCAAGGTACCTAACGAGTCAGGACCTCTATTGATCAGATCACCTAAAAAAATAATCCTGTCGGAAGAGGAAAAATCTATTTGTTTTAGCAAAGCTTCCAACTCGGATAGACACCCCTGGACGTCACCTACCGCGTAAGTTGCCAATCTCCGCGCCTAATGCAATATGGATGTTTGAGATAGAGAAAAAGCGGGGATCGGCACAAGGAACCTGCTACCTTTTTTATCCTGAAACTCATAATGCCCATGCATAGAACCAATCGGCGTTTCTATTACCGCATAACTGCTATAACGAAACATTTCACCTGAGTCGAGTTTGGGTTGCTCTCCCACAACTCCCTCACCTTGAACCTCTTCAGTTCTACCCTCGGCATCAGTGATAATCCAGTGGCGATTCAACAATTGGCACCACCGATCTGAATTATTGCTTATGGTCACTGTGTAGGCATACGCATAGCTGTTCGCCATGGGATTAGAATCTTGTTTCAAGTACTGCACTTCAACAGCAACCTTTATTTTAGCCTCTAAATCACTAGTCATTTCCTTTCGTCCATCAAAGAATTAGCTAAGTCGAGATAGTCTTCCATCGTTAATTGATCTGCCCTTTTTGACGGGTCCAAAGCAAGGCTTGGCCAATCAAGATCAAAAGAACTAAGCGAGTTCTGGACCTTTTTTCGTCGACCCGAGAATGCAGTCCTCAAAATGCCATTCAGAACTTTCATTTTGTGATCGTCTAGCTGATTTTCCACTGGCACCATTCTAATGAAGCTAGACCAAACCTTGGGTTGGGGCCTAAAAGCTGAGGGCGCAACATCAAATATGCAATCCACTTCGAAAGAAGTTTGAATCATGATACTTAACCTTCCCCAGCTTTTACTACCTGGTGACGCAGCAAGTCTGTCTGCCATCTCTTTTTGTACCATAAAGTGAAAATCCTGCACTTTCGAGCGAGCTTTTGTCGACATCAATCTGAAAAGCAACGGACTAGTTATGTTGTATGGCAAATTACCAATTACCCGAACTTCGTTTTCTCCGATTAACGAATCAAAATTCACTTGAAGAACATCTTCGTTCAATATCGTTAAATTAGGGTAACGATCACCTAAGAAGCTAACTAAATCTCGATCAATCTCAATTGCTGTGTAGTTTTCTTCCACAATCTCGTGCAGTCTTGAAGTAATGGATCCTGTCCCCGGACCTATTTCTAAGACTCGATCGCCATCATTTAATCCAACAGCTGAAACTATTTGATCAATTACACCTTCCTCGATTAGAAAATTCTGGCCAAACCGTTTTCTAGTTCTTACCATCGCCAAGACCAGATAGACGCTCTGCTAAACGGATCGCTGCTGTAGCGCTTCCTAGGGCCACGGTTCCAGATCCTGCTATATCTAATGCTGTACCATGGTCAACGGAAGTTCGAACAAAAGGTAGTCCTAGTGTGACGTTGACCGCTTCACCAAATGATGCGTATTTAAGAACGGGCAGACCCTGATCATGGTACATCACAAAAATTGCATCTGCTGATTCAGAGGAGAAGCCCGCAAAAAGCGTGTCTGCCGGTAAAGGACCTTCTATATCAAAACCCTCCTTTCGTAATGATTCACACACGGGTTCTATGATTTCTATCTCCTCCATGCCTAAATGTCCTTTCTCACCCGCATGAGGATTTAATCCCGACACGAGTATTCTAGGAGAGCGTAACAAAAACTTTTTCTGGAGAGACTCATTCACTATCCTCAATTTAGCCTCTATACTCTCCCTAGACAGCGTCCTGGCAACTCGATGAATGGGCAGATGCGTTGTCGCCAATGCCACACGCATCCCACCGCCCTGGAGCATCATAACAACATTCTCTACCCCACTTTTGTCAGCCAGATATTCCGTGTGCCCTGAAAATTCAAAGCCCGCCTCCTGAATGACTGATTTTTGAACTGGCCCCGTGACTAACGCTTTATATTTACCGCCTAAGCATCCCTCGATCGCGATATCTAAAGCGTCTAGAACCGATTTTGCATTTGCGACATCCAACACGCCTGGTTTCACCTGATTTTTGACAGGAACCGACAATACAGTGATTTTCTGAGGCTCTAAGCTGGGGGACTCACAATTAGCGTCAACAATTAAACTTAAACCTAGGAGTTCTGCTCTTTCTTGCAAAACCTCTGGATCACAAAGCACTAAAATAGGTGAGTTTCTTTTATCCTGAGCAAGTTGAACAACCAGATCTAAACCAACCCCAGCGGGCTCTCCCGGAGTTAATACGATCATTGACAAATCATAGGCGGATTTCTACAAAAGATTCATCGCGAATTTCTTTAAGCCATTTCTCTCTTTCTTCCTCAAAGCGTCGCCTGTGAATAAGCTCAACGGCCTTACTCTCCCTAGCCTCTTCGCCAACATCCTGTTCACGACGGCCTACCACCTCCAAAATATGCCAACCGAATTGCGTAAGAAACGGTTCACTCTGGGATCCAATATCCATTTCCTGCATAACGGCTGAAAACGCTTCCACAAAAGAACTAGGTTCTGACCATCCTAAACTACCACCGTTTAATGCACTCGCGGGATCATCAGAGTATTCACTTGCAAGTTCTTCAAATGACCGCCCCTCTAACAACTGCTCCTTTACTTCCTTAATCAATATTTCGGCCTCTTTGGGTGTTCTTATTTCCGAAGGTGCGATTAATATGTGCCTGACATTAGTCTGATTAACGGTTTCCAGGCTTACGCCGCGTTTATCGAGTAGCTTAATTATGTGGACAGCACCAGGTCTGATTATCGGGTCCGATACTTCACCAATAGTCATATCCAATACTGTCTCCGAAAACAAGCTTGGTAATGCCGCTGCCTTACGCCATCCCATATCACCACCTTCCAATGCACTACTCGATGATGATTCTGCCATCGCAATTTCGGAAAATTCCGCACCTTGTTTAAGAGTGTCAATAATCACAGCCGCTCGAGCTGAAGCCTGCTCCTGCGCGCTGTTTCCGCCTGGCTCATCCACCGACAACATAATGTGGCCCACTCGATATTCATCTGAAAAAAGTTCTTTATAAAATGGAGAATTCAACATCCCATCAATGTCTTGCTCGGAAATCACAACTCTTCGAGCAATCAGATTGCGCTGTAAACGGGTAATAATCATCTCCCTGCGTATCTCTTCTCGAAACGCTCGGTAATTCGTTCCTTCTTGCAACAAAGCCTGCTGGAATTGTTCTAAAGTTAAGTTGTTGTTTGTCGCAAACTGGGTTACCGCTTTGGTCAGCATGTCCTCGTCTATGTCTATGCCCCGTTTCGTTGCCTCCTGATATTGAATATTTTCTTGAATTAACCTCTCTAAAACCTGACTAATTAATACTTCTTCGGGAGGCATGGCTGACCCACTTGCGTCAATTTGCTTTCTCACGGCGTCTATTCGAAGCATGAGCTCGGATACCAAAACAACGTCATCCTCCACCACAGCAACAATACCATCTAGTTCTTGGTATGCAGCCAATGCCGGCTTCGTCCAGATCACGCATATCCACAGCAAAATCAAACAACCGCCCAGAAATCTGATATTCCAAACTCCTGGATTTCCAGCCATAGCTTCCACTTTAGTTTTCATAGGAATATCCTTGAATACCCTGCTTCATAATCGACTCCACTCTGGATCCAAATTCCGCAAGACCCTTCAGATAGAATTGTAACAAAATTGATTCATCAGTCTCGGGAGAAAAATAAAGTCTTGAATAGGGAATATCCAAAGACTTTCTGTAACCAACTTTTACCTCTAAACAACAATTTTCGTGATGAAATCCAATAAACGAATCGGAAGAGCGGTTTCTGCTCCAATCGTATTGCCACTTGGCAAAAAGAGAAGTTCTCTCAAACAGTGGCCATGTAAGCGAAACATCTGTTTGATTGATATCATGCTCAACCAGTTTTCGGTAGCCCAGATTTACCAATTCGTTACGTTTCCCACGATAATTAAGGTGGAACGACGACTGCCTAATACCCTCGTCATTGTCGTCCCAAACAAAACCTATGGTGGAGCTTAGTCTATCGTTAATCATCACTGATAAATCACCAACTAATGCTTCGTCCTGATCGACAGAATAACGATCCCCAAGTCGGACTCTGCGATCTTCAAAGAGAAAGGATCGACCGATTCGAAATACAAGAAGCTCCTGCCCCCCCTCTTTGGAGCTGGTAGATGAAGAAACCCCCAAGACCACTTTATTTGCATCGGCTATCCGATCAATACCTGCGAAATGATCACGTCGAAATAGCCGAGAATAGCCACTTTGAAAATTAGCGACATCAAAAACAGGTATTCGAGTTTGATCCACATACTCCTGAAACAAGAAATAGAATCTAGGTTCTATAGTCTGAATAAGTGGATTACCCCTCCAATTTATGTCTTTATCAAAATAACTTTTCAGGTCGAAAGAGAAGAAGCCGAGTCCTCGAGATTGCTTCGCCTCTGCCCCACTCACTTCTTTGAGTCCCAGCGTCTCATCAAGTATGTAACGCGAGTATCTGTAACCTCCCTCAACCTTTGCCAGTCCAAACTTGGTGGCCAGAGGTTGTGACAAAATCATCTCAAGATGATTCCTTCTTCCTTCAGGCTGAAGGTCTTCTACACCATTCCACGTCGAGTGGGAGAAATTCGTTGAGCGAAAAGAAAAACTAATCGAAGGCCGGTTAGGACTCCTTAACGAGTATGCTGCAGATATTTCAGGAGTAATTCGATAACGTGAACTCGAAATGGAGTCAGTCACCTCAAAGCCCCTCGCCAAAACATCAACCTTGAGCTCGTCAAATCTAAATCCAACTCGCGCAAACTGGGACATTGGCTCGCGTTCAATACCACTGTAACTTGAACTGACATCCCGAAAATAGTCCTGGTCACTGACGAAATTATGATCTAGCTCCGTTTCAAAATACCCAAATCTTCCTCTATGTAATACCGAGCCGCTCCAACGATCGACGCCGTTAAATTCTGATTCGTTTAAGGGCAACGGCAAACGATCAAATTCTTCCCTTGAGAATTCGCCATTGAAAAACCGATCTTTATAAAGGTAATCGGTTGAAAGCGTCGTCTGATGCAGTTGATTTCCAAAACTCCCAGTAGTCTTGAACCCAACGCCTCTTTTGGTCACCAGTCTTGGCGTAACTGAAAACTGCCTGTTATCGGAGCCACTGATCTCATAGGGAATACCTATCTCAAAACCATCGTTACTAGACAATCCCACACTTGGAAATCTAAAACCTCTGTCTTTCCCCTCTGTCAAGGGGAGTGGTAAGTAAGGCAAATAACCGACCGGCACTCCCTTTATCCTGAGGAGTAAGTTTCTAGCCACCGCATTCTTGTTCTCGTCTCGCAGTCGGATACTCGAAGCCGAGAGGATCCATCCCTCAGAGCTTTCGTTACAGGAAGTTAATATGGCCTTGGACAAACTCAACCCGTCTGCTTTTTGAGTCATAAAGTCAGCTTCTACTCTCAAACCAGTCTCTAAGAAAAGAAGTTCAGGGTTATTTACTTCTAAGGCCTTCACATTTATATCTGCAGTTGCTCTTTCTCCCCTGAGCAAGTAATAGGATCCATATAGCTCCATTCCTGCTGGGAACTCAGCCTTTCCGGAATCTGCGTACACGTCGACAATAGGCGCAATAGCGGTCTGTTCCTCTAGTCGCATTTTAACGTCGTTCTCGAATCTGATCTTCCCATTGAATTCCCCACCCACGCGAAGCGCTTCGATTTCATAGGGCACTCCACCTGAAACCATAATTTCTTTTGGTCTGCGCTCCACCAAAAAGCTCGGGGAGAAACAGTAGCTATCTTTCCTGTTGTGGTTGGAAGGTTCTATTCCTGACAAGTATTGAGAAAAACCTGTTCTCACCTCTCGGGAGTCCTTTGGTGACTCTATCGCCCACGAGGAAAACGGTGATGAAATCAGCCAAAAAAAGTAGATAATGATCAACGAATATTTCAAATGAATCCCGTGCAAATAACCTTTTGCCTAATAAAGTGCTTACAACTTTGTAATAGAAACTTGGTTAGCTTAATCCCAACTAACGTATGAACGAAATCGAAAAAAAATGGTGCGCTGACATACTAGCTGACTTGGGACACTCCTTTAAGGGCGACGAGCTGCTCCTTGCAGAGGCCAGCCATAGAAAATTTTATCGATTGTACACCGAGACCAATAGCCTCGTTTTCATGGTCAGCCCTCCGTCTCTTGAAAATAATAACCAATTCATCAAGCTCTCTAAACTCTTCTTAAGTTTTGATCTTCCAGTTCCACAGATCTTGCGCTTTGAAGCCGAGCAAGGCTATTTTTTAATGGATGATCTAGGCACTACGCGCTTTGAGGACGTATACGGTACGAGTACGGAGGAGTACGCAATCAAAAGCGCCATCTCCGCACTTTATGAATTTCAAAAGATTAGTGATCCAATTATTCCAAATTACACAGCGCAACGATTAGCGGAAGAACTCTCCATTTTCGACAACTGGGTAATTGATGATTGTCTAGGTGGTGATATCCCTAAGGTAATGGAAACCCCGGCCAGCAAAAAGCTTATCGCTCAAGCCATGGAGCAACCTCAAGTCTGCATACATCGAGATTATCACTGCAGAAACCTTTTATTTGAAAATGGCCGGTTAGGAATCGTCGATTTTCAGGACGCTTTGATTGGGCCCGGCTTCTATGACTTAGCCTCCTTGCTATGTGACTGCTATCACTACTTTTCTTTTACTAAGATTGATCAATACCTCTCTTTTTATCTGAAGGAATCCAACCTCTTTCGCGAAATTCCGTTTGATACTGCTAAAGGCTGGCTAGTCATGACCGCGAGTCAGCGACAAATAAAAGCGATTGGGATTTTTGTTCGGCTTTACTTACGGGACAATAAACCCTCACATCTCAGATATATCCCTCAGGTAATGGAAGCATTAATCCAACAAATTAAGGATTACCCCGATTTGGAAAGCCTACAAGAGCTCCTAATCGCCATTAAAAATCCTCTAACAGAAAAGATTCAGCACTATTTATGAAGGCCATGATTTTAGCGACAGGGAAAGGCTCTCGTCTTTCGCCATTAACAAATAAAACGCCCAAGCCTTTACTGCCGATCCAGGGACGTCCGCTAATTGAATACATAGTGAAAAATCTAGCTCATGAGGGATATCATGAAATCGTCATTAATCTGCATCACCTGGGAGACCAGATCATCAAGTTTCTGGGAGATGGTAGCCGCTACCAGGTCGAAATAACATATAGTGTCGAAGAGGAACTTTTGGAAACAGGAGGGGGAATAAAAAAAGCGCTTAACCTTATCGGTAATGAGCCCTTTCTGACAGTAAACGGAGACATCTATACGGATTTCAGATTTTCTAATCTTCCTGAACAATTACGTAACGATTGTCTTGCCCATCTCGTTGTCAGAAAAAATGAGGACGAAGACCTCGGAGACTTCGAAATCGAAAACAGCGAAATCATATCAAGAGGAAAATCTTACACCTATTGCGGGATAGCAGTAATTGATCCCAAGCTATTTTATGACTCTCCTGAGGGACCATTTTCATGGACAAGAGACTGGCTATTCGGACTCTTGGGATCACATTATTTTACGGCACAGGAGCATAAAGGCAGATGGGTCGATATCGGCACGATAGAGCAATATGAATCGCTTCAATAAATTGAATCAACTCTGTTACTGATTTCTCTCATGGTATAACAGGAGTAGACTGGTAACATGAATAGCCCTTGGATAGCTCCTTCAATCTTAGCTGCAGATTTCTCTCGATTAGGAGAGGAAATACAAAGCGTTGTATCAGCCGGTGCAGACCTGATCCACTATGACGTCATGGATAACCATTACGTGCCTAATCTGAGCGTAGGTCCTTTAGTGTTGCAATCGCTACGAAAAGCTAATCTCAACTGCTTGTTTGATGTTCACTTAATGGTGAAGCCGGTAGATCGACTGGTCGAAGATTTTCTCAACGCCAAGCCGGAGTTTATTTCTGTCCACCCCGAAACCACTGAGCATCTGCACAGAACGCTCGCATTGATAAAGACCGGGGGCTCGAAAGCAGGCATCGTTTTTAATCCGTCGACTCCGCTGACGGTACTTGACGAAGTTCTGGAGCTAGTTGATCTGGTATTAATCATGTCAGTAAATCCTGGTTTTGGCGGACAACAATTCATAGAAACAAGCCTTTCAAAACTGAGAGAGGCTCGTGAAATAATCGATAGATCAGGGAAATCAATTCGGTTACAAATCGATGGCGGAATCAATATCAACAACATTGCCCAAGCTTCATCCGCCGGTGCAGATACTTTTGTAGCAGGCACGGCCATTTTTGGCTCAGATAATTACGCAAAAACAATAACAGACATGAAAAAAGCCATCGCTGAAGAGCAATGAAACGAAACTGGAAGAGACGCTACTCGGCTTACCTATTTGATTTAGACGGAACTCTAGTAGATACCGCCCCGGACATTGACGCCGCATTAAATTTTAGCCTGAAGCAGGCGGGGCTTAATACTGTGACGGAAGACTTGACTCGTCACTGGGTTGGTCATGGCTCAAAAACTTTACTAAAAGAAGCTCTTGATCATCAAGGTGCACAAAGGGAAATTGAGCCTCTATTAAAAGATTTTATAAGCTACTACGAAAACAATATTGCCAACCACAGCAAACCTTATCCACAAGTTGAGAGCACTTTAGCGACCCTTAAGGACGGGGGGGCAAAATTAGCCGTCGTCACCAACAAGCTCACGAGCCTTACAACCCTTCTGATACGAGAACTAAATCTCGAACGATATTTCTCATCGGTGGTTTGTGGTGATTCAACAAAATCCCCAAAACCATCACCAGAACCGGTCTTGCTGGCGATGCGTAATCTTGACTCGAACGCTGCCGAATCACTCTTCGTCGGAGATTCCGAAACTGATGTAAGCGCTGCTCGCAACGCTAACATGTCGGTGGTGTGTATGAGAGATGGCTACAATCACGGAATAGATGTGTCATCACTTGACTGTGATGGAGTAATCGCCTCCATGTCTGAATTACTATAAATGCTAATAGATAATTCTAACTCACGGCGAACCGAGCGATAATTTGTTAACCTTGGTACTACCTGATTGGACAAGGTTTTCTAATGAACCAACCCAACTATAAATACAAACGCGTTCCAGTTGTTTTAGAAACCTTCTCCGATCTTGAGACCCCTCTATCGGTTTATCTTAAGCTCGCTGATGGGCCTTATTCTTATCTTCTCGAGTCATCTCAGGGCGGAGAAAAGTGGGGGCGATACTCAATTATTGGGTTGCCGTCTAAAACGATCCTTACTGTTCGTGGAGAACAAATTGAAGTCTTACATGATGGCGTAGTCACGGAATCCATCAAAACACAAGACCCTTTCCAATTTATTGAGTCTTTTCAGAATCGTTATGAAATCGAACATCTTCCGGAACTACCCAGGTTCTATGGCGGACTGGTTGGCTATTTTGGCTACGATGCAGTCAGATATGTCGAGAAGAGGATTAAAGAATCCACTCCCCCCGATCCCATTGGCACACCAGACATCCTCCTAATGGTCAGCGAAGACATTGTGGTCTTCGACAACGTGGATAATAAAATTCAATATATTAAGTTGGTAGATCCGGATATCGATAATTCCATAATTGACACGAAGAAAGAACTGACTGAAAGAGCGAACTCGCTTAGCAACAAGAAAATAAGGCAAAACTCAAAACCTTCGCCAGGCACGATCCTTGAATCTGACTTTACGTCGGAAACAGGAGAACAATCCTTTAAAGATGCCGTCGAAAAAATCAAAGAATATACGGTTGAAGGCGACGTCATGCAGGTAGTTCTGGCGCAACGGATGTCGATCCCCTTTAGTTTACCTAGCATCGATCTATATAGAGGTCTGAGAACTCTTAACCCTTCGCCTTACATGTATTTTATGAATCTCAAAGAATTCGACATCGTCAGCTCATCCCCAGAAATTCTCGCCAGGCTCGAGGATGGCAAAATCACAAATCGTCCTTTGGCAGGCACACGAAGACGCGGCAAAACAGAAAAAGAAGATGAAGATTTAGAAAATGAACTGCTCAATGATCCCAAAGAAATAGCTGAGCACTTAATGCTCATCGATCTGGGAAGGAATGACGTTGGTAAAGTTTCGGAAATAGGATCAGTTGAGGTAACTGAGCAGTTCGTCATAGAGAGATATTCGCACGTCATGCACATTTCATCCAATGTCGAAGGCCACCTTCAAAAAGGGAAAAGCGCCTACGATTTATTGAAAGCCACCCTTCCTGTTGGGACTTTATCAGGTGCACCGAAAGTGCGAGCGATGGAAATCATCGACGAGCTCGAACCGGTGAAAAGAGGCATATATGGCGGAGCAGTAGGCTATATTTCGTGGAGCGGCAACATGGACACAGCAATCGCCATCAGAACAGCAGTTATAATGGATGGCAGACTTTACATCCAAGCAGGCGGAGGTATAGTCGCCGACTCTGTTCCCCGACTAGAGTGGAAAGAATCAATGAACAAATGTCGCGCCATATTCAAAGCGGCTGAATTAGCATCCTCGGGATTCAGCGACAATAGCCCAAACCTTTAGCTATCATAGAACCTAAACTGGAATAGTTGTTACTCAAAACCCTGGATAATCTCGGATGACCGATAGCCTTCAAGATCAATCGATCCTCATGATCGATAACTATGACTCTTTCACCTACAACATTGTTCAATATTTATCTGAGCTCGGGGCGGAAGTAACAGTTTATAGAAATGATGAGATCCTAATCAGTGATATCGAAAAAATCGCTCCTGACAAAATCGTAATTTCTCCAGGCCCGTGCACCCCAAACGAGGCTGGCATATCCCTGGAGTGTGTTGCTCAATTCTCAGGGAAAATCCCGCTTCTAGGTGTATGTCTGGGTCATCAGAGCATCGGTCAATCTTTTGGGGGGGAAATAGTTCACGCGCGACAAATAATGCACGGCAAGACTTCTCTCATTCATCACGACAACAAAGGGGTTTTCACTAACCTTCCCAACCCATTTGAAGCCACTCGCTATCACTCTCTGATAATTGAGAAAAATACTCTACCCTCGACTCTCGAGGTAAGCGCATGGACCGGGACTGATAATCAAGTCGATGAGATTATGGGTATTAGACATAAAGACCACGAAGTTGAAGGTGTCCAGTTTCATCCCGAATCGATCTTTACCAAAAATGGCCATGATCTCCTTCAAAATTTTCTTCACGTAAAAAAGAGGTCGTAATGCAAATACAAACTGCGCTCGCAAAAATTGTGGAAAGCAAGAACCTGAGCCGCGAAGAATCTGCTCAAGTCTTCAACCTAATAATGACTGGCGAAACGACTGACGCTCAGATTGGCGCCTTTCTTGCTGCGATGCGCGTCAAAGGAGAGACAGCAGAAGAACTGGCAGGTGCAGCAGAAACCATGCGAAATCTGTCCTCTAAAGTCCCCCTCACTTCAACCGAGAAACTGGTCGACACATGTGGTACCGGCGGGAGTGGTCTGAAATTGTTCAATATTTCAACTGCTGCAGCGTTTGTTGCATCAGCAAGCGGCGCCCTAGTCGCCAAACATGGTAATCGGAAAATGACCAGCTTCTGTGGAAGCGCGGACGTTTTAGAGGCGGCAGGTATCAAATTGGAATTAACACCCGAGCAAATTGCAGATTGTATCAATCAGATAGGGATTGGCTTCATGTTCGCCCCTGCTCATCACAGCGCCATGAGATATGCAGGTCCCGTTCGGCAGGAGCTCAGCATCAGAACCATGATGAATATACTTGGCCCAATGACTAATCCAGCCCAGGCAAAAAGACAGGTAATTGGAGTTTTTGCTCGAGAGTGGCAAGAGAAGATCGCTAGAGTCCTTCAATTGCTTGGAAGTGTTCATGCTCTTGTGGTACACAGTCAAGGTTTAGATGAAATTAGACTGGACGCGCCCACACATGTGGTCGAACTCAAAGATGACATGATAACTGAATATACGATATCACCTGGAGATTTTGGAATTGCTGAAGCGACACCTGAAGAACTTCTAAAACTTTCGGCGGACTCAGTGTCAAAAAGTCTCGAGCTTGTCAAAGAGGGTTTGAGTCAACCTGATTCGCTTGCAGCCAACATAGTTGCCCTAAATGCGGGCGCCGCGATTTATGCGTCGGGGGTAACGGATGATCTCAAATCGGGGGTTTCGGCAGCTCAAACTATCATCGCTGAAAAAAGTGGCTTGGCAAAGTTGGAGGAATTAGCTCTACTCTCCTCAAAAGAAACTTAGACAATGAGCGACATACTGGAAAAAATTCTCTCTACCAAACGAGAGGAAATCATGCAAAGACAACAAAGGCTCTCTTTGTCGGATCAAAAGACGTTAGGAGAATCGCGGGGCGAGCCTAGAGACTTTGTGAACGCCTTGAAATCAGCAGCAATCAACAGAAGGGCCGGCGTCATAGCGGAAATAAAAAAAGCCTCGCCCAGTCAAGGAATCATTCGAGAAAATTTCGATCCCGTATCAATAGCTAGATCTTACGAAGAACACGGCGCAGCCTGTTTATCGGTTCTCACTGACTCTCAGTATTTCCAAGGTTCGGACGACTTTATTTCACTAGTTAAAGCGCACGTTGAACTACCCGTTCTCCGAAAGGATTTCACTATAGACCCCTATCAAGTCTACGAAGCTAGAGCAATCGGTGCCGATTGCATTCTCCTGATCGTGGCCGCACTCGATACGAAAATGCTGAGGGAGCTATTTGAACTTGCCCGTTCTCTAAAACTTGGAGTTCTCGTAGAGGTTCATAATAGGGCTGAGCTTCAAGAAGCGCTTGAGTTAGATCTAACGCTGGTGGGCATAAACAACAGAAACTTAAAAACTTTTGAAACCAGCCTAGACACCACAACCGAGCTACTCGAGTACATACCTCAATCGATTACCGTGGTCACTGAGAGCGGCATACGCAACAAGAGTGATGTGAGTCTAATGCAGAAAAATCAAGTGAATTGCTTTTTAGTAGGGGAAACCTTCATGAGATCAGAAATACCAGGAGAGGCTCTAAGCGATTTATTTTACTCCTAGAGTCTTACCTAAAAAGAATAAGGTCTTTCTACTGCGTTTTTGAGGTTACCAATAACTCAAAATCGATAGGTGGATTTCGTCATTATTCCCGCTAGGATTTTCATGACTCGCTTCGTACGTTCACTAAATTCTGCTCCACCGAAAGCCAAGGCCTCCTCGCCATGGCGTTTCTCATCTTCGCGCATTTGCCTAAGAATGGCCCTACTGCGCAGGTCTTTCTTGGGAAGGCTATCCAGATGCTCATCGATATGCTCAACCACTCGATCCTCGGTAGCCTCAACGAAACCCAGGCTATATTTGTCTCCCAGTAAACCAGTAATCGCTCCAACGCAAAACGACGATGCATAAAACAAAGGAGCCAGAAGACTTTCCCGGCTCTCTAATTCCTTCAGACGCGAAGAACACCAAGCTAGATGGTCTCTTTCTTCTTCTCCAGCGTTTCGTAATTTTTCCTTAACAGCAGAACTGGCAGCCGTCATTGACTGGCCTTCATAGAGTGCTTGCGCACAGATCTCGCCGACATGATTGACTCTCATCAAACCTGCTGCATGAGCTTTTTCGGACTCAGACATCTCTTCCGCTTTCACTCCATCACAAGGACTCTCTCTCGAACTTTGAAAACTACCAGATAGGGTTTTTAGTCCGTTATCTAAAGCAACTACGATGGAGTCGAACAAGTCTTCACTAAATCTGGGGTCATTCATAAATCAATCACTTTCCCGCTTGATCGCTCGGTGGCCAATATCTCCGCGAAAGTAATGATCTTTCCACTTGATGTTATTAACCCGAGCGTAGGCCAACTCTGCTGCTGAAGCCACACTTTCGCCGGCGCCAACCACACAAAGAATCCGCCCGCCATTTGTTTTAATCTCACCCCCTACCTCAATGGTTCCCGCATGAAAAACCTTAGTGTTTGATGATGCAAGGTGAAGACCTTCGATGATAGCGCCGGTCTCGTACTCAATCGGATAACCTCCCGCAGCCATGACTACACCGAGAGCAACTCTTTCATCAAACTCGAGGTGGTAATCTTCCAGCTCTCCGGATACCGCTTTCTCACAAGCTTCTAACAAATCGGATCGAAGACGATACATGACTGGCTGGGCTTCCGGATCTCCAAAACGACAATTAAACTCTATGACTTTGGGGTTTCCATGCTTATCTATCATTAAGCCAGCGTATAGGAATCCAACATATGGACTGCCCTCTTCGATCATTCCGTCTAGGGTCGGAGCAATAACTTGTTCCATGACTTTTTTATGCACGTTTTGATCAACAACAGGTGCGGGAGAATAGGCGCCCATACCGCCTGTATTTGGTCCTAGGTCTCCTTCATCCCTTCTTTTATGGTCTTGAGATGACGCAAAAGAAATAGCAGTCTTACCATCACACAGACAAATAAAACTAGCTTCTTCTCCCTCCAAAAATTCCTCGATGACCACTTGCCTCCCCGCATCTCCAAAGGCTTCACCGCTTAACATTTCTTTCAACGCTTCAATTGCTTCTTTTTTTGTCTGAGCGATCACCACACCCTTGCCAGCAGCTAGGCCATCCGCCTTAATCACAATGGGTGTTCCACGAGCTTCCACATACTCGATAGCTGAATCCAATTCATCGAAGGTTTGAAACTCAGCAGTAGGAATCGCGTACTTATCGAGAAATAATTTAGTAAAGGACTTGGACCCTTCAAGCTGAGCCGCCTTCTTGGTCGGACCAAAAATTCGCAACCCAGCACCCTGGAACGCATCAACAATACCCTCGACCAGCGGAATTTCAGGCCCAACTAGAGTGAAATCAACCCTTTCGGCCAAGGCACGGTCAATCAAACCAGTAAAATCGTTCGTGTCGACCTCAAGATTCCTAACCTTCGTTTCTAGCGCCGTTCCAGCATTGCCTGGAGCAACCAAAACCTCGGTCACCCGGTCAGATAGACTCAACTTCCACGCTAGAGCATGCTCTCTTCCTCCAGATCCTATCACCAGTACTCTCATAGACTATTTCCTGGCATGCCCATCAATGACGAAAGTGTCGCGTGCCGGTGAAGACCATTGCAATTTCGTGTTCATCCGCGGCTTCAATGACTTCTTTATCCCGCATGGACCCTCCGGGCTGAATAACCGCAACAATTCCTTCCTTTGCAGCAGCGTCAATGCCGTCTCGAAATGGAAAAAAAGCATCTGATGCCATCACCGAACCCGTGACCTCGAGCCCTTCCTCTTTGGCTTTTAAGCCCGCGATCTTGGCACTTACTACTCTACTCATCTGGCCAGCGCCCACGCCAACTGTTTTTAGATTCCGCGCATAAACGATCGCATTACTTTTGACGAACCAAGCCACCTTCCACGCAAAAAGCAGGTCTCTCATTTGCTCTTCTGTCGGCGATACCTTACTCACTACCTTTAACATCTCGGGCGATAGACTCAATAAATCAGAATTTTGAACCAGCAGTCCCCCGCCCACCTTTTTATAGGACATCAAGTCTGAGCCAGCCGCCAGGTCACCACATTCCAGCAAACGCACATTCTTTTTTGTCTCTGCAATCTCTAAGGCGGCTTCGTCGATCGCTGGCGCTATAAGAACCTCGACAAACTGATTTTCCAACACCTTGCTCACAGTCCCTGCATCTACAACCCGATTAAATGCAACAATGCCTCCGAAAGCAGAAGTCGGATCTGTAGAGAAGGCTTGTTCGTAGGCCTTTAACGACGTAGAAGCAACGCTGACACCGCAAGGATTAGCATGCTTCACAATCACGCAGGCAGGGTCTTCAAAAACTTTGACGCACTCTAAAGCGGCGTCGGTATCTGCTATGTTGTTGTACGACAGCTCCTTGCCATGTAGTTGCCTATAATTAGCGATCACTCCGCTGCTAGCAGCATTACTCTCCCTGTAAAAGGCCGCTAGCTGATGGGGGTTTTCTCCATAACGTAGTTCTTCCACTTTGTCATAGGACAATGTGAGAGAACCAGGAAATGAGTCGGCTTGACCTAAGTATGCCGAGACAATCGAATCATATTTAGCAGTATGCCGGAAGGCTTTCACGGCCAACTCTCTTCTAAATTCTAGTGAACAGTCACCAGAAACAACCCGGCTAATAACCGCTTCATAATCTGAAGGATCAACCACAACAATGACATCATGGAAATTCTTAGCCGACGACCGAATCATCGCGGGACCACCAATATCTATATTCTCAATCGCCAAATCTTCGGTGCAATCCTCCCGCGCGATGGTTTCAGCGAAGGGATAAAGATTAACTACAACCATATCGATGGGGCCTATACCATTTTCAGACATGATTTTGTCATCAACGCCCCGTCGACCCAAAATACCACCATGCACCCTAGGGTGCAGGGTTTTTACCCGACCATCCATCATCTCTGGAAAACCCGTGAACTTAGAGATCTCTTTGACGAGAATACCAGACTCCTGGAGAACATGATGAGTTCCCCCAGTCGAAATCAGCTCTATTCCCCGATCAACCAACCGACGGGCCAGTTCTTCCAACCCCTCTTTATTTGATACGCTGATAAGCGCTCTGGTTACTTTCAATCGCTTTTCCTAAATTGTTCCGTTCTAAATTCTTGTTGTATCTGATCCACGCTCAATAAGCGCCTCATAACATCAGGGTCTTCCAATTTCATCGCTCTCGCCGAAAGGTCTTCACATCCCAACTTAATGAGATAGGCCTTGATGTGCTTTTTCATCATCTTCAGCCCCGCGGCTTTCCCATAAAAGTCATAAGAAAGACTTAAGTGACGTCTCACAATCCTCCACTTTTCAGGCAAACTAAGTTCCTCTTCTCCCAAAAGCTCACGAAAAATCCAAGGCTGACCAACTGCGCCTCGCCCCACCATCACGCCATCTGCTCCTGATTCTTGGAGCGCCAAGGACGCTGAATGTCTCGATGAAATATCACCGTTCACAAAAAACGGTATCTTAAGCCGAGACCTTAATTTCGCCGTCTTTTCATGATCAACAGGACCCTTAAAACGGCAAGCGCGGCTTCGGCTGTGCATAACCACCAACTGGGCCCCCGATTCCTGGGCAATGTAAGACGCTTCAATCCCCATAAGATCGCTTGGCGTTGAGCCAATCCTAGTCTTAATCGTAACAGGCACAGATACAGATCCAACAACCGCCTCGACGAGACGACCGATTCGCGGGATGTCATCCAAAAGAGCCGACCCAACGAACTTTTTGCAGACCTTCTTTGCTGGACAACCGAAATTTATATCGACTATGTCCGCGCCCTCGTCCACTACTTTCTTGGCCGTTTCAGATAACTCAATAGGGTCGCTTCCTGCTATTTGGATCACATTCGGATAAACACCTTTCAACGGAACCCGACGTAGGCGATTTTTCTTGGTATCCCATAAATGATCCAAGCTAGACACCATTTCGCTCACCAAATACCCGGCTCCCAATTCCCACGCGAGCTGTCTAAACGGCACATCTGCGACTCCAGCCATCGGAGCAAGCGCAATCCCGTTACGTGCTAGCACACCGCCAACGTTTAAAACCGAATCAAACAACAAAACAACTCAATAATTCTAAACCGAAAAGATCTACATCTTCATTTCATAGAAACAAAGCTTATTACCATCTAAGTCCCTTACGTACGCCCCATAAAAAACAGGTAACCTTTCTCCGGGTTCGCCTTCGTCACTCGCTCCCAGCTCCATAGCCTTGGCGTATAGTTTGTCTACACCCTCCCGTGATCCACCTGGAATCGCGATCATGTTTCCGTTACCTGCTGCGGGGGCATTTTCGTCATAGGGTAGGCAAATTGCTATCATTGATTCTCCTGGCCCTGTACCGTAGAACTTGATTCGATCCTGGCCAAACAGTTGACGAGCACCAATTTCACCGAGCAAACCATCATAAAATTGAACTGCTTTATCCATGTCATTAACACCAATAGTCACGTATCCCAACACAACGAACCTCCTTATAAATAAACGCCATTAAAACAATGAGAGCCTACATTAAAAACAATTCATAGTTGACTGCTTTAATCGGAGGCTCTTCAAGTGGAACCAAAAATTCGACGGGGATGCCTACGGGCATACCTTCATGCTCTCGATAGTTCATAGAGAACTCTTTCGAATGGAACTCAACATCCGATAACTCTACGTCATCCAAATCTTTAAACACCAATCGACACCTAGGGTAGGCGTTGTGGTAATTCGCTCTATTGACCAGGCTAAATTGTAAAACCGGAACAAACTTTTCCTCTTCGAGGTAACGAACGCGCATTTCCTTTAATTCAATTGCGCTGGTTTTTTTTAACAAAGGCAAAGAACAATTAAGGACGGAACACATCGATTCATATAGCGGTCTAAGATACTCACTCCTGGCATAGTCAGGAAACCCTATCCATAGATGCAGAGGCAAAGAAAAAACTAACAAAAAAAAGAACACAAACCGTTTCATACTGATTTGAATAAAATTTCCAGAAAAATAAGCACAAGTCGAATGATGCAATCCATTGTCTAGATAATCAAAGGCATAGATTTTGTTCGACTTTTTTTGCTTCGAGACGCACCCAACCTTGTTTAACCAGAGTTTTTCCAAAGCTCAGTTCTTTGTAACTTTCTGCCACCCAATCAGCTTGCTCTTCTAAAATCCCAGACAACACTATCTTCCCCCCAGGCGCTAACAACTTGATCATCATGTCCGACAAGTCAATAAGGGGTTTCGCCAGGATGTTCGCTAAAATCACATCAAAAGAATGTCTGTGTTCCTCGAGGCCAAGCTTGGAGGAATGCATTACAGTCAATTCATTCTTCGTAAGTTCATTGAACGCCGCGTTTTGCTCAGTAGCAACTAGCGCCTGTTGGTCATAGTCGACGCATACGCTACTTGCTCCTAATAAGCTCGCCGCAATTCCTAATATCCCAGATCCACATCCATAATCCAGGGCGTTTTTGCCCCGCAACTGTTGGTCTGTCAACCACTCAAGACAAAGCTCTGTTGTGGGGTGTTCACCGCTACCAAAAGCCAATCCCGGATCCAAATATAGAATATAAAGATCTGTCTCTGGTTTTATCTGAGGTTTACTTTTTTTTGGCTTGATATGAAGTTTGTTCCCAATAATTTTGTTAACTGAAAGAAAAGAACTTTGATTATCCGAGCTATCGAGGTCAACATACTCAAAGGACATTCGTTGAGAGACATCAGGATCAAAGGCAGAGAGTTGCTCGCCTAAACCCATAATGTTCTGGTCGATGGCAAAATACGCAATGAGTTTATTGGTTAACCACAAACGGACCTCACCCGGTGCAGTCTCATAAATTTCTTCGACACTGGACTCGTCTGTGCTCGAGCTGATGACGCAGGCTAGACAACCGTACCCTTCAATGATGACTTCTAATTCTTCGACCTCATCCGCTTTGACATCAATACTTATCGAGAGGTACTTCAACGCATTTCAAATAAAATGTCTGCGGTACCAACCGGTTCTCCATTGTTTACGCAAACACGCACAATCTTTCCACTTCGAGGTGATTTTATTTCATGCATCATCTTCATACTCTCAATGATACAAACCACATCCCCCTGCACTACTTCCTGTCCGATTTCGACATACGGCGCCTCGTCAGGACCAGGGGCAGCATAAAATGTTCCGGCCATCGGAGAGTTTATGGAGTCCAATTGACTTTTTGACCTTAAATCCAAGGCAGGGGCCTGCGGCGCCTGATTCACGTCCTCTTTCGCTGAGGTTGATTGCATTAAATCTGGTTGTGATTCAACACGAGTTCGATTTCTGACAATGCGAACTGATTCATCGGAGCCAGAGACTTCTATTTCCGCCAGATCTGATTCTTCTGCCAACTCAATCAATTTTTTAACTTTTCTTAAGTCCATCTGCTCAATCCTCTCTCTGACCCAAATACCTCGAGGCTGCATGCAAGGCAAAGGAGTAGCCCTGAGATCCAAACCCCGTAATCACCCCCAACGCAACATCACTTAAATATGAGTGTTGTCGAAAAGACTCTCTCGAATAGACATTGGACAAATGAACCTCGATGAAAGGCACTCCGACACCCAGCAATGCATCCCTGAGAGACACGCTGGTATGCGTCAGCGCGCCAGGGTTAATTAGAATGAATTGTACCCCTAGATCTGGTACCGCCTGAATCTTATCGACAAGCTCATGCTCTGCATTACTCTGGAAGGAAATTAGCTCTAAACCAAGGTTTTCGGCCTCATGCACCAGTCCATCAGTGATGCTCTCCAGCGATTCCGTTCCATAGATATCTGGCTCTCTCTTTCCGAGTAAATTCAGATTCGGACCATTCAACAGTAAAATGTTCTTCATAAGGAATAGTTCCCTTCAAGTCACACATTTGTTTGTGTTTTTTCTTTTTATACAGATTTAGGCCAAAATACGCAATTTTAGATGCATTTTAGCCGATTTTAGATCTTAGAAATCTCTGATATTCCGCTCAAGTGCTTTGAAAATGCGTCAGCATCTATTTCACCCTGGATCCTAACTTCTGTTATCTCGATACCATCTCTGCTAAAAAATGCTAACGTAGGCGGGCCGAATAATCCAAAATGAGAGAGCAACTCTCTATCTAGCTCATCGTTGGCCGTAACATCGACTCTCAGCAACCCAAATTCCCGCAAACCTTCTCGAACTCTGGATTCGGTGAATACGTTTTTCTCCATAATCTTGCAGGAAATACACCAATCAGCGTAAACATCGAGAATGACCGGCCTATCATTTTGTTCTAGAAAATTTTGTACCTCTTCAAGAGTTTTCACCGTTTGCCAGCCTTTCTCTTCCAGCTCGGAGGCATTCTGAGGGGCGCTGGAGACTCTCAAGCCTTCCAGTGGATCAAATATGCTGGAGCTACCCAAACTACTGCCAACCAAGATGGCACCGCCCCAGATAGCCACGACCACTCCCACAAATTGAACTACCTTCTCGACCGGTTTCCTTGCTCGCAACTCGAAGGCGCCGAAATAAATGGCGGCACCAATGAGCAATAAACCCCACAAAACCATAGCCACTGAATCTTCAACGAGACGCTCAATCAACCATATCGCGACGCCAATCAACAAAAACCCAAAAAGACCCTTTACCTGATCCATCCAAGCACCTGCCCTGGGAAACCAGACGCCTCCCACAACTCCGACCACCATTAGCGGCACTCCCATACCAAAACCAAGGCTTAGAAGCGCTAAGCCCCCCAAAAGCGCGTCTTGGGTTTGCGAAATATACAAAAGACCTCCAACTAGTGGAGCTGAGATGCAAGGAGAAATAACCAAACTGGAAAGCGCTCCCATTATGAAGACGGATACATATTTGCCTCCGCTTTGAAGACTGCTTAGTTCATTAAGTTTGTTTTGCCAGCTTACTGGCAACTGTAGCTCATAAAACCCGAACATCGCCAATGACAAAATCACAAATAACGAAGCGCTGAAAAGCAGTATGGGAGTAGTCTGCAAAGCAGCTTGCAAGTTCAGTTGGGCGCCAAAAACTCCAACCAATGTGCCAATTATCGCGTAGGTGATTGCCATCCCCGCAACATACGACCCAGAAAGCGCGAAGGCCCTGTATCGAGGCAAATCCGACCCCTGTCCAACAATGATACTGGATAATATTGGGATCATCGGGAAAACACATGGCGTAAACGCCAGGGCTATCCCTCCTATAAAAAACAGGAAGAGGCTCCAACCGACGGACTCCTTGAGCAAGGCGTCCGCTAACTTCTGCTCCTCACGTTTTTCTAGCTCTACATTCGCTTGGCCACGAACCTCTTTTGATGCCTCTAGAAATTCACCATTTATTAGTACGTAACGCTGGGTGACGGGCGGATAACACAAGCCAGCTTCTGCGCACCCCTGATAGCTAAGATCAAATTCAACGGATTCAGAGCTCTGTAAGCCATCTAACCTAAAACCGAGCTGGGCAGTGGAATAGTAAACTTCCACCTCACCGAACCATTCATCTACTTTGCGCAATCCCGGCAGGATATTTAGCTCTTCAACTCGCACATCTTTGGTTACGGGAGTTACTTTGAATCGGTGCTTGTATAAGTAGTAACCGTCCTCGATAAACCAGTTTACTTCAATACTCGCAGAATCCTTTAGAACCAAATTTGGTATGAATGCTTTCGAAACTGGTAAAAACTCAGAGCCGGAGTCAACAAAAGTAGGAGCACCTTCTGCCGGTAGCCGAAAATTATCCTCCGCTGAGGTCACACCACTAAATGACAGGACGACCGTCAAACTCAGTGCGCACAGCAGATCTCTGTACGATGTCTTAATGCTCAAATTCAAATTAATCTCTTGTCTCTTTCTATTGTCATGACGCTGCAACTTCACCAATCCCCAGCCCAATCGACGGCCAGCCAACAAACCTATGCCTGACCTAAACGTGGCAGTTTGCTGAAGAGTCTTCGATCGAGCATCATACTAAAAAAACGCAATCTGGTTTAGATAATGAAGCGACTGTTTGTTGGCTTTTTTTTACTCTTAATTTCCATTCCATGGGGTTGCCAAATTACGTTCTTTGAGTCGGCACCCACAGAGGCTCCCATGGAAACTCCTAAAAAAAATAAAAATGAGCAAATTGAAAATCTCTTGGAGAACGCGCAGCAGGCCTTAAGCCAAGATCACCTTTTATATCCGAAAGCAACAAGTGCCTATGCATATCTCGCCTTGGCCCTTGAACTCAATCCAGACGACGAAAACGCAAAACGAGGATTAGAACAAGTTGTAGAACGCTACATCGAGCTAGCCATTCAAGCAATCGGTCGAAGACAGCTGAATCGGGCCAAATCAATGTTAGACCGGGCGAAACTCGTTGACAAAAATCACCCATCGATCCTTCCAACTGAAAACCAGCTTAAGCTTGTAGTTAATAGCGATCTATCCACCCTTAAACTCAATGGTCCGAAAATCGACGACGCTGCACGAAACAGCATCTCAAAATTCGGAAGCCTTGCGAAGAGGCGGGATTGCCGATTCATAATCTATGCAGCAAATGACCAGCAGGGAAGATCGATCTATCAGTTACTCAAAAACGATCAAGCAGAGCTTAAAATAAAGGCTCAAATCAAGCTGAGAATACCTATGCAAATTGAGCGACAATGCGTCAAGCCATAGGCTTCCCTAGAACAAAGCTAAGAGGTTACTAAGGAAACAAAAATGCCAATGAATGAAGACAAAAACTCTCATCCGAAATCCCCAACACGATTTTTCAAACTCGGCATTTATTTCTTGGCCGTCTACGTTCTACTCGTTGGTGCTCTAGGTTGGTGGTGGGATAAGGAACCAGAGCAATTTGACGTGCTTGAACGTGCCTCAAGTAATGCTGCTTCTGCTAGTCGACAAATGACTACAGGCTACATCAGCGCTTCTACTTTCATTACGATTGCAGAAACTCTCATTGATAAGCGCGGAGGATACTTGTCCAACGATATTTTTCCGCCGGGCGTCTTGATGGACAACATACCTGAGTGGGAATTTGGCAATCTAACCTTGCTAAGGGATACAGCGCGCGTCTTTCGAAATGATTTTTCTCGGTCTCAAAGCCAGTCGGCTGAAAACCCAATACTAGCTGAAGCCGAAGGTAGATTTTTCTTCGATAATAATTCCTGGCTTTTCCCTCAAACAGAAAGTGAATATCAAGAGGGTATCGACCTATTTCGTAGTTATCTTTTCATGCTGGGCGATGAAAATGAAACGAGCGCTCAGTTTTACTCTCGCGCAGATAACCTCGAAAAATGGCTGGCCACTCTTGAAACCCGGTTAGGTAGTCTCTCTCTTCGTCTTTCAGCAAGTGTTGGCAAAAGACAGTTAGATACGTCGCTTTCAGGCGATTCAGCTAGCAGTCAATCCACAAACACACCTGCAGATAGTTTTGTAAAAACCCCGTGGATGGAATTGGATAATGTCTTTTATGAAACTCGGGGATACTGCTGGGCATCAATGCATATGCTTAAAGCCATGGAAATCGACTTTGCAGACGTGCTCGATAAAAAGGCTGCCAGGGTCTCTCTACAACAAATCATAAGAGAGCTCGAAGGAACACAAGCGACTCTGTGGAGCCCTATAATCTTGAATGGAGAGGGCCTCGGGCTGCTAGCTAATCACTCCTTAGTCATGGCCTCCTACGTGTCTAGAGCCAACGCAGCCATCATTGATCTTAGGAATTTATTAGTTAAGGGATAACGGGCCGCATAGTTTTTCTTAAAAACTACCGGCCCGCAGTTGAGTCCTTTCTGTTATAGAAAAGGTATTAACAATAAAGCGACCAAGTTAATAATCTTTATTAACGGGTTGATCGCTGGGCCTGCTGTATCCTTATAGGGGTCTCCCACCGTGTCGCCTGTAATAGATGCATTGTGGGCTTCGGAACCTTTACCGCCACAGTTACCATCCTCGACATACTTCTTGGCATTATCCCAAGCACCTCCGCCAACCGTCATTGAAATAGCGACGAACAATCCTGTTACTATTGTGCCGATCAAGAGGCCTCCCAGCGCTAATACTCCGCCGTTCTCGAACAAGAAGCTCATAACGACCGCCAACACTATCGGAACAGCGATAGGCAATATCGATGGAATAACCATCTCTTTGATCGCAGACTGGGTTAAAAGATCTACGGCTTTCGAATAATCAGGTTTACTAGATCCGTCCATTATTCCTGGTATCTCTTTAAACTGCCTACGTACTTCTGTTACCACAGAACCAGCAGCTCTACCGACAGCTTCCATAGCGAGAGCTCCAAACAAATATGGAACCATGCCTCCTATAAATAAGCCGATAATCACCGCGGGATCACTTAAGCTGAAGACGATATCCGCATCCAAATTATTCGTGAAATCAGCGAAAAGGACGAGCGCAGCTAAACCAGCAGAACCAATAGCGTAGCCCTTGGTTACGGCTTTGGTCGTATTGCCAACCGCATCTAGAGGATCCGTAATACCACGTATCTCTTCTGGCAATTCTGCCATTTCAGCTATACCACCTGCATTATCGGTAATAGGCCCAAAGGCATCTAGGGCTACGATCATTCCAGTGAGGGAAAGCATGGAAGTAGCCGCAATAGCAATTCCATATAAACCCGCTAATTGATAGGATCCCCAAATACTTATACATACCGCAATAACCGGCCACGCAGTTGCCTTCATTGAAACACCTAGCCCAGCAATGATATTCGTCGCGTGTCCAGTCGTTGAAGCATCAGCTATTTTCTGAACAGGACCATATTCAGTACTCGTATAGTACTCAGTGACATAGACCATAAACGCAGTAAGCGCCAATCCGATCATCGCGGCCCAAAAGACGTTTTGGTCGATACCCATCATGTTGGTCACCAGCCAGAACAGAACCGCTGCGATGACTCCCGAAACAATCACACCAAAGTAAAGGGCATTCATAACTTTGCCGTCTTCCTTCGCTCTCACGAAAAACGATGCGACCACCGAAGCAATAATTGACGCAGCACCTAACACGAGCGGATAGATTATCTGACTCATCGCACCATCAAATAATATTCCTCCAAGCAGCATGGTCGCGATAATGGTCACCGCATAGGTTTCAAATAAATCAGCCGCCATACCAGCACAGTCCCCAACGTTGTCCCCTACGTTGTCTGCAATCACCGCAGCGTTTCTGGGATCGTCTTCGGGAATTCCTGCTTCAATTTTACCAACTAAGTCAGCTCCCACATCAGCACCTTTGGTGAAGATGCCTCCACCCAACCTAGCAAAGATGGAAATCAACGAGCCGCCAAAGGCCAGCCCTATTAACGCATGCAAGCTATCATCTGTCGATACGCCAAGGACCGATCTAAGCAAATAGTAGTAACCACTTATCCCGAGCAGACCTAGACCAACCACCAAAAGGCCAGTGACCGCACCGCCTCGGAAGGCCACGTTGAAAGCCGCATCTATACCTGAGTACGCGGCTTGAGCAGTTCTCACATTAGCTTTAACCGAGACATTCATCCCAATGTAACCAGCCGCACCGGAAAAAACGGCTCCGATCAGAAACCCAATAGCGGTATACCAATCCAGCGCAAATCCCAAAATGAAAAACATCACAACACCAACACCCGCTATTGTTGTGTACTGTCTATTTAAATAAGCGGTCGCACCTTCTTGAATAGCACCTGCTATTTCCTGCATTCTCTCATTACCCGCCGACATCTTACTTATTGCCGAGGAAAACCAAAGACCTGCCACAATTGCAAGAATTGACGCAGCCAAAGCAGCTAATAAAGCATCATTTTCTGACATTCCCATCCCCTAAAACGTTAATTCAAAAATTTCGCCCGTATATGCCCGAGCAACTCAATTACGAAGTAATTAAGGGCGGCACAATAACATAAATCAACACCAAAACCTCTGTTCATTTTATTTTTCGTTGAGGATTTTCCACCTCTTTTTCTTACCATTTGACGGGGCATTTTTTTTCGACCAGCAGATTTTTGAGCCTGATATATTGAGGCATCCCGCCTCGAAAAGGAGGGTAATCCTCGCCAGCAATCAACGGCTCTAAATAACGTCTCGCTTTTGCCGTTATCCCATACCCATCCTGACTAATGAAGCTCTTCGGGAGAAAACGTTCAACATTCGCTACTTTGGAGAGTTTCTCGTGACCGATTTTCCAACGGTACGGCGAGTCGCTGACTCGTTTAATTATCGGCATAACACCACTATGACCAGAAACCGCCAACTCTACAGCCGCTTTCCCGAGGGAATAGGCCTGTTCCACATCCGTCGCCGACGCGATGTGCCTGGCTGCGCGTTGTAAATAGTCAGCAACCGCCCAATGATTCTTGTAGCCTAATTTTCGGCCGATCATGTCTGCAATGACCGGCGCAACCCCACCTAGCTGGACATGCCCAAAAGCATCCTTCGAACCAGACTCGGACAGAAATCGTCCATTTTTTCTTCGAACTCCTTCAGACACAACAATGACACAATAGCCTTTTGAATTTACCGCGCGCTTAACCGTTCTCAAAAAGTCCGCATCAACAAAGGGCACTTCAGGGAACAGAATAATTTGAGGGGCATCACCGATTTTTTCTTGGGCCAAGGCACCAGAAGCGGCAATCCATCCCGCATGGCGACCCATAACTTCAAGAACAAAAACTTTTGTGGATGTTTCACACATTGACGCTACATCGAGACTCGCTTCGCGAGTTGCGATCGCCACGTACTTGGCCACTGAACCAAAACCAGGACAACAATCCGTATAGGGCAAATCGTTGTCCACTGTCTTGGGGATACCAATGCAAGACAAATCATAGTTATTACGCTTACTGTAGCTCGCCAATTTGTCAGCTGTATCTTGAGAGTCCCCTCCGCCGTTGTAAAAAAAATATCGAATGTTATGCGATCTGAATACCTCCAAGATCCTCGCATATTCTCTATCATCCGCTTCCGGCGCTTTTAGTTTATAGCGACAAGAACCGAAGGCTCCGCTCGGTGTGTATCTAAGAGCGGCGATCGATTTATTTGTTTCACGACTGGTATCAATTAGCTCTTCTTTCAGTGCGCCCAAGATGCCATTTTTTCCGGCATACACACGACCTAGTTGTTTTTTGTGCTTTCTTGCCGTTTCAATCACACCGCAGGCACTCGCGTTTATGACAGAAGTGACACCTCCTGACTGCGCGTAGAACGCATTTGCTCTAGCCATCTATAAATCTCCAACTTCGCAAGCACTAAAATTCTTATTGTCGGTTAAGAGACAAACATGTGCGACAATTTAATTGCGTATTTTAGGCAACAAAATGATTACGATTATTAAATCTTTTCTTTGGATTATGGTTTTTCGACAAGGTCCTGATGCCCTTCCCGTTAGCGCGTTTCTCGCTCGGGCATGCATAGTAATCAATGTACTTGTAAGTGCTCTGACAAACATCATCCTGCTCACGCAAGAGCCGTGGTCGGTGACACTGATCCGTACCTTGCTGATTCTTCTAATCAATATACTTTTAATTTGGACTGTTTTGAAACTGAGGAGTTTCTCGCATCGGTTTCACCAAACGATCAGCGCCTTCATGGGGTGCGATGCTTTGATAACTTTCGCAACACTTATTTTTTTATCGGTTTTCGGGTTGACCGAAAATTCCATAACAGGCCTTCTCACTGCCGTCCTAGCTCTGTGGAGTATTTTTGTTTACGGATTTATCTTTCATCGATCGTTCGAAATTCATGTAGGAATAGGCGTCATCAGCGCCTTTATACTAATAATGTTCTCCTATAGGCTCAGTGAGCTTCTGTTAGGTCTCATATGAAACAGCACATTTACTTTCTTGGGATAGGCGGCACGCTAATGGGTAGCCTTGCTCAGCTGGCGAAAAGCCAGGGCTACCGTGTCTCCGGGAGCGACAATCAAATTTACCCACCTATGAGCGATTTATTAGCTGATGCAAAGATTGAAGTATTCGACCATTTTGATCCAGCTCAACTAGCGCCAACACCTGATCAAATCGTGATTGGCAACGCCAACCAGGCCCGTGGTAACCAGGCGATCGAGTACATATTAGATCAAGGCTTTGATTATGTATCAGGCGCAGAATGGCTGGGTAATCAAATCTTAAGAGACAAGTGGGTCATCGCTGTTTCTGGTACCCATGGAAAAACTACTACGGCGAGCATGTTGGCCTGGATACTTGAAAAAGCAGGACTAGAGCCAGGCTTTCTGATCGGCGGCTCACCAGCCAACTTCAATTGTTCCGCGCGTCTTGGGAAGTCTCCTTTTTTTGTTGTCGAAGCCGACGAATACGATACAAGCTTTTTTGATCGTCGATCAAAGTTCGTTCACTATCGCCCCAAAACCCTGGTCATTAACAATTTAGAGTATGACCATGCGGACATCTTCCCGACCATTAAAGAAATCCAGAATCAGTTTCACTTGCTAATTAGATCTATACCGAGTAGCGGACTCATTATCACGCCAGCTGACGACCGAAACATTCAAGAAACATTAGACATGGGCTGCTGGACTCCTCATCAGACAATCCAAACAATGTCAGGAGAAACCGAATCAGATCAAGTAACAAAGTCCTGTGACTGGGCCTCCCACGGAGAAGCCACAAACTTCCAGGTCTTTGAAAAAGGTAAACTAGCGGGCCAAGTCAGATGGTCTCTCTTTGGAGGGCATAATCGGTGCAACGGACTCAGTGCGATTGCAGCTGCTAGTCACGTCGGCGTATCGGTCGACAAAGCCTGTGAAGCATTGAGTTCCTTCAAAGGAGTAAAAAGGCGACTAGAAACCATTTATCGATCAGACACCATCACCGTATATGATGACTTCGCCCATCATCCTAGTGCAATCAAAAAAACTCTCGAAGGAATTAGAAAGCAATATCCGCACGAGCTTATCCTAGCCGTAATCGAACCTCGCACACACACAATGTCGCTGGGCGCACTTCAAGCTGACCTAATTTCATGTAATACGGATGCAGATCAAACCTTTTGGTTCAAAGGACAAAATATCAAATGGGATCTAGAAAAAGTAGCCGAGCTTTCCAGCTCTCCGTCCCGAATTTTCAACGACCTTGAAATATTGATGAATGAACTAGAAAGCTTTTCTAACAATAAAAGTCACACACACATCGTCTTGATGAGCAACGGAGCCTTCGGGGGGATACACAGAAAAATGGTGGAACGTCTTTCTCAGCAATAGTTCTGTCATAACTTCTAAATCAGAATCCAGAGGTCTAAAAATTGCGGTTTACGATGTCGACAAATCTCACACCCACCAAAGGTGCTAACTTTTTCTGAGAATTTAGGGCTAAACTCATGCCCTGGACGAACAAAATCGTGTCTGATGTGGTCAATTTAAAAACCAATACAAAAGGGGAGCAGGATGTTAGAGCAAAAGCGAATAATTATTACAGGCGCCGGAAGCGGCATCGGTCGTGCAACTAGCTTACAAGCCGCTAAATACGGTGCGAAAGTAAGCTGTGTTGACATCGCAGACTCCGTCTCTGAAACCGCCGAAAGCATCCGACAAAACGGGGGTAACGCGATCGCTATCCAGAGCGATACCAGCTCGGAGAGTTCAGTTGAAAATTTTGTCGAGGAAACCGTTACAAGTTTCGGCGGCATTGACGGAATCTATGCCAACGCTGGAGTTCCCGGAGGAGGCAAACCGCTTACCGAACTGACTGTAGAGGATTGGCAACGCACCCTTGCCGTTAACACAGTTGGGGTATTTCTAGCGGCAAAGTATACGATCCCTCACCTCATTAAACAGGGAACCGGTGCAATCCTAGCAACTGCCTCGGTTGCGGGTCTCCGTGCTAATGCTGGGGGCGTTGATTACAGTGCGAGCAAAGCGGGTGTTATCAGCATAGTTCAGACGGTAGCCTACCAGCTGTATGGTACTGGAGTTAGAATCAATGGAATCTGTCCTGGGCTTATAGAAACAGGGATGACTAAGCCAACCTTTGACCGAGCAAGAGAAAAAGGGACAGAAACTCGTATTGGCCAAATAAACCCCACTAGACGATATGGAAATCCCAGTGAAATCGCAGAGATGGCATGTTTTCTACTCAGCGATAGGGCAAGCTATGTAAATGGACAAGCTATTCCAGTAGATGGAGGACTATCGGCATCTCATCCCTGGGTTTATCCGAAAATCACCTAGAGACGAAAATAGAGTTCGTTAGAAGGCATCATCTGATAACGTCATAACAACATCGGAATTAGACGCGATACTCTGCTCTAAAAAAACCGTGCGTGGAAGTAACCGATGAAAAAAGAAACGAGCGGTCTCTTTTTTTGCAGATCCGAATTCATCGCTGGGCGCGTGACGAACCATTTTCGCCCATAGCCAGGCGTAGCAGACCAATCCAAAAAGTTCCAAATAATCTACTGAAACCGCACCAGGTAAATCAACGTCGGTCCGACTTCGACGAACAATCCCTTGAGTTACGGAATCCAACCTATTCAAATTTTCTTCCAGGACTTCTTCGAGACCCGGATCTACTCTCGTATTTCTCACATATTCCAAGAAAGATTGAACTGCTTGACCTCCATCTTTGATGACTTTTCTAGCCACCAGATCGAGCGCCTGAACCCCGTTAGTTCCTTCATAAATTTGTGCAATCCGAGCATCTCGGACGATTTGCTCGACGCCCCACTCTCTAATGTAACCGTGGCCCCCGAATACCTGTTGCGCAAGAACTGCTACCTCAAACCCTTTATCGCTCAAAAAGGCCTTCGCAACTGGAGTCAATAAATCAACAAGCTGTTTTGCCACCGGGTCATCAGCATGATTCGCAAGATCCAACTGCATACCTACAAAAAGACCAAAGGCGCGACCCGCCTCATTGTAAGCTCGCTGGGTAAACAGCATTCTGCGCACGTCAGGGTGGACCAATAAAGAATCAGCCACTCCATTCTCATTTTGAGGGCCTCGAGGTGATCTTCCCTGTATACGATCCTTCGCATATTGAGCCGCTTGCTGATAGGCCAAATCTCCTGAACCTAATCCCTGTAACCCAACAGATAGACGCTCATAGTTCATCATCGTGAACATCGCGTTAAGCCCTTGATTTTCTTCTCCCAGAAGGAACCCTCGGGCATTGTCATAGTTGATTACTGACGTCGCGCTGCCCGTAATACCCATTTTGTGTTCCAAAGACCCGCTCGACCAACTATTTCTTTCACCCAAGTCCCCATTTAAATCCAAGAGAAACTTAGGAACTATAAATAGCGAAATCCCTTTAGTTCCGGGCGGAGCATCTGGCAATTTCGCCAACACCAGATGAATAATATTCTCGGCCATATCATGCTCACCACTGGTGATAAATATCTTCGTACCAGTGAGCGTATAGCTTCCATCCGCATCAGGCTCAGCCTTTGTTTTTATGATTCCAAGATCTGTACCTGCATGAGATTCCGTGAGCGCCATGGCGCCTGTCCACTGACCAGAATATAACTTTTCCAGATAGGCCTTTTTTTGATCCTCAGAACCATGAGAATCGATACACAGGGAAGCCCCCACGGTCAAAGTGCCATAGAGGTAAAGACTCGCGTTGCTTGCCCAAAACATCTCTTCAATTAAACAACCCAACATCTTGGGCATGCCCTGACCACCAAATCTCGGATTTCCAGATAGCCCAAGCCACCCACCGGATGTGAGTTCTTTAAAGGCGTTTTTAAATTCCTTTGGCGCTAAAACCTGACCGCCATTCCAGTCACAACCTGAATGCTTAGATTCTTGAAAAGATTCAAACAAGGTTTGAGCGGAGAGCCTAGATCCTTCAGCGATAATCGCCTCTATAGTTGATCGATCGATATCTCTGAAATCAGTAATTTTGCTCCAAATCTGTTCAACATCAAACACGTCAAATAGCAGAAACTCCGCATCTTTTTCGGGTGCCGAATAAATCAATTTACTACTGCCAAATTAAAAAGCCATGCTCACCAATATCCTAAATGCAGTCAATGGATTGCTGAAATTTTTTGGTAACATTTGAAGCCAACGTCAAAATTTAGGGCGACTTCTTCTTTGTCCAAGCCTTTCGAAAATTTGAGCCCAGAGATCATCCTCAGTGCACTAGAATCAGTAGGACTCAGGCCCAACGGCAGCCTGCTGGCACTTAACAGTTATGAAAACAGGGTCTATCAAGCGCAGACCGAGGATCAAGGTTTCTACATAACCAAGTTTTATCGTCCAGGGCGTTGGAACTACGAGGCCATCAAAGAAGAACACGATTTTTCTTTTGAACTCATCGAACAGGAGATCAGCGTGGTCGCGCCCCAGCGAATCAGTGGAGAGACAATATTTGAATACGCAGATTACTATTTCGCCGTTTTCCCCAGACAGGGCGGACATCCTCCAAACCTCGAAAACAAGGATGATCTAGAGGTCTTATCCAGAAGTATTGCTCGCATACACGCTATCGGATCGGGCAAAAGCTTTAACCACAGACAAGAATTTTCAGTTGAGAGATTAGGCAATTCCAGCCGTCGGTTCATCTTGGACAGTAACTTCCTTCCCCCGGAACTAATCGAATCCTACGCGAGCACCACCGAGAACCTTCTAAACAACATCGACTCGAATCTGATTGAAACCAATCAAATAAGGATTCACGGAGACTGCCACATGGGCAACGTGCTTTGGCGTAATGAGATTTCTCACTTTGTCGATTTTGATGACTGTCTTAATGGCCCAGCTATACAAGACCTTTGGATGTTATTGAGTGGGGAGAAAGAAGAACAGCTTAGTCAAATCAATATAATACTTGATGCGTATAACGAGTTTAATAACTTCAATACCTCCTCTTTATCGATAATAGAAGCACTTCGAACTCTTCGAATTATTCATCACGCTGCATGGATAGGCAGACGTTGGGAGGATCCAGCATTCCCCCTCGCTTTCCCAACGTTTAACTCCTCTAAATACTGGTCAGATCATATACTCACGCTCAGAGAACAAGAGTCAAAATTACTCGAGGAGCCTCTTTACTATTTATAAACTCGGAAATAGGTCTCGCCCGTTTTTTATCAAATTCGCATATTGTAAGAGGAAAAATGGTTGCTCCTCTTGAGGACAAGCATCCAAATCAGCCAACATAGCGTGTAGCGCCTCGTTTGGTTGATTCGTAACTGAAGAACCCAACCCTGCAAAAGATTTATCAGATAATGACAATCTAAAAGCAGCCTCAGAGTGAGTAGGGTATATCTTCAAATCGGACACTATTTGCCTGTCTATTTGAGAACACAACTCTTCTAGCCCACCCACATCACCCTCAATCGGTTTCGTCACCGATAGATGAACTCGCCCTTTGTAACCGACGATACCAAGCAACATGCTCTCTAAATCCTCGGCCGATGATTTTTCATAAAACCCTTCTCGCTTGATTTGGCTTAGTTCGTGCGCCTTTTTGATAGCGCAAGGATCTATTTCATAACTGATCGCGACCGGGACTATTGAAATACGTGATGGCAACACGCCAACACCTCCGTGCTCTTTATGAGCAAGACCAAGCATCTTCAGAACTGCCGGGTCCGTTCTATCGTAACCATCCTTTGATCTGCCTTCTTTTTGAGCGATCCAAACAGAATGGCCCTGATTGATCGAACGCCACACAAACTCACTAGTCTTGACCATTTGTCGATACCGCTCTCTTGAAGTAGAAGCACCTCTTTTCACAATAAAACTCTTGTTAACCCTCATTAAATCGGCTGCATACGGCCAGGAAAATAGATTATCCCCAACAGCGACACGCGCGGTTTGATGACCAGATTGTCGTAAAAAATAATTCAAACATGCTGAATCCAAAACAATGTCTCGATGATTTGAGATGAATAAATGACTGCGATTTTTTTCTAATTTATCCAAACCGTCTACCGTCATTCCCTCCATCGTATTTGTGACCAATTTCTCAAAGTACTTGGACATTAGATCCTGGCACTGTTCCACTGAGTACAAAGATCTTGTCTGCCATTTAAAGGTGAGGAAGCTGAGATATCGGCCAACTAAAGAGCGGCTAAAGCGCGATGGCATTAAACTGGTGGCCAGAACAGAAATGAACTCTTTATCGTTCTCAAGACGTCGAATTACCTCGGGAACTTCTGAGTCCTGATAGGGTCTTATATCCTCAAAGTCCTCGTCACTGAGCGCGAGCTCTGTCGTCTCGGATGCCATATTAAGGCCCAATTCTCTTCAGCCCATATTGCGGCTTAACCATTTGTCGTCCCGATATGGTTTTCAGAGATGTAAATATACCATCGACCATCAATTATCTAACCTAATATTCCCGTTGAAATAGAGCTTACCGTGATCCATAGACCGATTAAGAGCATCAGCCCAAAGGCTAACCGCTTTATTTTGGTTTCCGATAAGTTGGGCGGAAATCGTCGACCCAACCAGGTACCACAAACTACCATTGGCAAGCCAAGCAAAACCAAGGTCACAACCTCCCTGGTTAAATCACCGCCGGCACTCACTAAGATAGTGCGTGTACTTGTTGTCAGTATGAAGCAGGCCAACAAGGTCGAGCGAATGACGGCCAAGGGCAAGGGCTGGCGATAGCCAAACCAACCTAGTACGGGCCCACTGGCTGAAAACATACCGCCCACAAGCCCTCCTAAAGTGCCAAATATCCAAGTAGTCAAGCGATTGGACCGGTCTTTATTAGGTTCGGGCTTCAAGACCATAGATAAACTTCCTAGACTAATAAATACTCCGAGACAAACTTCCAAAACCCATCTCGAATTTAAGTCCAACCAGTTCATCAAACTCAGACCGACAAAAATAGCAGGTACCTGACCCAAACCAAGCCAGAGAAACAAACGACGATCTACCTCATGAAGTCGTCCTTTCAAAGCCAAAATAACATTTACAATTGTCAGTAGGCTAATTACCGCTGTAAGAACTGGAATATCTACAACCCTCAAGCCCCCAAGCAAAGAGACGATAATCATGCCCATGGCAAATCCGGTCACCGATTGAAAATAGCTACCAAATAGAACAACAACTAGGAAAAAAGTAATAAGGGAGTAATCCACAGCTCATTATATCCCCTTTTAAAGCGTAATCTGTTAGTTTGCCGAATTTAGGTAATTTATGGATCTAGAGCTGACAGGAAAAACTGCGCTTGTGACAGGTAGTTTTCGCGGCACGGGAATGATAATCGCTGACACGCTGCTTAAGGAAGGAGTAAAGACCATTGTTCACGGATTGAAACCTAACCAGGCGGAAGAAGCGGTTAAGGAATTGGGCGCCGGTGTTCCATTTAACGCAGATATCACCACAGAAAATGGTTGCGGATCGCTCATAGATTTTGCCAGAGAGTTTCCAGTTAATATTCTCGTTAATAACTATGGAACAGCAGAGCCTAGCTCCTGGGATGACGAAGACAGCTCCGCTTGGTTTAAAGCATTTGAGAAAAATGTCCTCTCCGCAGAGAGAATAACCAAAGGGCTTCTGCCAATTATGAAAAAAAATCAATGGGGAAGAGTTATCAACTTAGGCACGACAGGTTCTACGAGGCCTAACCCCCAAAATCCTGCGTACTATTCCTCCAAGGGCGCTTTGGCGACCATGACGGTCAGTTTGGCGGGCGCGCTCGCTAAAACCGGCATCACTGCCAATGTTGTGTCCCCTGGCCTGATCCTTACACCAGAAGTAAAAAAGGGCTATGAGGACAGGGAAAAACGGAAAGGTGGCAGCCGCTCATGGGAATCCATCGAAAATGAAATCGCGGAAAAGATTCCGATAGGCCGGATTGTCCGTCGCGAAGAGGTTGCCGCTTTAGTCGCTTTTTTATGCAGTCCCGTATCCGATGCTATTACCGGCCAAAATATAAGAATAGATGGCGGCGCTCTGGGTATCGTCTCATGACTATTACCGTCATCACAGGCACAACCAATGGTATTGGTCTTGTTACAGCTAAAGAATTAGCCAAACAAGGACATCAGCTAATAATGCTCTGCAGAAATACAGATGCAGCGCAAAGTCTAATCAGACAAATCAATTTAGAGACTCCAAACTCAAACGTGACAACCATTCCATGCGATCTAGCCTCGCTAGAGTCCATACAAACCTGCATAAACAATCTAAAACAGGAAGTCGATCGAATTGATTTATTAATTAACAACGCAGGCCTTATAGCCCCAACAGATAGTTTATCTCAAGATGGTTTCGAGTTGTCGATAGCCGTTAATCATATAGGCCCGTTTTTCTTAACTCGATCACTGGAAAAACTGCTAAAGGGCGGACAAGTGATCAATCTAGCATCTAAGGCGCACCACTTTTGCAACGCCAAAGAGCTATTTGCAGAAAATAACTTCCAAACATCAGGCCCCTATAAAGCGTTCAAAGCTTACGCGAGATCAAAGCTGGCAAACATTTTGTTTTCCTTCTACTTCGCCGAAAAACACAAAGGGTCAATTGCTTCGCATTGCCTGCATCCAGGTTCAATTGCCACAAATATTGTGCCTGCGCATAATGGATTTTTTAGAGGTTTGAATTCGATCTGGAAGAAGATAGGACCAAGCCCAATTAAGGGTGCGAGGACCACGCTTTATCTGGCCTTATCTCCACGAGAGTCGATTACCTCAGGGTTATACTGGGAGAACTGCAAACCGGCTAAGGTTAGCAAGGCTGCACAGAACCGATCCTTACAAGAAAGTTGCTGGGCCGAATCTAATAGAATGGCTGGTTTAGCGTAGCTTCCTCTGTGTCCAATCCAGAAATAAAACAAGCCCTTGTTCCAATCCTAAAAAATCGAGACTGTCTTCTGTTCGACTTCGACGGAACGCTAGCACCGAACCTCGATCTTCCAGATATGAGAAGAAGAGTGGTCGAACTTACAAGAGAGTATTCGGTACCAGAAACTATCTATAAAGATCTCTATATCGTCGAGGTTATCAACGCAGCAACTCAATATTTGAATCACGACTCTAAGCAAGACGCGAATGAATACTCCTTCGCTGCACACCAAATGATTAAAGATATAGAGCTCACTGAAGCACAGAATACTGAACCTTTTGAGGGCGTTTTAAAGCTGTTATGCGACCTTAGAAACAACGCATACAAACTAGGCGTGGTAACACGTAATTGTAGAGAGGCAGTTTTAAGTGTTTTCCCCGAACTTTTGAGTTATATCGATTGTATGGTGGCTCGCGACGACACTGATTACCTGAAACCCGACGTTCGACATTTAAAACAAGCCATTCAGAAAATGGAAAGCACCAAAGAAAAAGCTGTGATAATTGGCGATGGTCGATTAGATATGGAATGCGGCAAAAAACTTGGTCTGGTATGCATCGGCGTTTTGACAGGGAGCGCTTCCAAAAAAGAGCTAAGTTTAGCAGGTGCCGATTTGATCATCGATTCCTGCCTCGAAATGACACCTTGAAGCAATAATAAACAACACGCCTCTGATATCTCCGTACGCAGTATCTATTGATAAGGGCTGACTTATATCAGCCCAGCTAATAATAAGCCGGGCTGATATCGACAGCTAAAGCTAACTCGAGCCAGTAGGCACTTCGCTAAAGGGTATACCCTTATCCACCCGCACGTCTTGGGGTAAGCCAAGTACACGCTCTGCTATTATATTTGCCATGATTTCATCAGTACCGCCAGCAATTCTTCCTCCAGGAGCACCCATATAGGTTCCCTGGAGAATACCTTCCTCCTCGGACAAATCTTTGTCCCATATCGCACCTGTCATCTCTAACAAATCCATACAGAAGGAAGCCATTTCCTGCGTTTTCGGTGCGCCGACTAATTTTCCGATTGAGTTCTCTGGTCCAGGTATTTCACCCCGCGATAACGCAGTCATTGAACGATAGCCAGTGTATTTCAGCCCCGACTCCTGAACATACCAATTAGCCAACTTAGCTCTAACCGCGCTATCTTCAACAGCTGGTTTTCCGTTGATTTCCACTTTACTTGCGATCTTATAAGCTAGATCAACATTAACGCCCATACCACCGCCGCCGATCGCCGCGCGTTCGTTCATTAAGGTTGTCAAAGCAACCTGCCAGCCCTGCCCCACTTCTCCGAGTCTTTGCGAATCAGGGATTCGCACATCAGTGAAATAGACCTCGTTAAAGTTTGCTCCACCAGAAATCTGTTTGATCGGTTTGATTTCGACTCCCGGTGATTTCATATCCAGGAAGAAATAGCTCAGACCCTTATGTTTAGGCGCCTGAGGATCTGTCCGAACAACCAGAATTCCATAATCTGAATAATGGGCACCCGATGTCCAAATTTTTTGCCCATTAATTACCCAATCATCGCCATCTTTTTCAGCTTTAGTTCTCAATGCTGCAAGGTCGGAACCCCCTGCAGGCTCCGAAAACAACTGACACCAAATCTCTTCACCGCTAGCCAACTTAGGGAGATAACGTTCGTGATGCTCAGGCGCAGCCCAGGTCATTAAGGTTGGCGCAGCCATCCCTTGACCAATTACAAATACACCCCCAGGAGTTTCATATTTGGACTCTTCCTGGTTCCAAATTACCTGCTCGATTGCCGAAGCGCCCCTGCCTCCATATTCTTTCGACCAACCAATACATGCCCAGCCAGCATCGTATTTGCGTTTTTGCCATAATTTGGCCGCTGCAATCTCATCCAACCCCTCCAGCTCTTCTGCCGTTGGTACGTTTTCCTTGAGCCAGGCAGCCGCTTCCGCTCTAAATTCTGCTTCTTGAGTGGTATCACTAAAATCCATTTTATTCTCCTTACACTATGCTGCGTTGTTTTGTTCGTAAGCAGTAATCAACTTGTCTTGCCAAAGCGCTTCGCTTCCTATGTTCACCGACAACAATTTCGCTCTTCGATAGAAAAATTGACAATCAAACTCCCAGGTGAATCCCATCCCACCGTGAGTCTGAACATTTTCTTGAGCCGAGTTGAGAAACGCCTGGATACTGGAGACCCTTGCGGTCGCGGCTGCAAGCGGCAGTTCAGCACTGCCCGAATTCAGCGCCCATGCACCGTAATAACAATTACTGCGGGCTAGGGTATTTTTAACGTACATGTGAGCCAGTTTATGCTTGATTGCTTGATAAGAGGCTATCGGCCTTCCAAAAGCGTATCTGCCCATTGCGTACTCTTTAGCCTGATTTAGCGCGGCCTCAGCTCCACCAACCTGCTCCCATGCAAACAGAACCGCCGCTCTATCCAGCAAAGATTCGGCCGCATTCCAACCAGTTCCTTCCTCTCCAAGCAATTCAGCATCTGCAGAATCAAAGGTCAATCGACTGTGGCCTCGCGAGAAATCGAGTGTTCTCACATCATCCCGACTTACCGCCGATTGATCTAGCTCAACTATGTGTAGACTCGCTCCATCACCCGAATCAGATTTCGCAACAACAATGGCGAAATCTGCAGCAGCTCCGTCAGCGACTGGAATCTTTGAGCCACTTATCTTGCCCGAATTTACCGAAGTGTTTAACCCTGATGCCGTAGGCCTTCCACTCTTTTCCGACAGAGCTAGAGTTCCAATGACCTCTCCCGTTGCAAGTCTAGGCAACCATTTCTCCTTTTGATCTTGGCTTCCATGAGCAAGGATTGCTTCAGTCGCTAGATAAACAGATGAGCTAAAAGGAACAGGTGCAACCACTCGGCCAAGCTCTTCAGCTATGACAGACAACTCCAAATAAGACAATCCTAATCCGCCAAATTCTTCTGGTATTACCGTAGCAGTCCAACCCATCTCCGCTATTTTTCGCCATAGTTCCTCGTCATAGCTGGCGTCACCATCAAGAACAGCGCGAACTGCCGACGCTGGGCAATTGTCTGCCAAAAAACCTTGCGCCTGTTCTCGCAAGAGGTTCTGGTCTTCCGAAAATTCAAAATCCATAGTCCTTCCCAATATCTACTTTCCAACTCTGTTAATTCTCGCTTCTTTGTGACAAAAACGCGAGTCAATTTCATGTCAAGCAAATTCCTAGCAGATACTTTTTCGTACCTCCTTTAGAATAAACGTCATGAAAACCAATTACGCCGACATGGGCTTCGTTCGAACCGCAGCATGCTCTCCTGAAGTAAGCATCGGCAATCCTGAGGAAAATGCTAAACGAATCGCAGAATCCTCTTCACGCCTTTTCGACCAGGGGATATCGATTGGCGTTTTTCCAGAACTATCTATGACCGGCTACACGGCTGAGGACCTTTTTCACTCCGATAAACTAATCGAGGCGAATATCAGCGGATTAGCCTACTTAGCAGAGAAGTCTAAACTCCCTTGCCTAGTGGTGGGTACGCCATGGCGATTGAGAGATGGTCGGCTGCTCAACTGCGCTGCCGTGATATCAGAGAACCGAATCATCGGTTTGATTCCAAAGAGCGCACACCCTAATCACGGGGAATTCTACGATTTAAGGTGGTTCTCTGATGGGGCTCTGATTAACGAGCACATTAACGACGAAAAACTAGGTAACTTTCAAATTCGGGTCGATCAGCTTTTTGAAGTAGGGTCTGGTGTACTGGGAATCGAGCTATGTGAGGACCTCTGGTCACCTATCAGTCCTAGCACAAGAGCGAGCTTAGCAGGCGCCAACATCATCGCAAATCTATCAGCAAGTAATGAACTCATTACCAAGGCCGAATATCGGCGAAGTCTGATTCATCTCACTAGCGCCAAGAATTTATGCGGCTACATCTATTGCGGTGCAGGGCCAACGGAGTCGTCCAAGGACATTGTCTTTGGCGGTCACTGCTTGATAAGCGAATGCGGTCAAACGCTTGCTGAGGGAGATCGATTCTCTTTTGGCGAACAAACCATCATCGCCGATATCGACGTAGATAAAATACGACACGACCGAGCACAAAATAAGACCTTCGCTAATGCGCCAAGACATGATCAATTCAAAATATCTTCATTAAATGTATTCATAAAGCCAATCGAGAACCTTTCAAGAACATTCGTCAAGCACCCATTCGTGCCCGCATCCGTAAAGGAGTTTGATAGCCGAGCTCAAGAAATACTAAACATACAATCGACGGGCCTTGCCAGGAGGATGATCTCAGCGCACACAGAGAAGTTAATTATTGGTCTTTCCGGTGGATTGGATTCAACACTCGCGTTTTTAGTCTGTCTGGAGACTTTAAAATCTCAGACTGTAGAACAACAAAACCTCATTGCAGTTACGTTACCTGGACCTGGGACCTCCGAGCACACTCTTCAAAGTGTTCACGAGCTAACAGAATCTGTGGATGTCAAAGTCAGAGAAATAAAAATCCACACAGCCGTAGAACAACATCTACGTGATATCGAACATTCAGGTAATACAGATACCGTTTTCGAAAACGCGCAAGCAAGAGAGCGCACACAGGTGCTATTTGATCTGGCCAATCAAGAGGCTGGAATCGTAGTTGGGACGGGAGATCTCAGTGAGTTAGCACTAGGTTGGTGCACTTTCAACGCAGACCAGATGTCTAATTATAATGTAAACGTTAGTGTCCCCAAAACCATGATCATCTACCTCGTGGAATGGTACGCCAAACATAAGGCAAGTAAAAATTTGGCACTCGCTCTGAAACGGGTTATTGACACGCCCATTTCTCCAGAGCTAATTCCTCCTGAGCAAGGCGAAATTCAACAAAAAACTGAAGAAGTTATTGGACCGTATGAGTTACACGATTTCTTTATTTATCACTTTCTTAGGAATGGTTCCTCGCCAACAAAAATATTTCATTTAGCGAATTTAGCTTACAAAGAGAAATATTCCCAAAAGGAAATCCAAAAATGGCTGAAACTCTTTTTCGAACGTTTCTTTAGCCAGCAATTTAAACGCACAACGCTACCACCAGGCCCAAAAATAGGAAGCGTGAGTCTCTCTCCAAGAGGAGACTGGCGCATGCCTGACGAGGCTTCGGCGATAATCTACACAAAGGAAATCGAGGCGCTGATTTAATGATGCACACCCACATAAGAACAATTCTTTGTCGGCTTGCTTGTTTTACTCTTGTCGTGATTTGCAGTACCGCATATACCAACGAGCAGTGCGGCGACAAAGGGGTCTGGATACAGATACTTGGTGCTGGAGGAGAGGAACTAAATGACAACCAAGCCTCATCAAGTTACCTCGTGTGGTTAAACAACGAAGCTCGGGTGTTAATCGATACCGGACCAGGCTCCTCTGTTGGTTTCGACAAATCTGGCGCAAACTTCGAGAGTCTAGATGCTATCGTCTATACTCAACTGAGAGCAGATCATTCTTCTGACCTACCAGCATACATTCTTGGTTCTTACGGGCTCTCTCGGTCTGAACCACTAACTATCTTCGGCCCTGATAAAGGTCAAACAAATTATCCGGGAACAATTGAATTCATCCAAAGACTAATCGGGCCCAATGGCGCGTATCCTAAATTAGCTGATTCACTAACCTATAAATCGATGAGCGGTTATAAAGTCCGACCACGCGAGGTCCCTTCTACAGGCAGCAGAGTCTGGTCAAGGTTTGGTACCGAAAACCTTCGTCTATCATCTATCCCCGTGGGACACTCAGACTTCCCCACTGTAGCTTGGAGAGTCGATATAGACGGGTTTTCTATTGTGTTTACTGGTGATTTTAATAATCAAAAAAATCAAATAGCCAAATTTGCAAAAAATACCGATGCGCTTGTAGTGACTCATGCCATACCGGAAGTCTCTCGCGGAACGCTCAGAAACAGTTACGTACTGCCTTCTCAGATAGGTCGTATCGCAAAACAGGCTAACGCTCGAATGGTTGTCCTAGGCCACAGGACGAACCGCACCAAAGGCAGAGAGTCGCAAAGCCGTTCTTCCATTGAAGGGCATTACACAGACGACATTATTTTCGCCGACGACCTGGAATGCTGGGGACTCTAGTTCTCTGAGCCACACAAAAAAATGATCGAGCGCGAACAGGCTCATCGCAGTTACCCAATAGACAGATCCTGTCAAATCGACAAAAAAGTGGTGAGCGGTGAGAATTACCGGTCCTACTAACTAGTGTTTTCGGCTTTCCCTGAGAGAAGATGAAAGCTCCAAAGATTGGTTGCAGACTAAATTCATCAAAATTTAAATCAGTTTGCGACTTATCCAAGGACGCGCTTTATAAAAGCAACTATTTGTTCGGCCCTCCCCCATACAACGAAGATAAACAAGCGTGTAAACTTCAGCCAAAGAGCTTTTAACCGAAAACCCGAGAGAGTCCTTAATGGGATTGATAGTCTTAATTATATTTATTTGCTGCGGATACTACGCACAAACCCGTGGCAAGGTAAGGCATGAGTCTCTATCGAGAATGATTACAGACCATTCCAATCTCTTCTCGCCTATTAATTGCCTGAACTATGGTTTTTCTAAAGTCGAGAACACGCCTTACCTTTCGCCCAAAGAATTTCCGGATCTTCAAATCTTCGAAGACAACTGGGAGGTCATCAAAGAAGAAGCTAAGAGTCTTTATGACAACTCTCAAATAACCGCATCGGTAAAACTAAACGACGTCGGTTTCAATTCCTTTTTTAAAACCGGATGGAAACGTTTTTACCTCAAATGGTACGAAACCTCGCTTCCTTCCGCTCAGAAACTGTGCCCTGAAACAGTCCGCATGATTGAGTCTTCAGAGAGTGTCAAAGGGGCAATGTTTGCGATGCTGCCCTCTGGCTCGAAGCTCGTTAAGCACCGAGACCCCTATGCGGGATCTCTGAGGTACCACCTGGGGCTCGTTACTGCCAACTCCCCCGATTGTTATCTTTGCGTAGATGGCGAGCGATACCACTGGAAAGATGGCGAAGCGATTTTATTCGATGAAACTTTTATCCACTTTGCAGAGAATCAAACCTCCACGGACAGAATCATCCTATTCCTAGATATCAAAAGACCGGTCAGCTCAAGAATTTTAGAAAAGCTCAACCAGATTTTCTCTGCAACGATTATGGCCGCCTCGACAACTGATAATCTTCCAGGAGACCGAGTCGGATTTTTGAATAGAGCCTTCGGCCCGGTCTATAAGATTCGCTTGTTAGGCAAACGAATCAAAGCGTTCAACGTGACGATCTACTACACCCTAACCTGGCTGCTTTACGGGCTTTTGGTTTACCTACTATTTTTTGAACTACTAGGCTTTTTGTAGGAATACCGTTGATTCCTAGCACCCCAACCTTGTTTTTAAGCTGCTTTCGAAATCAGAATATATAGAAACTAACTCACTTAAATCGAAGTCCTGGGAAATGCTCTCCTTCCAGTTGTCCTGCTCAATCAGAAAGTTGAAAGCCTGGACTATTAACCACTCATGAGTCACAGATAAGCCACATAGATCGCGATAGAATTCTTGACTCATAGTGACTCTAAATCGATCAGTGTCTCCTGGTCCGCATATGACCTGATAAACATTGGCTTCAACCATACTGACGCTTATCATTAACACCCCCTATACAAACGAAAACCTATGGCAACAACTGACTACAGCACTTTGATAGCAGAACTCCAAGACATTTGGTATGAAAAAATCCCGTTATCAAAAAATATGGAATTAACGATTTCCTCTTTTGACGGCGTGCAGCTCGTCACTCAGGCCAGATTAGAGCCTAATGTGAATGTCCATGGCACCGCTTTTGCTGGGAGCCTTTACGCAATTCAAGCATTAACAGGGTGGGGCATGATGCATTTGCAAACCAGAATTTTGGAAATCAATGCATCCATATTGATAGCTCATGGAGATATCGATTACGCCGCACCAGTCAAGCAGGACATCACTGCAGTTTGCGAATTCTCTAATCTTGAGGAAGAAGTCCGAGACCTGATAGAAAAACAGAAGGCTCGTTTTAATCTGATGTGCTCCGTCACCACGGACAACTCTACAGCCAGTGTTTTCAATGGCGTTTATGCAGTTAAGAATCTGGGTCAATAATCCAACGATTCACTAGATAGCTGAAAGGATATTCTACTGATTACACCTACCGACTTTTTCTTCAAACCATCTACCATCTCGGGAATAAAACGCCAAGTGGATAGAGTTTTTCGAGCCGATTCATCAAATACTCTGGCTGGATCGCTCTCAATAATCCTGATATTGGTTACCATTCCTTCCGTACTTACGTCGTATTTCAAAACAACGTAACCCTCTATGCCCGAGTTTTTAAGCTCTTCCGGATAAATAGGAGCAGAGCCGCTCTTCAGTCGTAGCGGTTTGTTCTCGATGGTCGAACATCCCCAAAGAACTAAACTAAAAACGAACAAACAGATGCCTTTCATTACAAGATGAACCAACTAAACAAGAAACTGACGTTCAGGGTCATTCGCCATAGCGTTAGATCCATCTGGAAGATGAATAACCGCGCCGTCATCCGCGTATTGAAGAATGTATGCTTTACGAGTCTTCTGAGTTAAATTTGGCCCCGTTCGATGTGGCGACAGACTCGAAAAAACAGCTATCGAGCCCGCGGTTAACTCCATAGGAATGGGTTCCAAATCATCGTCATCCAGGCACCGATAACCAAGATCAGTCCAGTCATGATGCAAGGTCCCTTGCAAATGCAATCCAGGAGCCAACCAGGGACATCCATTTTCCCGCGTCGCATCGGTTAGAGCAATCCAACAGGTCAGGTATTGTTGAGGTTGAACAAAGGTATAACCATTGTCCTGATGCCAGGGAAATTCAACCACAGTCTCGGGACGCTTATACACTATCTGATCCCAATAAAGCCGCGGTTTCGAACCAACCAAATCTCGACAAAGTCCCGCTAGTAGAGGATGACAAGCGAATTTTTTGACACGAGTGTCAGCTGAAACTACGTGGGGTCTGAAAACAATTTCGTCGGCGCGAGCAATATTTAACCTTTTGTCCTGCATTTGCCGCAGAAGCTCATTCGACGCCAATTCAAGAGGGTCCAAAACCTCAGTCAACTCAGCAATCTCTCCTTTCGAAAAGGCGCCTTGTAACACGAAACCTCCGAGCTCGTTGTATGCGTTACTCTGTTCTTCAGTAATAATCTCGAAGGGAGGCCTACTTTTACGCCAAGTAAAATTTCGATTTAATTTGTGTAATTTCATTACTCAACAAATAGCCTTATTTAGCACACCTCAGAGTATTACCAACGAGCGAGGTAAAGTTAATAACCCTCAAGCAACTCGGCGGCCGCAAAGATTAGTTGTTCTCGGGATTTCAGACAGCGCTCAAATAATTTGAATTGAGCCTCTGCTCTCAACAAATTTTCTCCCTCATAGCTAATCCTGAAGTACTTATCTCCTTGCAAGTGATCCGTCAAAAACCGGATGCCAAGCATAAAACTAATATACAAAGGCGCATCAGCGAAGTCCTCAGGATCATAGTCAGCTAATAATCCTCCGCTCAGAAAACCCTCTATACTGAGACGAAAAAATTCTATATCAATCGTTTCCTTGCCTAGCCAGAGAGATCTGACGTAGTCACCAAAATCCCATGCCCAATGCCCTAACATCACCGTATCTAAATCTAGAATTGCTTGAACCTGATCGCCAGAGCTTTTGAAGAGCAAATTATCAATCTTACAATCACCATGTATGAGCGAGTTTTTTTCCGAAAATCGCTGCGTTATCCAGTTATTGGCTTCGATTACGCGAAGCAATTCAAAAGGGGCCTCACGCCTAACTTGGTCAAAACCCGCAAGGTAATAGCCCAGCTGCTGGTAACCCGGAATAATCTCTCTGATATTAGCTTGCTTCATTTCGGCCAAAGCGGAATGAAATAATCCAAAGGCTTTAGCGCCATTTCTTACCTGTTCTATATTCTCTAGCGGATCTAGTGTTCGCGAATGCCTAATAAATTCCCATGCCCTCCAATAACCACTATCCAACTCCTCCAAGAAATTTCCACGTCGAGATTCCACTAAATGAGGAACCTTGACTTCTTCCTGGCTCCTCAAATGCTCCAATACCTCCATAGTCTGTCTCATGAGAGTTTTAGGACTTGGAAAGACTTGATCATTTATCCTTTGGAGTACTAAGGGACTCCTGCCCCCATCATCGCTTTTTAGCAAATACGTTTCATGAATATGCCCGTTACCAAGCGGCGACACTTGACCACCAGAAAACCAGAGATTTCCACTCTGTTCAACGGCTCTCATGGCTATCCAGCCATTTAAGAATAGGTGGCACGACGGCAATCACATACTCACCGTGTGGGCCGTATAATTCCTCAAGTAAATATCGAACCTCGTTCTTCGTAAGTTGATCCCCCCATAGATAATCTCTCAACCTATTAGCCACTTCGATCAATCCTAAAATTCCTTTCTGCATATCTTCAGGCCAACCCTCAGGTTGAAGAGAAAGCCAACGCTCCAGAAGAATACTTAAAGCATGTGTATTTAAATCCTCATCCAAAAATCGTGCAGAAAAACTTTCCGGCGATAAAAAGTCGACAACCCGATCCAAGGAAGCATTAACGTCGTAAGGTCTGGCAATAGGCATTTCGCTACCATTCAGGCGCGCATTCAACGCCTCCTCTCCTAGAAGTCTAAAATACCATTTAGCTGGCTCAAAGAGTTTTGCCACATCAAGCTGGGACTCATTCAAACCCGCCCTAAGCAAGCCCATCTCTTCGTCTCGATCCCAGTTTATTTCTTTACACGCCTTCACAACCAAAAATCTGGAGTAGAAGCTTTTAACATCTTTCTCGCTTTCACTGGACCAGAGTCGTTCTGCAATTGCTGGAAGTCTGGACCAAAGACGCGGAAACAAATTTCCTTCCGAAACCAGCTCCCCCCACAAGCACGCCTCGCCTCCTAACACTCTCCCCAGTTGTTTCTGTCCACTTAGTTTCTCCGAGTGCAAATTAATACTGCCCTTCCTCCACTGTTCAGTCCATTTTAGACCTCCGGCTACATGCTTAAACCGCAAATCAACAGCCAACTGGTCCTCGAGTTCCAATAACTCTACTTGTTCTGATTCAGGATCAAACAAATAATGAACCTCAGCAGGATAGAAGAGGTCGAGGTAGAAGCCTGACGAAAAAACGCAATCCAACCCTTTAACAAGAGCCCTATCCCGAGTAGAGGAGCCCCGCCAATTTTGAATCAAATAGTCCGACACTTCTTCATGCAAGACCTCGTCCCACGCTAAAGGCTTTTTATTAATCTTTAATAAAATCTCGAATAAACGATTCGAAAAATAGTTCTGAATCTCCGCGATTCCACCCAAATCCGTTTCCCCGGCAAATTTCTGCACTCTTTCACTTTTGCTCCAGTACTCTGGGTGGACCTCATCGCCGCCCACATGAAGAAATTCCTCGGGAAATACAGCCCCTACTTCCGAGAAGAGTATTTCTAAATCCTCATACAACTGTTCATTTGAGGGATCTAGGCATGCCTTATGAACTCCAAAACGATCAGACGCCTCAGACAGGTCGGAAAATCCCCACTCAGGGTAGTTGACTAACCAGCTGGTTACATGACCCGGGACATCTAGCTCAGGAATTATTCTTACTCCGAGATCTCCCGCATAGGACACCAAGTCTTCGAGCTCAGCTTGCGAATAAGACTCGGTGCTGGCTAATCCCGGGAAAGCCTCGCTACGGAACCGAAAGCCCTGATCGTCAGATAAATGAAGATGCAATACATTTAGTTTCAAAAAAGCCATGCCATCAAGAATGCGCCTTAAGGCCCCGATACTGACAAAGGAGCGAGCTACATCAATAAGCAATCCTCGCCAACCAAACCTCGGTCGATCCGTTATTTCAAGTTGCCTTGAAAGCTCTCCAGACGATGCTAGTTGATAGAGAGTAGCAATCGCACGTAAACCGCCCCAGGTCGTTTTTGCTTCTATTCCTATTTTTTCGTCAAGCCGCAACACATAACTTTCATCCATACCCTGGTTTGGCAATCCCATTTGACTCTCATGGATATCAATTACAATCTTTCCAATCTTCGAAGACCCCAGAAGGGAGCTACAGTAACGTTCAACTTTGCTGTCACATTCT
>CACFPX010000010.1:0-63168 GCA_902568205.1 K189A clade bacterium | reverse complement strand
ATCGACGAGCCGTTTCTGTTGATGCAAATTCGTTAGGCGCAGAGTATCGCATTACTTACTCAGTTCGTTACGCCATTGAAGACCTTGCGGGAAAAACTCTAGTCGCACCGTCCTGGATTCGTCGATCTGATTCCTTCCTCTATGATCGGCAAAATCTTTTGGGTACTCTTAATGTAGAGTCTACTATCCGTGAAGAACTTGCGGGTAATGTAGCTGACCAGTTGGTTAGGGTGGTGAGTCGAGTTGGTTCTAAACTTTAGTAGCTCGTTTGAATTTTGCAAATATACCCTGAAAAATTAGCTCAATCTCTGAGTCAGAGTTTTCAATCTCTGTACCTGGTTAGTGGCGACGAGCTTCTCATAGTCCAGGAAGCATGCGATCAAATTCTGAAGTGTGCAAAAGATCAAGGCTACGAGGAGCGAAAGATCTTTGAGCCCGGAACGGACGGAAATTGGGACTCCTTGCGTGAAGAGGGGGCCTCATTATCTCTCTTTGCTTCTAAAAGGATTATCGATGTTCGGCTATCTGCCAATAAACTCGATAAAGAAGCGTCCGTTTTTCTCAGAAATTGGTGCGACGACCCCCCCGACGACGTCCTGCTTTTGATACGAACAGAAAGACTCTTGCCTCGTCAACGAAAGTCAGCCTGGTTTAAGGCATTGGATGGCTTTGGAAGAATCGTTCTGGTCTGGCCGATTGGCGAACGGGAATTGCCGAGATGGCTCAGGGCGAGACTGCAGTCAAATGGCATTCAAGTTAACAACCAAGGGTTATCTTATTTAGCCGAGAGGGTTGAAGGTAATCTGTTGAGCGCTGCACAGCTCATCGAGAAAATGGTTTTAAGCAAGGTGCAGGGGGAAGTCTCAGTAGATCAGCTTTACGAAATGATCGAAGATTCCTCTCGGTTTGGGGCGTTCGACCTTATCAATGCGACCATGGCCGGGCAGTCGGAACGTCTTTCTCATATATTGGGTGTCCTTAGAGAAGAAGGGGTTTCTTTTTTTGCGATTTTGGGCGCGTTGGCATCTCAGATCAGAAGAGTAGGTGGGAGCTTGCAAGGTCTGCCAGAGGCACAAAAGAAAGTGATCGGTCAATTTGCTAGTAGGGTCGGTAACTTGGAATTTGTTCTCTCTGAGATTGCCTTGCTGGACTTACAGGCTAAGGGGGGAGTCCGTGGCGGGAGCGAATGGATAGGTTTAGAGCGATTATTGTTGAGACTTTCAGGGTTGAGTCAGATGAAATTGATGTCACAGGATCGACAAGAATTTTTGCTGTGAATTAATCCGGGTAAAGGGTCATGTGAAGGGCGTCAGATGTGTTGGATTGAGGCGTCGACAGGCGCAAATTTACACAGTTTTAGGCCCCTGAAAACCGTTCAAAATTAAGTTGATTCCTTGTATTTTCGTTGATAGTGTTCATCAATTCGTGAGATTTGTTAGATTAAGAAGTACTGCAAAGTTCACGGCAAAGGTGTAGATCGTAGTAAAGAGGTGGTTTACGCACTAAGCCAATGCGTCTGTTGACGCACTTGGCGCGGGAAACTGTTGGGGAACATCGTATCTACGAGTAGTAATTCGAGCTCATGAAGCTCGTTTTTTGGGGAGATAGCCAATGGTTAGCATGTTACGTTTTGGCGCAGTTCTTGCGCTAGGACTATCGTTAATCCAACCGGTACTAGCAGACGACGAGGATGCGGGAAGACGCATCGAAGAGGTTGTTGTCTATGGTGAGCGTGTTGAATCAACGGTGTCCGATACATCTATTTCGATTACCGCAATGGATGCTGAATTTCTTTCAGATATGGGTATTCAAGGCCCAAATGAGATGATGAATTTCATTCCGGCGACGACCCGGACAGACTGGGACGTCAAAATTCGTGGAATAGGTAGAAATTTTAGAGGCCTTGGAGGAGATCCGGGTGTAGGTACATACTACAACGGAATTTATTCTTCAGACTTTGGGATTGCCTCAACCGAAAGCGGTCTTTACGACATGGAACGAATTGAGGTGTTACGAGGCCCCCAGGGCACACTATACGGAAGAAATTCGATAGGTGGGGTAATAAACTATGTTACTAAAAAGCCGAATCATGATGAACGCGAATCGGAAGTTAGGGTAATAGTCGGTCAATACAGTACTCATGAATTGTATGGGATGACTACTGGACCGATTACTGAAGATTTGGCTTATCGATTTAACGCAGTAAAGCGTAAACGAGACTTTGCTGTTCCAGGCCATGCAGGTGCTGAGGGCGGCGAAGATATCAATGACCAGAACTTTGTTATATCACTAGATTATAATGTTAACGATAGCATGAACGCCTTTCTTCGTTTCAATGAGCGAAGGAGCTTGAGAGTGGGTAATTTTGGGTCCGGTGGTAATGCAATCACCGAAGAGGGGCCTTGTATCGGAACTTATCCAATCACGTCGCCAGGGCAGTGTGATCCAAGGTGGAGAGTTAACCGAGATACTAATTACTATGCACCTGGTCTGAGGCAAGTCGATCAAGATTATGCTGATAAATATGGTCTTGTCGGGCCAGGAAATCCGAATGGGGTTTTCCCTTACACTCACCCTGTTGGTGGTGCGACCATGTACGGAGCTTATAATCGCCCCGGTGTCGACTCCACTAATAAGTGGCCCTTCATGCCTAGCCAGTGTTACATGAATGCAGATTGTGCTAGTTATAGAGTGGGGGATGCCGATGCTCCTGATGTAAAGGCATTTACAAATGATTCTGCTGATGAAGAGTTCGACCAACAGGCGACTTCCTTGGTTTTCGACTGGGATATTAGCGATACGCTGTCTTTGAGGTATCTAGGGAATTATTCTTGGTTTGATTACTGGTTCAATCGAGATAACGATTTTTCCAATGGTCATACATCTGACATCGATGACACAGTCACAGAAGATGTAGAAAGCCGATCACACGAGTTAAGAGTGTTTTGGCAGGCGGGCGAACGTTGGACAGCCACCTCTGGTTTGTACTACTTCGATGAGCGTCGCGATCAACATTACAGTATTAGGGAAAGGGCTGGGCAAGGCCGTACAATAAATCCTGCTTTATATGGTACTCCAGAACATCCAGATTGGTTAAAGGATGCGCAGGCCGTGGTCGGTTGGGTAATGCCTGGCTGCAAACTTGCCTATCGTGATCGGCCTTTAGGTACAATTGCGGAAGGCGGTTATGGAGATTTTTCCTGCGGAGGAAACCCTGGTGGCGAGATGTATTCCCATTACAATGATATGGGTGCAATGTATGAGCAAAGAAACGATGTTCAGACAGTTAACAAAGCGTTCTATACTCAAGGCGACTTGCAGTTAACGGAACAGCTTAGCGTGACATTGGGTGTTCGATATTCCAAAGATGCGCGGTGGGGCGTCGAGCGCCGAGGAGGATACTCCGAAATATTGCCTGGCAGTTGGTTGCCTTGGGCGATTGTTCAAGCAATGGACGGTTCCGAGGTCGATGGTGACGGAAACCCGATTACGGAAGATCAGATCTATGCTCTTAGCCCTCTAGCTGCTATGAATGTGGCCATAGGGGCAGCGTATCCTAGTGGCGATGCAGATTTTCCGTTGACTTATAAGTGTGATCTGAATGCAGTTGAATGCGATCGTCCTGTAAGATTAGAAGGTATTCCTATTTCTTGGGGTTCACAGACTCCTGGTGAGTATAAACAGGATGGTGAATGGTCATACCGCGTAAACTTCAACTTTGAACCAACTCCTGAAACCCTAATTTATATGGGTGCGACTACCAGTTACCGCGCTGGTGGGTGGAACATGGGTGGCCCTGAGAATCGTGCTGCCATCGACACTACAGGAGATGGAGCTGCGGATACGAATTTCCTTCTGGAATATACGGAAGAAAATTTGACAGCTTTCGAGATTGGGTACAAGGGAACTCACCTAGATGGACGTCTACAGGTGAACGTTTCTGCATATACTTATGATTATACTGACTACCAGGATCAGATTGAGAAATGGGAAGATTCATCAAATGATTTCTCTATTGGAAACCTTACTTTGCCTGATGGAGGTCCTGTTGCGGCTCCGGGAGGAAGAGGTCCTGTATCCGTAGTGGAAAATATTCCCAGCGCAGTGAACAAAGGTTTGGAATTTGATTTCTTGTTTCTTGCAACGGATAACTTCACGATCGGCGCTAACGGTAGTTATACAGACAGCACCTATAATGCTCCCTATACCTTCTTTAATGAAGCGGATCCAAGGTATCCTCGTGATGTCTTTGGTGGAGATTTACAGGAAAATCCCTGTAATGCCGCTCCGGAATTGAAGGCTCTTTACTGTCTGGAAGTAAACGGATACGAACTTCAAGGTATTCCTAAAGAGAAGTTTACTGTATGGGGTAACTATTCGTGGCCAATGGAAAGCGGTATGTTGACCTGGTACATGGCATGGGCCTTTACCGGCGACTACTCAACTCACCCTTTCAATCGACCGTGGGATATAGTTCCTGAGCGAGATCGGTTGGATACGCGTATTACCTATGAGGAGGAGACAGGACAGTGGGAAGCTTCCTTGTTTGTGGATAATGTTCTAGATAACACTTATATCCGTTCTTCTGATATGGACGCGAGACGAACGGGTTATGGGGGTAACTGGCCACAGCGAGTTGTATCTCTATATCCTAGATACATTGGTGCTGAATTCACTTATCGCTTCGTCGACTAGGGATATAAGGCACTCGAAAAAAAACGCACTTCGGTGCGTTTTTTTTCGCCATGTTATCTCTCGGTCACATTTGTGATGATTATTTAAGTTAGTTTGGATCTTGATTTTTTCCCGAATGACCGCCCCTTTTTCGTTTGTGTTTTTTGAGGCAGGTGATTAGTCGGGTTTTTACTTATGTTGGAGTGAAAATTTGGGTTGATTCCCGCGTTTTTGCTTGTTAGTTTAGGCCAAATAAGCATAACTTTATTCGCGGTTTGAGACTGCGAGTGCTTTTTTCGGTAAGTCGTAGTAACGCATTGGCATACCAAAGACAGTAAAAAGGGCTTTAGGGCTCGATTTTTGGGGAGATCGCCAATGATTAGGTTGTTACGCAACAGCGCATGTCTTGCGCTCGGTTTGTTGTTGACAATACCAGCTTTTGCAGATGATGAAGATGCGGGAAGACGCATCGAGGAAGTCGTCGTCTACGGTGAGCGGGTTGAGTCGACTGTTTCAGATACTTCTATTTCGATTACCGCGATGGATTCAGAGTTCCTTTCGGACATGGGTATACAAGGCCCAAACGAAATGATGAACTTTATTCCTGCTACTACCAGAACTGACTGGGACGTAAAGATTCGTGGGATTGGAAGAAACTTCCGGGGACTGGGCGGTGATGCCGGTGTCGGAACTTACTATAACGGGATTTATTCGGGAGACTTTGGAATCGCTGCCACAGAAGGCGGTTTGTTCGATCTGGAGCGGATTGAGGTATTACGAGGTCCTCAGGGGACACTGTATGGTCGTAATTCAATCGGCGGAGTGATCAATTACGTTACCAAAAAGCCAAATAGCGATGAGCACGAAGCTGCGGTTCGTCTTATTGTTGGTCAATACAGCACTCATGAATTTTATGGCATGACGACTGGACCTATTACAGAAGATCTTGCCTATCGTTTCACGGGTGTGAAGAGGAAGCGCGATTTTGCGGTTCCCGGACATGCTGGCTCAGAGGGTGGTGAAGATATAAACGATCAGAACTTTGCCATTCAGTTTGATTATCAAGTTAACGACAACATGTCGGCTTGGTTACGCTTTAACGAAAGAAGAAGCCTGAGGGTTGGTAATTTTGGTAGTGGCGGCAATGGAATTACTGAGGAAGGTCCTTGTATAGGCACTTACCCAATTACCAAGCCAGAGCAATGTGATCCGCGCTGGCGAGTCAACAGGGACACCAATTACTATGCGCCAGGTTTAAGACCGGTTGACCAAGCATGGGCCGACAAATATGGCCTAGTCAGCGCAGACAATCCTAATGGGGTGTTTCCTTATGTTCACCCAGTTGGCGGGGCGACCATGTACGGTGCCTATAACCGACCTGGTGTTGATTCTACTGATCGTTGGCCATACATGCCTAGCCAGTGTTATCAAAATGCGGGCTGCGCAAGCTATGACATCGGTGACGCGGATAACCCAGACGTGGTTGCGGTCTATAACTTTGCAGATGAGGAGTTTGATCAGCAAGCAACCTCTCTTGTTCTAGATTGGGACATTAGCGATGCGTTATCTGTTCGTTATTTAGGCGACTATCGCTGGTTCCAGTATTGGTTTAACCGAGATAATGACTTTTCCAATGGCCACACTTCGGACCTAGACGATACTGTGACCCAGGATGCAGAGCAGTTCTCGCATGAGATTAGAGTGTTCTGGAATGCCGGCGAGCGCTGGACTGCGACCTCTGGTTTCTATTACTTTGACGAGAGGCTTGATCAACACTATTCCATACGTGAGCGCGCCGCTCAAGGCCGGTTGATTAACCCTGCTCTATATGGAACTCCTGAACACCCAACTTGGCTGTTGGATGCGCAGGCCGTTGTGGGATGGGTAATGCCAGAGTGTAAGCAATCCTATCGAGGACATACGCTTAATATTGCGGGTCCTGGTACTGGATATGGAGATTTTTCATGCGGCAGTAACCCGGACGGGGTGATGTATGATCACTACAACGATATGGGCGCGATGTATGAGCACCGAAATATCGTCCAGACCGTTAATAAGGCGTTCTACACCCAGGGTGACTTGCAGTTGACGGATCAGCTTAGCGTGACTTTAGGTGTTCGTTATTCCAAGGATGATCGATGGGGTACAGAGCGTCGAGGTGGTTATTCTGAACTTGAACCAGGTGGTTGGCTTCCTTGGGCTATTGCTACAGCAATGGACGGTACTGAAGTCGATGGTGATGGAAACCCCATTACCTCTGATCAAATCTTTGCCTTGACTCCACTTGCGGCGATGAACGTCGCGATGGGAGCGGCTTACCCCAGTGGCGATCCAGATTTCCCAATCACGTATAAGTGTGATCTGGGTGCCAAAGATTGTGATCGACCTGTTCGGTTACACGGTATTCCGATTTCATGGGGATCTCAGACGTCAGGCTCTTATCACCAGGATGGTGAGTGGTCTTACCGTGTGAACTTCAACTTTGAACCGACTCCGGAAACCTTGGTCTACTTTGGTGCGACAACGAGTTACCGGGCTGGTGGTTGGAATATGGGCGGGCCAGATAACCGAGCAGACTTCGACACCACGGGTAATGGTGTAGTGGATACGAGAGTACTGCTCGAGTACGGTGGTGAGGACTTGACTGCCTTCGAAATTGGCTACAAGGGCACCCACCTAGATGGACGACTACAGCTCAACGTCTCTGTTTACACCTACGATTATTCGAACTATCAGGATCAGGTGGAACGATGGGAGGACGAGCCTAATGATTTCTCAATCGGTAACTTAACGCTTCCAGGTGGAGGCCCTGTTGCGACTCCTTCAGGTCGTGGGCCTGTTTCGGTTGTGGAGAACATTCCTAGTGCCGTTAACAAAGGCTTCGAGTGGGACATTTTGTTCCTTGCAACGGATAATTTCTCCATTGGCGGTAATGGTAGTTATACCGATAGTAAGTACAACGCACCTTACACCTTCTTTAACGAAGCGGATCCAAGATATCCGCGGGATGTATTTGGTGGTGACTTGCAGGAAAATCCTTGTAATGCGGCTCCTGAGCTTAAGGCATTGTATTGTCTAGAAGTGAATGGATATGAGCTTCAGGGTATTCCGAAAACCAAGATGACTTTCTGGGGAAATTATTCCTGGCCTCTTGAGTCTGGTATGTTGACCTGGTATGCGGCTTGGTCTTTCACCGGCGAGTATTCAACTCATCCGTTCAACCGGCCTTGGGATTGGGTTCCTGAAAGGGACCGCCTAGACACTCGTGTTACCTATGAAGAGGAAACCGGACAGTGGGAAGCTTCCTTGTTCGTGGATAACGTCTTAGACAAGACTTATATCCGTTCTGCTGATATGGATGCGAGACGAACAGGATACGGTGGCAACTGGCCTCAACGGGTTGTGTCGCTATATCCAAGATATATTGGTGCAGAGTTTACTTATAACTTCAACCGATAGAGACCTTGGTCTATAAAAAAGGCGCACCTTGGTGCGCCTTTTTTATGCCTAGAAATCGTCGAACCTTGGACTTAGCTTCCTCCTAACTTCATGAGTTGATTGTTCGAAGTATCGAACAGGTAGTAGGTATAGGAGGCCTTATCCCAGGCGTAAACGATAAATTTACGCCAATCGCTGGTTCGGCTGACAACGGTTTCTTTGTCGCCGGGTATCGCCTTGGCTACTGAGTCGAATCTTTGCTTTGGAGTGGCGCTGATTAGGTGTTTTATAGGCATCTCTGGAATATATCTAGGTATACCGGGGCCATGAAGCGCTGAAGGTGAATATAGATCATCGGCGGAAGGAGCGACCTGCGAAGAGTAGAGCGTGCTCCTGTTGGTAAAGTCCGTCAATGTCACACCCACAATTTGCTGTGCACCGATTTCGTTTCGCCGACTTAAGTAGATCATCTCTCCGTCTTCTGAGAAGCCCCTAGGGTAAGCTGGTAATAGTCCATCAATTTCCTCACCTTTTAATTCTCTCGTCGAATTATCTTCGATAAGGTAGAGCCTCATTTGCTCGTCTTTATAGCCGATTCCCATTTTCACGTTGCCCTGATCATCAGATAACCATTGAGAAACTTGTGGTTTATACTTTCGGACGCGTTTCATCTTGTTGTTATTAATGTTTAATCGGTAGACAGACGGCCAGCGAAAATTTTCACGATTGTATTGGATCAGTATCTCGTTGGGGGAATCAGGCAGCCAACTGATCACGCTATCCTGGATAGGCGAGTCATACCTTGGCTCTTTCTCGGATTGTTGGGGTATATATTTTTTTATGAGTTTCGTGGCATTGGAGCCATCTTGGTTGACTACGTACATCAGGCGTCCTTCCATCTCTCCCGCTGCACTACTAGGGCCTCTGCGAGATCCCCTGGCCTTGGTCTCAACAGTTCCAGAACCAGAGCAGATGATCTTTTTGTTATTTGCCCACTTGCACCAGTTCAAGGAGAAGTTTCCTGGGTCCGATGCCATAACGGGATTATTTTTTTTGTTTTTCAGGTTAATGGCAAAGGCGTAATAGTTATTTTCGATCGCTCTAAGCATGAGCATCTTGTTCCCATCAGGAGACAACTCGATTTGCTTGATTGCTGGTAAATTAGTTGGGTTAGCTTGACCAGTAGCGGTAAAGATTATTATTAATAGCTTAGTGGTCAATATCCTTGAAATAATAGCCATCTTTTACTCTCATCTCTCTCTCTTGAGCGTTACCATACTAGAGACAGAAATAAAAAGGCAGCCTTCTAACAAGGTTATCAATGAACCTTGTTTTTAAAGCTAAGTGTTAAGTTTCTGGTAAGGACAATTACGATTTTTAGGGCCCCAAATCGAATAATGGAAAATCAGTACGACTCTTCTATCCGGCCTTTGGTCAACACTTTAGTGAGCGGGCTTTCATCCAGCAACATGTTGCCGTCCTCGCTCGATTGGGATGATCTAGTCAGGGCTGCTATCAGGTATGCCAGGAGTGATGATTTTGCTGGCGACGACTGGAAAGAGCCGCTCAGCCTACTTTTAGAAGGCTATGAAAGTTCAGCAAATCTGACTGAATTAGGTAGGGTCGTTGCACGCAGACTAGTTTTAGGGATGCTCACAAATCGGCTTAGGGCGGCACACAAATTTCGTGCATCAGCTGCTTTACCTAAGGTCGAAAAGCCAATTTTTATATTGGGATTGCCAAGAACTGGATCGACGTTGCTTCACGAGTTATTGGATGTGCACCCAGATTTACAGACTCCAAAATTGTGGCAAGCCGATTCGGTACCGGAGGAAAACTTGACGGATTGGCTGCGTATTTTTAAGAGCTTTTTGCGGACTAAGTTGGTTGATGTGATTTCTCCTGGCTTTAAAAGTATTCACAGGCTCGGGGCGCTATTGCCTCACGAATGCGTGACAATCCAGGGGCTGAGTTTTCGCAGTATGCAGTTTCATGCGATCCATAGAGTCGATGCTTACCATGAGTGGCTGTCCGCCTGTGATTGGAGACCCGCATACCTTTGGCATGAGCGTTATCTTAAGATCTTGGCGAGAGAGAAGGCTGGGAAAAGATGGTTACTAAAAGCGCCTGGCCATATGTTGGGAATAAGTGCTTTACGTGAACAATATCCGGACGCAAAGTTTATTCAGCTACATCGTCGCCCAAGCGAGGTGATACCGTCCATGGCAAGCCTATACGCGAGTTTGCGCTCTGGCAGTTCAAACAAAGTTGATTTTGAAGAGTTAGGAAAATCGTTAGTTGAAGAGTGGCGTCTAGGATTAGCCAGAGTACTAGACTTGAGGGGTTCTGATTCAATGGTTGATCAAAGTTGCCTTGATATCGACTATCAAGAGATGACTGGTGACCCCTTAACGGTTGTAGAGAAGATTGCCGAGTTTCTAGAGTTGCCCTTAGATCCAGATACCCGCTTTAAAATGCGCGAGTATCTGCTGCGTAATCGGAAGGGTAAACACGGCAGCCATCGCTATAGTCCAGAGTTCTTTGGATTGAGTGCAGAAGGCATTGATACAGCTTTCACAGACTACATCAAAGCTTACGACCTGAATCATTAGCTGGCAGCGCGAGACCTATTAGTTTAGCTTTAGCGCCTTCGCCTGTTGCGATTACGATGTATTGGCGATTGTTTGAGACATAGGACATGGGCGTACCCCATGGAGTTGCAGGGAGGTCAATCTCAGCCAGTATTGTGCCATCGTCTTTGTTAAAAGCTCTTAGTAAATTTTTGTTCTCATCTTTTTGTCCTAAGAATAACAAGGAGGAAGTTAGCAGCGGGCCAGTTCCGAAGCGACCCCCAACTGGTCCAGGGTCGCTGATTCCCTTCTCGATTATTTTTTGTCTTATACCGTTGCCGTGGGGGCGCATCCAAACATGATCGCCAGTATTCATATCGATCGCAGTGATTCTTGAGTAGGGTGGTTTGGTGATTGGTAGCCCCTCTGGCCCTTTTAGACTGGTTACGTCTCTGCTTCTGACGAATTGAAAATTGGTTTTTTCCCCGCCGTCTTTGAGTTTGACGATCATAGGTCCTGTTCTGGAAGGGATAAATAATCGACTAGTGTCTGGATCAAAAGCTGCTCCAGACCAATTGGCCCCGCCCCCCCAGCCAGGGAGATTAATCGTTCCTCTCAACGTGGGTGGTGTGTAGAGAGGGCCATAGTCAAATTGTCTGATAATGGATAAGGCTGCGCGCCTTAGCTCCGGCGTAAAGTCGATCAGGTCCTCTTCCGAGAGTCCCTGCCGATCAAATGGTTTTGGTTTTGTAGGTATCGGTTGTGTGAGAGAGCTTTTTTCGCCTGGTATGTTACTTTGAGGTACGGGCGTTTCGTTGATTGGCCAGACAGGTTCTCCGGTCTTTCGGTTAAACACGTAAACGAAGCCCTGCTTCGATACCTGTGCAACCGCTGGGATAGCTTCATTATCTATTTCAATATTCATTAAGGTTGGCGCCGCGGGTAGGTCATAATCCCAAAGGCCGTGATGAACCATCTGAAAATGCCAAACACGCTTACCTGTTTTAGCATCGAGACAGACTAAGCTCTCGGCAAATAAATTATCTCCGGGGCGATGACCCCCGTACCAGTCGTTAGTAGGTGTCCCAGTGGGAAGATAGATATAACCTAACTCCGTATCCGCACTGATTCCTGTCCAGACGTTAGTGTTACCCGAATATTTCCAGGAATCGTCTTCCCACGTATCGACGCCAAACTCGCCTTTTTGTGGGATTGTATGAAAAATCCAGAGCTGCTTTCCCGACCGGACATCAAAACCTCTTACATGTCCTGGGGGCATCGTTCTTTGTCGCGGGCCATCAGAAATCGATGCGCCGACCACGACGACATGACCAACAACTATCGGCGCAGAGATCACAGAATAAAGCTTTCTGTTGACAGGTCGGCCGAGCCCTCGCGTAAGATCGATGCGACCATCGCGTCCAAATTGCTTAAGAGGCTTGCCGGTTTTCGCATCGATTGCCCACAAATAGCCATTATTAGTGGGCATGATGATTGTCTCTTGATCGGTGTCACTCCAATAAGCGACTCCACGATGGTTAAACCCAAGGTTCGTAGGTCTGCCATCCGCATAGGTTTTAGTGTCGAATGTCCAAATTGTCTTACCTTCATCCGCGTTAATTGCTGCGACATGGCCCAATGAGGTGCTGATATAAAGGGTCTTGCCTATTTTGATTGGCGTTGATTTAAACCCCCAGGGAGTAAGCTTGCGGTCTTTCTTGACCAATAGGTTGTCAGGAGAATCCCATGACCAGGCAACGCCGAGGGTTTGAACATTGGTCGCGTTGATTTGATCTAACGCTGCGAACTTGGAAGAGCCCGGATCGTTAGCGTAGTTTGGCCAATCAGTATTTTCGGCGGCAATTGTTAGCGAACTTATAAAAGCGACAAGCAGAAGAGTGAATCTCATCCTTTTTCTCTTGGAATTCCCTTCCTATGATTGTACTGATTGAAAGTCGTACCTCCACTTGCAATTTAGATAAACGGTTTCTTGGAAGAAGACTGGTCTGAAGCAGGAATAAGGCTTAATTCCTACTGCTCTTTTTGTATTCCTCACTTACAATAGGTTATCTAGTTACTTTGAAGTAAGGGAAAATCGTGACTCAATCCAATGCAAATGTTATTGACTCTTCGATGGTGCCCGACACAGTAGTCAGTGTGCGGGATTTGTTTGGTATTGATTTGGATCTCGAGGTTCCTGCCTTCAGTGAATCCTCAGAACATGTTCCCGTCGTTGATGAGGATTATCGTTTTGATCAAGATACTACGCTAGCTATCCTTGCCGGGTTCGCTCACAACCGAAGAGTAATGATTCAAGGTTATCATGGTACCGGTAAATCGACTCATATCGAGCAAGTCGCCTCTCGGCTAAATTGGCCCTGCATCCGCGTTAACCTCGATAGTCACATTAGTCGCATCGATTTGATCGGAAAGGATGCGATCGTGTTGGAGGAGGGTAAACAGGTAACCGCTTTTCGAGAGGGCATTCTACCTTGGGCGTTACAGAATCCGGTTGCCCTGGTTTTTGATGAATATGATGCAGGCAGACCGGATGTGATGTTTGTTATTCAGCGAATTTTGGAAGTTGAGGGGAAACTCACCCTCTTGGATCAAAACAAAGTCATAGTGCCTCACTCTCATTTTCGTTTGTTTTCAACGACCAATACGATAGGTCTTGGGGATACGACTGGCCTTTACCATGGTACCCAGCAGATAAACCAGGGCCAGATGGATCGATGGAGTATCGTAAGCACGCTCAATTATCTAGATCATGAGGCCGAGTGCGAGATCGTGGCAGGTAAAGTTAAGGAATATGCCTCTGATGATGAAGGTAAGAGGGTGATTAGTAGTATGGTCAGCGTTGCAGATTTGACCCGTAAAGGCTTTGTAAACGGGGATCTTTCTATCGTGATGTCTCCGCGAACCGTTTTAACTTGGGCTCAAAATGCGGAGATTTTTGGAAATGTTGGATTTGCTTTCAAGCTAACGTTCTTAAATAAATGTGACGAGTTAGAACGGCCGATAGTCGCAGAATACTACCAGCGGTGTCTCGGTGAAGATTTGGGTACTGCGACTGAAGGTATTTCTCTTCAGTCAGCTTGAATTGCTGAATTATGAGTGAGTCAGAAAACCCCTTAGAGCCTTTTAAGAGGGCTACCACCTCCACTATGCGAGCATTGTCAGGTGAAGAAGAGCTTGATGTGAGCTTTGGCCCCGGAGCTCCAAGTTTACGTGGTAATAGAATTCGGGTTCCTTTACCTGCGGTTGGGAGTAGCGAAGCTGAAATCAATGCGATTAGAGGCATAGGGGACGAGTTCGCGCTCAGACTAAGACATCATAGCGATGAGCTACACTCAAGATTTGCTCCTCGAGGGGGAGCTGCTCAAGAGATGTTCCAGCTTATCGAGGATGCTCGTGTTGCTTCCATTGGAACCCTACGTATGGAAGGGGTTGCCAAGAATCTAGATGCTCATCTCGAGGCCCAATGCCAACAGGCTGCTTTTGATTCGCTTACTGAGCAGACTGAAGCTCCTCTCTCTGTTGCGGTGGGTCTGATAGTGCGTCAGCGCTTAACGGGTCGCTCACTCCCTGAGAGTGCGGAAAATTTAGTGCGATTCTGGCGTGATCATGTACTAGAGCATGCGGGCGACCACATCGATGCATTGAAGGATCATGTTGCAGACCAAGCTAAATTTGCTGAGAGATGCAGAGAGATAATAGCTGATTTGGGTTTGCCTGCTGAGTTTGAAGATCCAATGGAGGGAGATACAGATCAGGACGATATTGAAACCATTGATGAGTCCGACGAATCCGAGTCAGAGTTTTCTCCGGAAGATGTTGTTTTGGATGATGAGGCAATGGCGGAGGAGGGAGTCGAGGGCGAAGCGTCCATGATGGATATGGACTCAGATATGGATATGGATGAAGCTGGAGCGGAAGCCGATCCAGATGAGTCTCCCGAATCCTTAATTGACGAGGCGGGGCGGATAGCGGTCGATGTCAATTATGAGTCCTATTCGAGCAAGTTTGATGAAATAATCAGGGCCGAAGAGCTCTGTGATTCAGAAGAGATGATCCGGCTAAGGCAATTGCTGGATCAGCAACTCCAATCGCTTCATCACGCAACCTCAAAACTTGCTAATCGGCTTCAAAGAAAGTTGATGGCAAAACAGAATCGTACGTGGGAGTTTGATCTAGAAGAGGGAGTGCTCGACGCGGCTCGTCTATCGCAGGTGATCATCGATCCAATTAACCCTCTCGTCTACAAGCAAGAAAAAGAGATGAAATTTCGAGATACTGTGGTGACATTGCTGATAGACAGCTCTGGATCGATGCGAGGTCGTTCTATCACGATCGCGGCAATGTGCGCAGATATACTGGGGAGAACTCTGGAACGCTGCTCTGTAAGAGTCGAAATCCTAGGGTTTACAACCCGTGCATGGCGGGGCGGTGAGTCAAGGGAGAATTGGATAAATGCCGGTAAGCCCTCTAATCCTGGCCGACTCAACGACATCAGACACATCATCTACAAAGCAGCGGACGATACTTGGTCCCGGACCAAGCGAAATCTCGGATTGATGATGCGTGAAGAATTGTTGAAGGAAAACATCGATGGCGAGGCTTTGATCTGGGCCCACAATAGAATAGTCAGTCGGAACGAGCAAAGGAAAGTATTGATGGTCATTTCTGATGGATTGCCAGTGGACAATTCGACTTTGTTGGTTAACCCGAGTAACTATTTGGAGCAACATCTGAAGTACGCGATCGACATGATAGAGAATCAATCGCCGGTCGAGTTAGTTGCTATCGGAATAGGGCACGACGTGACTCACCATTACAGCAGGGCTGTTACGATTACGGATGCAGACCAGTTGGGAGGCGCAATGACCGACCAACTGGCCGAGCTCTTTGAGATCAGAAATTGAGTACTGCTTAACTCTGTTTCTGAAATCAGCTATGTAGTTCCCTTTATTTGGTGATGACTTCTAGCCTTTGGATTTCTGGTGGTCCTCCCATTAATCCTGCAAATCCTGCGCCTGCGGCTTTGAAGTGTTCTGATTTTCCGTGTTCCTCAAGAGCGTCCGCGTCTTCATAGAGCTCCATGACGATATAGTTTCCATCTGAGTCCTTGCAGAGCTGATATAGATGATTACCTGGCTCGTTGGTCGTGACCTTTTCCGCAAGATCCAGCATGACTTTTTCGAATTCTGCTCCCTTATCGTCCTTTACATTTAATTTTGCTATGACTGCTAGCATGCCTATCTCCAGTTTTTGTATAAAATGAACCTGAAGAAAGCATAAGGATAAGTGTGCACAGACGCAAACTGCTTGAAGGATTGCGGGTCTATCGAGGAGCTAACCTTGAAGAATTACAATTGGTTGATCGTTTTGATTCATTTATTAATGGGAATGTAGATTGTTTCGATCGTAGTAATTTGGAAGGCCATGTTACTGGTTCAGCCTGGTTAGTATCCCCCGATGGAAGACAAGCTCTGCTGACACACCATAAAAAACTGGGTCGTTGGTTGCAGTTAGGAGGCCACTCGGATGGCGAGTACGACACGTTATTGGTATCTAAAAGAGAAGCAGAAGAAGAATCGGGGCTGAAAGTAGAACCGCTAGACGAGACTATCTTTGATATCGATATTCACGAAATACCAGCGAGAGGCGACGAACCTGCTCATTTACACTTCGATGTGCGTTTTCTGTTTAGAGCACTGGACCTGAGATTTGTGGTCAGCTCGGAGTCTCATGATTTACATTGGGTTGATTTGCTGAATATAGAGAAGTTTTCCAATGAATGGTCTGTCATCAGGATGCGAGATAAGTGCCTAAAAAAGCTGGGCCGAGACTGAATCTAGAGATCAAAGATCGATAATTAGAACGCTCAAAATAATCTCCAAATCACCATTGTAGTCGTATCTTCGTTAGCGTAGGCTAACGCTAAGTTTTCCGATGCGGCCTTTTTGAATAGTCTAAATCGGCGGATGGATGTCATTAAGACATAGGTGGGGTTAAAAACCCTTATGCACGATTTAGAATTAGGAGCTATTTACTAGTGAAGAAGTTATATGTAGGTAACCTCGCGTGGGCTACGACAGACGAGGACCTTCAGAATACGTTTTCGGAATATGGAACTGTTGCATCGGCGGTAGTTATCACTGAGCGTGATTCAGGCAGATCCCGTGGGTTTGGTTTTGTAGAAATGGAAGATGGAGCAGACGAAGCGATTGAGGCCCTGAATGGTCAAGATCTACAAGGTCGCGCCATTCGAGTGAATGAAGCCAAGAGCAAAGAGGGTGGAGACAGAGGTGGTCGGGGTGGCCGCTCTTTCTGATTCTCTTATTTGGTTAGTCTATTGAACGTTGCTTGCCATCGCATCTTGTAATGGCAAGTAGTTCACTCTCCGGTCCCCTCACCTTTTTTGGTTAATAAGCATAGTTTGCTGAGAGTCTCAAGGCCGACATTGAGGCTTGTCGGCAAAAATTACTGGCTCTGAGTAGATTGGTGGCTACGTCTGTAATCCTGTTGTTGCCAAGGGAATTGTGCTCGACGCTCCTTACAGGAATTTCGAAGAAATGGCACACTTATAATCACAAATAGAATAGTAATACTGAACTAATGCGCTCTTTATGTTTTATTCTCGTCTCGATCTCGTTAGGCATATTTTCGACAGCGTGTTCAAGCCCCGAGAGCAATGTCGTTTCAGGCAATCAGCAAGGGTATTTGCACTATGGGAATGGAGCAGAGCCTCAAGGATTAGACCCGCATGTTGTAACTGGAGTTCCAGAAAACCATATTGTTCGTGCGATATTTGAAGGCCTCGCCGTCAAAAATCCCATCACTTTGGAGCCTGAGCCTGGGGTCGCTGAAAAATGGGAAATTTCGGAAGATGGCCGCATTTATACCTTTTACATTAACCCCAATGCTAAATGGAGTAATGGCGAGCGCATGACCGCTTCGGATTACGTCTGGTCCTGGAATAGAGCGCTCCACCCGGAAACGGGATCGCTATACTCCTATATGCTTTATCCAATTTTAAATGCAGAAACTTATGCGAAGGGAGAAATCACTGATTTCTCCGAGGTAGGCGTAAAGAGCATTGACGACAGTACCTTAGAGGTCACGTTGAATGCTCCAACACCTTACTTCCTACAGTTAATGGATCACTACAGTACTTTCGCGGTACATCCTGAGACGCTTTTAAAATATGGGAAAATGACTGATAGGTTTACCGCTTGGACGCGCGTTGGGAATTTAGTTGGTAATGGAGCCTTCACTCTTGAAGAGTGGTCTATCAATAGAAGAATAATCGTCAAAAAGAATGAATTTTATTGGGATAGAGATCGGGTATCTTTGGAAGGGGTTTATTTTTATCCAACCGAGAACGCCATCAGCGAAGAAAGGATGTTCCGTGCAGAGCAGCTTCACTACACTCAAGTAGTTCCGCTGGATAAAATACCTGAATATCGAAAGAAGAAAAACTCTCCCTATGTGCAAGCTCCATACTTAGGAACATACTATTATCTTATAAATACTCGAGTGGAGCCGGTTAATGATGTTCGAGTTCGCAAAGCCCTTGCGTACGCGGTCGATCGAGAAACTTTGACTCGTACTGTACTTCAGGACACGGCGATTCCCGCATACAGCATTACGCCGCCAAATACCCTTGGATATAATCCTCCCAAGTTATTTGATTATGATCCTGAAAAAGCGAGGAGCCTATTAGCGGACGCTGGATACCCGAATGGAGAGGGCTGGCCGGGCCTGGAGATTGTCTACAACACCCAAGAGGCTCATAGAAAAATTGCGGTGGCTGTGCAGCAAATGTGGAAATCAACCCTGAATATAGATGTGACGATTTCTAATCAGGAGTGGAAAGTTTATCTGAATACAGTTTCGCAGGGACAATTTCAATTAGCTCGTCGTGGTTGGATAGGGGATTACGTAGATCCGAATAACTTTTTAGATTTATTTCTCTCAACAGGCGGGAACAATAACACAGGCTACGCTAACTCCGAGTTTGATGACATCATTTTAAGGCGGGCTCCGCAGGCTGGGGATCGCGATCAACGGTACGAACTTTTCTTTGAAGCTGAGACGATGCTAATGGAAGAGATGCCGTTTATCCCATTCTATACCTATACTCATAAGCACCTTATACATCCCAGCTTGGAGGGCATTTACCCGAATTTGATGGATTCTTTGAATTTAAAATATGTCCGATTGAATCCGGAGCTTCGGTTGGTGCTCGATTAGAAACCATATGGGAAAATTTATTTTTATACGTTTGGCGCAGGCAATTCCTGTGTTATTCGTCGTCATCACAGCTACATTTTTTTTAATTCGATCCGCGCCAGGTGGCCCTTTCGATTCTGAAAAGGCCGTATTACCAGAGGTGAAACGCGCTCTGGAAGCGCAATATAATTTGGATCTTCCATTACATCAGCAATACCTGAGTTACTTGGGTGATTTGGCAAAAGGAGATTTGGGTCCATCTTTCAAATATCCAGGCAGAAGTGTAAACGAAGTCCTTGAAAGCGGATTACCTGTAACATTTGAGCTTGGTCTTTACTCTCTCTGTTTTGCTCTCTTTATTGGTGTGCTGGCAGGCGTATTTGCTTCTCTTCGACCAAATACAAGCCAGGATTACATCCCAATGGGCATGGCAATGATTGGGATCTGCATGCCTTCCTTCTTGCTTGGTCCTCTAATGGTGCTTGTGTTTGGAATTTATTTCGAGTGGTTACCAATTGCGGGCTGGGGAGATCTTCCAGGCGATAAAATATTGCCCTCAATAACCTTAGGATCTGCCTACGCAGCCTATATAGCTAGACTTAGTCGAGCGGGCATGCTTGAAATTTTGTCTCAGGACTATATCAGGACGGCTAGAGCAAAAGGTCTACCCGAATGGCTTGTAGTAATAAAACATGCGTTGAGAGGTGGGCTAATTCCTGTCATCGCATTCTTGGGACCGGCTTTTGCTGGTTTGCTCGCAGGCTCCTTTGTGGTGGAAACTATTTTCCAGATCCCTGGGCTTGGCCGGTTTTACGTTCAAGCGGCTTTCAACCGAGACTACACAATGATCCTAGGGACAACCGTATTTTTCTCGACGTTGATCATCGTATTTAACTTAATCAGTGACGTGATTGCCGCATGGCTCAACCCTCGGCTTAGAATACAATTTCAGTCAAAAACTGATGTCTAGTATCGAAGCTCCAGAACAGTTGGATGATGATGGAAGGTGGTCGCTTTGGCGAGATGCTCTAGGTCGACTTTACAAAAATAAGCCTGCCGCCTTTTCTGCGCTTGTACTCTGTTTAATGGTGCTTGCGGCTCTGTTCACACCGTGGATTGCTCCTTACGATCACGAAGTTCAAAACCTAGATATGGGTGCGACTCCTCCATCCGCAACGCATTGGCTAGGGACGGACATTTTTGGAAGGGATCTATTGACGCAAATCCTCTATGGTGGCCGCATTTCTCTTGCTGTTGGTTTTGTGGCTACAGCGGTTGCTCTAGTGATAGGCGTCTCATGGGGTGCAATTGCGGGTTATTTTGGCGGAAGAGTTGACTCGATCATGATGCGCTTTGTGGACATTGTTTATGCTCTACCTTTTATGATTTTCATCATTTTGCTGATGGTGGTGTTTGGACGAAATATTGTTTTGCTATTCGTGGCTATCGGCGCTGTAGAGTGGCTAACTATGGCTCGCATCATGCGGACGCAGGTTCAGAATCTAAAGCAGCAGGAATTTGTCGAGGCTGCGGTGTCGCTTGGCCTTCCACCGTCTTCGATTATTTTCAAACACATACTGCCAAACGCAATTGGCCCAATTATTGTGTACACCACCTTAACCATTCCAAGCGTTATGCTCTTAGAGGCCTTTCTGAGTTTCTTGGGCTTGGGGATACAGCCCCCTCAAACCTCTTGGGGTCTTCTAATCAGTTATGGATCGGAAACGATGGAAGAATATCCGTGGTTGTTGATCTTCCCGGGTCTGGCGTTAACTATCACTCTTTTTTCTCTGAATTTCCTGGGTGATGGTCTCCGAGACGCTCTGGATGTTCGGAACGCAAAAGAATAACTGTATGGCTCTTCTCGACGTCAAGAATTTACAGGTGAGTTTTTCTAGTAAAGATGAAGTGCACGTCGCTGCAAATGACGTGAGCTTTTCGGTTAACTCCAATGCAATCACCGCAATTATAGGGGAGAGTGGTTCCGGGAAGTCGGTAACCTGTTATGCGATTTTAGGGCTACTTCCAAAACCTGCAGGGCGACTCGATAGCGGAGAAGCCGAATTCCTAGAAAGGGATCTTTTGGCCATGTCGGAGACCGATTTGCGGAAAATTAGGGGTTCAGACATAGGAATGATTTTTCAGGATCCGATGACCTGTCTAAATCCCTACATGCGCATTGGTAAACAATTGATGGAGCCTCTCCTAATACATACCAAAACCAATGCACGGATAGCTAAGAGTCAGGCAATAGAAATGCTCGATGAAGTGGGAATTAAAGATCCCTCTATAGCGATGGATGCTTACCCCTTTGAGTTGTCAGGAGGCATGAGACAACGCGTTATGATTGCCATGGCGTTGATAAATAGCCCCAAACTTTTAATAGCAGATGAACCTACCACTGCTCTAGACGTAACTATCCAGGCTCAGATACTTAGTCTAATAAAGTCGTTACAAAGAAAAAGAAATATTGGCGTTCTCTTAGTGAGTCATGACCTTGCGGTGGTGGCTGATATCGCAGACGAAATAGTAGTGATGCAGAATGGCCGAATCGTTGAAAGTGGAGAACCTGATTCGATATTCAACGATCCCAAACACGACTATACGAAGAAATTAATTAGCGCTATTCCAAGAGGTAAATCTGAAATATCGACTCAGAGTCGTGAGACACTGCTGGAGGTTAAAAACCTCAAAACCTGGTTTTATCGTGAAAGTAACCAAGAACCTATTCGGGCCGTTGATGACGTGTCGCTTACAGTTGATAAGGGAGAAGTACTTGGACTAGTTGGGGAATCAGGAAGTGGCAAATCGACTCTAGGACGCTCAATTTTGCGATTGACATCGATTACCGGAGGAAACGTCTTTTTTGGCGAAACCGATTTATCTAATCTAAAAAAGAGTGACCTAAAGGTGTTCCGCAAACGTATGCAAATGATCTTTCAAGATCCCTATGCATCGTTAAACCCAAGAATGACGGTCTTTGATACGTTAGCAGAACCATTGCTGTTGCACACAAGTGTTGAAAAGCAAAATCTTTCGCGGTCAGTAAAAAAATTAATGGAAGATGTGGGATTACAATGGGCTTTTGCTAAGAAGTATCCTCACGAGTTTTCAGGGGGGCAAAGACAAAGGGTGGCGATAGGAAGGGCCTTAGCTACGAGACCCGAATTCATAGTCGCCGATGAGCCTGTTTCGGCATTAGATGTAACCATACAAGCACAAATACTCGATCTATTGAAAGCGCTCAAAGACGAACACAACCTAACCATGCTTTTTGTTTCCCATGATTTGGCGGTCGTCAGACAGATTGCGGATCGAGTCGCCGTTCTTTACCAAGGAAAGATCGTCGAAAAGGGAATAACTCACGAGGTATTTGAGCGGCCTAAAGAAAAGTATACCCAGGAATTGATTGCATCTATTCCTGGAAAACTGTTGTATTAGTTAAGTAGCTGGAAATTTGTTGAGGATTAAATGCGCCGCGACGTCTATTTCTTCTGAACTAATTGCTCTGCTTGAGCAAATTACCTACAACACGTTCCAGGTGCATGAGCGAATTACATTCCTCAGTTTGGTGAGAATATGCCATATACTTGCGCATCTCCGAATCGCCTGTTGACCAGGAAATTCTTGATTCGGGGTTCAGCCAAATTAGTCGTTTGCAGCGATCGTACATTTCTTTTAGGACTTCTCCATGGGCTTCACCATAATTATTTCTGGCATCACCGAGGATTATGATGGTCGTTCTATTGTCGACATCGTCCATACAGTTCTTTCTAAAATCTAGAAAGGCTTGTCCGTAGTCTGTTGAGCCCCCGCCATAGTCCCTTAGAGTTTTAGAGATTGCGTCTTCAATTTTATTTCTTTCAAAAAGATCGGTGACCTCCGCCAGGTCTGAGGAGAAGGCAAAACTTCTCACTTTAGGCATCACCTCCTCCAGGCTATACAAGAACATCAACATGAACCGAGCATAGTTGGCTACAGAGCCAGAAACGTCGCAAATAGCAAACACCTTTGGTCTATCGACTTTTATGGATTTCCAATGCAGATCGAAGATTGCCCCGTCATAGGCCATATTGTTTCTGATGGTCCTTGGCACATTGAGGGCGCCTCTCTTAAAAACTTTCTTGCGTCGGCTGTGCATCGTTGCCAATCTTTTGGCCATCTTAAAAACAATTTCCTGGATCATTCGAAAATTTCGATGCTCAACATTGGACAGTTTGATCTTTCTGAGCAGCTCTTCTCGTAATCGTTTGCCAGACACGTCCGCGTTCAACAGGAATTGTTTCTCGACATAGTCTCTCACTTGCTCGCGTAACCAGTCGCGCCGTTTTCTCAGCTCTTGTCCTAGTCTTCGTTCGGGAACGCTAGAAGCTTGGCGCAAGTCTCCAATCTCATAATTGAGTTCGGTTAGACCCATTTCGTCCATTATTCGACGCGTGTATAGGCCCTTTTGAGTGAAAACTTGTATCTCTCTAACATCGACAGCTTCTCCAGCCGCCGCCATCTTTGTCGTGAGCTCCACTACTGAATTATTAAAGAGAAGTTTCCCCAATTCACTTTTAGGGTCGGTCATTTCGCCAGGACCCAGGTCTTCCTCCTCTTCGTCTTCGATCAAACTTAAGCTCTTGGATTTGGCCTTGGACTTATTTTTCTTGCCTCCCGTTTGACGATTTTGACGTTCGCCTCCGGCGCTTCCTCCTTCTCCCTGGCTTTCGGAACCCTCGCTTTCTTCGCCGTCTTCCTCTGAGTCCGAATCCGAAGAGCTCTCCCCAGAAATGTCTTTAAAGGCGAAAAACTGGTCGAAACAGGTCTCAAAAGTTTCTTTTTCGTCGGGCGTTTTGGGAAGTACGATTGAAAGAGAATCCTTAAGGAATTCTTTATCCCTGTATCCCACCAACTCAACCGCGCTAAGAGCATCCAATGTCTCAGCTGTTGAGACACGAATCTCTGCGTTTCTCAAAGATCGAATAAAGTTGGTTAAAGTCTTTTCCATTCTGGCTTAGGTCTTATTGATTTTGGCGGTGATGCTTGCTATCTCTCCGTCTACGTTTTCTATATCTTCTTGGAATTTGAGAATCACGTTCAACGTGTCTTTTACAAGCTGAGAATCTAATGATTCCGTATGCAATAACAAAAGAGTTTTTGCCCAATCTATGGTTTCAGATATGGCTGGAACTTTTTTCAGATCCAGGTTTCTTAGCTCGTGTATGAAGTCGACAAGCTGCTTACGTAGTTCAGGGGGAATTTCCGGGACTCGCGCGTGAATAATTTTCTGCTCAAGGTTGGAATCAGGAAAAGGAATGTAAAGGTGAAGGCACCGTCTCTTTAATGCATCTGAAATTTCTCGAGTATTGTTAGATGTGAGAAAAACCATGGGAGGCTCTTTCTGCGCTTTCACAGTGCCTATTTCTGGAATCGAAACTTGAAAATCGGAAAGAATTTCGAGGAGCAAGGATTCGAATTCATGATCTGACTTATCAACTTCATCGATAAGAAGCACGCAGCCTTCTTCTTCTCGCAGGGCCTTGAGAAGAGGGCGCGGTTCTAGAAATTCTTCAGAAAAGAAAATGTCCCCGAAATCATGAAGTTTGTTGACCGATTCTCTGAACCCTTTGGCGCCTTGGAGCACTTCATCCAAAGCATCTTTCAAGACCTGCGTATAGAGTAACTGTTTGCCATACTTCCATTCATAAATTGCCTTGGACTCGTCAAGTCCTTCATAACATTGGAGTCTGATCAAGGACAGGTCGAACATCTCGGACGCGGTCTTCGCAAGTTCTGTTTTTCCTACTCCTGGCGGACCCTCTATCAAAATTGGTTTTCTAAGGTGGTAAGCGAGGTACACTGCCGTCGCGATTTGATCACTGCAGATGTACTGGTGTTTTTCAAACTCTGTTTTTATTGTTTCGACGGACTCAGCGATTTTATCGATGCTAGCCATTTACCCTACCACTCCCTAGACACTACTTAGAACGAAGCTCACCATTATCCTTATGTACGAAGAGGTTGTATAGCCGAGTTATTAGAAAACGGCCTATTGTAAGCTTAATGAGATTTGCTGACCTTGCGCATAAGGCCCTCTTGGGATGCCGAGGCCACAAGAACGCCAGAAAGATCGTAGATTAGGCCTCGCGTAAAAGCGCGTGAGCCGCTAGCGCTAGGGCTATCCTGGACATAGAGTAACCATTCATCTGCTACAAATTCATTATGAAACCACATCGAGTGATCAAGACTTACCATGTGAACATTTTCCTGAAAGTAGCTGATTCCATGATGTTTTGAAGCAGTATTAAGTATGGTGTAGTCGGATAGATAGGCCAGAACACACTGATGAACTGAACTGTCGGTTCGAAGCTTCTCTCTGGTTCGCATCCATGAAAGTTGTCTAGGCGGTGTTTTGTTTGCTGTTACCGGGTTCCAAGGTTCAACTTGTCTGATTTGTACGAGAGAAGAAGTGAAATAGTCATTTAAGTGATCAGGGCCTTTTTCGAGTTCATCCCTAATTGTTTGATCTTCGTCCATTAGCTCTTCTGGTCGCGTGACCTGCGGCATGTCAACTTGATGTTCAAGGCCTTCTTCTTCAACTTGAAAAGAGGCCGCCAGTGTGAATATCGCTTCGCCTTTTTGAATTGCTAAGACACGTCGGGTTGCGAAACTTTTTCCATCACGCAAAGGGTCTACTTTATAGAGAATGGGGATCTCTGGATTGCCTGGCCGTAAAAAATATCCATGTAGGCTATGAGCCTTTCGGTCCGATGGAATAGTTTTGCTGGCAGCCACCATTGCTTGTGCGATGACTTGGCCGCCATAAACGCTGTCCCAGTCGCTGCTGGGACTTAAGCCGAGATAGTGGTTGAGCTCAATTTCTTCGAGTGTCAGAACCTTTGTTACATTGTCTAGCATTTAGCCTTTTATCCCGGCCGTTACATAGAGGCGCAAAAATTAGTCTATTAATACTTATAAGCTTCTGGCTTGAAGGGGCCTTCTGTTGTCACTCCGATATAATCAGCCTGGTCTGCAGTGAGTTTCGTAATGAGTCCACCAAACCCTTCCACCATGAGCTGCGCTACCTCTTCGTCCAGTTTTTTAGGTAAGACTTCAACTGAAATAGGAGACCGTTGGTTTTCGGGTTGGTCGGCCCACTTTTGCTCATATAAGTGCATTTGAGCCAAAACCTGATTTGCGAAGGAACCATCCATAATCCTGGATGGGTGCCCCATCGCATTTCCTAGATTCACTAGTCTGCCCTCTGATAACAAAATCAAATAGTCATCGCGGTTATCCGAGCGATAGATTTGGTGAACCTGGTCTTTAACGGTTTCCCATTGCCAATTCTCTCTCATGTATTCAGTGTCGATCTCGTTATCGAAGTGACCTATGTTACAAACGATAGCGCCGGATTTGATCGTGCTTAGCATCGCAGAATCACAAACGTTAGCGTTCCCTGTACAAGTTACTAGTACGTCGGTCGTGGCCAATAGCTCTTTGTCTATTGATTCAACCTTTCCAGTATTGATTCCATTTTTGTAGGCGGAAACTACTTCATAACCATCCATACAAGCTTGCATGGCACAGATCGGGTCTACCTCAACAATTTTAACAATCATACCTTCTTGTCTAAGACTTTGAGCTGACCCTTTGCCCACATCTCCGTATCCAACGACAAGTGCCTTTTTGCCTGACATGAGCATATCCGTCGCCCTTTTTATTGCATCGTTCAGGCTATGGCGACATCCATATTTGTTGTCATTTTTTGATTTTGTTACCGAGTCATTGACATTTATAGCTGGAACTTTAAGCGTTCCTTCCCGCAGCATTTCCAATAGGCGATGTACGCCTGTTGTAGTTTCTTCGCTGATTCCATGAATGTCATCGAGCATTTTTGGATATTTATTGTGGATAATCTCTGTTAGGTCTCCACCGTCATCCAAAAGAAGATTAGCATCCCAAGGCTTACCGTCTACCAATATCGTATTCTCGATGCACTGTAGATACTCTTCCTCTGTTTCGCCCTTCCAAGCAAAAACAGGGATACCAGCGTCAGCCATGGCCGCTGCCGCGTGATCTTGGGTAGAGAAAATGTTGCAGGACGACCATCTTACTTCGGCACCAAGGTGAACGAGTGTTTCTATTAGGACCGCCGTTTGTATAGTCATATGGATACAGCCGATGATCTTAGCACCAGAAAGTGGCAGTTCTTTCTCATACTTTTTTCTGATTGCTATTAGGGCGGGCATTTCTTTCTCGGCCAAAAAAATTTCTTTTCTGCCGAATTCCGCAAGCCCGATATCCGCAACTTTATAGTCCATATTTTTCTCCATATCACCAATTACTAGTAACAATAGAATCCAGAGGTTCACGTTCTGGGAACACAATTTTTATTAGCACTTTGTTATACTAGCTTCTTAGGATTGAAAATCCGGAGTGCAGTTTACCACCACCTCTTATGAAATGAAGCACGCTAAAAAAAGATGTTTTACTGTAAAGACTCATAGCTATTATAAAACCCTAGTTGAATTAAATGCTTAGATTAAAAGCTCTATTCATGATTCCCATTGTTTGCTGCTGTGGATGCATCGATAGTTCGCAAAGTCTTTCCAAGGAAGAATCAGAAGGAGCAAGCACACACCCTGGCAAGGAGATTTATGATGACTATTGTTTTTCCTGTCACACTCCTGGTCTCAATGGTGCTCCAAGAATTGGGGATGAGGAAGTCTGGACGGCTAGACTAGCGCAGGGCAGGGAGGCCTTGCTGCAATCGACTATAGAAGGCATCCAGCCGGCGATGCCTCCAAGAGGTATTTGTTTTGAGTGCTCAGATGAAGAGCTGGATGAAGCGATCGACTACATGATCAATTACAAAGATTAAATCCTGACGGAGTTCCTTGTTAACTGAGATCTCCTAGGAGACTGTTGAGCACCTTTGTCGGTACTGATGTTTCTATCTGCATTTCAGGGTGGTCAATACCCGCGTCCAACTGCCCACCGTTTTTAAGGTGTTCAACCGACGCGGTTTCGAGCTGAAAGCGCATGAAATGCACTGCTGCGGTCTTTTCTTCTCTTGAGCGATCTAGATCCTCATTTGTAATGGCATAAACCTTTTCTTCTCCACCAACTCGCAGCCATACTTTATCCTCTATCCCCACTAGTTTAGCGAGTTTTTCGGCTCTTTCGATTGGGTCTGGGTATTCGATCATGAAAGTGGCTTTCCAATTATCGCCGTCGGGTATTAAGGGATTGTAAGCTGCTATTTCTTCTTCGATTTCGGAGCTTTCAAATATTTTTTCGATTCTGAGCATTTCTTGGATTTGATATTTCATAGTCAGCGCATCTTCAAAGTAAAGAGTCGCGTTGGGTCCTAGGAAAAGTTGTCGGTCTTTTTTGTGCTCAAGAATATAGCGCCTAAAGTCCTCTCTTTCAGTTGAGTACTCTTCGAGAGTCCATAGATCTTGTTTTCTTAGTTTCATAGTCTTATTAAATTCCATATGCATGACGAACCATGGTTAGGGGGTGAACGGATTCTTCTACTGTATCCGAATTGTGAGTAATTAGCCGGCCTGCCATGGGACAATCCGATCCTACATAATCAGCATTGTTCTCTCTGATTTGTCGTTGAACAGGCCGAGCTATTTTCAAGGCTTTTTCGTAGGACTCTGATCTTACGGCATAGGTCCCATCGTGACCGGAGCACCTTTCGATCATGTCCACTTCGCTGCCAGGGATTAAGTTGAGGAATTCGCGCGTTTTGGCGCCGACGTTTTGTACTCTCTGGTGGCAAGCAGCGTGATACGAGACCTTGCCGAGAGAGTGTTTGAAATCTAGGTTTATCTTTTCTTGTTTAACATGAAGCATCAGATATTCGAAAGGATCGAAAAAATTGTCCTTGATCTTGGTCAATTCTTGTTGCTCAGGAAACATGAGTGGCAACTCTTGTTTAAACATCAGAACACAAGACGGAATAGCTGAAACGATCTGATAGCCCTCGTCTACCGCCTCGATGAGGTGCGGAAGATTGGCGTTTTTTGACCTCTCAACTTGTTTGAGATCGCCCAACTCTAACTTTGGCATACCGCAACAGCCCGCATCCCAAATTATCTTTGTGTGAATGGTGTTGTGGTTGAAGATTGCCATTAAGTCCTCGATTAAGGAACTCTCTGTATTTTTATCGTAACAAGTCGCGAAAATAGCTACTTTGAGCTGGTCCTGCGTGTCTTTCCGTTCGATAGGCGCCTTTGAAACTGCTTTCGTTGGTCTAGCAAACCTGGGAATGGGAGCCTCTGAGTGTATTCCAACGCTTTTATCTAGCACCTTTCTTATTGTTTTGGAGTCTAAAGCCTTATTTACGATGGGAGCGATACCAGGTGAACTCGCAGCGCCCAGTGTGACATCTGTGCTAGTCAGCACCTTATCTCTCCACCTGCTTTTTTTTGATTCGTGCTTGATGGCTTTCGCTCGGAGCATCAGATGGGGGAAATCGATCGCCCACTCGTGCGGGGGTAGATAGGGGCATTTTGTCTCAGCGCACAGATCGCAGAGAAAGCACTCGTCGACCACTTTGATGTAGTCACCTTTATCTACACCATCTACTTCGAAGGTATCTGATTCATCAATTAGATCAAAGAGAGTGGGGAAAGATTCACAAAGAGAAACGCACCTTCTGCACCCGTGGCATGCGTCGAAGACTCTCTCCATCTCCTTTTCGAGTGACTGCTGGTCGTAATACTCAGGATTTTTCCAGTCGATGGGTGCCCGTTTGGGCGCCTCCAGATTTCCTTCTTTCATAGGCTTCCGTTTTCTTTATTTAAAGCTTAAAAAAAGGGGGCGTTTATGCCCCCCTCAATTCCTAGACGAACCAAGAAGAGTCCATTACATAGAATCTAAAGCCTTCTGGAAGCGATTGGCGTGAGATCTTTCGGCTTTCGCTAATGTCTCAAACCAATCTGCAATCTCGTCGAAGCCTTCGTCTCTGGCGGTCGATGCCATTCCTGGATACATGTCCGTGTATTCGTGGGTCTCACCGGCGACTGCTGCTTTTAGGTTGTCAGCAGTTGAGCCAATGGGTAACCCAGTAGCAGGATCCCCGACTTTCTCCATGTATTCCAGATGCCCATGGGCATGGCCAGTCTCGCCTTCGGCAGTTGATCTGAATACCGCAGCCACGTCGTTTTCTCCTTCAACATCGGCTTTCGCGGCAAAGTATAGATAGCGGCGATTTGCTTGAGATTCACCTGCAAATGCATCTTTGAGGTTTTGAAGGGTGTTACTATCTTTTAATTCCATAAGAATGAGCTCCCGATTGTAAGTAACCAGAGACCAAAAGAGGTCAGCGTTAAATTTGATCGCTTTTATGTGAAAGGTGCTTCTACTCACCCGCCACGTGCGTTCTTATTAGAGCATATTGGTGGTTGAAAAAAAACTTTCAAGGTTTGGTTTTCAATTTTTTATCCTTGTTGCCACGAGTTGATATAGTCTCTCAATGGAAACTTGGCTGTTACTCACTTTCCTTGGCGCATTTTTGCAAAATATTAGATCCTTTTTGCAGCGGCGAATTACGGATAATTTATCTATCAATGGGTCTAGTTTTGTTCGATTCTTGTTTGCCATTCCTTTAGCAGTCATAGTCGTTCTGGCTTTTGTAGATAAAATACCCTCTTTACCTTTGACATTTTTGGGTTACGTGATTGCTGGTGGAATAGCCCAAATAGTCGGAACCTCCTGTTTAATTTCTGCGGTGGTTAAGGGGAATTTTTCCGTCGGAACTACGTTGTCCAAGACCGAAGCAGCGCAGGCGGCTCTCTTTGGCCTCGTGGTTTTGGGCGACGCGATTACTGTCTCCATTGCCCTAGGGATTTTAGTTAGTTTGGCTGGTGTCGCATGTCTATCGTGGAGTGGCGGCTCTTTTCTACCGAATTTATCACGGCGAGCACTCATTTTAGGTCTGATATCGGGCACAGGGTTTGCGGTAGCAGCTGTTTGCTTTAGAGGAGCGAGTTTATCTCTTGAATTTGGCGAATTTTTTGAACGAGCAGCGTTAACCGTTTTAGTCGCCGTTTCCCTTCAATCAATCATTTTGGGCGTATATCTTTTGGTTCGCGAGCCAGGCGAATTAGCTCGAGTGTTTCAAAATTGGCGAGTTTCCTCGGTCATCGGTTGTGTGGGCATGTTGGCCTCTTTGTGCTGGTTTTCTGCGATGACGTTAAATAGCGCAGCAATTGTTAGAGCTGTAGGCCAAGTAGAATTACTTTTTACACTATTTACAACGATCTGGTTATTTAAAGAACGCCTGCGTATTGTGCAATTCTTAGGTATGGTTCTGATTGTTGCTGGCATTTGGTTGCTGATATAAGGATTAAATTGATGAGCGAAGTGAATGTTGAAAAACGCGATGGATGGGCTCAGGTAATCCTGAATCGCCCTGAGAGAAAAAATGCGATCAACGGTCCTCTGGGCTTAGAACTTCGAGACACTTTTGAGGCACTAAGCGTGGATGATGAAGTGAGGGTCATACTTTTCAGGGGAGCTGAAGGGTCTTTTTGTTCTGGTTTAGATTTAAAATCCTTTAACGAAACTCCTGAACCAGAGTGGGTCGGGGATTTCCAACAAATTTGGAGGGGGGCTCATCGGGCGATTTTTAATTGTAAAAAGCCCGTCGTGGGGGCATTGGAGAGGTTTGCGATTAACGGAGGAGCTGCATTGGCCATGGCGTGCGATTTACTGGTCGTAGGCAGAGAATCATTTATTCAGGTGGGCGAGGCTCAGATAGGGATGGCTGCACCCTATAACCTGGCGTGGCTCAGCCTGAGACATCCAGAGTCGATTATCGCGCGTGTCGCATTGATAGGAGACCGGATATATGGGGAAGAGATGAAATCTTTTGGGCTTGCTCATTTTTGCTGCGACGATTCTCAAGTCCTGATAGAAGCGAAAAATTTGGTGGCAAAATTGGCTGCCTATCCTGAGCATGGCCTTAATAGAATAAAGACGGTAATGAGAGATGCCCAGGGCCTTGGTGCGGATGATTGGTTCGACCGCTTTACTAGCGCGGACCCTGTGAAGGAGCGAACCAAGCCTAGTAGAGTCGATTAGCCTTAGATATTCTCGAATTGGGCTGCGTAATCCTCGTTCAGTGTTGACCACTCCAATTTCAGCCACGGGGTATAAAGATCTGCGTTTTCCCTGAGCTCTTTGGTGAGGGACTCTCTTGAAATCCACTTCCAGCTCTGCACTTCATTTGGGTTTGGCGCGGGCACTCCATCAAAATGCCCGAAATAAACCGAGCAAAGTTCGTTTTCGCTGAGCTGTTCGTTGAACCGCGCCTGATACTCGAATTTGTAGATGAAGTTTAAATCGGCCTGTACGCCCAATTCTTCTTCAATTCTTCTCGAGGCGGCAGAGTCAATCGACTCACCGGCTCTAGGATGTGAGCAGCAAGTATTTGACCAAAAGTCTCCCCAGAGAGGCTTGCTCGTGGCCCGCTGCTGAATAAGGACTTCTCCCGATCGGTTAAACAGAAAGATTGAAAAGGCACGGTGCAGCTTACCTTGGTCTTCATGGCATAGGGTTTTATCCATAAGCCCTATTTCTTGGTCGTCAGAATCTACTAAGATTAGAAGGTCTGAGTTTGCATCCTCAGAATTCGTATTCTTGATAATATCCAGTTGGTTGTTCATTTTTGTTGTTTGACCTCGATCGACCTAATATACCAGATCTGAACTGAAGGCTTAGTGGGGATTTTCGGAAGTTGAAAGGAGATTGATGGCCATGGATGAATCTAAACCCGAAGAAATATATTTATCTGTAAACGATATTGAGATTTGTTGTTTTCGCTGGGGTAATCCGGTTGGAAGGACTTTGTTATTGGTCCATGCGACAGGGTTTCATGCTCGATGTTGGGACCAAGTGATCGCTCATCTGCCGTTGGATTGGAACATTGTCAGCGTGGACATGAGAGGACATGGTCGATCAGAAAAAAAGGGGCCCTACAAGTGGGCACAATTTGGTTCAGATCTAAGTGAGGTCACCTCGCAATTAGGCATCAAAAAAGCAATAGGCGTGGGACATTCAATGGGTGGTTATTGTGTGACTGAAGTCGCTTATTTATCACCTGATGTTTTTTCGGATTTAGTGCTTGTTGATCCGGTAATTAGGCCACCCGAAACCTATGATAGTCAGTCGGGAGAACCATATGGATCTGTTGAAGATCACCCTATAGCGCGCAGAAGGAGTCACTTTGAATCGTGGGTGGAGATGTATGACCGGTACGAGCAAAGAAGCCCTTATAGCTTATGGCACCGGCAAGTCTTTGAGGATTATTGTCGACATGGTGTGGTTCCGGCAAGAGAGGGAAGCGGGGTCGAGTTAGCATGTCCTGGGTCTGTTGAGGCCTCTATATACATGGGGAACAATGAGTCCTCGATACATAAGTACATACCCAATATTTCCCAAAGCACGAAGATCTTGAGGGCGCCGCCGAGAAGAACTGATAGCGTAGAAGTGGACTTTACAGCTTCGCCAACATGGCCGGATTTAGTGAATTCTTTTCCCAACGCAGAAGAATTGTATTTAGACCACCTCACTCATTTCATTCCTATGCAGGAACCTGAATTCGTGGCAAACGTTATCAAACAAGTTGATGCCGGCAGCGCGCTAACAAAAAATAGTTAAGGGAGAATGATATGAAAATAGGTTTCGCGATGGCCTTTAATCAATTTACTGAGCCTGCCTTGATCTCAGATGCTGCGAGTTTGATCGAAGAAATGGGAGCGTACGCGGTTTGGGCGCCTGAGCATGTGATGTTTTTTCCTGAATATGCTTCCACTTATCCTTACAGTGAGACCGGAAGGATCCCCGGGGATCCCGAGGGTTTGCTTGATCCGTTCACGGTCCTTACGTTTATCGCGGCGCGCACAAAGAATCTGCGGTTGGGAACAGGGATTTGTTTAGTGCCTCAGAGAAACCCGATTTACACGGCAAAGATGGTTGCTGATCTGGATTATCTATCTGGCGGAAGGGTCGATTTCGGCGTCGGAATTGGTTGGCTAAAAGAAGAATTTGTTAACTTGGGGATGGACTTTAAGAGTCGAGCTGCGAGGTGCGAAGAATATATTGGAGTCATGAAAGAACTTTGGAGTCCGGGCGTGTCTGAGTACCGAGGGCAAACCGTTGATCTACGATCATGCTATTTTAATCCTAAACCTTCCCAAAAACCTCATCCTCCGATTTACTTTGGAGGCGAAAGTGACGCTGCTCTGGGTAGAGTGGCTACTCTTGGAGATGGCTGGTATGCCTATGATATCTCTCCGGATGAATTGGCATTGAGGTTGGATTTACTTGATAGCAAGATGCAGCAAGCTGGCCGATCTCTAGACCAGATGGAACTGATCGTGGGGCCGAACCGCCACCCGGTGAATGAAAAGACAATAGAGCAATATTCTTCTCTGGGTGTAACGCAACTGGTTGTGCCTTTGTATGGCACTGCCCTTTCGAAAATCGAGCAGAGAGCTGCTCAATTCCTGCGCTAGCATGGACAATAAATAAATCTGTTGGTTACGTTACCGCGTTAAGGTATTCCTTTATACGATCGAGATGACCATCGACGTTTGTTGGTTCTGCATTGTGTGTTGCGATTGCAAGGTGGGAGGCGCCCAGATTACGCCACTTTTCTGCGTGTTTATTCCATCGTTCAGCGTCGCCGCCTGCATACTGAGCTTGGGCTTGCACGCCGAAATTGTCCCATTCTAGGCCCTTTGATTCTCTCTTTGCTTTGATTGCTGCCAGCGTTTTGCGAGCGGCTTCATTGGGTCCCATTAGCGGTATCCAGCCGTCTCCCAAGTCAGCGCACCGCTCAATGAGCTGGGGAGCGCCGCCACCAAACCAAATCGGTACGCTTTTAGAGGGTCGAGGGTTTATGCTTGCCTTGTCGATATGATGGTAGTCGCCCTTATACTCAAGAACCTCGCTTTCCCACAATAGACGCATAAGTTCGACCTGCTCTTCTTGTCGTTTCCCTCTGTTTTTGAAATTTTCGTTAAGACCAGTGTACTCAACAGCGTTCCAGCCTACGCCGATTCCGAGTTTGAACCGATTGTTTGACAATATAGCTAGTTCCGCAGCTTGTTTGGCAACTAATACGGTCTGTCTCTGGGGAAGAATCATAACCGTGGTGATCATGTCGAGTTTTTTGGTTACCGCCGCTATAAATGCGAAAGTGGTGAACGGCTCATGAAAAGCAACGTCTTTGTCATAGGGGCCCTCGAATCCGCCGGGCCTGTCTCGGTCGGCCCCTAGCACATGATCGTAAATGAGTAAGTGCGTTGCACCAAGCTCTTCGGCTCCTTGGGCATAATCCTTTATCGCTTGTGGGTCCGTACCGATCTCGTTGTGAGGAAAGACGGCGCCTATTTCCATTATAAAATCCCTGCAGTTTTCTAAGTTTATAGATTCTAATGCTCCTGAGTGCAACTTGGGAATCCGAGAGGTAAACTACTCTCCTTGGTGACCATGCAGTTTTCTTGATTTATGAGTGAAGCGAAGGACAACACACAATTCTCTTTTGTTGAAATGGAACACTCTATTTTGGAGTTCTGGGAAAACGAGAATATTTTTCAGAAGTCCCTACAACAGTCGAAAGAGTTTGATCCCTATGTCTTTTACGATGGCCCCCCCTTTGCGACGGGGCTTCCTCACCATGGTCATTTAACGGCCAGCACAATAAAAGACATCATTCCCAGGTATTGGACGATGCAGGGTAAACATGTGTCCAGGCGTTTCGGTTGGGATTGTCATGGGGTCCCTATCGAATGGGAAATAGACAAAAAGCTAAAAATGAGTGCCCAAGAGGCGGTGGCCAAATTAGGAGTTAAGGGATACAACGACGAATGCAGATCCATAGTTCAGCGTTATGTAGCTGAGTGGCGAAGCACGATTACTCGGTTGGGACGTTGGGTCGACTTTGATGACGACTATAAGACGATGGACCCATGGTACATGGAGTCGGTCTGGTGGGTATTTAAACAACTATGGGATAAAGGGCTTGTCTATAAAGGTTTCAAGGTGATGCCCATTTCTACCGCTCTTGGAACTCCACTCGCGAATTTTGAGGTCAGTCAAAATTACCGTGACGTTCAAGATCCTGCTGTTACCGTCTTGTTTAAGATTAAAGACCAAGAAAGCTATCTCGCTGCCTGGACGACAACTCCTTGGACGCTTCCCTCCAATTTGGCAGTTTGCGTTGGCGATGAGATTGATTATGTGCTTGTTAGAGATGAATCGACTGCAAAGAACATCTATTTTGCGGAAGAGTTGCTGACCCATTACGGCGATTTCAAAATTTTGGAAAGAGTGAAAGGCTCGGACTTAGTTGGGCTCCAATATGAACCGCTGTTTGATTATTTTGCTGACCAGCAAACTGAGGGTGGTTTTGTAGTAGTTAGTGATGACTATGTTACGACGGATGGTGGAACAGGCTTGGTGCATCAAGCGCCAGCATTTGGAGAAGACGATTACAGAGTTCTGAATGAAAACGGCATCGATGCATTTGTATGCCCGGTCGGTCTGGATGGCAGATTTAATGAATCTGTGGCAGATTTTTCTGGGATGCATGTAAAGGAAGCCGATAAGCCCATAATAGAATTTTTAAAACAAAGGGGTTCACTTTATCGTCATGAGGTTATCCAACACAGTTACCCCTTTTGTCCTAGGTCTGATACCCCTTTGATTTATGTAGCGATTCCCGCTTGGTATGTGAGGACTTCTTCTATCGTCGATAAGCTGGTTTCAGCAAATGATCAAATTCACTGGGTCCCCGAGCACATTAAAGAGGGGAGATTTGGGAATTGGTTGAAAGGCGAGGTAGATTGGGGTGTATCGAGGAATCGAGTTTGGGGAACCCCGATACCTATATGGATCAATGATGAAACTGGAAAAGCAATCTGTATTGGTTCGAAAGAAGAGCTCAAGGAATATTCGGGTGCTGAGGTATCCGACTTTCATAGAGAGCACGTCGATCCTTTAACTTTCGATATCGAAGGAGAACCTGGAACTTATCGTCGTATCGAGGAGGTTTTAGATTGCTGGTTTGAGTCAGGGTCTATGCCCTATGCCCAATTGCATTATCCTTTTGAGAACCATGATGTGTTTAAATCAGGTTTTCCTGCTGAGTTTATTGCCGAGGGATTAGATCAAACCAGAGGTTGGTTCTACACGTTAACGGTATTGGCAGCGGCCATTTTTGATAAGCCAGCTTTTAATAACGTCATTGTAAACGGTTTAGTTCTTGCTGAAGACGGCAAAAAAATGTCGAAGTCATTGCAAAACTATACGCCTCCCGATAATTTGATGGAGCAGTACGGAGCCGACGCGCTCCGACTCTATCTGATTAATTCCGGTCTAGTGAAAGCCGAGGAACAGCGGTTTGTCGACTCGGGTGTACACGAGATGACTCGTAGGGCGCTTCTGCCCTGGTTTAATGCATTTTCTTTCCTTAAAACCTATGCGGAAATAGATGAGTGGTCACTAAAAGATGGTTTCTCTTCAGGTGATAATGTACTTGATCAATGGATGGTTTCTCGTTTGCAGACTTTGAAAGAGGGTGTTAGCAAAGAGATGTCGGAATATCGTTTGTATAACGTGGTGCCCAAACTCTTTGATTTTATCGAAGATCTAACCAATTGGTACATACGGTTAAATCGTTCTAGGTTTTGGGGGGAAGGTATGGACGAGGACAAAGTGTCTGCCTTTAGTACCCTTTACTCAGTGCTGTACGAACTCTCCAAGGTTATGGCTCCTTTTGCGCCTTTCTTATCAGAACATCTATTCAGAGAATTATCTGCGTTTTCTGAAGACAAAGCGGACAAAGAGTCGGTGCACTTGTGTCGATTTCCTGAGTTTGATTTGGACCAGAAGGCTTCGGGCCTTGAAGTTGCGGTTGACCGAATGCAGCAAGTGGTTCTTTTAGGAAGGCAAAAACGAGAATCAGTCAAGATTGGTCTAAGGACTCCTTTGTCTGCGATCACGATTATCCATAGAGATGAGTCTCTGCTTGAGGATATGAAGTCGCTCGAAGGCTACGTGCGCGATGAACTCAACGTCAGAGAGGTTAGGTATTCGAGTGATGAAGGGGGCTACATCGATCTAGCAGCAAAGCCAAACTTTGCTTTGCTTGGAAAGCGTCTGGGAAAGAACATGCGGGATTACCAGAAAAAAATCGGCGCCATGACATTTGATGAGATTTCTAGCTTTCAGCAAAGTGGGGAAATAAGAATCGAGGAAGAAGTATTTTCTCTTGAAGAGATAGAGATTTTTCAAAAGCCAAAAGAGGGCACGGCAACGATATCCAATAGCTTCATTGCCATTGAGCTGGATTGTGAATTGACTCCGGAACTCATCAGGGGAGGTTACGCAAGGGAAGTCGTCAATAGAATTCAACGTGCGCGAAAAGAGCAAGGGTTTAAGGTCAGCGATCGTGTTGATGTGATTTATGAGGCGCAAGGAGAGTTGGGCGAGGCGATGTTTGAAATGGCAGATTATATAGCGGGCGAGGTGCTAGCTCTGGATTTCAAAGCGGGACAACCTTCGGAAGATTTTGTAAAAAGCAGTGTGGATGGGAACGAACTGATTTTCTCTTTGAGCTTGGCTGGTCGATAGGAGAGCTTCTTGATTCGTTATCAATTCGAATCTTCGTCCTCAAATAGCCGGCTAGCACACGTTGGCACATATAAAAGAACTTTACCCGTGAGCTTAGATCGGATGTATGAAAATGCTCTTGATTGGGAGCATCTGCCCTATGTTCATTCGAGTAGTTTTAAATCGATTTCCCCCCTGAAATTTGGTTCTTGGGGTTGGCTGGCGGACGTTACGGACAGCAAAGATAGAACAATGCAACTGGAATTGAGATTAGATCGCTCGGCGCGTCGCTGGATAACTAGGAATATAAGTGGCGACGCCAAAGGTGCCGAAATCTGGACGCATGTCTTTGTGGTTGATGAAAGACAGCTAGATCTCGTTATTGATTTTTTTGTTCCTTTAGAAGGCGTCGACAATAAAGATAAGGTTGGTATGGCTTACGCCAAATCTTATGAGCGTTTGTATGATGAAGATATACAGATGATGAGCGAGCGTCAGCTTCAGCTTGATATAAGATTGGAAAGACGAGACCCGACCAAAGAACTGGAGTTAAGTGTCCCTAAGCTGCTGCCGATTAAAGTGCTGTTCTCAGGCCGAGAGTATCTGATTAACAAGGAGGGGCAAGATTGGTACGTATATCCATCTCGTTGCCCACATTTGCTAGGACCTTTGGAAGGCTCAGAGATAAGTGATGGTGTCGTGACCTGTCCCTGGCATGGCTATAAGTTCGATCTTCGTAACGGAGACCAAATCCTTGACTCAAGCAAAAATAAAGTGTGTTCGCTAGGAATCCTTCCCAAGATTCGTGAGCTTGAGGGTAAACTCCGATTAAGTTGGAGCTAATTGATACTAAAAGGAATAATAACAATGCTATTGAAAAATGTGATGACCTTCTTAACTGTTTCCTGTTGGCTCTCAATCGCCAATGCTGATGAAGCGCCCAACATTTCTGGGACTTATAATGTCGCAACATTGACGCCTTTGGAGCGACCTGTGGCTTTTGGTAATAATTTGTATCTATCTAAAGAGGAAGCCAGTCGGATTACCAATGAAGCTGCGGCTTTTGATGCAAGAGCCAATGCAGACAGCGATCCTGAACGAGATGCGCCGAAAGAGGGGGGGAACGTAGGCGGATACAATATGTTTTGGATTGATCGAGGCGATAGTGTCGTATCTGTTGACGGTCGATTTAGAACTTCCATTATCAGTAGTCCTGCAAATGGCAGAATTCCCAAAATGACCTTGGAAGGAAGAGCGCGTTTAGATGGATTTTTGAATGGGTTCAGGATTATTTGGCGTAACCCTGATCCCACTGTGGGTAAAAATACAGGTACAGCTTGGTGGCTCAACGAAACAACTGGTCCAGGGCCGTATGACGATCTTGAACAACGACCGCTTGCCGAGCGATGCATAATCGGTTCCCGATCAACGGCGGGCCCGCCGATGTTGCCTAATCTCTATAACAACTTCAAAAGGATTATCCAAACAAAGGACAGTATCATGATCCTCACTGAGATGAATCATGACGTCCGGGTTGTGAGGATGAATGCACAGCATAGACCCGCTCAAGTAAAAACCTGGCTAGGGGATTCGATTGGAAGTTGGAAGGATGGAGTGTTAGAGGTTGACACGACGAATTTCACCTCAACTCCGCCGCTTTCTGGTGCAGACGAGAATTTACATGTCGTGGAGTACTTTAAGCTCACAGAAGGAGGGTTGAATTATTCTTTCATCGTTGAAGACAAAACGGTTTGGTCAGAGCCATGGGGTGGGGAGTACTTCTGGCCAAGCGTCGAAGACAAGGTCTACGAGTATGCCTGTCATGAGGGGAATTACTCACTCGGTAATATTATGCGCGGTGCTCGCGTACTTGAGGGTGATGCAATGTGAGCTAGTGAGCTTCTAGTTGCCCGTGAATTTGGGTTTCGATTTATTTAGGTAAGACGAGATAGCTTCTTTTCTGTCTTCAGTAGTAGAAGCAAAGAGGTTTTGGTCAACGTCCATGTGCATGATCGACTGGGCAAGTGCATTGGAGTAACTGTTGATCGATTGTTTAATCATTTGAGCCGCTATTGGAGGTTTCTCGGCGTAAAACTTTGCCAGCTCTTGTGCTTTATCTAGGAGAGTGCTTCTAGAAACCAGGTCGTCGAGAATGCCCCATGCAAGCAGGGACTCCGCTTCCAATCTTATACCGCCAATCACTAATTGTTTCGCTCTTGCTGGCCCCACTAGGCTTATAATCAGGGGTAAGCTTTTCCACATTAAATTGACGCCGATATCAATTTCTGGATATTGCATGAAGGAATCGTTTGCACCAATACGAAAGTCACATGCAGTCGCTATACAAGCTCCTCCGCCCATTGCTCCTCCATGCCATGCTGCGATTGTTATTTGATCTAGATCCAATATAGCCTGTATGGCTTGTTCCCCGGCGCGCATCCGTCGTCGCCTCTGAACCAGGGGAACCTGATACTCAAGTCCGGGATCGGACAAGTCGGCGCCAGAGGAAAAATGATTACCGTTTCCAGTAAAAATGATGACTCTTACTTGGTCATTTTCTTGATATTGCTCGCATACCTGCTTAATTTCTCTCAGATGTTCATAGTTAAGCGCGTTTGCTTTGTCTGGACGATCAAAATGAACGGTCGCAATAGGTCCATCTGTCTGAGTTTTTAGGTTTTTGAAATCCATAAAAAAATAGTAGTCGTCTACAATCGGAAATCAAGAAGAAACAATACATAATCGAGGGCTATGAAAATACGACTTAAAGTCGTTTTTTGTTAACTAGTAGCGGGTGTTCGAATTTATGCAAGATCGTTTATACGCGGGGCACATAACATCTAACAAGCTTAGATTAACATACCTAGATCGGGGCAACCCCCATGGGCCGGTCATGATATTTTTGCATGGGTTAAACGATCATTGCCGAACTTTTGACGAGCTTATCGAGCCTTTCATCAATGATTACCGAATAGTTACGCCAGACTTACGGGGACATGGAGATTCTGAGTGGACTAAGGGCGTTGGCTATGATCTTTTGGATTATCTTTATGATTTACATCGTTTGGTCTCAGATTTAAACCTGGCGCCGGCTACTCTTGTTGGGCACAGTCTAGGAGGGGCAGTGGTTGCTCTATTTTCAGGACTCTACCCTTCTTTGGTAAAGAAATTAGTTTTAATGGAAGCGATGGGTTTGTGGGTGCCGGAAGAGGGAGAGTCTAGCATAACAGAGAGGCTCAAAATGGGTTTCGATCTCTTGGGCCAGCAAGAAGGGAAGACCTCTAAGAATTTTCCAAGTGTAGATGCGGCCTTTGACAGAATGCGTGAAGCTAATCCTACCTTAAGCAAAGACATTGCCTGGCATCTTACTAAGCACGGCATCCGAGAGAACAAAGATGGTTCCTATTCTTGGAAGTACGACTATTACACCCGCAGTCCTGATTTTAGTTTAAAGCATGAAGACACTATCGAGATCTGGAAACAGATAAGTTGTCCGGTTCTCGTGGTGAATGCTGACATGGGTTTATCGCACCGAGTCGGTCACAACGACACATTGAGATACTTTCAAGACGCCCATTTGGAGGTATTAGAAAAAGCCACTCATTGGATTTTTCATGACCAGAAATTAGCTATGCAGAACCTTATAAAGAAATTCTCCAGTTCTGCTAGAGATTAGGTTTTATTCCTCAAGTATTCGGTTACGGCGTGAGGGCTTCCCACAAACTCTATTCTTTTTTCTTTTTTCGTTAATTGATATTGATACATTGGGTCGTAGTATTGAGTCAGGAGTTGCTCGATCCAGCTATGATGACTTTGGCTACCCTCAAAGGCTTTCGAGATCTCTTTTTCCAACAGAGCATGGCGTTTCCCTCCAAGGCGTTTTTTTATTCTGTTCAGAGCGCCTAGGTAATGAGCTGCGAGCTGATTTCTGGGCACCCCGCTCGATATTGGTTGCGCGACGTATTCCTCATGTATGTGCTCTACGCGTTCATATAGAGAGACTTCGACTAACGCAATGGGGGCACGCTGCATTTGGGTAAAGAGAGACTCTGGTATTGCAAGACGGCCGATCGTTCGACTTTCGTCTTCTAAAACTAAGCAACCTTGATCATGTTTGAGGATTTCAAGGGCAAGATGATTTTCAAAGGTCACTGGTGTAGGTTGTTGATCGATCTGGCCACCGAAGGCGGATCCTCGATGCTCTGCTAACTGTTCCAGGTCGATGCTGTTGTGAAGATCACGGATCACTACGGTTTTTTTCGATCCTGTTTGTCCCCCGATTAACCATATTGATTTTTTTTGCTCATGAACGGAATCGGTGATCATGCTCAGACACTGTCGCAGAGACTTAAACCCCCCGTCTATCCTGGGCACGTTAACACCGGACTCTTTCAGCCAATCTTGAGCGATCTTCGAACGTAGGCCGCCACGCCAACAAATTAAGTGGGCGGAGGGTTGGTGTTGCAGAAAGCTTCTCCATAAATCAATGCGCTGTTCTTTAAGGTCTCCTGTTATCAGCTGATGTCCGAGATCTATGGCGCGCTGCTGACCATTCTGCTTGAACATTTTCCCGACCGAGTCTCTTTCTATATCGTTTAAGATCGGTAGGTTCTTGCTATTGGGGATTTGACCTTTTGCAAATTCTTTTGGAGCACGTACATCCAGGAAAGGAATTCCATCACTCAATGTTTGGACTTCCTGAGAAAACTGGTTAAGGAGCTTTCTCGGTAACCGTTTTGCCGTCTCTAAATAACTCAAGGTGCTCTCTAAGGATATCGATTACGTCGATTCGATCTCTATTTGCGACGTCTATGGCTTGTTCTTGCAAGGTGAGCGCTTTTTCGAAGTCACCGCTGGCAGCGTACGTTGCAGCCCAGGTGTCTAGATACTCTGGTTGGCTTCTCGCCCGGGCGCTTGAGTTCATTAATCGATCCATTATTTTTTTTGCATATTTAGGGCGCTTGAGCCCCTTAATGTCAGAAACTGTTAAAGTCCAGGCCACCTCATTGACGATATCAGAATCTTCTTCGTCTTCTCGGACTGCCTTTTTGTACCAACGAATAGCGGTATTGTTTGAGGGTTTTACTTCAGTGCCAGTGGCATATAGGTTGCCGAGTATAACCATGGCTTCTGCGCTTTCCTTGCTGGCATGTTCTTTTAACCAAGTAACGATGTTGCCGCTTTCCAACTCAGTATCGCGCTGGTTGACCAAAAATCTTCCGTACATTATTGCAGCTGCTTCATCACCTAGTGTTGCAGCTTTTTTGAAGTATTGATTAGCTTGCGAGATATTCCTTTGAACTGAATTGGAACCTGAATTGTAGAGTTGTCCTAAGTAGAGGAGCGATTCGACGTGGTTAAGAGAAGCTGCCTGATTTAAAAGACTGAGAGCGGCCTGCTCATTATTTTCACCGTAATGATTTTGAAGATATAAGCTCGCAAGGGTGTACATTGATTCGGTAGAGCCAAGTGCTATCGCCTGCAGATAATTTTCTTGGGCCAATTCAAGCTTTTCTTGGCGCGTCTTATCAGTCTTAGCTAGTCTTGATTGGCTCCAATAGGCCCGACCAAGTAGGGAGTTAGCAAGTAAATTATCTAGACGGGATGCTACATTTAACCAGGAAACTGCGCTGTTAAACTTTCTTTGATTGACCAGGTAAGCACCGATGGCAGCTTGTGCAGCACTATCAGAAGCGTTGGCCAGCTCTCTGATCAGCGGCCAGCCTTGAGATTCGTTGTTAATCGATTGGGGCTCTAATGCGGCTAAGACCTCAGACAGGTCAAAGAACCAATATTCTAAGGGTTTTTGTTTTTGTCGACCTAGAACCAACAGCCCCAGTTCGATTTCCTCTGTCGTTCGATAGATCGCTCCCACCGGGCTGAAACTGGACGTTCTGATGAACGTTTTTGCATCGTTGATAGTCATGACCGGGTAGGCGCTATCTCTTTTGCCGGAACTTTCCTTACTCATGATTTCTTGAATTCGATCAAGGGAGTCTCTATGCAATTTTTTTGCGTCAGGGGAGTCTAGATGATCGTAAAAAATTGACATCGCGTAATGCCCGGTTTGGCTGCCGGAATATAAGTCCAGAATAGCCGAGCCGATCGAACCGAGCTTCAAGGGTTGGTCATCTGCGAGTTGCAGTGCTTGCCGTTCAAGTTCCAAAAGACGAAGGTAGGCTTTTTTGTTGTTCTCGGAGTTTAAAAATTGCTCTTTTTCCAGCTCTAGGTTTTCGGGGAAGCTAGATGAGCTTGATTTTCGTTCGGCAGTTTGTGCTGCAGACATCAGAAATATTGCGAGCACTGCTAAGCTTAGTAAGGCGCTTTTCATGAATGCTTTATATCATCCTGAAAGAGCAGAAGAAATGGTTGTCGCAAGCATTATTTGCCAGTGCGGCTGACTAGTGTCAACATACGAAAACAAAGGATTGTCGAGGATGTCTAATGAGCCTGCTGGATAAGTTAAAAAAGCCTAGTTTAGGGCAGTCGCTTCCGGGAAGAGAGGAACAGATGCCCGTACCGCCAGGTCATTTTGTTCATGGTAGGCCACTGCAGGCTCCCTTTCCTGAAGGTATGAAGGTCATTCAGTTTGGAATGGGGTGCTTTTGGGGGGCAGAGCGGAAATTTTGGGAGATGAGTGGTGTTTTTTCTACTGCCGTTGGCTACTCGGGTGGTGTTACCCCAAACCCTTCTTACGAAGAGGTATGCAGTGGATATACCGGACATACCGAGACTGTGTTAGTGATTTATGATGAAAGCGCGGTGTCTACATTGTCCTTGCTCAAAGGTTTCTGGGAAGGGCATGATCCTACTCAGGGAATGCGGCAAGGGAATGACATTGGCACACAATATCGATCATCAATTTATGCTTATGATGACGAACAACTCCAACTCGCACTGAAGACCAGGGATGTTTATCAGAAGACCTTGAATGAAAAAGGCTTTGGGGATATCACAACAGAAATCCTTGAAACGGGAGAGTTTTTCTATGCTGAGCATTATCACCAGCAATATTTAGCGAAAGTACCCAATGGCTATTGTGGACTTGGCGGTACCGGCATTGGTTGTAATGTGGAGTCCTTAGCCGAGTTAGAATTGGCGTAATCGGTCCTTCAGCTAGATACCGTTCTTGATGTGCCGCACCGTTGGCATTTCTGAATGCTGATTAATTTGCCACTCTTCACGTCGAATTGTTTTTTTTGATCGTAAATCCATTTGTGAAAACCGCTACGGCAGAGGGTCTTTGCTTTTGCTCGATTTTTAAGTTTTTCTTTCTTGAAGCTCTTTAGGTTAGTGGTTTTTGGCATAAGTTCTTTTCTATCGAGCTTGCAGGTTTTTCATATTTGAGAATAATTCGCGTCTGGGTGCAAGACTCGTGTTTCTGGATGGATTGAATTTGAGTGGAAGAGAAATTGTCTAAAATTGGGGTCGGTGTTGACTTTGGTACAACCAATTCTGTGGCGGCCTTTTTTGATGGCAACGAGCTAGCGCTGGTTGATCTTGAGAATGCGGGCGCTGTAATGCCCTCAGCCACCTATATTGATCAGGCTCTGCAGACTAAGACAGGAAAAAACGCCATCGATCAATATATCGTTGACAATACAGGGCGCACCGTTGAGTTGGTCCCTGAGGTTATAGGCGAAACGTCTAAATTTAGCGAGAATGATAGTACGGAGGAGCCCTCCGAAGTCGATACGGTGACGGAGCAAATATATGGAGCGCCCATAACAGACAGTGGTCTCCAGGGTCGTTTGTTCAGAGGAACCAAACGATTGCTGGGTGATGAGAGGGTGCGACGACTTATGGTTTTTAATCAACCTTTCCGGTTGGTTGCACTGATCACCCCAATACTATTGAGAATCAGGAAGTCCATTGAAAATCAAGTTGGGCCAATAGAACTGGTGCACATAGGACATCCAGTGAACTTCGAAGGTAAGGAAAAGTTAAGAAACAAGCTCGCCCTTGATCGATTGGGAGAGGCCTACAAGTACGCGGGGATATCTAAGCAGGAGTTTTATCCTGAACCTGTGGCGGCGGCCGTTAGTTTCCTTCATCGGCATCCAGAGGTTTCCGGAGAAAATTTGCTTACCCTAGATTTTGGCGGCGGAACGTTGGACTTTTGTGTTCTAGAAAGAAATCGAGAGCAATTTAACGTTCTATCTACGCACGGGATTGGGATGGGTGGAGATCACATAGATCAACTACTTTTCCGAGAACTGTTATTTCCATTGATGGGGAAGGGCGAGATCTGGAAACGTAAGGGGTTTGATCGAGAGATAGAGACGAGATTTCCCTTCGAGGAATTTGAAGACCTGTTACTGAATTGGGCGATCACGTATACGTTGAATCAGAACAAATACACTACTCCTGTGATTGAATGCATAGAACAAAATGGCCCTGGGAGAAGGAAGTTTGAACGGCTAAGAGAGGTCATCAAACACAATCTTAGTTATCTATTGTTCTCTGCGATAAAGGATTTCAAGGCAGAGTTATCGAATCAACAAAGTGCGCAATTGGACATACCTGAAATCGATGTGAATTTAACGATGAGCAGACAAGAGTTTGAGGATCTAATAAGAGAGCCTCTTACTCGCGTCGAGGAGGCACTTGACCATACGATTGCTAAAGCGGGTTTAACTGCAAGCCAAGTGGACATCGTTTTGGGGACAGGCGGCTCGAGTTTGATTCCTGCGGTGAGGACTTTACTTGAATCTCGATTTCCGAATAGAGTGGTGGAGCATGACCCGTTCACCAGCGTCGCTGCAGGTTTGGCAATAGCAAATTACTACGGCTACTCCCTGCAATAGAGCGCATAGGTTCCTAGGAGATTTTTTCAAACATGTTTTGTTGATTGTCGAGTTAGAATTTCGTCCAGTTTCTTTTTGTTTTCCTTATAGGGGTCATCGCGCAGGTTGAGGTATTCCTTTAAGGGCATTTCCCGAAATTTCTGAGACATATCGCGAGCATAATCTGATTCGCTTACCCTGTGGTACGCATATTGTGCTTGGCCATCCAAAGCCGTCTTGATCCCTTGGATTTCGTAAGCCTTTTTAGTTGCACGCTTGTATTGGGTTGCCATTTGCCAGTTCATTAGCCCGATGCGCTCCGCAAAAGTCTCAGTGAACTCATCAATGTCATTCTGATCGATGCAATAATTGGCCATTCCTAAACGGTAAGCTTCCTCGCCTGTAATGTTATCTCCGGTGACCGCGAGCTCGAGGGCTTTTCGCATGGGCAGGCTCCAGGGAAACCACAGCATATCAACCCCCATGGAACGCATGGGAGGATATCCTATTTCGCAGTCAGGAGTAGTAACCAGCAGATCACACATCGAGGCAAGTTCCGATCCGCCTGCCAGAGCATAGCCATGGATTTGTGCAATCACAATTTTTGACAGGTCCCAAATCTGAAACCATTGCTGAACCACGTACCGGGCCCAATGAGTCACGCCACTGGTATCCACATATTGATTGCCTAGATCAGGCTCGTCTGATCCCATCCCAGACAGATCATAACCTGCTGTGAAGCATCTGCCGGCCCCCTTTATGATGATAACGTTTATTTCATTATCGAGTTCCGTGTGCTTCAGGGCATGAAATAGTTCCGCACGGAGTTGATGGCTCATCGCGTTCATTTTGTCTGGGCGATTTAGAGTAATGCTTGCGACGTGGGTCTCGTGGTTTGTTTCATAAATGATTTGGGAATACTTCAGTTTTTTTCGGTACCAACTAGCAGATCGTATCTCCAGTTCCTCCAGCACCTCGTCTTGTTGTGTTTGCTCGGCCATTTTTCCCCCAAAAATTTCAAACCGATAATATAGCAGGAAAGTGAGAGTTCATCAGGTTATGCAGTGATGGAAAGTAACTCGTGCTTTGAAGTTTTTCTGCGAAGCTGGATAATTTGAGAGGGTGGTCCTCTTAAGGGAATTGTTTATGGTTTGGACGGTCTGGTCGGCTAGAAACTAAATGGAAGAATTTTTTCGATATGTAGAAGTCAACGACTGGTTGATTCCTTTGGCTGTCTTTTTTTTCCTAAGTTTCTGCTTAGTGTTAGAAATTATTACCCCGTTATTTGCGCATAATTACTCCAAGTTTCGCCACCTGTGTGTGAATTCATTTTTCCTGATCACGACGGTGTGTATTTCAGCACCGATAATCGTTTTACACAGTGCAGTTTTTGTATGGCAGGCAGAGGCGCAAATGGGTCTTTTTTATCTAGTTGGTCTTCCTGGCTGGGCTCAACTGATTTTTGGGATCTTACTCCTAGACTTAATAGCGCAATACGGGGTTCACTTTCTCTTGCATAGGGTTAAGTGGATGTGGCGGTTACATATGGTTCATCATTCGGATACCCATGTCGATGCGACGACAGGATTTCGTCATCACCCTGGCGATGTAGTATTTCGTAATCTCGCGACTTTGTTTGCCGTTATGTTGTTTGGGATACCTTTAGCCTGTTATTTGACTTATCGTTTAATTACTATTTTTTTCGCCTACCTAACGCATTCAAATATTCAATTACCGGATCAACTGGAGCGGAAACTCAGCTATCTCTTTATCACCCCCAATTTACATAAGTTTCATCATCACCATGAGCGGCCTTGGACCGACAGTAACTATGGAAATATTTTTTCTGTTTGGGATCGACTTTTTGGAACTCTGGTTCAAGGTAATCTTGAGAATATACGCTATGGGGTAGACGTGTTACCTGATGAGCGTGATGAAGATTTGGCATATCAGTTCATCCTGCCATTTGACCGCTCTATCAAACTTGAAGACGAGCGCTATCTCGCGGCTAAATAGCATAACCGAAGATAGGTAGAGAGGATTGGTCAATGGCGGAACATCGATTTATTAAAATTATAAAGACCTACTATCAGGGATGTAATTCTCGAGATTTTGACCTGATGGTTTCCACTTTTGCAGATGATGTTGTGCATTATTTCGTTGATCACTCTCCCGTTATTGGAGCTGAAGCTCTGGCTAATTATTGGTGTAAGGTAGGCCCTATCACTCAGGCATCTTGGGTTGTTGATCATTCCATTGTTCAAGAGCCAGAGGCAGTGATTGAATGGAGCATGCCTTGGACTCCCGCAAGTACCGGTAGCCAGGAAGTGCTAAGAGGTACAGAGTGGTTTGCCTTTGAGGAGGAAAAAATAGCAGAGATTCGTTCTTATCATTGTAACCACTATTTGAGCGATCCTGCGAATCGTGCGTTACATGGGTTCAATTACCATGGACGTGGTTATGTCACCGAGGACAATAAATCATAATTCTCGTGGCCCAGACCAAGAAGGATCGATGATCTCGAAAAAAGATTTTAGTATTCGATAAGTAAGTCCCCAGACGAAGTGTCCTCCGGATAATCTATAACCATTAAAGATTGTAGGCGTTCCTGCCATCGGCAGCGTCTCCGTATCATGGAGCTTATTGGATAGAAGGTCTTCCACTGGCGCCCACACTACTTCGTCTACCTCGTAGTTTGTTGAAAATTCGACAACGTCGAAAATCTCAAAAACGTGAGGTGCGATTAGCATGTTCAGGGTCCGGCCTCTAGGTTGGGCACTTTGGTGATCTATCGCTCCGAGATAGTTCCCCCTTGAAAGGTCTAATCCAATTTCTTCAAGAGTTTCTCGTTCTGCGGCCTCTCTTAGCCCTAGGTCATCGGGCTCTCTGTGACCGCCAGGAAATGCCATGTGCCCAGACCAGGGGTCTCCCTCTTTTTCCGCTCGTTTTATGAAAAGCATTTCTAGTTGACTATTGATTTCTCGAACAATTATGGCCACCGCTGCTTGACGCGTTGTCTTGTTGGGCTTTGCTTCTTGGTGCTCAAATGAGCCTATGTTGTTTCGGATCGTTTCAACTAACAACGAACGGCTTCCAATTGGGTTAAGATATCATCATACCTGAGTTGAAGAGTTAGTGGTTAACGATGAGTGATCTTGATAAGACTGGGCGAGCCGGAGGACAAGATGGCCGAGCGAACAACTGTTTTGTTTGTGGAATTGATAACCCTATAGGATTGAAGGTTGAGTTCTCGCTTTTAGATGACGTATGTATTGGCTCGTTTACTCCCCAGATGCAGCATGCTGGGTACGATAATCTTACTCATGGCGGGATATTGTTTAGCTTATTAGATGATGTGATGGCAAACTGGGCTTGGCTTCAGGGAAAAAAATGCTTTACCGCAAAAGCCGACATTCGTTATCGACAGGAGCTACCCATAGGCACTGAAGTACTGCTTGAAGGACGCTGTACTAAATTACGGGGTCGTTTGGCACAGATGGAGGGAGTAATCACCAGAAAGGATGACCGGTCAATCGTGGCTGAGTCGACTGGATCTTTTATGATGAGTTCTACTTAGATCCAGGAGTGAACAACTAATAGTTTTGATTAAGCCAGTTGATCATTGCCCGATTCGTCTCTTCTGGTTTCTCTTGCTGAATCCAGTGACCGCAGGGCAAATTCACAGTGGTTGTGTTTGGTGCATGATCAAGAAGATTCTTTCCTTTTGGTACTGAGTCGTAGTCGCCGTATATCATCAGGGTAGGTTGCTCAATTAAAGGGGTGTAGTTCTCGGTTAATTGCCAATTTCTAGAGAAGTTACGATACCAATTAATGCCTCCTGTGAAGCCAGAGAGTTCAAAGGCCTGAACGAAGACGTCGAGATCTGTTTCTCCCATCATCAACTTACCGGGCATTTTATCTGCCTTTGCTAAAGAGATCAGCGGCATCCCTGCCGGCAATTTTGGTGATTCTTCAAGCCACTGTTCTGTTCGATACAGATTGGTTAGGAATTTCCTTGGATTTTCCTCAAAGGCGGCGTCGGCAACTCCGGGTTGTCGATTGAAATGCACGATATAAAAATCACCCCCAAGAACGTCTTCCCAGAAACCGACCCACTCCCGTTCACCTCTCTCCATAAATGGAACACTTAAATTAATAATTCCTGAAACTCGGCTTGGATGCATTAAAGCAAGATTCCAAACGACGATTGCCCCCCAGTCATGCCCGACGAAGACGGCGTCCTGATAACCAAAGTGGTCGAGGAGGCCTAAAAGATCGCCGGTCAGACATGCGATGTCATATTCTTTGATTTGCTCAGGGATCGATGAATTTCCATACCCCCGTTGATTTGGAACGATCACGTGATAACCCGCTTCGACCAGCGGATCGACTTGGTGTCTCCAGGAGTAAGCATGCTCAGGCCAACCATGACACAGCACTATGGGAGCGCCTTCTCCCTTGTGAAACACTTCAAGATTAACCCCGTTCGTTTCAATGATTTCGGCCTTTGGAAACATATATACATCCTGTGTAGCCCTGGAAAGGTTTTTCGCCTTACCCAAGTTCATTAAAGGTTTGTTGTCTTGTAAACCAAAGTTACTTTGACAACAATCGAGAATCAAATTGAATAATCGGAATCAGGCTATGAATACAGCAACTGCAATCGACAAAGACAAACTGAACGAATTCATTCGACAAACAGGCTCGAATGTGACGGCGGGTTTTAATTGCGTCATCTCGGTATTGGGAGACCGAGTTGGTCTCTTTAAGGGTCTTTCGGAGATCGGTGGCGGCACTAGCCAGCAATTAGCTGATTCACTTGGTTTGAATGAGCGGTGGGTCAGGGAATGGTTGCAGCATCAGGCCTGTGTAAACCAAATAGAATATGAAGAAGAAACTCAAAGGTTTTCAATTAGTCCAGAAGCCGCAGCAGTCTTAGTGGATGAGGATAGTCCCGCTTATCTGATGGGTGCTTATCACAGTGCGCTATCCGTCTTTCCTGCAGCTGAGAAATTGGAAGATGCCTTTCGAAGTGGCATCGGGATGACCTACGATGAACATGGTTCTAGCTGTGCCTGTGGTATGGAGAAAATGGGCGCGTACACAAAGAAACATAGATTAGTTCAAGAGATCTTGCCTTTGGTTCCAGGGTTGGTTGAGCGTTTAAGCAAGGGCATTAAAGTGGCTGATGTCGGATGTGGAGGCGCGCTATCTACTGTGGTCATGGCTCAAGCATTTCCATCGTCCACCTTTGTGGGATATGACACTTCCGAGCATGCTCTGGATTTAGCTAGAAAAAATATCGAAGAGATGGGAGTGCAGAATGTGACTGTAGCCAACCCGAGTGCACAGCCCTTGCCGAGCGATTCGACTTTGGATTTTGTGACCACTTTCGACGTTGTTCATGACACACCCTACCCAGACCAAATGATTCAAGATATATACGGAGCGCTAGCGACTGGCGGGCAATGGTTGTGCGAGGACATTAAAGGATTGAATTCCTTCGAAGAAAACTTAAGGGAGCATCCGATGGCAGCCATGCTATATGGGTTTTCCATTACGATTTGCATGAGCTCGGGTCTCTCAACTGCAGACGGTGCAGGTCTTGGTACTCTGGGTTTTACAGAGGCGTTGGCTGAGAAAATGATGACTAACGCTGGCTTTGCTGAGTTTGCGAACCTAGAGGTTGATACGCCCTTGAACAATTACTACCTTGCTACTAAATAAACAGATGAAATATAAGTGCCAAGAGCAACTTGATTGTCTGAGGTAAAAACGCGAACCTTCTGTTTTTAGATCTTTGGTAACTAGATGTGAGTAATGAAAATCACCGTGGGCCTAGACCTGTCGGTTTTGACACCCAGGCCTTGCATGCCGGGCAGTCTCCTGACCCGACCACTGGAGCTCGAGCGACCCCTATTTATCAGTCTGCGGCGTTCGTATTTCCGGATTCAGATTTTGCGGCGGGATTGTTCAATATTGAAAGGGCAGGCCATGTATATTCTCGGTTGTCCAATCCGACGAATTCGGTTCTCGAGGAGAGAATGGCGGCTCTCGACCATGGCGTGGGCTCCATCGTAACAGCCAGTGGACAAGCGGCGATGCATTTGGCAGTAACGACCTTGCTGGGGGCTGGCGATCATATTGTATCTTCCCGTTCTCTGTATGGCGGCACACATAATCTTCTCGAATATACGCTTTCGCGTTTTGGAATCGAGACTACTTTTGTCGATCCGAGGGATACCTCGGCATGGAAAAATGCAATCAAGGATAATACGAAATTGGTTTTTGGAGAGGTGCTGGGTAATCCTGGGCTGGAGATCTTAAACATACCTGAGCTAGCGGGATTAGCTCACTCTCACGACATTCCTTTGTTGGTTGATGCAACTTTCGTGACCCCTTATCTATGCCGTCCTATAGACCTCGGCGCAGATCTTGTTATGCACTCGGCCACTAAGTTTCTCAGCGGGCACGGTGTGGTGATAGGCGGGGTTGTTGTCGACGGTGGCACATTCGACTGGGAGTCAAGTGGCAAGTTTCCAACCATGACCGAGCCTTACGTTGGATTTCACGATTTGGTGTTTGCTGAAGAATTTGGTCCACAGGCCTTCATCATGAGGGCGAGAAAAGAGGGGATCAGAGATTTTGGTGCGTGTATGGCTCCAATGACGGCCTTCCAAATATTGCAGGGTTTGGAAACTCTGCCCTTGCGAATGGCCAAGCACGTGAGTAACTCAAATAGCATAGTCCAATTTTTGAAAGAGCATCCCATGGTAGAGTCGATCAACTATCCGGGTCTCGAAAGTCATCCAGATCACGAACTTGCTAAGTCTCTTTTGCCGAAGGGCGTAGGGGCTGTGTTTAGTTTTGAGCTTAAAGGAGGCAGAGAAGCAGGGCGAACGTTCATAGAGAAGCTGGAGCTCTTTTCACACTTGGCAAATGTGGGCGATGCCAAGTCACTGGTTATACATCCGGCGAGTACGACGCATCACAGAATGGATGAGAAGAGTTTGCTTGAGTCAGGGATTGGCCCCGGGTTGATTCGGCTAAGTGTAGGTTTGGAAGACGTCCAGGATTTGATCGATGACTTGAAGGTGGGTCTTAGAGCCGTTGAGAAAATGGTGGGCAAGAAGTCATGAGATTCGAAATCAAAAATAAAACTGCCTATTACGGCAGCGGTAGCGGTGCCTCAGAGGACGGCCAGCCTATAGTCTTTATTCACGGTGCGGGTTTTGACCACACGGTTTGGGTATTACCAGCCCGTTACTTTGCTAGAAAAGGATTCCGTGTAATCGCTTTAGACTTGCCTGGTCATGGAAGAAGTGAGGGTCCAGCTCTAACCTCGGTTGAAGCGATGTCGGATTGGATCGTTGAGGTATCTGAAACTCTAGCGCTTCAAGATTTAGTAGTTGTGGGTCATAGTATGGGCTCTCTTGTTGCTTTTTGTTTGGCTGCCCAGAAGCCTGATTTAGTAGATAAAATGGCCTTGCTGGGTACGTCATCTCCTATGCCGGTGACCGACTTGCTGCTAGATGCGGCAAGAGATAATCACCATGCAGCGATAGAGATGGCCAATACATGGAGTCACAGCGCTGGGGGATCCTTGGGGTCGGCTGAAAATCCGGGTGTGTCTAATTTAAATTCGGATGAGCGTTTATTGGAACGAGCAAAAGCGGGTGTCTATTTTGCCGATTTCAAGGCGTGTAATGATTATGACTCAGCTAGGCTTGGGCCTATCGAGACCCCGTCGCTTGTGTTGATGGGTGATCAAGACAAGATGACGCCAGCGAGAGCAGGTATAGCGGTATCGGAATTATTGCCAGATTGTAAGACACGGATAATTGCAGATTGCGGGCATTCCATGTTGTCAGAAAAACCCAACGAAGTTCTTGACGCGTTATCTGACTTCATTGAGGTGTCCTAATCTTGGACGAGTCAATGTTGATTTTGGTGGGCTTTCTTTTTCTGCTGACACATCTAGGTGTCTCGAGCACGACAGTCAGGGACCACATCGTCCGTTTGGTGGGAGAAAAGGTATATCTCCTAACCTACTCAATGGTCGCATTGGTGTTTCTGTTTTACTTCATATGGATTTATTTGGAGACTCCTCGGTACGACTACCTATGGATGCCTAATCCAGATCTGTATTGGCTGGCCAAACTTAGCATGCCTCTTGCGTGTATTTTACTGGTAGGTGGGTTTATGGTCAGAAATCCTTCAAACGTAGGCCAAGATTTGTCGGATGACGACGATGTTTCCAGACTTGTCACGGGAGTCGTGTGTATAACAAGACACCCGGTTCAGTGGGCGATTGTTTTGTGGGGGATCGGTCATGTGACGGCTAACGGAGATATCGCCTCAGTAATCTTTTTCTCTATATTCGTTCTGTTAAGCGGGACAGGGTCTATTCTTTTGGACCTTAAAAAATCAAAGCAGTTCGGGCGAAGCTGGCGCCAGTACGAATTATTGACTTCGAATGTGCCTTTTATAGCGTTACTGGAGGGACGTACCGTATTACGGCTTAAAGAACTATATATGCCAGTCGCATTCGGTTTATTGCTTTATTCCATAATGTATTACTTCCATGAAATGTTTACTGGCTCGATTATCGTCTAGACAACAGGTTTATATGTTGATGAACGCCTTTGCGGCATCGGATAGCTCTTGTTGATGCGAGCTAAAAAAATGATCTGCACCATCAATGAAATGTATCGACCCAGAGGTCAATTCTTTAGCTTGGTGAACATCTGCAAACTCATCTTGGCTGCCCAAGATTAAAGATACCTGATCGGTAATCTGCCTACCTTGAAAAGCCATGTGCTTGTTGGGAGGCGCGATGAGCAATGTCCTATCTGGATTAATAACATCAAGCGTTTTCCAAACGATCAAAGATCCAAAGGAGTAGCCTACTGTCCAGATTGGTTGAAGCTGAAATTCAGTCCTCACATAGTCAACAACTGAAATCAGGTCATCTTTTTCGCCCTCCCCATTGTCATGAACTCCTTCACTTGAACCGACTCCACGAAAGTTAAATCTCAAGCAGGTGATCCCCGATTCTATAAAGCGATCTACTACTGTGTTTAAAACCCGATCGTGCATTGATCCGCCATATAACGGATGAGGATGACAGAGCACCGCAATGGCCTCCTTTCCTCCATCGGCGACCTGGTCCAGTTGGCACTCTATTTTTCCCGATGGCCCAGCTATATACATAGTTCTTTCCCTTGTTTGTGAGCGAATCTATTATTCAGGGAAATGTGGAAGAGGGCATCTTGATATTTCTCTAAAAATTCGTATTTTTGACTCGGCACATAGGAGCGATAAATGATTGAGGTTAAAAACCTAGTTCGGAAGTACGGCGATTTTACTGCTGTAGACGATGTATCTTTTAGTATTGAAAAGGGAGAGGTTGTAGGACTACTTGGTCACAACGGTGCAGGGAAAACCACCATAATGAAGATGCTAATGGGATTTCTTGAACCCTCTTTTGGAAATGTCACTATAGACGGTTACGATGTTCAGGAGCACTCGATTAAAATTCAGGCTGACATGGGGTATCTTCCCGAAAGTTTGCCCATCTATCCTGAATTGACAGTAGTTGAATACCTGCAATATGCGGCCAAATTGAGGTCTTTGGTAGATCGAGAGTGCGTTCAACGAGCAATCCATTTGACTGGTTTATCGGACAAGGCATTAGATTCTGTGTCGACGCTAAGCAGGGGATACAAGCAGAGGGTCGGGGTCGCTCAATCAATTTTGCATGAACCAAAAGTGTTGGTTTTGGATGAGCCTACAAATGGCTTGGACCCGACCCAAATTCAACAGATGAGGCAGCTAATAACGAATCTATCTGAAGAGGCTACGGTCATTTTATCCACACACATACTTCAAGAAGTAAATGCCGTTTGTGATCGAGCAATAATATTGAGATCAGGTAGTCTGGCTTTGGATGAGAGTCTTACATCGCTTAAATCGTCTCAATCGATCAAACTTAGAACTTCGGCCGAAGCAAACGTTCAGGCTGCATTGGCGGGTTTAGAGGTCATCGAAAAATTAGAAAACCCTTCGAGTGGACTATGGATTTTAACGATAAAGGGAGACTCAGAGGCTGCCGCTCCCGGCATCGCTGACGCCTTGATTTCGTCAGGTTGTCCTTTGATAGAGCTTGCACATGAGTCTCGCGACCTTGAAACAGTCTTCAGAGAGATTAATGAACAACAGTTAAATGCAGTGGAGGAGAGATAATGCGTTATCAGATTTTATCTGGAATTGCTTCCAAGGAGCTTAAACTGTTTTTTTCTTCTCCAGTAGGCTACTTGTTTTTAGGAGCTTTCCTATCTATCACGTTGTTTTTGTTTTTCTGGGTAGAATCTTTTTTCGCTAGAAACATAGCTGATGTGCGGCCGATTTTTGAGTGGCTACCAGTTCTTTTGATTTTTTTGTCGGCAGCTCTAACGATGAGAATGTGGAGCGAAGAAAGGCGAACAGGAACGCTCGAGTTTGTATCAACTCTGCCTATTTCTACATGGGAAATGGTGGTTGGTAAATTCTTAGCATGCTTTAGCTTATTGGCAATGTCCCTTTCTCTTACAATATGGTTACCGCTAAGTGTTTCTTTGGTTGCCGACTTGGATTGGGGCCCCGTGTTTGCCGGGTATTTGGCTGCGTTGCTTTTGGGAGCAGCATACTTGTCTATCGGTCTTTTCGTTAGTGCGAGAACAGACAGTCAGATTGTCAGTCTCATTGTTGCCTCTTTGATTGGAGGCTTCTTTTATCTTGTTGGAAGTCCCGGTATCACTCAGCTGTTTGGCGCGCCTGTGAACGATTTTTTAAATAGTCTGGGAAGCGGCTCGCGGTTTGAGTCGATCACCCGTGGAGTAATTGACTTTAGGGATTTGTACTTCTATCTCTCGTTGTCTGCTGTATTTCTGGCAGCCAATGTATACTCCTTGGAGAGAGAAAACTGGGCGTCTGAAGGAGATTCGAAATCTCACTTCAAGTGGCGAATGGGCACCGGCTTGCTCGTGTTGAATTTGTTGTTGGCTAATTTCTGGTTAAGTGCCATCAACGCGCTGCGTATTGATTTTACCGAAGGGAATATCTACTCCATTTCAGAGCCAACCGAAAATTACCTGGAACGGCTCGATGAGCCATTGCTCATCAGGGGATATTTTAGTGCGAAGACACATCCTTTGCTGGCGCCTCTAGTGCCAAGGATGAAAGACCTGCTAAAAGAGTATGAAGTTGCAGGTGCAGGAAAGGTTAGAGTTGAACTGGTGGATCCTGTTGAAGACCCAGAGATTGAGAATGAGGCGAATACAAAATATGGGATCAGAGCAGTTCCTTTTCAGACAGCGGATCGTTATCAATCGAGTCTGGTTAATTCCTATTTTGATGTACTGATCCAATATGGTGATGAGTACGAGGTACTGAGTTTTCGGGATCTCATCGAGTTCAAGGTTCTGGGCGAATCTGATTTGGATGTCCAATTGAAGAATCCTGAATTTGATGTCACTCGAAGTATCAAGAAGGTCCTCTTTGGGTTTCAGGGAGGTTCTTCCGTCTTCTCCAGCATTAGCGACCCGGTGACCTTTATGGGCTATGTTTCGTCAGCTGAGTCACTACCGGAAAGTTTAATCGAGTTTGGGGATGTATTAGACGAAGTTTTAACTGAACTCGCTGCAGAATCTGATGGTAAGTTCCAATATGAAATTATTGATCCTGAAGCGGGTCAGGGCGAAATAGCGGAGCAGATAGCCGAGCAATTTGGTTTCCAGCCCATGGTAACTTCATTCTTAGATGAGTCTGGTTTTTACTATTATCTGACACTTCAATCCGAAGGCACGGTCGTCCAAATACCGATACCCGAGAGCCTATCGAAAGATGGCATGAAAAGGGAAGTTGAAAATGGTCTTAAAAGATTCGCAAGCGGTTTGCTAAAGTCAGTAGTTATTGCCGCACCTCAAGCACCTCCGCCCTATATGCAGCAGCAGGGCATGCCGCCGCCGAATCAGTACAGTCAATTAAGAGGCCTGCTGACTAATGACTTCGATGTTCAAATGAACGATTTGAGTAGCGGAAAGGTGCCGTCTGGAACAGATTTACTGATCGTGGTAGAGCCGTCTTCCTATACTCAGGAACAGGTCTTCGCGATGGACCAATATTTAATGCAAGGAGGAACGATCGTTTTATCCACCGGCGCGTTTAAAGCACAGCTAAGCCAGAATTCCTTATCCGCTGTCGCAGCTGATAGTGGATTAATGCCTTGGCTCAATCACCTTGGAATAATCATAGACCAAACGCTGGTAATGGATCCTCAAAATGCGTCGTTTCCTGTTCCAGTATCCAGAAATGTCGGGGGGTTTACATTCCAAGATCTGGTGATGCTCGATTACCCCTATTTTGTCGATGTTAGAGGGTCTGGACTGAATGATGAGCGAGCTATTACCGCTGGAATTCCTCAAGTCACGCTTTCTTGGGCCTCGCCGATCGATGTCGAGGCTTCAGACGGTACCGATTTGTTCACGTTACTAGAATCTAGCCCAGGTAGCTGGTTATCCGATGATACGAACGTCATGCCCCGCATTAGCGAATCGGGAGAACCGGCGTTCGAGCCCAGTGGTCCTTTGGCGGCTCACAAGGTAGGTGTTTTAGTCACCGGAGGATTTCAAAGTTTTTTCGCAGGTCAAGAGTCACCCTTGCTCTCGAGAAAATCTGATGTAGAGGATCAACAGAGCGACAGTGTCGAGTCGACAGACGATGAAACGACAGAAGTTATTGCGAGTGTCATTGAAAAATCACCAGAGTCTTCAAGATTGCTGATTTTTAGTTCAAACGATTTTTTGTCAGATCAAACTTTGCAGATGTTGGGCTCGTCTGAGGGTACTTTGTATTTAAATTCACCTCAGATGATTGTCAATTTTGTTGATTGGGCCCTGGAAGATGAAAGTCTCACCAGTATACGTGCAAGGGGTAATTTCAACCGAACGTTGGATTTTCAGGATGAAACTGCCCAGCAAATTTTTGAGTATTTGAACTACTTTTTGGCCATTTTAAGTGTGCTAGCGATTGCCTGGATATATCGTATAAAAGCGAACCGAGAGCGTTTAGCCCAAGCTTCGTGGCTGAGTGCGGAGGGTCAAGTATAATGAATACTAAGATTGAATGGTTGCTTGGGCTGGTTCTGCTGCAGCTGCTACTGGTCGTCCTGGTGTTATTTTCGGACTCTTTTCAGGAGGAAGAGAACCCTCGGTTTTCGACCCTAGATGAAAGTTTGGTGGCGTTTTTTGAGATCGCGGACCAGGATAGTTCAATTAAGATTGAGAGAGGCGACACTCAGTGGCAAGTCGATGGTTATCCCGCTGATGCGGATAAGATTAACTCTACCCTCAAGAAGATTTCCGAATTAAACGCGCAGTGGCCCATTGCTGACACCGTTACCAGCGCTGGACGATTTGAGGTTGGGGAAGACTCGTTTCAAAGGAAATTATCTTTCTATGACCAAGAGAAATCCCTTTTAGAAGAATTTTATTTGGGTACCTCGCCGAGCTACCAACGCGTCCATGCCAGACAGGCGGGTAGCTCATCAATCTATAGCGTTAAGTTATCTAACTATGAATTTGGTCTGAAAAGAGACGACTGGCTGGATAAGACTCTTGCGAGTGTCTCAGGAGACATCAGCAGGATCCACATCACGAGCTCCCGAGAGGGGTTTGCAATCGATAAGACGATCACTCAAGACGATGGTGTGTGGAAAATCCAGGGTGAACTGGCTGATCAAGCAGCATCGAAAATTTATGTTGAGCGGTTTAACAATCTGCGAGTTTTGGGAATAGCCGACGAATCGGGGGGAAAAGTCGCCGATCTCGAGTTAACAGTGGATGGTAAGAAGGAGCTAATTAGCCTTTTTGGAATTGAAGACGAAGAGGGCGCAATTGAAGATTACTTTATTGAGTCTAACGCTGTTCCCGGAATTTTCAGGCTTGCAACCTATGTTGCTGAGCAGATTTTACTCACAGATACGGACCTGCTTCCTTCGGATCCCGAAGGGGAATCGACAGAATGATGGAGGTTTTCTCAGATTTGTTAGTGTGTCAATTAGCTTCTGCTGCCGAACGAGGGGTGGGAGGTGATTGAGCTTTTTACCTGGCCGACTCCCAATGGACGAAAAGTGTCGATTGCTCTGGAGGAGTTTGAATTAGACTACGAGGTGCGAGCGGTTGATATTACCAAGGACGAGCAATTTGCTCCGTCATTTCTCGATATTAGCCCTAATAACAAGATACCCGCTTTGGTAGATCACGAATCTGGAAGGACTTTAATGGAGTCCGGAGCCATCCTTATTTATCTGGCTGATCGATGCGAGCGATTCTGGGGTGAAGATCGTTATCAGACCATCGAGTGGCTTATGTTGCAGATGGGTGGGGTTGGTCCGATGCTGGGTCAAGCGCATCACTTTTTGAAGTACAACAAGGGTAAAGCGCCCTATGCCGAAAAAAGGTATCGAGATGAAGCCAATCGACTTTACTCGGTGCTTGATCGACGACTTGAATCTCGAGATTTTTTATCTGGGAGCTATTCGATCGCGGACATGGCGACGTGGCCTTGGATTTCGAGGTATGAGTGGCAGGAAATTGATTTTGGGCTCTACCCTAATCTAAAGCGGTGGTACTTGAAGATTGCTGATCGACCTGCCGTTCACAAGGGTTATGAAGTGCCCATGTTCGTCAACGAGATCCCCATACCTGATTAATTCGAAAGGCGTTGCCTGAGTTTGTTGACCAGCTCCGCTAGATTCTCCTCTTCATAGGGTTTTGCTTCACCTGCACTCCAAACCGGCTGAGGCCATGCGTTGTCATTGTGTTTTCTGGCTATCACGTGAATGTGCAACTGAGGCACTAGATTGCCAAGTGCCGCTACATTCATTTTGTCTGCAGAGGTCAGTTCCTGAAGGGCTGCCGAGCAAAAATTTGCTTCTTTTTGAACAATTGCTTGCTTCTCGTCAGGTATGTCGTGGAGTTCTTTCAGTCCTGCTATCTCTGGAATTAGGATTAACCAGGGAAACCTTGCGTCATGATTGAGTCTAACCTGGCTTACGTTAAGCTTGGTGACAAAGGTGCTGTCCTCAAGTAATCGAAAATTAAGCTTGAACTCGTTCACTTTCGCTATCTAGTGATAAGGTTTGTCGCCGGCGACCGTGGTCCGATGCAGCACTCTAAGATGGCCATCGTAGCCTCCCTGAGCACAATGTTGAACTGAGCGGTTATCCCACATGGTGAGCATGTTTGCTTTCCACTTGTGCTTGTAAATGAATCTCTCATCTAATAGGTGTTCAAACAAATGGTCGAGCAGGGATTGGCTGTCGTTATCTGACAGTCCTTTGACACTTAGAGTGTAGACAAGGTTGATCCAAAGGACTTTTTCACCTGATTCGGGGTGGGTTCGCACCATCGGGTGTTCCTGGGTTTGTAGAGCACTGTCGTGGGGTAGGATAGTCATGCTGCGCTCTGGTCCCCTGGATTTTAGATAGCCCTCGTGACTGTACGGTCTTCTAGCGCTGTGAATAGTGATAAGGTCATCTATTTCATTTTGAGTGGTCGGGTCAAGAGCTGCGTATGCGGCTATCCCGTCGGCATACCAGGTGTCTCCGCCAAGAGGAGGTATCACCTTGGAGTGCAAAATGGTGGCGCTGGGAGGAGTTTCTTGAAAAGACCAGTCTGAATGCCAACCGCCTCCAAAGGGAGCTACGTCTTCGTCTGGGTCCCGGCGCACCTCCAGTATGTTCTGGTGCTCTTCGATTGATTTTACGTATGGGTCATCTCCAAAGCCGCCGAATGATA
>CACFPX010000009.1:0-72973 GCA_902568205.1 K189A clade bacterium | reverse complement strand
TTAAATTGTCTTGAACGCGGCAATAATTTACCGGTTCACGTACTAAATCGGCGGTCCCTCTCAGAACTTTAGAAAAAATCGGCAACTTTTTGCCGTACCCGCTATTTGGATAGAGGAAGGCTGGATGACTGTCCAACTTAACTTGCTCTCCGACTTTTTAATTGGTCCATTTCTTGAGCCTGAGGAGGACCGTCAGATTTTTTCTGCTTTGCTCACAGAGCGGTTAAGCCAGATGTCCTGGCAGGATTGGGTTAAAGAAAAGACCAGCGAAGCGATCGGGATTAGCCGATCGTTCGGTTAAAAGCCAAAAACAAGTGTTGAACATATGTGCTGTGACACAAATTTCTTCATATTTTCGGTCAATTTCCTTCTCGCCTCGCTGTAGATCCTAGATTATCGGAACAACGACAGGGCCAATTGCTGCGAGGCGTTAGCCTGCGCCAGCATCGCGGTCCCCGATTGTTGCAAGACCTGGGCCTTAGACAGTCGTGCACTCTCCGCCGCAAAGTCCGCATCCTCTATTCTTGACCTGGCCGCAGTAGTGTACTCTGCGACGTTCAAGAGATTAGATACGCTGTACTCCAGACGATTTTGCACCGCACCATATTCGGCTCGGTTCCCAGCGACTTTTTCAATAGCGGCATCTACCAGGGACAAGGCCTGAGTGGCGCCTGCTCCGGTTGAAACGTCTATTGAGTTGACCCCCAGCGCGTTCGTGCTTATGGAATCAATTGTAAAGTCGATGGTCTGATTGGCTTCGGTACCCACTTGGATCTTGCCGCCCGCGACAGCGCTCTCACCGCTACCAGAGCCAACAAAATCTACAAAGACGTTCCGTCCATTGTATTGGGTATCGTTTGCCACCCGATCAATCTCTGCTACCAATTGGGTTACTTCAGTTTGCAAGTATCCACGGTCTTCGGTGCTGTTGGTGTCATTGACAGCCTGAACAGCGAGCTCGCGAACACGTTGCAACATGTCGGTAACATCGTTGGTTGCATTTTCTATTGTAGACAGCATAGAAAGACCGTCACCGGCGTTCTTGGCTGCCATATTTAAGCCTCTGATCTGCGCGGTCATCCTTTCGGCAATAGCAAACCCAGCCGCGTCATCTGACGCACTGTTGATCTGCTTACCGGAAGATAACCTCTCCATCGCCGTCTTGAGCTCGGCACCGGATGCAGAGAGAGATCTTTGCGCATTCAAAGATGCGACGTTTGTGTTTATGACTAAACTCATATAAAACCCTCTATATCAATAGAAAGCTACGTGAGTACGGATTTTAGTCATGTCGACCCCAACCATGCTAAGCGGGTTGCCCCGCCAGCCATACTTTCGCAACTAGTTAAGTTGCTGCCTTGGCGGAATAATTTCCCGCGTCCGACAACGAAACCGGCAAAATTTTGCCGGTCTCACGAATATTGTCGGTAGCCTTGAGAGAAACTTTAGCAGTTGTTTGAAAATATATTTTTTTATAGGAAACACTATTTGGGTAATGGATCCGACGATGACAAGAGGGAGCTGATTATTTTCCCGGCTATTCGCTGGCAAAAAGTTTGTATAGGCAGAGGCGGACTTTAACGAAGCCTTGTCTTTCTTGGTTGTGCGTTTCAAGCGCTTTATTAAGGGCCATGAATAATGGCGTTTTTATTTGAAATATGTACGGAGTTTCTTTCGTGTGATGGGTTTTGAATTTCGGTGTTCTAGTTTGAGAAGGGGGAGGATGGTCGTAACTGTAGTAGTTTTGATTCGGAGAATTGTGGTTTGAAGCTTAGGCTTAAATTTATATTTTCTCTGTTTAATAGCAAGAGAAAGGAGCTTTTTCGGTGAAGAGAGTCACCGGGATATGGCCTCCCGGTGACTTGTCTCTTGTTTCAGCTGTTTTCAATGTTTATAGCTAAAGGGGATACTATTATTGAAGTAGCTGTAGTACTAACTGAGCGCCAGCGTTAGCCTGCGATAACATTCCAACACCAGCTTGCTTGAGCACCTGGGCCTTGGCAAGCTTCGCGGATTCCGCTGCGAAGTCTGCGTCCTGGATCCTGGATCTAGCCGCTTCGGTGTTTTCTGAGATGTTCATCAGGTTGCTCACCGTGTGCTCTAGTCTATTCTCAACTGCGCCCAAGTCGGATCTCATAGATGAGACACGTTCAATTGCCCCATCGATTACGGCGAGCGCTGCATCAGCTCCAGCCTGGTTTCTAAGATCAATGTTGGACACTGTGTTTAGAGCTGCAGATTGCGTGGTGAAGTAGTTATCGTTCGCGGGACCTCCAGAGTAGGGGTTTTCAGTCCCTTGCTGGGTTATTGAAAAGATCTTGCTAGAAGTTAACGCGATCGTTCCTTGGACCGTGCCGGAGTCTACCAACCCCGAAACGCCGAACTTGTAGTCCTGAGTATCGTTATCACCTTCAGTTCGGTCAGTCAATGCGTCAGTTGCCGGAGTGGTCGCCAGACCGATCTTGAAGTCTCCGAATTCGCGGGCACCTGTGAAAGTAAAATCATCATGATCCGTGATATTTTTTACTGACAGAGCTTGGCCCAACTGCGCTTGAGCAGTCATGCTTGTGAGTGTTTTATACGCGAAGGTAGTGTTCACCGCGTCACCAGCAGATAAGTCGAGAGTCTCGGTAACTAATCTTCCATCCCGGTCTGTGCCTTGGAGTGTGACCATCGCGCCCGTATCGGCGGCTGCTAAATCGAGCTGCAGACGGCTATCCTCAACAAAGGTGAACACGGTCCCATCTAAAGTACCTATAGAACCGGCATCGTCTTCAGTATGAAGGTGGTCCATCATGTTCGCGGTACCCGTATTACCTGTAGCAATTGCGCCGCCATCACCGAGCTCTGAACCTACTGTTACGGTTCCAGTCTTAGTTACTTCGATACCCGTGGCCTCAACACCCACTGAGTTGTAAGTATGGGCCAAGTCCATGATATTAACTGATGTGATGGAATCACTGTAGATATCAAAGTCACCAAAAACCCTGTCGCCGGTAATCTGCAATTTAGCGTTGGCGTTGGTGGTGCCGATAATTGACGTAGCCAGCATAGCCGACATATTACGAACCTGACCGTCGTGGCTTCCACCAAAGTAAGTGGCACCCGCGATAGCCGTGTCCCACTCTGCCTTGGTTGCGTCTGCGAGAGCAAGCTTGAAGACATCACCAGTCGAGTGGTGCTTCAGATAGTAGTCACCTGACGTAATGTCAGCGAGAGCAGCTGAAGAGACTCGATTAGCTTTTGTTCCAACGTTCGCCCCAAGGACGTCGTTGATTTTAGTGCTGTATGACAAAGCTGTTTCGGTCGTACCCGCACCGGTGGTGAAATCCCAAGTTTGACCTGTCGTGTTGTTGGTAATCGTGTGCGCCGTACTGTGAGTCAATACGTCTGTTACCTTACCCACTGAGTGGGTCGCTTGCTTCGTCACTTCAGTAACGCCGTCATGACCGGCAGTTTTTAAACGGAGCTTGTCAGAAGCTTTTTCGTTTTCCACCAATATATCGGCACCGGATGAGCTGTACATGACGACCTGGTTGTTGGCGTTTGCCTTCGCGGTAACGCCAGTCGTACCAGAGATGGCATTGATCTTGTCTACCGCGTCGGAAATATTTGTCGAACTCAAGACGAAATCGCCAGTGGTCTTATTGTTGACTTTAATGCTTATGGTTTCGTCAGCCGAAGACATGCTATAGAACAGAGCATGGGTTTTCGCTTCTGCTGAGACACCAGTATCCCCGCTGACAGCGTTGATCTTCGCTGCAACCGATTGAGCCGAGTCTGTGGCTGCAACTGCAATCGTTTTAGATACAGAGTTTCCGTTGACAATTATGTCATCGTCCGAGTCGACACCGTTGACCAACTGGCCGCTACCGTAGCCTGAAGAAACCTGTACTAGGTCTCCTGTTACTTTGTAAGCGCCAAGCTTATCAGCACTAGAAGACGCGATCGCCACATTGATTGCTTCTCCACTTTGAGTGCCCACTTGGATTTGCTTGTCTTTAAAGCTGCCATCTAACACCTTCTGGTTGTTGAACCTGGTATTAGCGGATACTCGAGTTATTTCGGCAATTAACAGATCTACTTCTTCCTGTATCGCCTTGCGATCGACGCCAGTGTTCGTATCGTTAGCCGCCTGTACTGAAAGAGTTCTCAATCGCTGAAGCATCTCAGATACTTCGACGAGTGCTCCCTCGACGGACTGAGTCAAAGAAATGCCGTCGTTGGCATTTTTTATTGCCATGTTCAGACCTTTGACTTGTGAAGTCATCCTCTGAACAATGGCTAAGCCGGCTGCGTCGTCAGACGCGCTGTTGATTTTGCTACCAGTAGACAGTCTTGACATCGCTTCGGCTTGCAAACCATCTGCAAACGATAAAGCACGCTGAGCTGTCAGAGAAGCAACATTTGTGTTAACTACAAGAGACATTTTATAGAACCTCCAAATATTTATAACAAGCGACCTAACGAATTTTTTCGTTTCGGTCCGTTAGGCCGCATTTGCGACAGGGGATAAGTCGGGATGACGAAAACCTTCTTTAGGGTTTTTTGATTGCTTGTTAATAAAAATGTTAGCGATGAGACGAAGCTTGCCGGTTTGATTCAAAAGCGGCAAAAAAGTGGGAGTGAGCTTGCCGTTTTCGGGGGTCTTGGGCTCTTTTGAGGTGATTTGAGGGGTTAGAAAATTTCTTGTGCTTGGTCAGAGATGAGAAGGTTTAAACGTGTGACGGTCACCCTTTGCCGGTTAAACTGGCAAAGCGGCAAGTAATCTGACAGTGCTTGCCTCTTATCGAGACTCTCGGTGGCGCAGTTCTTTGCCGCAGGCATCAAATTTCCATTTTAAGAGGCAACGGACGTCTAAAAGGGGATGACGTTAGCTAGGAATTCGATCTGGTGCGCAGGATATTGTCCAGGCTCTGGCTGCTCAGCCCAAGCGCCATAGAAAAGGTTTTTAATGATCTATTGAGGTGTTTTGATCTTGGTCGTCTTCGTTCTCTTTTAGGGCGGCCTTTTTTTTCTGTCTGGGCCTCCACATCTCCCAGTAATATTTCCAAGCTATAAGAAGGAGGAAGCCGATCCAGAAAAAGTTGCCTACAACCACTTGGAGCGGGACTTCTGGAAGGTCTAGCTCAGGTTGAATATAGACGATGAGAAGGATAGGTATTGAGGCTATAAAGAAGTAGCGTATTGTTTTGGATAGGCCGCTTTTGGGCTGCTGGTGAGGGTTCTGCATAGAGAGCCGGTAAAAAAAGTAACCGGGCGTTATTAGATCAGTCTTTATTGGTAAAAGGAAGGTACTCGAGGCTGTTGATGAGGCCTTCTTTGGTCGAGTTCATCTCGTCTATGATCTTTTGCATGGCCAAGAACTGCCTGTTGTAGCGTTCTTCCACTTTTTCCATTCTCTCTTCAAGTTCACTGAGCTCGGTATCGTATCTCGCGGCATCTTCATTCAAGCGATTTTTCTGGGTAGTGAAATAGCCTTGTGATGAGGTCATATCGTCGATTAACTTCGATATGTCGCCGGCGATACCTGCGGCCTGCGTGCTGCTGCTGCTCTGATCATTGGTGTCGGCACTGAAGACTTTTATGACGTCAGCGTAATTGCTGCCTAAAGCTTGATCGAGCTTTTGCTCATCGAGCTCGAGCACACCATAACGATTTATGCTGATTCCCATGTCGGTCAGGTTCCTGACGTTGGTGCCCGGTGTAGACGACGTGCTGGTCATAGCATTGCGTAGGTTTCTCTCCAGAGAGCGGATAATGCTATCTCCGGCGAGTGCCCCGTCTGCTTCTGAACTCATCAACTCTTTCATTTGAGTTCTCACCTCGTTATACGAGGCTACAAAGTCGACGATGTTCGCTTTAGCGAACTGGTTATTCTGGTTAACACCGAGTGTGGCGGCACCCTCGGTAGCGCCGAGAAGGTTTAGAGTGACGCCCTCAATGATGTCGTTAATGGAGTTTGTGCTCCGAGTAAAGTCTATCCCGTTGACGTTGAGGTTCGCGTCTGTCGCGGTCTGCAGATTAGAAAAGTTTAAAGAGCTATCGCTTGAGGTCATGCTAAATGACTTCGCGGCTCCACTTTCACCAACCAGCTGTATCTGATAGTTCCCGCTGGCTGCGCCCGTGTTGACTAATTCAGCTCTGACGCCCAAATCGGCGGCGTTGATAGCAGAGACTGTGCCCTCCAGCGAGGTGTTCACGACGTTAATGGTTTGGGTTGCCCCGCCAACCGTTAACGAAAGCTCGATGGCGCTGCCGTCGTTTATGGCGGTGTTTGAGGTATCGAAGCCGTTTGAGATGCTACGCTGCTCCTGGGCGATTTGATTGACAGTGACAGAGTTGGTGCCAGCTCGCGCTGTGCTGTTCGCGGTGGCTGTGAAGGCGTTTGTTTGACTATTATTTATGGAATATGTGTTGAAGTCTCTCGCATCATTGAGATTTTGCGCCGAGACCTTGAATTTATTTAATATAGAAGCGGCGCTGGCTAGCCCAGTTATTTTGGCGTCGCCTTCATCGGCTTTTCGTTGGATTAACGCTCTTGCCGGCGCTCTTTCTGCTTCCACTAGCGCCTCTACGATTTTTTTCGTATCAAAAGAAGCGCCAGCACCCAGGGCATTGATATAGTCTATTGCCATCGTTTTTTCAGTTTGCACCGAAACCATTTACCACACATCTTATAGAATCGGCTAAATTTAACGAACCTTTAATTTTACTCGTAAATTTATTGTTTACTGAAGTCTGCTCCTAAGGAGGCCCTTTAAGTGTGTGGTAATACTGAGTGCTGTGAATTCTCAGTACTGGGCAACTTTTGGAGCAGCTTCAGTGTTGTACTATCAGCAACTAGTGTGCCAGTAAAACCAGTTTGGCTCTTTTTTGTACTTATTTCCTGCTTTTTTAAGACTTGATAAGGCCAGGAAGCCTATACACATGCGACACGTGGGGTTTTCTGAAGCTGATTTTCTTTATTATTTAATTGTTTAGCTGCATTTAAATCTTATCATAGAGAGCTTTTGGGATGACGAATAGCGCTTAAAGTTGCCGCTTTGGATGCGGTAACAAATTGCTCTTTAGGCGATCGGATTCCTCTTTAAAGGGGAAAGTTTACATATTTCTTAAGCTCAGGTTGGTTAGTGCTACGCGCATCGGTTAAAGTGTCTACGGGTCGGTCTAATAAAGTGGTTTTCTCGATGCAGCGAATTATTGGAAAAAGCAAAAGCACCAATGATCTTCTAAGACTGCTACAAGCGATCGCGCCAGACGAGGCGAGCGTACTCATAAACGGCGAAAGCGGCACCGGAAAAGAACTGGTTGCCCAGGAAATTCACCGATTATCGGCCAGAGCGAGTTATCCTTTCGTAGCGGTTAACTGCGGCGCGATACCAGCCGAGTTGCTAGAAAGCGAGTTGTTTGGGCACAAAAAAGGGTCCTTCACAGGCGCGATCGGCGATCGCGTAGGTAAGATTCAGGCCGCGGACCAGGGCACCCTGTTTTTAGATGAAATAGGCGACATGCCGATTGAAATGCAAGTGAAATTGTTAAGGGTGCTCCAGGAGAAAGAAATCACGCCCGTAGGCTCTAACGCCTCGTTTAAGGTGGATATTCGAGTTGTCTCAGCGACACACCGGGATTTGGACAGAGAGATCAAGGAAGAACGTTTCCGTTCGGATCTCTATTTCAGGCTAAATGTGATTCCCGTCCGGGTTGAGCCTCTCAGAGACAGGGTCTCTGATTTGGTTGACCTAGTGAGTTTTTTTAGCAAGCAGTTTGCAAAAGAAAACTCACCGATTTCGTTTGACGGGACGTTAATGTCGGTTGTCAAAAAGTATGATTGGCCCGGTAATGTCAGAGAGCTCTCGAACATGGTGCATCGGCTAAGCGTCTTGTATCCGGGACAGATTCTGACGCTCCAAAGCATAGACAAGGCAATGTTGCCTCAGGGCATGGCTGAAATAGCGGAAAGAGAGCACGGCCAAGATTTAGATGTTCTCTCCGGTGAATCCGGATCGAGCGATACAACCCAATTTGAGGAGGAGAACGAGGTTGAGTCGATTATTATGCAGGCCCAGGGATACGATCAATTTCGTCGCCAAGGCTCTGGTCTCAAGGAAATGCTGGGCGAAATTGAAAAGGATATAATTGTTAAGGCGCTAGACGACATGAATGGCAACGTGTCCAAATGCGCCAAAATTTTGAGTATGCAGAGAACGACACTCATCGAGCGCATTAAACGTTACGAACTAAAAGCCGAGAAATAGCCTGCTGTCGAATTCACGTCATTTTTTATTAAATCGGTAAGAGTAATTCGTTTGGAGGTCGTTAGAGATAATTAACTAATTGATTTGATTGTATTTTTTTGTTTGGCATGCCTTTTGCTTTTTATAGCTGGTAATTAAAGCTGTGACACAAGGTTATGTACAAAAACAATACAATAGAATTGATATGGGATAATTCTTCGCCCCTCGATTCCCAGACGATGGGTTTCTTGTCTAAATCAGGGTTCCGGCCCCACCCGGTGGCTATCGGAGATATTCAAGCGCACCTAACCGCGCATCAAGAAATCTCGCAATGGGTAGTTTGTATTCAAGGTAGAGATTCTTCTAGCCTGGAATTTATTCAGCAACTCAGAGCACAATACGGAAATTCGTTATACGTGGTTTTGCGGGTTGAAGCGAACGAAGTCGATCTAGCCATTCAGGCGGTAAAGGTTGGCGTAGATGATGTAATTTCCGCAGGCATGGATTTTCAGAACAAATGGGATAAGGTCGCAGAGCTCGCCCGTATTCGTCTATTTAAGAATGATTCATATGTTTTTGTAGATGAAACGAGCCAACACTTGCTCGCTTTGGTAGAGCGAGTAGGCGCGTCCGAAGTGACCGCACTTATGCATGGCCCGACTGGATCAGGAAAGGAAGTTTTGGCCAGGCTAACGCACGATTTTTCTCCGAGAAGGGCTGGGCCCTTCATTCCGGTGAACTGCGCTGCATTGCCAGAGACTTTGGCGGAGAGTTTGTTGTTTGGTCATACCAGAGGCGCGTTCACAGGCGCCACCCGCAGCACGGATGGTTTTTTTACTCAGGCCCATGGCGGCACCTTGTTCTTGGATGAGATTGGTGAACTAACGCTGCCTTTACAAGCAAAATTATTGAGGGCGATACAGGAACGAGAAATAATTCCGGTAGGATCTTCTGACTCTATCAGTGTGGACGTACGAATTGTTGCCGCGACCAATCTAGATCTGCGATCTGCTATAAGAGCGGGAGCGTTTAGAGAGGACTTATATTTCAGAGTGAGCACCTTTCGAATTAACGTTCCAGGCCTGAAAAGCAGGCTCGATGATATCCTGCCTTTAGCGAACTTCTTTTTGGTCAAACATGGGAGAGATCAGCAGGATTATACGTTGAGTCCTGAGGCGTCATCCAAATTGCTGTCCTATTCATGGCCAGGCAACGTTCGCGAGCTTGAAAACGTAATTCAGCGTGCGATTGTTTTGTCTGCAGACGGTTTAATTGATAGCTCGCATTTGATTTTTGATGAGCTTATAGGGCCCAGTGAACCGAGCTACCGCTCGCTTGGCGAGAGGGCTCGCCCAGCCGAAATGCCTTTTGATAGAGCGATTCGGCGGTTCGAAGATGCAGAACTTCCGAATGACGAGGAAGGACATAGGATTGGGTATGTCGAGGATGCCCAGCAATCTTCTGGCCTGCAGGGCGCTATGGATGCTAACGAGTTTCGTATTATCGTGGAGACGATCAAAAATACGAGAACCCGAAAAGAGGCGGCGGATATTCTGGGTATTAGCCAGCGAACGCTAAGATATAAAGTTGCGCGAATGCGAGAGAAGGGAATTGTCATTCCCAAGCGACAGAGTGCCTAGGAGTAGAAAATGGTTCAGTCTGTTTATAACGAAAGAGCGGGAGCGCTCCTTGAGCAATTAAGAGCTAATCAAGAACGAAACGATCTAGTTAAAAATGATCTATCTTCAGCGCTTCCCTCCGCAGGAACGGTTAACAAGGCAAACGCTGTCGATCAGTTCGGAAGCTTATTAGGCGGTGCCTTGGACTCTGTCAAAGAGGCTCAAAACACGAGTAAAGCTTTAAAAGAATCTTATGAACGGGGCGAGGATATACCTTTAACTAGCGTTGTCTTGGCCACTCAAAAAGCCTCTTTGGGTTTTGAGGCAACGCTTCAAATTAGAAATAAATTACTTAAAGCCTACGACGATATTATGAACATGCCTGTTTAGGGCTTTCCCCGCGTTAAATATGTGAGCAAAGATTATGGCTGAAGCTACATTAGATGGAACTCAAGACACTTTGCCGGTCGCGGCACAAGGCGATCAAGATCTGGGTATTCAACCTCCCTCCGAATTAACAGAGGGACTCCCCGACGAATTGGATAGTCGCTCAGGCTTTACAAAAGCGGCAGCGGATTTTTTTGAACAACCTGTCGTAAAACAAGCTTTGCCGGCAATTATTCTTGTTACCGTAATCGCTATTTGTTTTTTGTTTTACTTATATATGACGGCCCCAACTTATAGAGCGCTGAACCCAAACATGAGCGAAGCAGATCGCCAGGCGGCTGTTACTGCATTAGAAGGAACCAACATTTCTTTTAGGATTGACACGCGAACTGGAGAGCTGACGGTACCTGAAACTGAGTACCACGAGGCGCGCATGTTTTTGGCCGGGCAAAATATCCCGCGAGAATCGAATTTAGGTAGTTTGGACACGCTACTAGAGCAAGGCTCTATGACTACCAGCCGTTTTATGGAGCAGGTAAGCTATCGAGCGGCCATGGAAAAAGAGCTGGGCAAATCTGTAAGCGAAATTGGCAGCATTAAAACAGCCAGAGTCCATTTGGCTGAGCCCCAGCAAAGCGTATTTGTGAGGAACCAAACTCCCGCAAAAGCGTCTGTTGTTGTTGTTCCTTATCCAGGTAGAGTCGTTTCAAGGAATCAAATTCAGGCTATTGTCCATCTTGTTTCGTCTAGCATTCCTTATTTGCCTGCGGAAAACGTTACGGTCGTAGACAATACAGGGAATCTTCTGACGTCGACCGAAGGAGAGGCTGCAATGACCTTGACCTCCGCCCAAACTGAACACAAGAGCTCTGTGGAGCAAGGCTATCAAAGACGAATTGAGCAAATCCTTGGGCCGATTGTTGGGCTCGGGAATGTTCGTTCAGAGGTCGATGTCACCGTTAATTTCACTGAGGTAGAGACTACATCCGAGGCCTACGATAGGGGTGGTTCGGGCCCTAAAACAAGATCCGAATCGCTTGACTTCGAGACTGACGGCGCGGGGGAAGCGGCGGGTTTGCCCGGCAGTTTTTCAAATGCGCCCCCCGATGACCCGTCGTTTGTGGCTGATCCTGGTCTCGGAGCGATGCAGTCTGGTCAAAAATCGACAAATTCAGCGTCGTCGGCCATAAGAAACTATGAACTAGACCGAGAAATTAGATACACAAAACAACAAGTTGGTCAGATTGAGAGACTGTCTGTTGCGGTGGTTATCAATGAGTTGGCCTTAGGCGTAGTCGAAGATCCAGAAGAAGGTGATCAAACTGAAGTAAGCCCTGAACAAATTGAAAGATTAACCGATGTCGTTAAAGGCGCCGTTGGGTTTAATGAATCAAGAGGGGACACCGTGACTGTCTTGCCCACCAGCTTCGCTAGACCGGTCGAGGTTATAGAAGACATTGCTTGGTATCGAGACTCTGATATCTTGGACCTCATAAAGTATGGCGCAGGAATTGTCATGATACTGGGAGTTCTTTTGTTTGTGGTAAGGCCTCTGCTGATGCCTACCCCAGAGGAAGAAGAGATAGAAATACCTCGTGAACTGCGTGATGGTGAGCTTTCAGACTCGGATATGATTGATTTGAGTGCTGGCGAAGATCTTGAAGCAATTAGAGCGAAACTTGTACCCAAGAAGAGCTCAATACCTTTAGAGATGCTTGACCAAAGCCAGAGCTATGACGACAAGGTCGCGGTACTAAGAATGATCGTAGCGGAAGAACCGGCTAAAGTGGCCGGCTTGTTCCGCAAGATGATTACGCCTGATAACAATATGTGATTGAACTGGTAGGATATAGATATGGCTGAACAGAATATTCAAATCCCAGAAGAGGAAACTATGAGTCCTGAATTGAGCCAGGAAGTGGCGGGCCTAACCGGTACCGATCGGGCCGCCCTCCTTGCGCTTCTGATGGCTGAAACTCAGGCTGCAGAAGTTGTTTCTTTGCTCAGGCCGAAAGAGGTGTCGGCGTTGGGTAAGGCAATGGTAAATATCCAGGATACTTCTCCCGAAGCAGTCAACTATGTCTTAGATCAATTTTTAAAAGAGCTTAAAGCACAAACCTCCCTTGGTTTTGGGGGAACTGAATACGTGGAAAATGTCTTCGAAAGGGCGCTGGGCGAGGAGAAGGCGGCCACGGTTTTAGCCAAGGTGATACCCGGTGGTGCAAGCAAACGCTTGGACATTCTTTCTTGGATGTCGCCTCGCGCGATAAATGACATGATTGCTAGCGAGCATCCTCAGATTATTGCGATCATTCTATCGGTCCTCGAAGAAGGCACAGCAGCTGACGTACTTACTTTCCTACCTGAAGGTATCAGAGCAGAGGTGGTCAAGCGTATAGCCGTGTTAGACACCGTGCAGCCGACTGCCATGCGGGAACTGGAAAATGTCATTGAACAACAATTTGGGACTTTGACATCTGCATCCTCTTCGACGATAGGCGGCGTCAAGAAGGCTGCCGATATCATGGGCAAAGCGAAACTCGAGCTCGAGACTATTGTCATGAACCAGATAGAAGAGCAGGACGAGGATTTGGCCACAAGTATTAGAGATAACATGTTCTTGTTTGAGAACATGGGCGACCTGGATAATCGCAGCGTACAGACGTTAATGCGAGAAATAGAACAAGAGCAGTTGATGATTGCTCTGAAGAGCTGCCCTGAGGACGTGAAAGAGATCTTTATGAACAACATGTCTCAGAGGGCCGGTGCAATGTTCCTCGATGAAATGGAACAGCTTCCTCCACAGCGCGTGACCGATGTAGACGAAGCACAAAAAGACATCATAAGAACCGCTCGGAAGATGCAGGATAGGGGAGAGCTAGTCTTAGCCTCATCAGAGGGTGGTGATTTTGTCTGATAGTGGGCCCTTCGAAGACTGGCAGCCAAGCGACGTCTTTGCTAATCAGAAACACCGGGAGGGCTTGTTTGCTCAGAGCCAAGAGCAAGCGGCAGATCCGCTTACCTTTAAAGAGACTCCTTTGGTCGGTTTGGGAGAAAAGGTTGAGTTACTTTCGGACGCTCTGGCAGAAGAGGCAGAGGTGGAGGTAAAGGAAGAGATAGAACCCCTTGAACCTTTGCAACCTATTCCAAGTGAACAAATAACGTCGTCCGCCCTGGATATTGAAGAGGCAAAAAAGCAAGCCTTTGCTGAAGGCGAAGCGAAAGGCAGAGCCGATGGCCTGCGTTTGGCTCGGGAAGAATTTTCGGAGGGCCAACATCAATTTGAAATAGAAGCAAGGGATGAAATAGCGAGTTTCATGTCTTCGATTAAGTCCGGTCTTATAAAGCATAATGTCTTAGCCGATCCGCTAAAGCGATTGGCCGTCAGGCTAGCCGAGATGATCGCGCGCGCTGAACTTCAACTTTCGGATCAATCAATAAATAACCTGATAGAGAGGGTGGTCAGCGAAATTGAGCCCAATGAAATAGAAGACGCGGTTATTACGGTGTCGCCAGGTTGGTACCGGAGAATGACTGACGAACAGTTTAAGGGGCTCTTTGAGAATTGCGAGATTCAAGTTTCTGAAGCGCTAGCCGATGGCAGTATTCGGCTGACTATGGAAGATCGATCGATCGAGGACCTGCTGGAGGATCGGATTACTGAAATAGCAAGTCAAGTTTTTAATGCGAGAATTCCAGAATCGACATTCATAACTCACGAGGGGGGTTTCTCGCAACCCGCTGCAGGCAAAGGAGTTCCAGATTCTTCGGCAGAACCGGGGTCAATCTCAGCTGAGGAAATTGACGCAAGCCAAGGACCGTTAGCTGTAGAAGAACCAGATGAAAGTTCCGGTTTTGACGATGCTCCAGAAAACGATGAAACAAATGGAGAAACGTCTTTTGTCTTGGAGCCACCGTCTTCAGATGAAAATAGTCTTTTTGAACAGCAGGCGGAAGAGGATGGTTGAGCCTGATGTAAACCTTGGTTCTCGTTTTGAGCTTGAAGTGGATCACATAATCGGCGCTCTTCGTCAGGTGTCACCTAGAGAATATGGTGTGCTTACTCGAATAGTCGGTTTGACTTTGGAGGCTAGAGGCTTAAAAGCATCCGTTGGCTCGGTCTGTAGGATACTTAAGGGAGAAGCCGAAAACGAATTTGTAGACGCACAGGTAGTAGGGTTTCAAGAGGGCATCGTTTTTCTGATGCCTTTGTGGGACTCGCGAGGTCTTATAGCTGGAGATAGGGTATACGTTAAATCCGAGGCAGATTTTACGAACGTCAACGATTCGCTAATCGGCAGAGTCTTGGGGCCGATGGGAGAGCCTCTCGACGGCAATGGACCTGTTTTAAATGAGAACAAAATGAGCATATCGGGCGAACCGATCAATCCGATGGACAGGACTCCAATAAATCGGGTTTTGGATGTTGGCGTGAGAGCTATAAACGCATTGCTTACAGTAGGCTGTGGACAACGAATTGGACTAGTCGCGGGATCAGGGGTAGGAAAGAGCGTGTTACTGGCTATGCTGACCAAGTTTACTGCCGCCGATATAGTCGTGATTGGTTTAATTGGTGAAAGAGGACGGGAAGTCAAAGAGTTTGTAGAAAACACTTTAGGCGAAGAGGGAATGTCGAGGGCGATAGTGGTCGCGGCACCAGCGGACCAATCTCCGTTATTGAGAATCAGATGTACTCACTTAGCTCATCTCTATGCAGAGCACTACAGGGCCCAAGGAAAAGACGTATTGTTGTTGGTTGATAGTTTAACTCGGGTTGCGCACGCCCAACGTGAAATAGGTCTAGCGGTTGGCGAGCCGCCTACAGCGAAGGGATATCCTCCATCGGTATTTAGCCTGTTACCCAACCTAATCGAAAGGACCGGTACTGGGAAGATCGATGAAGGATCTATAACAGCAATTTACACGTTACTGGCTGAAGGAGATGATTTAAATGATCCCATCGTTGATCTTGCCCGAGCGTCCTTGGATGGTCAGGTTATCCTCTCCAGGGATCTTGCGGATGCCGCACACTATCCCGCAATCGATTTAGCGGGCTCAATATCACGATTAATGCCGACCCTAGTCGAAAACGAAAGGCTTTCTTCAGCGAATCGTTTTCGAAGGCTCTGGACGCTCTACCAGCAGAATCAAGATTTAATCCAAGTGGGTGCATATAGCGTAGGCTCAAACAAAGATATTGATAGTGCGATAGAGTTGAGGGACTTGATGGAAGGCTTCCTTCGGCAGTCGATGGATGAATCCTCGGGTCAAGAGGAGTCTTTTTCGCAACTGTTGGGTTGTTTGGGCGGTGAGTAAAGCGCACGGAAAAAGAAGCCAAAAGTGGGAGATGCTGATTGAGAAAGTGTCGGTAAAGTTAGACCAGGTAAAACTTGCCTTAGCCAATATTCACTCGAAGGAATTAGACTTAGAAGAAAAAGCGGAAAAAATATTATCCCTCAAAAAGCAATACTCAATTAACCTTACTGATCTTGAGAAAGTCGACCATGATGTAGAAGTAGCGATGAGATTGCGGAAATTCATGATTCATTTGGATAAGACCCTTGATTTGGTGAAAAAGGAGGCAAAAAGCGTTGAACTGGAAAAAAAGCAAGTTAATGAAGAATTTATAAAGCTGGAAAAGGAACGTCTAAAATTCGAAACACTACAGAATAGAACTGAAGAGAAATACCAAATCGAGGTGGCTCGTAAAGAAAACCTCGAGAGGGACCTCTCTAATTCCCTGCGATTCTCAAAAATAAAAACCTAAGTATCAGTCTAGCGGTTGATCTCCTATCAACTTAGATCCTAATACCAAAGATGCACTGGCATGGTAATTGCTCAATGTAACCATAACTAAGATTGCGGCTTTTGATCATGGCGGACGATTTATTTTTATCCTCTTTAGAAATACACCCAGAAGTTCCCTCGAAAGGTAATCTGCCTGCAGGGAGCAATCCCCAAAAGTCGCCGCAACATACTGATTTTAAGAGTGTTTTGTTAGAGCAGGTCAATGAGCGCATCATCTCTGAAAAAAAATCTCCTATAAGAAAAAGCGTCGATATTGACGATAGCATCAGCGGTCCCGGTCAAGACGATACCCTTGTAGCGGATGATAATGGTTCTTTGAAGGGTGATTCAGAGGACGATGCCGGCAAGGGTTTGCCCATGCTTGCTGTCCATGACCGTGCATTCGAGGTTGGCAGATTAATACTGACTACAGCGAAGCCGCTGGTAAACGACACTAGTTTAAGTGAGTTTGCCAGAAGCCAAGTGTTGCCCAGAAGCGGATCGGGATTGAACATGCATGTGGGCGGACGATCACCCCAAGCGGGGTCTTCAAATGAAAAATCAGCAGTTGTAAAAGGGTCACCCGAGCTTTCTGAGCAAACTGATGATCGTTTAACGTCGGCTCTGGTTAAACATTCTGGTGTGGCTAACAAACAAATAAGTGACCCAGGTCCCATGTTATTAGATTCTGACAGCCAAGCTTCGAAATCAGCTTTGCCGTTAAACAAGGCGCAATCGACGATTGATCTTATTAGCCAGAACCTAAACTTGAATGTAGACCGGCCTGCCCCAGGCAAGATAGGTGAATCGAGCTTTAATTTGATTCAATCATCGTCACACTATAGTTCTCATCTGAAAGGAAAGACGATTATTTCCGATCACCAAAAGCCCTCAGAGAAGGGCTCTGTTGGGAAAGAAAAAGGAATAAGTCAAATTCGTTTGATGGATGAGCCTGGCATTGTCAAGGGGGAACAATTTTCTACGAGAGATGACGAATTTATTTCAAAAAGTGAATCGCAGATCCAGACCGGTCCTAAAATGCTTCGAGCTAGTCCCCAAGATTTGTTTAATAAGGCTTCCGCAACAGACTCCTTTGATGCCTTATCAGAGGGACAATTTGCAAAGGAGTCCATTGATAATTCTGAGCTGGTCTTTGGTAAGTTTTCAGAACCACAAAAGAAGTTGTTAAGTACATCGGCTCAAGATTTAGGCCAAGATTTGGATGTCAGGCCTCGCATGATTTCAAAAGAGTTCCCCAGTTTTGGTGAGATGTTAACAAGCAAACCAGAAACAAAAGACGGGTTTTTACGAACTGAGCAATACGTCAACTGGAGCCAGCGCTTTGGTCAGATTCTGGGACAGCGACTATCCGTGGCGATAAAAAATGGTTCTTGGAATGTAAAACTAAACCTACATCCGTCGACTCTAGGCCACGTAGACATTTCTCTTGATATCAGCGAAAAGGGAATAGAAGGTCAAATTAGTTCGAACGATCCTATCGCGCGCCAGTTGCTTCAGGACTCGCTATCAAAATTAAGAGCAACACTTTCTGAACTCTATGATCAAGAGGGGAGTATTAACTTGTCGATGGGGGATAAAGAAAAATCTGGCAGTAGATCAGAAAAACCGGATAATTCGTTTGAGGTCTCGATTGATTTGCTTGCTGAGGATTTTGCGTCAGAAGATGGCCAGGTAGCAGGAGCTAACGGCTTGGATCTTTTTGTATAAACAAATTAATAGGCCACTAGGAGATAATCATGGCAGAAGTTGAAGATGTTGAACCAGATGGCGAAAAAAGCAGCGGAGGGATGTTAAAGGTCATCCTGGTTGTATTGCTAGTATTGCTTGTCGGTGTTGGATCAGTATTAGGGACTCTGTTTTTTGTAGGATTCTTCGATGAGAAACCGGAAGGTGAACAAGCGGAGGAGGCCATAGCTGCACTTGAGGAGGAAATTGAAGAAACTGAAAACGCGAGTGCTATGGAACCTAAGACTTTGGAGATCGATAGCAAGTTTCAAGTCAGTTACTTCAAAATCCCAGATAATTTTACGGCGAACGTAAAAAGTTCACGAAAAGTTGTACAGGTGGGTTTTAGTATTGCGACACACTTTGATAAGGCCGACATGTTTGACGAAGAATTAAGCGCGATAACGGGCGAGGTTAATGGTATGGTGCCGCGGCATATGGAAGCAATCAAGTCAGCTATCCTACTGGAACTAATGGAATTTAGCGAAGACCAACTCACTACTAGAAGCGGGAAAGAAGAGATGAGTGACTCTATTCGCGTGGCTATTAATGCAGTTCTTGAGAAACACGAGAAATTGACGACGGACGCGATATCTGATGTGCTAATTACTTCTTTTGTGATGCAGTAAATGCGGTACAAATTCAATGGCTGAAGACGGCAAGTTATTATCAGAAGAGGAAATGGACGCGATTGGGGAGTTGGTATCCTCTGGTGCTCTTGAGGGAGAGGGTTACAACACTAACCAAGACTTTAAAGAACTTGATCTTTTAGCGGAAGATACCACCGGCTCGGGTATCAATATGCGGTCACTGGAACAAATCAGCGAACTGTTTCACCGTAATTTCCGAACGGGCATGCTCGAAACATTAAGATATAACGCTCGTTTTGAAGAGGGTACTGTGACCTTTATGAATTATGCTCAGTATATCCAGCAACTTCCTCAAACTGCTTCGGTTACTTTATTTAGTATGCCGCCCTTTCGTAATGACGTGCTCTGCTTAGTTCACCCCCAGGTGATATTTAGTTGTCTGGATAATTGGTTTGGCGGTAGCGCGCGGTCTTTGACAATCGTTGAGGGCGCACGAGCATTCACCGCAACTGAAAAAGCGGTTATCGATCAAATTCGCAATACTGTGTTTTCGGCTTTGCAAGAAGCATGGTCTCCTTTTCTAGAGGTAAATTGTGAACTTCGCAGTCATGAAGAGAATCCTCAGTTTGCGAATATTGCTGGAGACTCAGATTTTGTTGTCGTTAATCGGTTCGAGAGTATCGGATCTGAAGAAAGCCTTGGTTTTGTAGATCTGGTTTATTTGTATACTGATTTAAAACTTGAACGAGACGCGCTTAGAAGAAGGTTGCAGGTGATTGACCCGAATAGTAAGGCCGACCAGGACTGGAGACAGGATATGTCCGATTCTATGGATGAGGTTCCTTTTAACTTAGATGTTAAAGCGGGTGAATTGCCTGTGAGTCTCCATCAGTTGAGAAATTTGAAGGTTGGAGATGTCCTTCCCTTTAGAGTGCCTGATAATGCGGAAGTTTCTGTGAACGGGTTCCCTGTATTTAAGGCAGACATTGGCAGTTTAGGCAAACAAGCAGCAGTCAAGATAACTGAGACCGTTATGGCGGGGGACGATTATGAGTGAAAATGAAGAACAGCCGGCTAACGAAAGCACAGAAAGTCAGCCGGAGGCGAGTGAGGGTCAGACAATTGAATCTGCAGTAGATCAGGCAACCGAATCTGCAATAGATCAGGCAACCGAATCTGCAATAGACCAGGACGTAATTCAGGCGATTCCCATTAATTTGACAATCGAAGTGGGCAGTACCACTTTGAAATTAAGAGATTTGCTCAAACTCTCGCAGGGAAGCTTGTTAGAGCTTGACAGAACCGCCGGTGAGCTAATGGACATTAAGGTAAACAATACGGTAATAGCAAAGGGAGAGGTGGTTGAAACTACTGAAGGAAAATATGGAATTACTGTTGTTGAAATTGTTGCTCCGTTGGATCGCATAAAACCCGCGTAAGATTTAAGTGGACAATTACGACTTCCTTCCGGCGATTCTCAGCTTCATTTTTGTTATCGGATTGTTGTTAGTAAGCCTGTGGTTTCTTAGGACGCGCAATTTAAAGGGCTTAGGACTTCCAAATGATAGCATCAAGATTATAGAGGTCTTGAGAGTAGATCAGAGAAATAAACTTGTCGTCGTTAATTACTCAAACCGTCGTTTGCTGTTGGGGGTCTCTGCTAATCAGGTGAGTTTGTTGGATAGCCAGCTCCTTACAGATGTGCCCGAATCGCCAATTAATGGAGAAACTCCGGCAGGTGGCTTCAAGGAACATTTTCATAAACTTTTAAAAACCCATAATAAAAATAGGTAAGTTTGGGCGGGTTATTTGAAAACGAAGAGACTTATTTTTCTTCTCATTATAAACTGAGGATTTTCTCTAAAGTTGTTTGGAGTTGAGGATGTCAGATCAGAAAAAACTTAATTTAGATTACATGGCAGAGCTATTCGAACTGCAGTCCCACGTGAACGCCAATCGCGCGAAAGCATATGCGGCTCGGTCTAGGGTAACGGAAAACGCCATAGAAGGCTTGAAGATGGTGTTAGCTGCCTTTAGCGAAAATAGACAAATTTTAAACGAGTGTACCGAGAATATATATCGTATTCGTAAAGGACTCATTCGCTGTGAGGAAAAACTCAGCAGTGAAGAAAAGGAGATCCTTATTGATAAAGCAGAACTTGATTACCTTGAACACCGCGCTAGCCTCACGGGACAAGTTTTGAATATCAATAACTCTATGTCGCAGGTTAATCGCACAGTTATAGGTTTACTAGAAACGATTTCTAAAACCAATGCGAAAGTCTATCAATACAACTTGGAACAACAAAAGCAGAACCTGAATATTATTGAGCAAGGTGTATCAAACAAAGGGCTAAAAGCTTTGGCCTCTAGAAATGCAAAAAGTACTTCTAAGTTAACTGAAAAAGCTCATAAAAATAGTGAATATCTAGAGGAGATTTTTGAGAAAACTGAGGTTAATAGCCATTCGTTGAGAGCTTCAATAGAGCAGCTGAAAGAAGAATTGGAGGTGATCGATGGGCAATGGGAATCTATAGAGGCGACCCAGCATTTGTGCTTCGAGAAGTTACAGGATTTAGGAACTGAATAACCGAGAGATTTAATAAAAGAGGTTTATATCATTCGGCTTTATTAAAGGCTGACTGAAACTTAATATTGGCATAAGCAGTTCCTAGCCAGTTTGGCAGATTGGTCATCAATGTTGTCCAAGTAGATTGATTACACTGTTTCTTATTTTTCAGGATCCATTCTTTGGCTTTTTGACTTCGCTCGTAAGGATGATGCGTAGTTAAGGCTACTTTCTTGAATTCTTCTAGAATACAAGCGGCTCTCGGTACAAGCGAGACGTCATTTTGGTCAAGCCGGCTTTTTTCTAGCCGCACTTTTTGAATGTAGTCCTCGACTATAGCAGGCAATTTTTCAAAGCCCTTCACGGCATTAGGCCCTATCCTGTAGGCCGCTAGCATCATATTAGAACGAGGTTGTTGAGCAAGCGAAAGGTAGGGTTGTCGCACTTCGGAAAGGTACTTTGCCCCCGCTGCTATATTGGTGCATGGATCAAACAGTAGAGTACGATTTACGATTCCAAGATGTTTTGCTGTTTGAGGCCATTTTATTTGCATTAGCCCGAGGGCGTTGGCCTTCGAAATTGCGGTCGGGTCCAGGCTGCTTTCGACGATGGCGACCGCTATTAATAGATTAGGGTCCAATTTGTGCTGAGTGGCGGATTCCTGAAAGCAATTATGAAAAGGCACCACTTTTTGATTGGTTTCAGTTGGGCTCAGATCTGAAGAATTGCCGGTTTTAGAAATGCACAAAATAAAAAACACACAGGTAAACATTACCGATTTTAGGGTAAATATTTGCCGTATCAGGCGCACAGTGTTCATTTTAAGAGCCACAGCTCTTTCGTCCGATTCTCGACAGATAGCGAATATATTGTTTTAGCATATACATAAGTTATTGTTTTTAAACATATTTTGATAATTCATTTGCTGGCATCAATTTTGCTTTTCTAAGCAGATGAATAAAAACATTGACGTAATTACGACTAAGCATGATTCGGGCCAGATTGCCCTAATCGATTGGTTATAAGGGTAGAAAGTAAATTGGACATACAAAAAGCAAAAAGTGGTAACCCTTCTTGTAGAGGTCTATCCAGCGCTTCTTCCGAATCTACCAGGGTACACGCCATGGGGCGCTTAATACTTGGTTGTTTTCTCTTTTTACCAGTATTTGCCGCAGGTCAGGGCATCCCTGCTATGACTATTCTTGAGGGTAATGAGTCTGGAACTGAATATAGCTTGTCTCTTCAGTTAATCATATTGATGACTGTGTTGACGTTGCTACCTTCGATGCTGATCTTAATGACGTCCTTTACTCGTATCATTATAGTGCTGTCTTTATTAAGGCAGGCTTTAGGGACCGCGCAAACGCCTCCGAATCAAGTGCTTATAGGCATCGCGTTATTCTTGACCCTCTACATAATGAATCCTGTTCTGCAAGAGGTTTACAACGATGCCCTGTTACCCGTACAAAATGAGGAGATTTCTTTTGACGTTGGACTGGATCGGGCGATTATCCCTTTGCAGGAGTTTATGCTGGGTCAAACCCGAGAAAAAGACATGCTGTTGTTTATGGATATGGCAGAACAGCCGCCTGTGGAGGAGATGTCCGACATTCCCCTCAGTGTTCTAGTCCCAGCATTTATCACCTCTGAATTGAAGACCGCTTTTACGATCGGATTCTTAATCTATATACCTTTTATCATTATTGATCTCGTAGTCGCCAGCGTTCTCATGTCCATGGGTATGATGATGCTCTCTCCGATGATGATTTCCTTACCGTTTAAATTACTACTTTTTGTTTTAGTTGACGGATGGGGCCTTGTCACAGGCTCTCTCGTGTCTACTTTTTTGGGATGAAAATTTGATGGACACTTCTTTAGTCATGGATATAGCGGTTGAATCCTTGAAGGTTACTGCGCTGGTCGGTGCGCCGGTATTAGGCGCCGCGTTGATATCTGGTTTACTGGTTGGTGTCTTGCAGGCTGCGACCTCCATTCAGGAGATGACTCTAAGTTTCATACCGAAGCTGGCAGTAATGTTGCTCGCGTTAGTGCTTTTTGGAGAGTGGCAGTTATCTATTCTTGCCGAATACTTCGAGACGATATTTGAACGTGTTAGAACGGTTACGTTATAGGTAGTCCATGAACCTTGTTGCCGCTGAATTGATCGATTTATTGAACACTTTTATGTGGCCATTTATTCGGGTATCCGCGGCCTTTCTAGTGGCTCCAGTTTTTTCAATGGGCGCAATTAATCTGCGCACCAAAATACTAATGGGCTTCATAATCACGATGATGATTTACCCAGGGCTCGATGTTCAGCCAGCGGATCCTTTTACTATCGAGGGTTTGGGCTTTGCCTTTAACGAGGTAATAGTGGGAGCCTTGATTGGACTCTCTCTTCAAGTGGTTTTGGCTGCGATTATCGTATCTGGGCAGGCAATTTCTGGAGGGATGGGTCTGAGCATGGCGAACATGGTCGATCCCAACTTGGGTAACGTACCCACGGTCTCTCAGTTATTACTTATTCTGGGGCTGCTCCTTTTTTTGGCGCTGGGAGGCCATCTTATTCTCATTACAATTATCGCCGATAGTTTTGTGACAATTCCTGTTGGTGGAGGTTTGCTCAGCGAGAAAGCGCTGGCAGGATTTTTATCTTGGACTTCGCATATGTTCATTGGCGGAGTCTCTTTAGTGCTTCCTGTGTTATTTGGTCTATTGATGGTCAACGTTTGTCTCGGCGTGGTTTCGCGAGCCTCCCCGAGCTTGAATATTTTTGCCGTGGGTTTCCCCGCCCTTATTCCAATTGGTTTAGTGATGTTGACTTTGACGGTAGTTGCGCTGTTAGGAAGACTTGAAGGGCTTTGGTATAGCGCTTTCAAAAATCTTCAAGAAATACTCTTATCATAAATTGAGAGGATTAGATGGCAGAAGAAGATACTCCACAAGAAGAAAAAACCGAAGAACCAACCGCGAGGCGTCTTGAAAAGGCAAAGGAAGAAGGCCAGGTACTGCGGTCACAGGACATGACAATTGCTGCTGTAACGATCTCTGTTATCGCGACACTTTATGCGGCTGGGTTTTGGATGGGCCCCCGATTTAGGGACTTATTCGCCCAGGCTTTAACTTTGAAAGCTGAATTGGTTTTTGACAAAGGGATGATGTTTGGGTGGATGAGCTCTATCGCTTTAGAGGGTTATCTAACGCTTGTGCCAATGATGTTCGTGGCCGTCTTGTTTGCCGTAGGTTCCGCTTCCTTACTTGGCGGGTTTGTCATGACTTTAAAATCGATTGAGCCTAAAGCTAGTAAATTAAACCCGATAAAAGGTATGGCGAGAATATTTGGTCTTCGCGCGATCGTTGAGCTTACTAAGGCACTGTTGAAATTTTCATTGGTCGCTGCATTTGCCGGAACTTTTTTGTATTTCAACTTCGAAGAAATCGTCAGTATCGGAAACAGTGAAGTGTTTAACGCGATTGAGTCAGGAATTGAATTGGTTTTATTGGGCGCGCTGGTTACCTGTACGGCGCTAATTCTTATTGCGGCGATCGATATTCCTTATCAACAGTTTGAGTTCATCAAGAAGTTGAAAATGACCAAGAAGGAGATTAAAGACGAGCTCAAAGACATCGAGGGTCAGCCCGAAGTAAGACAAAAAATACGCCAAAAACAAAGAGACTTAGCCCAACAAAGAATGCTTGAAGAAGTTCCCACCGCAGATGTGGTCATTACTAACCCCCAACATTTCGCGATCGCTTTGTTGTACGACGTTTCCAAGGATGAAGCGCCCAAAGTAGTTGCTAAGGGTAAGAATCTGATGGCCAAGCGAATTAGAGAAAGAGCACAGGACGCCGAAGTGGAGATATTTGAGGCACCACTTTTAGCTAGAGCATTATATTTCACAACTGAGGTAGGAGGTTTTATTCCGCCAGGTTTGTTTTTTGCCGTCGCCCAAGTGATTGCATACGTATATAACCTGAATAGCCTTACTCCAACTATGGAAAAACCGGCTAAGCCAAAACCTAAAATACCTCCAGAATTAATTTTCGATGAACTTGGTCAGCAGGCCTAGGTGGGAATAGGAGCAAAAAATGATCCCAGAACGTAAAGAACCCCAGCTAAACAGGACGTTATTCTTTCCTGATGCGCAAGCAGAACTTCTTGCGAGAGCGACGGATCAGCTGGCGCTGTCAGGTCGGGCAGTCGTCTTGGATACTGGCCACCAAGCTTACACTCGGTACTGTATTCGAGCGATTATTGACGACTTGGCCCAAAGTATGGGGGCGAGAAGAGCGACGGAGCCTGTTAAGGTCCGTCGAATCAGACAGGAAAGAGAGCATATTGTCGCCAGTCTGAATCAAAGCGTTAAAGATCTAAATTTAAGCAGCTCGCACTCACGAAACGCCATTACTACCCGAGAGATCTGGATATTAGAAAACGCTCAATCTAACAGTCCAGATGAGACCGTTTTTGCCGCGAGTCTTGTTCGGCAGCTCAAATCCGCTGGTATATCGCTCATTATAACTGGTCGTTCTGTTGGGGCTGGTCAGACCAATGTAGAAAAAATCGCAGAGCTGACCCAGGCAATTCCCTTTGTCATAGAAATTCCAGAATTAGAAGAATGCAATAGCCTTCTGGATCAAGCGAAACTTGTTGGTAGTGGGGCAGAGTACTTTGCTTTGATGAAAGAGATTGGGTTATCGGTTGAGAGTAAGACCCCCTCAGCCATAGTTCCTTTTTCTGAAGAATTGAATGTAAAGATTGAAGAAACCCTTGAGCAGGACTTCCATGAGTTGGTTTCACCGATATCAGAGGACGAGCCTCCAAAGAGGCGTTTGAAAGTTCGTTTGAATAAAAAGAAGGTGACTTATATCGGTGTATGCGCCTTGTTTGCTTTTGTTTTAGCGGCTATTCCGGTTTATGTCGACTTTGATAAAGCTTTGAAATGGGTTTCTAGTTTAGACTTAGGAAACATAGATGAGCCCGTAGAAGGTAAGGGTGACGCTATGGCGGAATTCATCTCAGAAGTTTCCACTGAAAGTAAATCCCAGATGCAGCCACTAAACCGAATCGATTTTAAAGACCTAGTTACTGAATCGCTGACATTACCCACTTCCCTCGGGGAAAAGGAATCAAAGGCTGAGCCTGAGCTTTTAGTGAGTGATGTTACTACAGAGAATATATTCCTGGGAACCGGCGATCAATCGAGTAATAAAAAAAGTCAGGGCACTATAGGGGATCCCCTAAATTCTTTAGCTGAATCTACTTCTCAAAATATCGAATTAGAGCTAGGCGCCAATTCTGCCGTTATGGAAGACACTTCATCTAATGCTGTATCACCTCTTGTCAATCCTTGGTTTGTCCAGCACGCATCATTTCGAGCGCCTCAAAGGGCATTCCTCTGGAAGCAGAACCAACGACTTGATAAGGAGCTGAAAGTCTTTTCGAAAGGAGAAACCAACGGTCGTTTCGTAGTGGTAAGCGGACCCTTCGATAGTAGAGAGCTGGCCCAGAGTTATTTGAATAGCAATAACATGGGCAATGATAAGTTTTTTGTACCAAGTGATAAATTAGGCGAGCGTATTTACCCTTAACAGAGATCAATTCAGAACGTAAGGAGGTCATTTAGAATGGCAGACGAAACTGACAATCAGAACAAGACTGACACGGAAGAAGAGGCGAAGCCTGCTTCTGAGACCGACCTTGAAGAGGCTCGAGAGGAACTCCTGGCCGAGGTTGATGACGCCAGTGAGGAAGAGATTGATTCTACTTCGAGCTCCCAAGCGCGAGTAGAAGACACTCCAGATAACGGTGAAGCGAGCGAAGCTGAGGTTGAGCCAACAGAGACTTCTTTAGAGGAAGAGGCTGAAGACACTGCCGAGGAATTGGAGGCTTCTCAGAACGAAGATAGGGAAGAAGTGCAGGGGTCCGAAGATAACGCCGCGGTAGTCGAAGGCGATGACCCTGAAAACGAAGTAGCGGAAACAACAGAACAGAGGTTGCCTGCTGAGGCATCCGAAGAAGAAACAGGTTCAGATGAAATGCCAGAGGAAGTTGTTACTGATTTGGTTAAAGAAGAAGATTCTTCGAACTCGGACGCTCAGGCGGTAATCGCACTTAAGGCTGATTCTAGGCTTTATATCTACGGTGAGCCAGAAGATCCCATGGTTGGAGTTACTCAGAACATCGATAGAGCCAGAGAATTGATGTTGGAGACAATGTCAAAATCTCGAGCCACAACAGCAGACAGCGTTCAAAAGGCCAGGAATCTGAATTTAATCAGTGGGCTGTTTTTGTGCTCAGCGCTGTTGGCGGCGGTAGGTTTTTTTGTTTTCATGTCGATACAGATGTCGCAAAAGATTGTAGAAATTGATTCGTTGCTCACAGCAGTAGCAAAGAGATCCATCCAAATGACCAAAGGGATCGAAAAGTTCTCTATCATTGAAGAACAGCTCGAAAAAACCCTGGGAAACCAGGAAACGATTAATGATTACTTGGCAAAAGACGATCCTTATAGAAAGGAGCTCAACGAGAGAATCGAGGAGTTAAGAAATCAGCTTAAGAAAGATATGTCGGCGCGGGTGCTTCGATCCGAGGGTAACTTGAACGAAGTATTAAGCGGGGTATCGACGAGCTCGTCTAATAATGAACAAGCTATTAAGCAAATTGCCTCGATGGTCAAGACTCAGGGAAACCCCTCAAAATCGATTCAAGATTTACAAAGTTCGTTAAGAGAAATAGAAGGCAAGCTCAACGATTTATATTTGATCGAGCAGGCCAGGCTTTCTAGGGAAATTGCGGCGCAAAGGACCAGAGAAGTCGAGTTCGAGGCTGATAATGGTTTAGAGTAGTGGATAAAAGCAAACTTCGAAGTCGGAGAATGGCATGTATGAGGACGTCATAGTGACCTTATTAGGACTAGCGGTCGCTTTTTTCTTATTGATCGTGTTGGTTCTTATGGTCTACATGTGGTCCCGAATCAATATCCTCGAAAAGAAAGTAGGTGCACGTGCTAAAGGTCGGCAGAAGAACCAACCTGACAAAACAGGTGGTGACCTCTTAGGCTATCGGGGTAAAGAAATTTGGGATCTTCTGCAGTCTTCGTCTGACAAGGAACGAAATATTGATCAAATTAGAAGCCGTTACGTCTCCACACTCGCTCGACATATGGAACAAGTAATTGATCAGGGTCAACTCGACTACAGGAAAGGTCGGTCGGTAGTCCCGGGGAACACTGCTACGATCGGCGGCGTGAGAGGCGAGGTAGAATCCTGGTTGCCAATTCTCGAAATAGATAAGCTCTACCGCCTGGGCCAGCTTTCTGAAGAAGATCCTAATAGTGCGGCTGATCACCGTCAGGAATTACGCTCAATCACAAAGAACCTTGCGGGTTCGCTTGGACTAGATAAGGAGGCCCAGGGTATAGCTCGGCTCGTGTCATCACATACCATCGATTTTCGACAATCAATAGACGAAGTGGAAGACAATTCGGAGGCGGACGACGAAGACAAGCCTGTCGATGACTCTTAAGCCGTTGTCGGTGCTCCTCTTGCCGCGTCATCTGCTTTAATCAGGGCATCCATCATGTGTTCTATGATTGCCGATCTTGTCGACTGCTGCTCTGTTGATAGATCAGTGAGTTCGTCTGGGTCCTCGTCTAAATTAAACAGTTGCTCTTCGAGCTTTGAGTTACGAGTGTAACGGTGCGTTTTCGTTATTAGGGTTCTAGTTTTGGCAGGTATTGGAGTTAATTGTGCTGTAACGGTTGCGATATCGTCTTCGATAAGGACACAGTCCCTAACTGATTTTTTATCTCCTAAAAGAATCGGAACTAGAGTTTCTCCTTGGATCCCTTCATAAAAGGGTAGTCCGCAAAGCTCGAGCAACGTAGGCCCGATGTCGATGCTGCTTGCTAGTTCATGGTGTTTTTGGGCCTCTATTCCCGGTGCACGGACCATTAGTGGGACTTGTAATGTACCTCGATAATGCATAAAGCCTTTCAAGAACAACCCGTGGTCTCCCATCATATCGCCATGATCACTTGTAAAAACTATTATCGTGTTATCGAGTTGCTGGGTATCCTCAAGTGACTTGAGTATTTTCCCGATACCGTTATCGATCATCTCGATCATGCCGTAGGTCGCGGCGATTGCCTCCCTCAGCAGCTCGTCGTTTCCGAAACCGCAAGGCGCTACCCATTGGCGTTGATCTTTAGGATGTATGGATTGAAAGTTTTGGAGGTGTTGAGGCGCTCCGTCCAACTTATCGTCACGAGAAGAAGGTAGTGGCATTTCTCTGGGGCGATATTTTTCAAACCAACGTCCCGGAGGAGTCATTGGGTGATGTGGATCGGGAAAAGACGACCAGATCAGCCACGGCTCGTTGTCGCTTGATTTTCTTTTGATGTGATCGATGGTTCTCTCAGTAACAAAGGTCGTGGAGTGATAATCTTCTGGATAAGGAGGTTGATAGATTTGCCACCAGTGGTCTGATCGCTTATGTCCTGGAGCTTCTTTATTGTAGTCGACCAGCAAATCGTTCTTGTCAGCGCCTTGCTCCAAGGCCCATAAAAGGTGATGTCCGCTGACTCTGGCACCATGGTCAATCGCCAACTCGATCTCCTCGAAGCCATAAAAATCATCTATCTCAGGAGTATCGCCATCAAGGTATTGCTCGAAGTTCTCGATTTTGTCCCACTGTTCTTCGAGAGGCGTCTCAAACGCGCCTTCACCTCTAAATGGAACTATTGAGTTTCGGCTCGCGCCATGCTGTATGTGAGACTTGCCAACTAAAGTTGTTGAATAGGCAGCCCTTTTGAATTGGCGTACGAACGTGTTGCTATTCCAATCTAAACTTCGGTCATTAAATATGACCCCGTGCGCAGTAGGCATTCTGCCGGTGAGTATTGAGCATCGGTTTGGCATGCAGACCGGATTTGAAACCCAGGTGTTTTTGAATACAGCACTTCGTTTAGCGAGCTGGTCTAAGTTAGGAGTATTCACTACTTCGTTGCCCATAAAGCCAAGATGATCAGCTCTTTGCTGATCGGTAATAATCACCAAGACATTGGGTTTCTCAGGTTTGGGCTCACTCACGTTTTTACCTATAGTCTTCAAGGGCGTCACTGGATAATACACGCTTAATTTTTGTGTGGCTTAAGCTATTTTTGGATAGGTTCTTGAATTTCGTTATAGTAATTTACAAATTTTTCTACGTTGGAGAGAGTGATGTCAGCAATACCCAAGGGAGGGTTGGTCGCAGTTACGGGCAGTGCGGGTTTTATTGGAGGATGGGTGGTAAAGCTGTTACTGGATAAGGGATATCGTGTAAGGGCGTGTGTCAGAGACGCAACCAACGAAGATCGTGTGGGTTTTCTCAAAGAGATGCCCGGTTTTGCCAGCGGCCGCTTGACCCTGCACTCTGCTGACTTGGATCAGGATGGTTGTTTTGATGAGATATTCAAAGGCTGTAACGGGGTTTGTCATGTTTCTCATGTCAGCGATTACAATGATCAGGACTATGTGGTTAGAACCTGTGCGAATGTAATAAATAGCATTAACAAGTCCGAGTCTGTCACCCGGGTAATCGTCACATCGAGCATTGCAGCGGTGATATCGGAAATGGATCTGCAAGAACTGGTCAGACGACCGGTGTTTTATGAGGACCGATACCCGGATGAGCAAAATCCCAAACGAACGCCAGAAAAAGGCCAGGGCTACTCGATGGGCAAGATTGTTGCACAGCGCGCTTTTGCTGATGCGGCTGCCGAGAGCGGTACTTGGGAGGCTATTACCTGTTGCCCCGCCGATAATGTGGGCCCCATTTTATCCGCTCATCAAAAGGACTATGGTCCCTGGCAACACAACATCGAGATGATGTTGTTGGGCAAGTACTACCAAAACGGGGTGTACCGACCTTGGATGACGGTGGATGTTCGTGATGATGCAGAATGCCACATTCGTTTGTTAGAGAGCGTTCAAGTCAGCAATGGTGAGCGCTATATAGCCTGGTCTACTGATACGAGAAATGTGGAAGACGTGTGTTCGAGTATTGACCGATTGTTGCCTGAGCTGGAATTTGACATTCCCGAGGTCACGGATTCTTTCCCAGAACACATCCAAGCACGGGAGGAAGAGTTCAGAAAAATATGGGCAGGTTGTGAATTGAGAAATGATCGAATTAAGGCGGTTACTGGTATGGAGTTCCGTTCCTTAGATTTATCAATTCGAGACTGTGTTGAGTCTTTAATTGCTGTGGCAGGCGTGCAGCCGATACGAAGGACCTATTAAGAAATCTGTTAAAATGCTGTACGGCTGTTGATCGATTCGTCCCATCGGCGATCGGAGAGATATTGAACCGCTGCTTGGGTGGAAGTCGGGGTGCCTAACCTTATAAGTCCTTCTGCTGCAACTGCAGCGGCGTAACCATTTTTATCCAATAGTAAGTCTGTCAGTAGTTCCTCTACGTGAGGATAACGATTTGGGCAATTAGTTGCATTTAGTAAGAGGAACGCCGCATTAAGCCTGATCTGATCTTGCGCTGTCCAGCCTCGCTGAACCAGTGGTACCAGCCAGTCGCTATTTTCCGTTCTAATCACGTTTTTTATGGCTTCATAACAACCTTCGGTTAAGTGGGTCGTTTTGAACGCGAGGGTATCAAGCACTTGCCTTACAACTTGTTGGTGCTTGCTATCAAGCAGTTCAATAAGTCGTGACATTATGCTTTTAGGGCTTTCATTGATCTCCCCTAGAGCAAAGGCGGCGTTGATTTGTAACCAAGGATCGTTGCTTGCTAGTAATGAAGACAGAGCGTCAAATGCTGCTTTCCCCATGGCAGCGAGTTGATATGTTTCCTCTTCCATGACTATTGCTCGTTCGTTCCAACGTATCGGGAAGCCTCGGGTATCGTCTCTTGGCACTGGCTTGTTGTTTCTATCCCGTATAAGAACTCTTTCGTGTTTATTTTGTCCCTGTTTTTGCAATAGCCGATTTAAAATCTCAGACGGGTTTTCGGGGTCTTTTCCCGAGTAAATGTTCAATACCCTTTGAGAGGAGCTTGTGCTGCTAGTTGGGCGGTTAGCTTTAACTACGTTAGTTTTTCTCGTTTGTGCAGACCCCAGTAACCATTGCCAAATGTATACCCAGGCTGGTGTAAGGTCTGATGAAACTAACTTGTTTACTGGCACTATCCAATTTGTGTTTTGGTGATTCCAGCTTGGGTTACTCGGTGCTTCCGTTCTTGCGAAAACAAATTTAAGCATGTGCCTATCTTGCTCGGTTTGATTCGGATAGCCGGCATGAACCATATCGAAATGAACCAGAATAAACGTACCGGCCTCGACGAAATCTGGGAAAAAGACATCTTCAACCTCCGTCGGATTGGAGTGTAGATAACTTCCGGGTACTAATCGGGTAGGACCCATCGCGCGTGGCGTATCATGAGGGAAGTAAAAACCGATTAAAAATTTAGGTAAGTGATGTCTCGCCCTCGCTAGAGGACTCTGCGCGTCTTGGTGCCAGCCTGATCCTGCCGTCGACCCTTGGCCCATTTTCGGGGCATTGCTTTTTGCATTTATGTCATCAGGCACCTCATCTACTGGCGTGCTCCTGTGTAAAGCTCGGTGAGGGTGGAGGTAATAGTTGGGACCTGCTAAGGAAATCAGAGCTCCGTGGATAATTGGACTCCTCAATACTTTGTGTGTCAGGGGTATCCGTGAAATGAGATTGTTTCCATGCCAAGATTCATTCTGCGAGCTATAGGCGAGCAACGAGTTGATCTCGCTGTGGATCGACTTGTCTATTTCAGGCTTGAGAACTAGCATGCCGTTGACGATGAAAGACCTGACCTGTTCATCGCTTAAGAGCACAGGTTTACTATCCACTGGAAAGCTCAGAATTCTGTCCGATTGCCCCTTTGCACACCTGAGCTACAACCTCATTCCGACGCATAAAAGGAAGTGAAAAAGGAGGGTTGTAACGGGCCCATAGAATTGGCCCGCAGATTCGATAATCGGTTTTTTTGATCGTCTTAACAAGAATATCTTTATGTTTGAGAAACTTGGACTCTCTCCAGGATCCTGAGTACTGGACAGCTGCCATCAGTCTGGATTCTATTTTTTCCTGGATTACCTGATTTGACTGGGGCTCAGGCATGCCCCGAGATAAAAGCATTTCAGGCATGACAAAGGAGACTGCCCAGCCCTTCTCGGTCGGACTCTGGATTACGGGGGCTGTCATGGCTATTTTTTGTTTGTCCTGATTATTACCGCTGATATAGTCAAAAAGATCTCCAAATGCGGAATATCCGGCGCGATTAAAACCGCTTTCCGTGTTAACTGTCGCGAGTAGGTGTTCTGAATACGAACGGATTTCTACGCCTTCTACTTCGGACACTAGTCGATAGCTTAGCGTTTCGATACTCCATCCGAACGAGCAGATAAATTGAGCTAGAACCAAAAATAGTAGATTTGTTGATACTGATGTAGATCTCAATTTTTGACCTTCGTAATATAAAGGAGCTCGCAAGCATTATAGTCAATCATCGGTTTCGGTTGTAAAAATTCGCTCGCCCGCTGATCTGGCTTTAGAATAAGCTGAAATAGACACTGGATTTTTCGAGGTGGACGTCACACACATTCTTGAAGGGCTTAATGACCCGCAACGCGAGGCGGTCTCGTCGCCTATGTGTAACACCTTGATTTTGGCCGGGGCTGGCAGTGGTAAAACCCGCGTGCTGGTTCACCGTATTGCTTGGTTAATCGAAGTGGAAAGACTCTCTCCTCAGGGTGTTTTGGCTGTTACATTTACTAACAAAGCGGCGACTGAGATGCGATCGCGAATTGAAGAGCTTTTGAGTGTCTCGACGAGAAGTATGTGGGTCGGCACTTTTCATGGATTAGCACACAGATTGCTGCGCATGCACTGGGAGGAGGCGGGGCTGCCACAACACTTTCAGATTATAGATGCCGATGATCAGGTCAGATTGATTAAGAGGATTCTTAAAAATTTAGATCTCGATGAGAAAAAATGGCCTGCTAGACAGGCGGCGTGGTTTATTAATGAACAGAAAGATGAGGGTCGACGATATAAAGATGTTGAGGCTGGTGATGATCTTTTTCAAATTACGCACAAACGAATTTACCAAGAGTATGAAGACGCCTGTTCTAGAGGTGGTTTGGTCGACTTTGCTGAATTATTGCTCAGGAGTTACGAGATTTGGCTGAAACATCCCCTGATGCTCGAGCATTACCGCTCAAGATTCAAGAGTGTCCTGGTTGATGAGTTTCAAGATACCAACACCATTCAATATGCATGGCTAAAACTTTTGAGCCAGGAGACATCAAACGTCATGGTAGTAGGAGATGATGATCAATCTATTTATGGCTGGAGGGGAGCTCGTATAGAGAACATTCATCAATTCGGTAGGGATTTTGAGGCCGTGCGAACCATTCGACTCGAACAAAATTATCGTTCTACCCAAAATATCCTGAACGCGGCAAACGCGTTGATCAACAACAATAACGACCGTTTGGGTAAGGAATTATGGAGCGACGGTGATCAAGGTGATCTCATTAAAGTTTACTCTGGCTATAACGACATTGATGAAGCTCGTTTTATAGTAGAGCGAAGTCAGCAATGGATTGACGGAGGTGGTGGCCCAGACGAAATCGCTGTCCTATACCGCTCTAACGCCCAGTCCAGAGTAATCGAAGAGGCCTTGTTGAGGGCTAATATCCCGTATCGCATATACGGTGGACAGCGGTTTTTCGAACGAGCGGAAGTCAAGAACGCCCTAGCTTATATGAGGTTGATGCTCGATAAAGACTCAGATACGGCTTTTGAAAGAGCGGTTAATACGCCGCCTAGGGGAATAGGCGATAAGACGTTACAGATTGTTCGGGGAGTTGCAAGAGAAAGAGGAAGTTCGCTTTGGGAAGCGTCTTTAATAAGTTTGGAAGGGGCGATTTTAACCGCGAGAGCCGCAAATTCTGTAAAGGGATTTCTAGACCTGATCCTCTCGATGTCAAAAGATACTGAGGCATTGCCATTGCATGAACTTGCACAGCACTGTGTAGTGGGTAGCGGATTATTAGATTATCACAGTCAGGAAAAGGGTGAACGAGGCTTGGCGCGAAAAGAAAACCTAGAGGAGCTGGTCTCTGCTTGCCACCAGTTTGATGGCGAGCTTGTTTTCCCCCTTGAGGACAGCGATAACGCAGGTGTTGGATTACTCCAAGAGTTCTTGGATCAGGTTTCACTCGATTCAGGAGAACGCCAAAATGTTAATGGACCTTGTTTGCAGATGATGACTCTTCATTCAGCGAAAGGGCTGGAATTTCCGTTGGTTTTCTTGGGAGGGTTGGAAGAGGGTTTGTTTCCTCATCAAATGGCTTCAGATGAGCCGGGCCGTATGGAAGAGGAACGGCGTTTGGCGTATGTCGGTATTACCCGGGCTATGAAGGAGCTCTATCTAACGTATGCTGAGACCAGAAGGTTGCATGGACAGGATAGTTTCAACAGACCGAGTCGATTTTTGCTCGAGATACCGAAGGAGCTGTTATCTGAGGTAAGACTCGGCGGTGAAATTGAACGTGATATAGGTAGTAGTTATGGGCTATCTGATTCTGATGCGAATGGACACGGTCTCGGGATGGGTCAGCGAGTCTTGCACCAGAAATACGGGGAGGGTGTTGTTTTACAGTTTGAAGGCTCGGGCGACAGAGCCAAGGTTGAAGTCAATTTTTCTGGAGCCGGTTCAAAATGGCTAATGGTTTCGTATGCAAATCTCGAGACTCTAGACTAAGCTGATTGTAAGGAGGTAACTATGGGTAAGCTACTACGGGGATTTTTCTTTTTCGGGCTAGTTCTAACTATGGGTTGTGGGGATTCTCAAGAAAATAAACGGGTAGCAGGGGTAACCACCGAATCCGATATTTACAAGTGGAAATTGATTACGACCTGGCCAAAGAACCTACCGGGTCTAGGCGCCGCTCCTGAAAGATTGGCGGAAAAACTAAGGCAAATGAGTAATGGGCGTCTAGATATCAAGGTGTACGGTTCAGGTGAATTGGTGGGAGCTTTCGAGGTGTTTGACTCTGTATCACAGGGTGCCGCAGAAATGGGACATGGTGCAGCTTACTATTGGGTTGGCAAAGCGGCGGTTGCTCCGATGTTTGCAACCGTCCCCTTCGGGATGAACGCACAAGAAATGAATAGCTGGTTGCATTATGGCGGCGGTATTGAGCTATGGAGGGAGCTTTACGCGCGTTTTAATTTGGTGCCCTTTGCTGCGGGTAATAGCGGAGTGCAAATGGCAGGTTGGTTCAACAAGGAAATACGCTCTTTAAAAGATATTAAAGGACTCAAGATGAGGATTCCTGGGTTCGGAGGCGAAGTATTGCAGCGTGCTGGTGGTATACCTGTCTCGCTTCCGGGTAGCGAAGTTTATACGGCTTTGCAGACGGGAGTAATTGACGCTACCGAGTGGGTGGGCCCATACAATGACCTCGCTTTTGCTTTGCATACGGTTGCTAAATATTACTACTACCCTGGTTGGCACGAACCAGGTCCTACTCTCGAGCTGATCCTGAACCGTGAGGCGTATGAGTCTTTACCTAGAGACCTGCAGGTAATGATTGAAGTGGCTAGCCGAGCGATCAATGATGACATGCTTAGTGAGTTTACGGCTCGGAACAATGCTTCGCTAGAGACCCTTGTTACGGAACATGGAGTAGAGCTTCGCCCGCTACCAAGCGACGTTGTTCAAAAGTTCAGGTCGCTGGCGCAAGAAGTGGTTAAGGAGGCGGCTAAAGAAGACGAATTATCACAACGAATATACTCGTCTTATATGAGTTTTTTAGAGGATGTGCGAGGCTATCACGCGATTAGTGAGCAAGCCTACTTGAATGCAAGGTGAGATATTGGAGCTGAAAAGTACAGAATTTGAAGTCGATCAAGAAGGCATCGCTACAATTTGGTTGAGTCGTCCAAAGAGGATGAACGCTTGGACAGGACGCATGCATACCGAATATCGTTACTTGCTTAGCAGGGCTGAGCAAGACCAAGGAGTAAGGGGTATTGTTGTGACGGGTCGAGGGAAGGGTTTTTGCGTTGGTGGTGATTCGGATGCCCTGACAGGCCATATCAAAAAAGGGGGTTATGACTCTGGGACCAGTAATGAAATCGAGTGGCCCGGCTATGGGGTTAGCGATGATTTTGATGCATTGTTCGCATACCACTATGGCCTGTCCAAGCCTATCGTTGCTGCGATTAATGGACCAGTTGCCGGAGTTGGATTGGCGTTGGCTTGTTTTGTAGACATTCGTTTTGCCGCGCCTGGTATTAAGTTGACCACAGCGCACGGGAAACTGAATTTGCCAGCCGAATATGGGTTGTCTTGGGTTCTTCCTAGACTGGTGGGTCTCGGAAGAGCAAGTGATTTGTTGCTCACTAGCCGTGTTTTCTACTCAGAAGAAGCGCTAACAATGGGTCTAGTCAACCAACTGTTTGATTCAGTGAATATAGTTCAGCAGGCACGAGGCTACCTTCATGAGATGGTGCGCGCTGTGTCGCCCAATTCGATTAAACAGACGAGGTGGCAGATTTATAAGGATCTTCATCGTGACGCGGCGAGCTCTGTGGAGGATTCTGAGAAATTGTTGAAAGAAATGATGAAGGAGCAGGATTATCAGGAAGGCGTACAAGCCTTCCTAGACAAGCGAAATCCGAAGTGGTCTTCGTTCAACTGAGCCTCATCACATCTCGACCAGAGGCATAGACCTTAAAGATTGATTTAATTGCAGACAAATCCTGGAGTGGATCACCGTCAACTATGAGGAGATCTGCGAATTTTCCGTTTTCTAGAGAGCCGGTAGAGACGGATATACCTAGTGCATTGGCGGAAGTTGATGTTGCAGACTTGAGAGCTTGTTCTGGACTTAACTCAGCTATCTGAGCAAAAACTGCGAGAGCGTCAGGCAAATCTTCATGATAGACCCCGGGTATCCCGGCATCGGTGCTGGCTATCATCGGTATCTCTAGTCTTTGCATTTCCTGATACCCCGTCCGAAGATTTGTTAAGGTCTTCTTGCGACTTTCGTCTAACATTCGAGACCAGCCTTTATTCACGGTTGGAGATACACGACAGTTGTTTTCTTTGATCAGCTTTGCGACGTCTAATTGAAAGTCCGATGCCCAGCCGGCCTCTCCAACCCAGGAGCAGTGTTCTATGGTGTCGACGCCAGCTGAGGCTGCGCGATAGATTCCTTCGGTTCCGTGGCAGTGCGCGGCGACAGGAAGAAGTTCGGCATGAGCTATCTGAACAATTTCACTGATAAGTTCTAATGAAAACTGCGGGTTAGTTGGGGAACTGCCCTTAGTTAATCTTCCGCCTGTTGCCATGATTTTGATCAGGTCTGCATTTCGCTCAACTTGCCGCTTTAGAACTTGTTTAGCCTCAGTGATGTTTGAGGCCTCTCCCCCCCAAAAGTGACAATGTCCTCCGGGAGAAGTGATAGGTTGACCTGAGCATAACAACCGCGGGCCTAATTTTAGGCCAGTATTAATAGAGTCTCTGAGCGAAAATTCCTGCCACGTTCCTCCACCCAGATCTCTGGCCGTAGTGATTCCGGCCATAACCATTTTTTTTGCTCGTTCTTCCATCAGACTTGGTAAATTAGGATGGGGCTTGTCTGGTGCCTTGTGGTCATCTGGATTGAGTTCTAGGTGAACGTGAGCATCTATCAATCCAGGAATAGCGGTCATACCAGAACAATCAATGCTCTCTTGTGTCACAGGCAGGTCGGTTCCTATATTGCTAATCAAACTGCCTTCGATGTCGATGGAATTCTCTGGTATTGATTGGTGGCCATTCCATATTTTCAGGTTTCTTAGTGAAATCATCTTTTTTAGCCGTATAGTCTTGCCGGCAACCATGTTGCGACCGACGGATAGATGAAGAGTAGAATCAGAATAAGTATCTGAAGACCGACAAAGGGCAGAGCGCCAAGATAAATATCCTTGGTTTCTATACTAGATGGCGCGACGCCACGCAGATAGAAAAGCGCGAAACCAAATGGGGGCGTCAGAAAAGAGGTCTGCAGATTGATTGCGATGACTACCCCCAACCATATTGGATCCACTCCCATCGCAAGAAGCACCGGGCCTACGATTGGTACTACAACAAATGTGATTTCAATGAAATCTAATATAAAACCTAACAGGAAAATCACGACCATTACCACAACTAGCGCTGTGGTGACGCCGCCTGGCATTGCGTCAAAAAAGCCTTGTATCTGCTCATCTCCTCCGAAACCTCGAAATACCAGAGAAAAAATAGAGGCGCCAATCAAAATGAAAAAAACCATTCCCGTGGTAGATAGAGTTGATTCGCTGATTGCTTTAATGGTTGAAAACTCAAGTCGTTTTGTGGCTATTCCAATCAGAATCGCTCCGGCTGCTCCTATACCAGCCGCTTCTGTTGGTGTTGCGTAACCCAAAATTATCGATCCTAAAACAGCGAATATGAGTAAAAGAGGCGGTGCTAAAGAGGCTAATAGTGAGAAAACGTTAAATTTTTGATCTGACGCTTGCTTAGAGTCGATCTTACTTTTCGAAAGCAGGATGTTGGTATACACATATAGCAAGTAAAGAATCACCAGGCAGAGCCCTGGGACAATAGCTCCAGCAAAGAGGTCGCCAACAGAGACGGACTTGGGCGCGAAGATCCCTTGGTTTAATTGTGCTTGCTGATAAGCATTCGATAGTACATCCCCTAGTAAAACCAGAGCAATGGAGGGTGGTATTATCTGACCTAGTGTTCCTGTCGCGCTGATCGTGCCAGTCGCAAGCCGAGCGTCGTAGCCCGCTTTCAGCATTACTGGTAAGGCCATCAGGCTCATTGTGACCACGGTGGCCCCGACGATTCCGGTGCTTGCTGCCATTAGCGCGCCCACCAAGATAACGGTGGCTGCCAATCCCGAACGGCTCCGACCAAAAAGGCTGGAAAGATCACTGAGTAACGATTCAGCAATTTTTGTTTTTTCGAGAGTAACTCCCATGAAGATAAACAAGGGAATTGCTATCAAAGTTTGGTTGGTTATCAGGCCGAATAGTCTGCCAGCCGCAAAACCTAGATCGGAAGGATTAAAGATGCCGAAAACAGTCCCTATCAGAGCGAATATCAAGGCCACCCCTGCCAGAGTCAAGGCAACCGGATACCCCGCGATCAGGGCTATGAACGTGGTTAAAAACATGGCCAGAGGTGCTGCGTCAATCATGTCTCGTTATCGTCTTATTCTTTGAGCAACTTTTTTATGAGTTCGCTAAAACCTTGTAGCGTCAACAAAGCACCTGCGATGGGCACGCAAGCTTTTAATGCAAATATCGCAGGCAATCCTCCTACTTCAGACGACCTCTCCCGAATTGCCCAGCTAGTTTCGACATAGGGTAGGCTAGTTAGCACCATAAAAATACCAACAGGAATCAGAAAAAGACAATGGCCGATGGAATTGATTAAGTTTCGTCGCTCCATTGATAGGCGGCTGTATACCAGATCAACTCGAACATGCGTATCCTTTAGAATCCCATGGGGAATAGCTAACAAAAACAAAATGCCGTGCAAGTACATGGTTAGTTCTTGAATAGCGATAGCGCCGACGTAAAATACATATCTCAATATGACTACAATCAGCGTTGTAGCGACCATCAGCAAGGAAGCCCATTTAATGATTGACGCAAGTCGCGTGTGAGCCGAGTCAATAAAAGTACTAGCCTTTTGAAGAATCCTCTTCATATTGCGGCCCAGGGTGCTGTTTCGAGGACAGTTCCAGCGAATAGGGCAAGACCAACCCAGTTATTGTTGAGAAAGGCTTTAAAGTAGTTCTCTCGGTTTCTGTTTGATATTAACTTTAGCTGATAGATAAATAACAACGAGCAAAGCATGACCCCAATGTAATAGAAGCCGCCGAAGTCTAATAACGATCCAAAAAGACAAAACCCCAGCACTGTCAAAGACATCAGAATTCCGATAATCAGGTGTGCTTTATCCCCAAATAATATAGCGCTACTTTTAATGCCGATTGTTAAATCATCCTCTCTGTCTACCATTGCGTAAAGCGAGTCATAGGCAATGATCCAAATGACCGATGTGGCAAACAATACCAATGGCAAAGTGGATAGTTCGTTAGTTACTGCACTCCATGCCATTAGGATTCCCCAACTAAAGGCTATGCCTAATACAAACTGAGGTAGGTGTGTCCATCGTTTCGAAAAGGGATAGAGGATGATTACAAAAAGCGCGATGAAGGCTAAGAGTTGAGTGAACCGGTTCAGGAAGATTAGAAGACAGGCTCCGCAGAGCGAGAGTATCAAGAATAAGGCGATCGCCTCGATCGGCTTAACCTCGCCAGTCGCTAATGGCCGTGATTTGGTTCTCTCGACCTCTCCGTCAAAGTTCCGATCAGCGAAATCATTTATAACGCATCCGGCACTTCGCATGATAAAGGTTCCTAAAATGAAAATAATAACCAACTCAACGGGAGGTTGGCCTTGAGATGCGATCCATAAGGCTGTCAGTGTTGGCCAGAGTAATAATAAAGAGCCAATAGGCTTATCGATTCGCATTAATTTCGTATAAGCAATAAATTGCATAGGCTCGAAGTCTTTCTTTTTGTTTCAAGGTGGTGTTCTATAATTATTGCATCAGTTGCTGAGGAAGTTTAGGTGTCACAAGCATTGATTTTTGCTAACCACAAAAGTAGGTTACGTGCCTTTCGCTCAGTACAAAGAAATAACTAGAACAGGTAGTTAGATGAAGAAGTGGCAATGCATTGTTTGTGGCTGGATATATGATGAAGCCGAGGGCTATGAAGAGGAAGACATCGAACCAGGAACTCGTTGGGAGGATGTGCCGGACGACTTTGTTTGTCCAGAGTGCGGTGTTGGCAAGGACGATTTTGAAATGATTGAGATTGGGTAAGTATCGACTATGAGCTTAACTGCAAAAATTCTAACGGGGATGGTTGTTGGGCTATTGACGGGGTTGCTATTTCAGTGGCTCAGTCTACCGCCTGAAAATTTCCTCCGAATTTATCTGGTGGATGGCCTATTCGACGCGGTTGGGCGAATATTTATAGTTTCCTTGAAGATGCTGGTGGTTCCGTTGGTGTTTGTCTCACTTACTTGTGGTGCAGCAAGCTTAGGCGCGACCGGTAGCATAGGCAGACTGGGTAGTAAAGCGATAGGTCTTTATCTATTAACTACAGCGATTGCCGTGACGATGGCCTTATCTGTTTCGTTGATTATTGATCCGGGCATGGATGCGGGCAGCGTATTGGAGGCTCCTGACTATCAAGGCAAAGAGCCGCCGGGTATCAAAGAGACTCTCATCAATATTTTCCCTGACAATCCGATAGCTTCGATGGCCGAGGGTGAGATGCTGCAAATCATTGTATTTGCGATGTTGTTAGGAATTGCGTTAAGCCAGAGCAAATTAGCGGGTGAAAGGGTAATTAGTTTTTTCGAGGATTTGAATGAGATCCTCATGCGACTGATTACGATGATTATTTCTTTAGCGCCTTATGGTGTTTTTTGCTTGATGCTTAAGCTGGGACTAACCGTTGGCTGGAATGAAATCACGAAGCTAGCTAGTTACTTTTTTACGGTCGTTTTAGTGTTGTCCATGCAGGCTCTTATTGTGTATCCGATGTTGCTCACTTTTATTGCCAAGGTTAATCCAATCATTTATCTAAGAAAAATGAGAGAACCTTTTTTAGTTGCTTTTAGTACCGCATCAAGTGGGGCGACGATGCCGGTTACTCTGCGCACGGTCAAAGAAAAGCTAGGAGTTGATAATAAAGTCGCGTCTTTTGCCGTGCCACTTGGAACGACTATAAATATGGATGGCACAGCGATTATGCAGGGAGTGGCCACTGTTTTTATTGCTCAATTCTACGGTATTGATCTGTCTGTAAACGCTTATTTAATGGTGATTCTCACAGCGACTATGGTTTCGATTGGCGCGGCTGGAGTTCCCGGAGTGGGTATCGTCATGTTAAGCATGGTTTTGGCTCAGGCGGGTTTGCCAGTTGAGGGGATAGGATTGATTATTGGAGTTGACCGACTTCTGGATATGATGAGAACAACAGTTAATGTTGCTGGAGATGGTATGGTCGCTGCTTCTATCGCGGCGAGTGAGGATCAACTGAACAGAGAAACCTACAATGACGTGGGTGAATTAACGACCGGCTAATACATACTTTGTAGGTGCTCAGGCTCGCAGTAATTGCTGTTGTTTGCGATTCCAAGTGGACAGTAGGCCAATAATTTCTTGCTTCGCATCTATGGTCTCTGACCTTAGTAAGCTTTCACCACGTTCAATCGCCCTTGAAATTAGATGTGAGTGAGTAGCCAGGTCTACGAGCCTGAAGCTTTCCTCTCCAGATTGCCGGGTACCCAATACATCGCCGGGTCCTCTGATTTTAAGATCTTGTTCTGCAAGGAAAAATCCGTCTTGACTGTCTTTCATAGCAGCTAAGCGCTGCTTGCTAACGAGCCCGTCAGAAGCTTGCGACAAAAGAATACAGTCGCTCGCCGCATGGCCTCTGCCGATTCGACCCCGCAGCTGATGGAGTTGAGCTAGGCCGAGTCTGCTAGCGTTCTCGATTACCATGAGCGTTGCATTTGGTACGTCAACTCCAACCTCCACTATAGTGGTCGACACTAAAATATCTAACTCACCATTTTTGAAAGCTGACATTATGTCTGATTTTTCTTGGCTGCTAAGTTGACCGTGGAGCAAGCCGATACGAAGCTTCCATTTTAAATTTAGTAGTTCCTGATGGACTTGAATCGCGGAATTTGCATTGATTGAGTCCGATTCTTCGATCAGGGTGCATACCCAATAAACTTGGTGACCTCTATTTACTGCTTCGTGAACCTTTTCATAGAGGAACTCTCGTTCCTCTGAGTCGATTACTTTTGTCTGAACTGGTTTTCTTCCTTTTGGTAACTCGTCGATGATTGAAACGTCCATATCACCATACAGGGCCATAGTGAGCGTTCGTGGGATCGGTGTTGCAGTCATGATTAACTGATGCGGACTCAAGGTGTCTGGGGCTTTCTTAAGTAGGGCCATTCTTTGGTGGACTCCAAATCGATGTTGCTCGTCGATCAGAGTTAGTACTAAATTTCTAAATGTCACTCTCTCCTGAAAAATGGCGTGAGTACCGATGACCAGGTCCCAGTCTCCGTTTTCAATTTGGTCAAGCATTTTGGTCAATACTTTTTTGCTGGTTTTTCCTGTCAGTACGCAGACCCGAATATTCAAAGGGCCAAGCCATTCGCGAAAATTATTGAAATGTTGTTCTGCCAACAATTCTGTAGGCGCCAGTAATGCAGCTTGCTTGCCTTGTTCAATGGCCCGAATGGCTGCAAAAGCGGCAATTATAGTTTTACCTGAGCCTACATCGCCTTGAAGTAGGCGGAGCATTGGATAGGGCTTTTCTAGGTCTAATAAGATCTCTTTAGTTACCCTTGCTTGAGCTAGGGTTAGGCTAAATCCAAGTTGTGCTAAAAGCTTTTTACCTAAAGCAATGGATCGCGGGAGCGGCTTTGCTATTTGATTTATTCTCTCATTAGATCTTTGTTTTGTGAGAATGTAGTGAGCGGTTAATTCGTCCAGAGCAACTTCTTCTCTAAGTTCCTCAATTTCTCTTAGATTCATTTTGTTAGGAGGTGCATGTAGGGTTTTTAGTTTTTGATAAGGGCCCCCACGTTCTTGTGGCCATTCAAGCTTGGTCATTGAGACAGCAAGCCCGCGCAGCTTGTTTTGGGTAATCCCCTTTGTCAGACTGTAGACAGGTGTCAATTTTTGATCGGGCGAATCGGGTTTGTCTCTGAATGTTTTATATTCGGGATGAATCATTGTTATCGCTTTCCCCCATTGTTTTGCGGCCCCGAATGCCCTAATCCATGTACCTTGAGTCAATGCGGCTTGCTGATGTTTGTTGAAGAAAAAGAACCTGAGCGTCATTTCTTTCTCTTTGTCTTGGATAATGCATTCAAGGCTGCGTCTTCCTCTATAAGATAGCGAGGTCGATACTATGATGCCTTCTATTAGCGCTTCTTCACCAACCAGTAGCTGATCTATGGGGGTTATTTTGGAACGATCTTGGTAGCGAATTGGTAGATGGAGTAAAAGATCTAGGCAGGTTTCTATGCCAAGGTTCCGAAGCTCAGCTTGAGTTTTTGGCCCGACTCCTGATAGAGCAGTAACTTTGCCAAAAGGATTTAGCTCCACTTTGCTTATCTCACTAAAATAGCATCTATTTCTACTAAAGCTCCTTTGGGCAAAGCTGACACCTCGATCGTTGAACGAGCAGGAAACGGTTTGTTGAAGTAGTTGGTCATTATTTGATTTAAGGCATCAAAATTTGTGAGATCGGTGAGATAAATTGTGAGTTTAACAACGTCCTCCATCTCACATTTGGCGGTTTTAACTATTTGGTTAAGATTCTCAAATACCTGTTTGGCTTGCGAAATAAAATCGGAATATTCAATTTGGACTTCATTGGGTTTTAGCGGTATTTGTCCAGAAATGAAAAAAATTTTTTCACCCAAGGACTCGATAGCTTGCGAATATGGGCCGATGGCGGCGGGGGCTAGGCTACTTTTTATTTCCTTTTTTATCGTCAGTCTCCTCGTTGTTACTGGCCTTTCCTGTTTATATTAATGACTGCAACCTCGTTTCGTAACCGCCTCATGACTTTTGCAAGATGAGATCTATTTTTGACAGTCAGGGCAACATCGATCGTGCTGATTTCTGCATTTCGTTCCTCTGTGTTTATTGCTTCTAACCCAGCTTCAGCATCTGAAATTTCTGAAGCGATTTGAGCTAGTATGCCCTTTCGCCTGGATACGTTTAGGCGAAGTGCGGTTTGAAATTCCCCCTCCGTTTTTACTGTCCATCTGGCCGGGATGATTTCACGCGAAGCTCTCCTTCTAAATTCATTTATATTTGGGCAGGACTCAATATGCACAACCAGGCCCTTTCCAGGAGTCATATGTCCCACGATTGGGTCTCCGGGAACCGGCCCGCAGCATTTTCCGTAGTTGATAATAAGTCCCTCGCCTCCTCTGATTGCGACGGGTCCTCCACCTTCGACCGTTACCGCCTCATATTCTGGATTGTCAGCAGCCAGCAATTTTTGGGCAGCAACATAGGCCATCAGATCGCCATTACCTATAGCACCTAACAGCTCATTAAGCCTTCTAACACCCATTTCGTTAAACACTTTTCTCAGTCTGCGAAAATCTAGTTTGTTGATAGAGGTATTTGCGTTTAGTAAGGCTCTATTAAGTAATTTTCTACCTAGGGCAATCGACTCGTTCTCTTGCTGGTTTTTAAGGGCCATTCGAATAGCCGATCTGGCTTTTGAAGTGACGACAAAGGTTAACCAATCAGGGTTTGGTCTCGCCTCGTCCGACGAAATGATTTCAACACTTTGCCCAGATTCTAGCTGCATAGATAGTGGCGCGAAACTGCGGTCAACCCTGCATGCAACGCAGCTATTCCCAATATCAGTGTGAATCCCGTAGGCAAAATCGATGGCGCATGCTCCCCTGGGTAATTCCATAATCTCGCCATCGGGTGTAAATACGTATACTTCATCAGTGAATAAATCTACTTTTAAATGTTCAATAAATTCCAAGGGATTGCCGGCTCTCTTTTGAAGCTCCAATAGTTCTTGCACCCACTGACGAGCTCTCTTTTGACTTGCGTCCGCATTAGCATCGCCTGTTTTATATAGCCAATGTCCTGCGATTCCGTTGTCTGCGACGGCAGCCATTTGTTTTGTTCTGATTTGAGCCTCCAAGGGAGCGCCCTCCAGGGTTATTAGACTGGTATGGAGCGATTGGTAGCCATTAATCTTTGGAATTGAAATATAATCTTTAAACCTTGCGGGCACTGGTTTGTAGAGATTGTGCACAACGCCTAATGCCCGATAACAGGAGTCTACTTGGTCTACTATTATGCGTATTCCAAACACGTCCATGATCTCGGAAAATGACTTCCTTTGCGCTTTCATTTTTTTGTATATCGAATAGGCGTTTTTTTTTCGGCTGATTACTTCCGCGTTAATACCCTCACGATTTAGCGCGGCCAAGATAGAACCTGTCACTTCGTCCATGAGCGCTTTCTTATTGCTTCGAGAATCAACCGCAGAGGTTATGGCTTCTGCTCTTAACGGATAGAGAGCTTGGAATGCTAATTCCTCTAATTCGTTTTTTAGATTATTCATGCCTAGGCGATTTGCGATGGGAGCATAAAAATCCAATGTCTCTCTAGCAATACGCCTTCGTTGCTCGTCTGACATAACGCCGATAGTTCTCATGTTGTGCAATCGATCTGCGATTTTTACCAATATAACCCTGATATCTTTGGCCATCGCTAATGCCATTTTTTGGAAATTTTCGGCTTGAGCTTGAGCTTGGCTGTCGAAAATCTTACTAAGTTTCGAGACCCCATCTACAATCTCAGATACCGGACGGCCGAAGCGCTTTGCTAACCTTGACTTATTGATTCCCGAATCTTCTATAACGTCATGGAGTAATGCGGCCATGATCGTTTCATGATCCATCTTCATTTCGGTAAGTATCAAAGCTACAGCCGAAGGATGTGTTATGTAGGGATGGCCAGTACGTCGTTTTTGGTCTTTATGCACTTCACTGGCAAACTGATGTGCATCTTTTATCGAATTAAGTTGGGAACTTGTAAGGTAGTTTAGATTATTGATCAGAACTTCTAAGTCTGCAGGAGCAGCTATATTCTGCCTTTTAGCGCTTTTTGCTAGTGCTTTTAAAAAGAATGATTCGTTGGTTTTACGTCCCATCTCCTAGCTCTTGGAGAATTTTCTCTTGGATTGTTCGGTTATCATCTTCACTAGCTAATTCTTCGAAATCTCCCATATCATCTTCGGCGGAAAATTCCTGATTGTCCAATATTTCGTGTGAAATCAAACCCTCTGCTATCTCACGCAACGCAATGACAGTAGGCTTGTCATTTTCTTCAGGTACGAGCGGATCATTTCCAAATTTTCGCAACCCTCGAGCTCTCCTACTTGCCAGTATTACTAGCTCAAAACGATTTTCGACGTTTTCTAGGCAATCTTCGACGGTAATTCTGGCCATTACAAGATCTCATTATTGGATATGTAGGGCGAAGGATTCTACCTATCGTTTATTTGGGTGACAATAGAGAGGCTAATATTTCATTGCTTTTTATTTGATGACTAGTTTTAAGCCTCTCCGCATTAATAATGGTTAGGAGTTGGTTAGTGGCTGTTTCAAATGAATCGTTAATAACAATGTAGCTATAGTTTATAGCTTTTTTCATATCTGACGATGCTTGAGACATTCGAACCGAAATAGTCTCCTCTGAATCTTTGCCTCTTTTCCTTAGCCGGGTCTCGAGTTCCTGCTTTTTAGGCGGCGCTATAAAGATAGATATTGCGTCGGGTTTATCTGATTGTAGTTGTTGAGCTCCTTGCCAATCGATTTCCAGAATGACGTCTAATCCAGAATCTAGATTTTCTTCCACATAATTTTTAGAAGTCCCATAGAAATTTCCGAATACCGCTGCATGCTCGATAAAATCATTATTCGAGACCATCTGGTTAAATTCTTTTTCTGTAGTGAAAAAATAATCTATGCTTTCTTCCTCTCCCGGGCGTTTTGCTCTCGTAGTGTGCGATACAGATTTAATCAATTGATCGTCTCTATCGATGATTTCGTTGACTAAACTGGTTTTCCCGGCCCCTGAAGGCGCGGAGATCAGGATGAGTAATCCTTTATTCATTCGATGTTCTGTACTTGCTCACGTATTTGCTCGACTGCGATCTTCAGGTCTATTGCTTGCTGGCTCAGTTTGGGTGTGCTGGCTTTTGCGCCTAGAGTATTGCTTTCTCGATTGAGCTCTTGGCTTAGAAAATCGAGTCTTCGTCCATGACCGCCTTCCTCCTCTATGATTTTGATCCCCTCTTCAACATGAATAGACAATCTATCAAGTTCTTCAGTTATGTCTGACTTTTGGATTAGCATTGTAATTTCTTGTTCAATCCGCTCGGAGTCTACTGATGTTTCTAATTCGGAGATTCTTCGCAAAAGCTTCTCTTTAGCGGCGATTTGAATATTCTTACTGTTCGATTTTATTGAATTAACAATAAGATTAATTTCATTCAATTTTGAGCGAATTATTTTATCGAGGTGTTTGCCTTCACTTCGCCTGTAGGTGATTAATTTATCGAGCGCCTCGTTATAAAGATTTATCGCCATGTCTTCTACTTCTTGGCTTGGGTCTGCTTGATCTTCAAGTAAGCCCGGCCACTTTAGAATGTCTATCGGATTTATATCGCCAGTTTTTATCTTGGTTTGGACTTTCTTTATCGACAAAATTAATTGGTCTAAGACCTCGTCATTCAATTTAATGTCTGAAGCCCCGGATTGGTATTCTATTTTAAGGAATCCATCGACTTTGCCTCTTTTTAACCTCTGACGAGTAATTTCTCTTATTTTTGTCTCGATAACTCTAAGGGCTTCTGGTACTCGGAAATATGTTTCCAAGAATCTATGATTCACTGACTTAATTTCCCACGTCATCTGCAGATCGCCAGCGCTTTCTTCTGCTCTGGCGAAAGCCGTCATGCTAAATAACATTTTTCTTCGCTTATGTTCATCGTTAAGATTTAGGCCCTAGCCGTCGTGTATCAGTATAATAACGTTATTTTATAGTTATTTTGGAGATTCAATGCGTCCAAGTGGAAGAGAAGTTGACCAAATAAGGAAGTTGAATATTGAACTTTCATATTTAGATCATGTTCCTGGTTCTGTTCTGATAAGTATGGGGTCTACAAAGGTACTATGTACTGCAAGTATCGAGGCTTCAGTGCCTGGTTTTCTCAGAGGAACCGGGCAAGGATGGTTAACTGCTGAGTATGGAATGTTACCTGCCGCCACCAATACAAGAAACGATAGAGAAGCTTCGCGAGGCAAGCAGACTGGTCGGACAATTGAGATTCAACGATTGATAGGCCGTTCCTTGCGTGCCATGTTGCAGCTTGAAAAACTAGGGGAAAAAACTATCACAGTCGACTGTGATGTTTTGCAGGCAGATGGAGGTACTAGAACTGCCTCAATAACTGGTGGTGCGGTTGCTCTATGCGTTGCCCTTAAGGACATAGGTCTGGAAGAAGCGATGCAGGGTCTGGTGAGCGCTGTCTCAGTCGGCATGTATCAAGGTCAGGCTGTTCTGGACTTAGATTATGCAGAAGACTCAAATGCTGAAACAGATATGAATGTAGTCCAACTCAATGGAAACGAATTCATTGAGATTCAAGGAACAGCAGAGGGCCGGGCGTTTTCAGCAGCCGATTTAGACTCCATGCTGAGTGTTGCCCAAAAAGGTATGACCGAGATTTTTGAGTATCAAGAAGCGGTGATATCAAAGTTAACGTAAAGAATGAATATGAAAGCAAAAGAGTCTCTCATTGAAATGCTGATTGACAAACAAGTTCTGAAGTTTGGTTCGTTCAAATTAAATTCAGGAAGAATCAGCCCTTATTTTTTTAACTTGGGTGCCATCGATGATGGGATGAGTTTCTATGATTTAGGTTTAGCCTATGCTCGTAAAATTCATGATGAGGAGTTTGTTTGTGATGTGCTGTTTGGGCCAGCTTACAAGGGGATACCAATCGCAGTATCTACAGCGATTGGCTTAAAAGAATTTGGTCTTAATGTTTCTGTAGCTTACAACCGAAAGGAGGCTAAAGATCATGGAGAGGGCGGAAGACTCATAGGTGCTAAATTGGAAGGGAAGGTCATTTTGATTGATGACGTATTAACTTCGGGGAAAGCTGTAAGAGAGTCGGCTGAACTTATCTTGGAAGCAGGCGCGTCGATAGAAAGCGTATTGATTGCCCTGGACCGAAAAGAGAGGGCGAAGTCAGGAAAATCGGCTTTTGAAGAGTTAGAGGATGAACTAAATGTGCCGGTGCATAGTCTCGCATCAATAAATGACGTCATAGTCTACTTGCAGAATCAAAAAAACAAAGATGGTAATGACTTGATTCTAGGCAAAATGATTGAGTATCAATCGGAATTTTGCATTGATTAACCCGTTTTAATAGATGGTCTAGAACGATGTCTTTTTGTGGTTAATGATTTGAGTCCCAATACCTGAGTCGGTAAAGAGTTCGAGTAGCAATGCGTTTGGTACCCTTCCATCAATGATTTGTACACTGCTAACGCCATTTTCAATGGCTGATAAAGCGCAGTTAACCTTCGGGATCATCCCCTCGGAGATAGATCCGTTCTCAACGAAGTCTTTTATCTCATTTTGAGAAAGGCGACCGATTACTTGGCCGGCTTTATCAAGCACCCCTGGAGTATTGGTAAGTAATACTAACTTTTCTGCATTGAGATACTCTGCGACTTTGCCGGCTACAGTATCGGCATTAATGTTAAAAGATTGTCCTTCGCTTCCTGTGCCGATTGGAGCAATCACTGGAATTATGTCGTTTTCGATTAGGCTCTCTAATACACCCGTCTCAATAGAAGTTATTTCTCCAACGAGTCCCGCGTCTTGGTTGTTTTCGGCAGAGTCCTTTGGCGGAATGAGTAATTTCTTGGCCTGTATAAGATTTGCATCTTTTCCCGTTAGACCTACTGCTTTTCCTCCGGCTTGGCAAAGTCGAGTAACAACATCCTTGTTAACTAATCCTCCCAAAACCATTTGGACAACCTCCATGGTTCTCTCATCGGTCACACGGATCCCGTCGATAAATTTTGATTGAATCTCCAATTTGTCCAATAGTTCGTTTATCTGAGGACCACCACCGTGAATAATGATGGGGTTTATTCCGACGAGTTTCATTAGAACTATGTCGTGGGCAAATGACTGCTTTAGTACTTCATCAATCATTGCGTTACCACCATATTTTATGACGATCGTTTTACCGTGAAATTTTTGAATATACGGCAACGCTTCGATTAATACTGAAGCAGTCTGATTTGTCGGGTTGTCATTCATGGCTTAGGATCCCTCGAAAACGTCAAAAGTTAGCTCAGGAGCAACCCTCTTTATAAGGTGGAGTAACAATCTTTGCACCTTAACCAAATCTTTAAGGTTGGCTGCTTCGAACCTTAAAACAAGAACCGGACTGGTATTTGAGGCTCGGATTAGACCCCAGAAATTCTCGTACTCGATTCTAATTCCATCAATGGGGTTGATTGTGGCGTTTGGTATATCAAGAGTCTCAGATAGGGCGTCGATAATTTCAAACTTTCTTGACTCGGTAGTTTCAATTTTGATCTCTGGGGTAGAGTATCGGGTTGGAAACTCGTCAAATAATTCGTGGGCTGATTTGTCGTTATTAGCAAGGATTTCAAGAAGTCGAGCTGCAGAATATAACGCATCGTCATAACCGTACCACTTGTCTCGGAAACAAATATGACCGCTGAACTCTCCGCCGAGTAATGCGCCGGTTTCTGCCATTTTTGATTTTATGTGGGAATGTCCGGTTCGCCACATCAGGTACTCGCCTTGGTGTCGTTGGACTACCCGTCGAAGGTCCATGCTGCACTTTACGTCGGAAATGATAGTGGCACCCGGGTTTACATCCAAGACATGCTTGGAAAACAACATCATTAACTTATCTGGCCAAATGATTTGGCCTGTGTTGCTTATTACCCCGAGTCTATCTCCGTCGCCATCGAAAGCAAGGCCGATGTCTGCTTCTTCTGATTTCACACGATTAATCAAGTCTTGCAGATTTTCCGGTTCGGCCGGGTCAGGGTGGTGATTAGGAAACATACCATCAACGTCACAATAGAGCTCCACTACGTTTGCCCCAATCTCCTTAAGTAACACTGGAGCGTAGTCGCCGACAACTCCATTACCGCAGTCCACTACGACTTTAATTTCTTTCTTCAACTGGAGTTGTTGTTTTATTTCGTCTTGATAGAGGTCGCTGACCATCCTTTTGCTGGTCGCTCCTCTTGCTTTTTTTGGACCTCTAGTTCCAGCGAGAGAGTAGAGTTCTTGTATTGCATCTCCGTAAAGGGTTTTATTGTTGAGCATCATTTTGAGCCCATTATATTTGGGTGGGTTATGGCTGCCCGTAATCATAATCCCCGTGCCTGTATTTAGTTGGTTGGTCGCATAGTACAAGATCGGCGTTGGTACCTGACCTATACTCAGGACTTCGACCCCTCCTTCCACTAGACCGTGCTTTAAGGCTTCCTCAATACTTTTGCTTGAAAGCCGACCATCTCTACCGGTAACGACTTTTTCTGTTCCTGACTCATGCATTTTTTGAGCAAAAGCAGAGCCAATCTCTTGGACGACTTCCTCGGTGAGATTGGTATCTGTAATACCTCTAATGTCATACTCCCGAAAGATCAATGTATCTAGTTTAGATTTATCAAGCATGGGAGGTTTACCTGAGGGACTTATGCCTCTTTGATAGACCAAAAATGTTCTCTAACTGATCAATTAGCTCTGCGCCAAGGCTAATTTTTGACTGTTTAGCGAAAGCTATCTCTCCGCGTTCATGAATGAGAGTGGCGGCGTTCTCTGTCGAATTGAAGCCTATGCTAGGGTCTGAGACGTCATTTACGATGATCGCATCTATTCCTTTTCTGATCCTCTTTTCTCTTGCGTGTTTCAAAGGGTCATTGGTTTCCGCAGCGAATCCGACGATGATCGGCCTGTTTTTGACTTTTGCAACATTAGCTATTACGTCCGGATTTTCTGTGAGCTCTAAATTTGTAAGACTGTTATTGCCGTGGCGTTTGATCTTTTCCTTTAGAAAGTTGGCTGGTCTATAGTCTGCAACGGCTGCTACGCCGATAAATAGATCTGTTTCTTTCAGGCGCTCTTGCACAGCATTGTTCATTTCAACAGCTGATTCCACGTCAATCCTGAATATTTCAGGGTTTGTTGGTTCGACGTTCGGTCCCGCAATTAGCGTAACGGCCGCACCTTTTGATTTCGCGGCATTGGCTATTGCTAGCCCTTGTTTTCCAGAGCTGTCATTTGTGATGTATCTAACGGGGTCGAGTCTCTCTCGAGTTGGCCCCGCAGTGATCATGACGTTTACTCCCTCAAGATTTTGTGGAATCTCTTTTGAGAAATGACGAGCGATGTGGTCAATAATCTCGTTGGGCTCGGTCATCCTTCCAGGGCCCTCGTCGCCGCAAGCCTGAGAGCCATCACTGGGTCCGATAGTAAAGTAGCCTAGGTCGCGTAATTTGACGAGATTTGATTGAGTTGAAGGATGCAAATACATTCTCTGATTCATGGAAGGCGTAACAAATACTGGAGCTTCAGTAGCCAGCAGAAGAGTGGTTAGCAAATCATCTGCGGCGCCATTGGCAATCTTGCTAATGCTGTTTGCGGTTGCTGGCGCTATTAGAATCATATTGGCCCATTTAGCAAGCTCGATATGTCCCATAGACGCCTCCGCATTCTCATCCCAAAGGTTATCTCTTACGGGGTGCCCAGATACTGCTTGCAAAGTCGTTTTTGTAACAAACTTGTGCGCGTTTGGAGAGAAAACCACACGAACGTCTGCTCCTCGTTCTTTGAGTCCCCTAACAATGTATGGGCTTTTATACGCTGCAATTCCGCCACATATGCCGAGAATGATGTTGGCTTCGTTAATTCCTGACATTTTTTTCGAGTAAAAGTTTTCCCTGTAAACTATTTAAAGGGGGGCGAAGGTTACACTGAATTTACCTGAAGCTCACTTAAATTTCTCAATTTGTAGGTTAACGCTTTGTAAAGATTATTGAATCACGGTCGGTCTTTTGGTATAAATCCGGCCCGCTCATTAGTTTGTGGAATTTTTGTGGCACAAGTTTGTCAGATTACAGGTAAACGCCCGATGGCTGGAAATAACGTCTCTCATGCTCAGAACAAGCGCAGACGGAGGTTTTTGCCAAACCTTCATTACCATCGCTTTTGGGTAGAGAGCGAAAAGCGTTATGTAAAATTGAGGGTTTCGTCCAAGGGCATGCGGATCGTTGATAAAAAAGGAATCGATGCTGTTTTGAGAGACCTCAGAAAAGCTGGTCAAAAAGTTTAGGTATTGGGGAAAGTTATGCGAGATCTAATTAAGTTGGAATCTAGTGCGGGTACTGGCCACTATTACACGACGACTAAGAATAAGCGAAATAGTCCAGACAAACTGGAAATGAAGAAGTTTGATCCTGTCATTCGTAAACACGTGCTATACACAGAAGGAAAAATAAAGTAAGCCAATACTTTATTGATATTAGCGGGTGAGTGTTTGCCAGAGCTTCCCGAAGTAGAAACAACTCTGCAGGGTGTTAGACCCTGGATAAAAAATCGTAAGATCCAGTCAATTGTGGTTCGAAACCCCAACTTGCGGTGGCCCGTTGCGCTTCCGGATTTTCTTGTTGGCAGTAAGGTTTTGGAGGTTTGGCGCCGAGGCAAATATTTAGTTATAGATATAGGCATCGGCTCTTTGATCGCGCATCTAGGGATGTCGGGTAGCCTAAGAATAGTAGATCCTGGGGAATCGGTTAGGACCCATGATCATTTAGATATTGAGTTTTCCAGGGGAATCGTTTTGCGCTATAACGACCCCAGACGATTTGGTAGTTGGCATTACTCTGAGGATGACCCTCTGGATCATTGGTTGTTACGAAAGCTGGGCCTGGAGCCTCTCTCTGAAGAATTTTGCGCCGACTTTCTGCACCGTAAATCTCGTTCTAAAACGCAAAGTGTTAAGGCCTTTATAATGGATGGTAACGTAGTAGTGGGAGTGGGGAATATATATGCTTCCGAAGCCCTATTTCTTGCGGGAATCAGGCCTACCGTCAAGGCTTCTAGATTGTCTTTGGCCAGCTACGAAAATATAGTGAAGGCCATTAAGCGGTTGTTGACTGATTCAATTCGAATAGGTGGGACTACTTTAAGAGATTTTGTCAGTCCGAGCGGGCAACCGGGCTATTTTCAACAAACACTGAATGTGTACGGACGAGAAGGTAAGCCTTGTAAAATCTGTTCAGCGACGCTTAAAAAAATGTTGATTACACAAAGATCGTCGGTCTATTGCCCGAAGTGCCAGGGTGATCGTTCGAAAAGAGACCTATAGTACTTCAATGGCTCACCGCGTTTAACGCGGATACTACAGCAGGATGAGCAAAGCGTGAAATGTCGCCTCCGAGTTGAGCTATCTCTCGTACCAGCGTAGACGATATGAAAGAGCACTCTTTAGCTGTGGGTAAAAACACATATTCGATTTCCGAGTCTAAAGATTGATTCATCTCCGCCATCTGGAATTCATAATCAAAGTCTGTGACAGTCCTCAAGCCACGCAAGATAAATGTAGTGTCTTTCGACCTTACATAGTCGACAAGAAGAGAGTTAAAACCTTCCACCTCTACTCGATCTCCAAATTCACTCAGAACTTCTCTGCAAAGATCGATTCGATCAGCTAAGTCAACTTTTGGATCTTTCTGAATAGAAGTCCCAATCGCCAGAACTACTTTGTCGAAGAGATTTAGTGCTCTTTTTACAAGATCAGTATGACCGTTAGTAATTGGATTAAATGAACCAGGGTAAATAACAGTTTTCATCCCCGTCTCCTCTCTAGCATCAAGGTAAGAGGGGCAATACTAGCTGCGGTCTATAGTTCTAATCAAGAAGCGGTCTTATTATTTGCCTTAGTTTAGGTGTTCAATTTGAAAAAGTGCGCTGAGCGCATTTCCGTTTCGAGAAGATTTTGTGAGAGTTAGATGGTTCTTCTCGGCAATTGTTAATAGCCTTTCTGAATCCATCATTTCTATATAAAGGAAATTGGTTATCAAGTTTTTTTGTGCTAGTTGCTGAATGGCCGAATCTATTAAATCTGGCATGGAGTAGGGTGGGTCTAGGAATGCGATGTCGTAGGATTCATTGGTTCGATTAAGAAAGTCTATTGCATCGCCATGATGAAGTTCGGCGCCCGCATTTAACTTGTTGGAATTTTCTTCCAGTAACTCAAAGGTTTTACGATCGCTCTCGATTATGGTGACTTCCGAAGCCCCCTGAGATAGGGCTTCAAAACCAAGAGAGCCTGAGCCTGCGAACAGGTCAATACATTTAGCCCCCATGATATTTGGTCTTAACCAGTTAAACAGCGTTTCTTTTGTGCGTGATAGTGTAGGCCTCAAGTCTGGGCGATCGGCAAAGTTCAATTTGCGGCCCTTCCATCTGCCGCCCATTATTTTAATTTGATTTTTGTTTTTACTGGGGCGCTTGTTTTTTCTACTATACGTGGCTTTCATTAGACAGCTGCTATTGCTAATTAAGAGAATGAAAGAAAAGAAACAGGGCTCTATCTGATGTTTCTTGGAGTTTAATATATTGAACAGTGAAGTATCTAATGAAAACGGTTCTTGGAATGCATTTAAGAATGGTCTAAAGAAGACGAGAAATGGATTATTTCAGGGTCTTGGTAATCTCGTTCTTGGGAAAAAAGAATTAGATGCAGAAGTCTTTGAGACTCTTGAGACGGCTTTATTACGTGCCGATGTAGGTGTTGAAACGACAAAAGATATCTTAGAAGAATTAACGGCAAAAATAGAACGGCAACGATTATCGAGTTATCACGATTTATTAGGCAAGTTAGCAGAAGTATTGACTGAACGACTTAAGCCTTTGCAAGGTGTATTGAGCTTGAATAGCACAGGGACTCAGGTAGTTGTCTTCGTTGGAGTTAACGGTGCAGGTAAAACTACTACTATTGGTAAGATGGCTGATCTTTTTGGTAAAGAGTCAAAGAAAATACTTTTGGCGGCTGGAGATACTTACCGTGCGGCAGCAACAGAACAATTGAATCAGTGGGCGCAGAAAAATCAAATTTCGGTTATCGGCCAGGGTAGAGGGTCGGACGCAGCCTCCGTGGCTTATGATGCTCTAGAATCGGCGAGAGCGAAGGGATCGGATTTGCTAATGATTGATACGGCTGGAAGATTGCAGGCCAATACCCAGCTTATGGATGAATTGGCCAAAGTGAAAAGAGTTTTGTCGAAAATTGATTCGACTGCTCCGCACGAAGTCATTCTGGTGTTGGATGCGAGTACTGGCCAAAATGCGATTAGTCAGGTCAATCTCTTTGATGAAGCCCTTGGATTGACGGGTCTGGTGCTAACCAAACTCGATGGCAGCGCAAAGGCTGGATTTTTGTTTCCTCTGGCAAGACAGCTCAGCGAGTCGGGCCGAATTCCTTTACCTATCTATTATGTGGGACTAGGTGAAGGAATTACTGACCTAGTTCCTTTTGAGGCTGAGCCATTTGTTAGAGCTATTATAGAGCCGGATGAACAAAATCAAATTTGAGAATGTGTCCAAGGCTTATTCGGGTGGGCGACAAGCTCTTTCCGAAGTGTCACTGGAACTTATTGAGGGAGAAGTTACCTTTCTTACAGGACATTCGGGTGCAGGCAAGAGCTCTTTGTTGAAACTTATCATGCGTGACCAGTTAGCAACCGATGGAGTGGTTTCCGTAAATGGGGTTGATCTGGCGAGTATAAAGGATCGCAACATACCTTATTATCGAAGAGGGCTTGGAATCGTCTTCCAAGATCACTATCTGCTAATGAACCGCACAGTCCTTGAAAATGTAGCTATCCCGCTTAGTTTAATTGGGCTAAGTGGCGAGGTGATGGCGCGGCGAGTAAGAGCAGCATTGACGATTGTTGGTTTAGAGGCGTTGTCTGGAAGCAAACCGACAGAACTTTCAGCGGGAGAGAGACAAAGGGTAGGCATTGCAAGAGCGGTTGTTATGCGGCCTAGAATTCTTCTGGCAGACGAGCCTACAGGTAATTTAGATCCTGAACTATCTCTTAGAGCAATGGAGCTTTTTGCGCAATTTACGGAAATCGGTTCAATAGTCATTGTCGCCAGCCATGATCAGTTTTTGATTGAGCAAATGAAAGCGAGGGTTGTTGAGTTGCGAGAGGGACGAGTAGTTCATGATTCTCGTTAGCTTTGTAAATCTTTGGCCAGGACCGTTTTGTGAAACGAACTGATTTACCCTGGCCCAAAAGTAAATTTGCTTTTGGGTTTTATTTGAAGTGCCATCTGCGCGACCTTCTGAAAGCCGTGTCACTTTTCAATGGACGATTGATATTTAGCCTCGGTATCAGTGTTTTGTTTGGTATTGCGTTGGTGTTGCCAGGTAGTTTGTGGTTGTTCTATACCAATCTCGTCAGCCTAGATGATGATTGGCAAGGCAAACCTGGAATGGTGGTTTACTTGGAGCCAGGAATTTCGGAAGTAGAGATTGACGTGATCAAAAAAAGTTTGGTTTTGATGACTAATGTAGAAGAAGTGTCCGTAATTTCTGCCGAAGAAGGTTTAGAGCTTTTTGGCGAAGCCATGGGCATAGGCAACCTCAATGAGTTATTGGGATCTAATCCTTTGCCAGTGTCCATACGAGCTATTTTGAATGCTGACAGGGGCAGTCAGTATTATGAGAATCTTGAAAGTGAAGCAGAGCAAATCGCTGGTGTTGACGATGTCGTTCTCGAAACCGAATGGATTGAAAATCTAGGGAAAATCAGCGATCTTGTTAGCTTGCTCCTGGTGATTTATACCATCCTATTTGCCATTGCATGTTCTTTTATTTCATTTGCCTCGATAAGAATTGCGATTGAGGATCAATTAGTTGAAATAAAAGTAATGAGGCTGGTTGGAGCTACAATGGCTCAAATTAAGCGGCCCTTTTTATACTGTGGCGCTGTTTATGGATTAATGGGCGGATTTTTTGGTCTTGGGTCCCTGTTTGTCGCATTGGTTTGGGTTTATGAACCGCTTCGATTTTTCTTAGATAGAGTCTTCAGTAACATGAAATTCTTTGATGTCACCGCAATATTTATCCCAGCAGCGATCGTTTTGGCTTGCGCGCTCGGATGGCTAGGTGCTTTTCTTTGTGTAAGACAACAGCTGAAAAAATTAGAAATTCTCTAAACATCAGTAGGTAGCTTAGCGATCGCTTTTATATTAGGGATCGATCTGTCAGACTTATGCTCCAGTAGCAACCAGCTGACAGTCACGCCTTTCGGAGTCTCAGCTTTTCTAGAAGTTGCGAATTTCAACTGTGTTAACTGGTCTTTCGTAAGCCTAGTAGACAGCTCACTTCCTATCCTGCCCTCTTCACCGACTATTAATTTGTTCAGGCATTTTATAGACAACATATAGACATAATGAGATTAAATCTAAATAAACGAATATAAATGTAGACATTTATCAAATTAAATATATTATGTAGACATCTTCTGGACAACTCGTACGGAAGCCGATTAGTCTTAGCACTCTGCATCTGAGAGTGCTAATATTACCACATGCTTTTGGAGACAGTGTAATGACAACGGATGTAATGACTTTATCTAACTTGGCACCAGGCCAGGATATAGATTCTTATCTGCAGACTATCAGTAATTTTCCCATTTTGGATGCGGAAGAAGAAAAGATATTGGCAGAGCGATTTGTCCGTGAAGGAGACATCGAAGCCGCAAGATCATTGGTAGTCGCTCATTTGCGCTTTGTTGTTCATTTGGCTCGTAGCTACAGAGGCTATGGCATGAATGAAGCGGATTTAATTCAAGAAGGGAATGTTGGCTTAATGAAGGCGGTGAAACGTTTTGACCCTAGCGTAGGTGTTCGTCTGATTTCTTTTGCAGTGCATTGGATTAAGGCTGAAATTCACGAATACATCCTGAAAAACTTCCGTATAGTAAAAGTGGCGACGACGAAGGCGCAGAGAAAATTGTTTTTCAATCTTAGGTCTGCAAAAAAGAGCCTAAATTGGTTGACCGCTGATGAATCGAAAGCAATCGCAGAGGACCTTGGTGTGCCCGTGGCCGAAGTAGTTAAAATGGAAAGTCGGTTGACAGCATCAGATGCTGGATATGATGGTTACGACTCTGATGAAGAAAACGCCCCCCTGTCTCCTTCCCAATATTTGACTTCTGACGTAGATGACCCTGCTGATTCTGTGCTGCGAAGTAGCGAGGAGCGGGATAACAGGAGAAGGCTCGAATTGGCTATGTCTGCCCTTGATCTTCGAAGTAGAGAAATTCTACAGAAAAGGTGGCTCTCGGACGAAAAAGCCACACTGCACGAGTTAGCGTCGAACTATGGCGTTTCGGCTGAAAGAATACGCCAGATCGAAAAAAATGCGATGGTGAAAATAAAAAATCACATGCAGCAGTAACCCGAGCACCTGTTCGCTCTCAATAAAGGCCTGCTATCCAATCTCATCGTCTATTCCAGGTAACTGCTGGCCTATTGGGTTCAACAGGAGTGGTGTTAGGCGCCTGGGGCGCTCATGGATTGACGGAGGTTTTAGGGGAGCACGCGCTTATGAGTTGGCAGACGGGCGTGGACTACCAGTTGCTACACGCGATTCTATTGTTTGCTATTGGCACCAAGCAAGAAAATGGGAAGGCTGGAGTCCGAAGTGTCGCCAGCGGTGCCTTCATTCTCCTTGGCTCTTTGATGTTCAGTGGTAGTATTTACTCAATGCTACTCTTCAGCTGGGATTGGATGTGGCCAATTACGCCTCTTGGGGGTTTATTTCTCATTCTGGGTTGGCTATTAATAGTTTACGATGCATTATATTCACGATGAGGACGCTAACACGGACAGCTTGTCTGCCAAAACCCTATATACGAGCTTTAGAGGTCGAATAACCTCCGCGCAGAAGTCTGCAATAGAGCGCTACGGAAACCAATATTTGATCACTCACTTGGCTAATCATGTTGACTTGGCGCGCACGACATCTAGGCAAAAACTGAAAATAGAGATCGGTTTTGGAATGGGGGTAGAGCTAGCGCGTTGGGCAATAGAATCGCCGGATGCGCTGGTTCTGGGTATTGAACTCTATAGGCCAGGTATAGGGTCGCTTTTCTCGAAACTTGTTAACGAAGACATAGAGAACGTTAGAGTCATCGAGGCTCCCGCTCAAATCGCGATTGCTGAACTACCTAATAATTCGGTTGATGAGATTCGAATCTTATTCCCCGACCCCTGGCCAAAAAAAAGGCACCATAAAAGAAGGCTCATTCAGAAGGAATTTATCTGCCAAGTTGAGAGGGTATTGATGAAAGGCGGGCGTTTGCAGATAGCTACAGACTGGAAACCCTACGCTGATTGGATTTTTTCCTGCATTGAAAAAAATACTGGGTTTGTGCAGATTGTCGACAGGACCGCGTTGGCTCAAGGTGAAAGAGATCGACCTACAAAATTCGAAAGTAGAGGCATCAACCTTAAGCATAAGGTGTTCGATTTTACCTATGAAAGAACCTCGTGATCGATCAGAAGCAAAAGCGCTCTAAGACACTATCAAGATTTCTATAGCCAAATGGTGTCGTTTGACATTTGTTCGGATTAACCAGACCAAGATTAGAAAGTTTGCTCCAAGTAGATTCTACATCTGAGAAATGCAATCCAGTATTGCGCTCAAAAGAAGACCAATCCGTACCATCGACAAGTCTCAAGGCGTTCATCATGAATTCTAGAATTAGATCTTTTTGCATAATGTTGATTATGGATGTTTCAGATGGATTGTTTTGATAAATTCTCGGCTGACTCGGTTTTTGTGTTCTGGTTACTCTGTTTGGAAAGGTTAGTTTACCGTGCGCGCCCGCACCGACACCAAGATAATCACCGAAATTCCAATAGTTCAAATTGTGATGGCATTCAAATGAATCCTTAGCAAAGGCTGAAATTTCGTATCTTTGGTAACGATGATCTGAAAGAAGATGCAGGCCTTCCTCTTCGATTTGGCCCAACGTAGATTCGCGGGGTAGCTTTGGTCTATTTATATAAAATTCTGTTTTGGGCTCTATTGTTAACTGGTACCAAGATATGTGTTCCGGATTAAGAGCTATTGCTTGTTTTAGGTCTCTTATGGCCTCTGTGACAGTTTGATTGGGAAGGCCCCACATTAGATCAACATTAATGTTGGTAAACCCGGTTTTTCTAAGCGATTCAAACGCGCTAACGATTTCACGACTGTTATGTATTCTGCCCAAGATGTTTAGGTGCTGGTCATCGAATGATTGGGCACCCATTGAAATTCGATTAACGCCGGCGCTTCTCAGCTCGGAAAGGTTGTTAAACTCAAGAGCGCCTGGATTAAGTTCCAGGGTAACTTCAGCGCTCTCGTCCAAATTGGTAGCGGTTAATAGTTTTTCAATATAACTCGGAGATGCGAGACTCGGGGTGCCTCCGCCAAAGAAAACTGACTTATACCTTTTAAGCCCGAAGGCTATTTGTTGGTGCGCTAAATCTTTTGCTACCGCTATAAAGTAATCTTTTTGTGGCGCTGCACCTCTTATGGGGTGAGAGTTAAAATCGCAATATGGACATTTTTTGATACACCAAGGAAAATGAATGTAGAGCCCTGGAGAAGATAGCATCAAAGACTGATTTTTCGCAGCTTGGTCGATAAATCCTGGGAGGCTTGTGCTCTGTGGCTTATTTGGTTTTTCTTCTCTGGTAATAGTTCAGCTGCGGTGCAATTGTATTCTTCTAGCCAGAAATAGGGGTCGTAGCCAAAACCGTTTTGGCCGCTTGGGGTCTGTACTATTGAGCCATGCCATTCGCCTGTTCCTATTATTGGCGTTGGGTCGTTTTCATGCCTTATGAAGACGAGAACGCAATAGTAGAAGGCGCCATTTTCTGAATTAGTTTGAAGAGCATTTACCAGTTTTTCGTTATTTTCCTGGTCTGTAGCTGACGGCCCGGCATATCTCGCGGAATAGATACCTGGTTGACCCATTAGGGCCGGGACGCAGATTCCACTATCGTCCGCTATGCTGGGTAGACCAGAGAAGCCCGATACCTCGCGCGCTTTTATCAACGCGTTTTCGATAAAAGTCTTCCCTGTTTCTTCTGGACTTGGGATATCAAGATCATCTTGGGTAACCAGTTCGAAGCCAAGTGGTTTCAAAATTGGCACCAGTTCTCTGACTTTACCTTGATTTCTTGTTGCGAGAACTATTTTCATTCTTCCCCCAAATACAGTGTTTTCGAAAATCTTAATGTTTCAGATTTCTTGTTAGGAGGCTGTATTTCCGTGGAGAATCTTAAGAACTCCTCTTTTCCATGCTTAAATGCTGCTAAATAGTATATAGCGTCACCCTCGGAGAATTCGCTAAAGCTTAATTCTTCCTGTTGGCCAAGTAAGTTTTCCTTTTTTCCTTCTATGGATGCTTTTACCGAAGAGCCGTTTTGATCCTTTATGGCGATATTTAAAATAGATCGATCATTCGCACGCACAATCTGGTACTGATTGACTATATCTTTGGGTAGCATCAGCGTTGGCACGATGGAGTAGTGTATTGTGAGCCCATTTTGTGTCGCAAAGGTTTCGGCCGAAGTTTGCATAACAGCTAGCAGACTCGCTAGTAAGATTGTCAGACGAGAACGCATTAGGATTTTCCCAATCTGTAAAACGCGAAGGCACTCAGTAGATTAGGTGCAACTTTGATAAAGGGCCTGCTGTCATGTTGACTGTTTACGTATTTCTTTTCGACTATGTTGATATTCAGGCTGTTACAAAGAATCTCGAAATCATGGCAAGTACATAGATGAATATTAGGAGTATCAAACCAGTTGTTTGGTAAATGCGGTGATATAGGCATTTTCCCCATGCTAATCTGTAGTCTGCATCTCCAATTACCGAAGTTGGGGAAAGAGACAATGCATTCGTTGCCAATTCGAAGCATCTCTAATAACAGTTGATCAGGGGCTTTCACAGATTGCAGTGTTTCGGTCATCACCACTATTTCGAAGCTATTACTCGCGAAGCTTTCCAGTCCCCTGTTTAGGTCATGTTCAATTACGTTGACTCCTTTTTGGAGACATTGCTCAATGTTTACGGCGTCAACGTCTAGACCATATCCAGTTACTGACTTATGTTTTTTCAAATAGCTCAACAGCTCACCATTTCCGCAACCCAGGTCCAAAACTCTGGTTTTAGGTTGAACCAAATCAGCGATTAACTGTAAGTCAGATCTCATGAAGTTCCTTCTCAATCCGCGTTATGTATGCTTTTAGGGTATTAAAATATTTCGGAAGTGGCAGTAAGAATGAATCATGACCATGCTCTGACTCGATTTCGGTCGAGGAGACATTTTTGTTAGCCGCAATTAGGGCTGAAACAATTTCTCTAGAGCGATCTACAGAAAAGCGCCAGTCCGAAGTAAACGAAATGACAAGGAAATTGCATTTTGCCGATTCAAAGGTCCGTTTTAAGTCTCCTTCGTGCTTAGCGCTCGGATCAAAATAGTCAAGAGCCTTGGTCATTAGGATATAAGTGTTTGCATCGAAGCTTTTGGAAAAAGCCGATCCCTGGTGGTGCAAATAGCTTTGAATTTGAAATTCGCTGTCTTCTCCGTCTGTGGGGTTTTGAAGCTCTCTTCCAAATTTGGTTCCCATGCCATCATCAGAAAGGTAGGTGACGTGCCCCACCATTCTAGCGAGCATAAGGCCATGAGTAGGACGTTTATCGTATTTTATGTAGTTGCCTGAATGAAAGTCTTGATCGGTCTCGATAGCGTGTCTTGCGATTTCATTGAAGGCAATATTCTGAGCAGAGAGTTTTGAAGCCGCCGCAATGACTATTGCGTTGTCTAGTCTCGCTGGATAGTCAATGGCCCATTGCATCGCCTGCATGCCTCCTAGACTACCTCCTATAATAGCGGCATATTTTTGTATCCCTAAGTGGTCTGAAAGCATGGTTTGGCTTTTGACCCAATCTTCCACGGCAACTGAAGGGAAGGCCGAACCATATATTTCGCCTGTTTCTGGATTGATACTGGATGGACCAGTGCTTCCATGACAGCCTCCTAAGTTGTTCAGGCTGACCACAAAGAATTTATTCGTGTCTATCGGTTTACCCGGCCCTATACATGAATCCCACCATCCTGGCTTTTGATCTTCGGGTGAATGGTAGCCAGCAGCATGATGGTGGCCGGAAAGCGCATGGCAAATAAGTATTGCATTTGATTTCTTATGGTTAAGTTCACCATAGGTTTCATAAATTATTTCAAATCCGGGGAGTGTCAGCCCTGATTTGAGCAAAAAGGGATTTGGTTCTTTAAATGATTTTTCTATGACCACACCAACAGAATTGTCTAATTTGTTCATGTGATTTGTTTTAAAAAATTTTGCAACAGGCTGATCGTAAAGATGACCAGGATTGGGGAAAGATCGAGGGGTCCAAGAGCAGGTATTAGACGTCTAGCCGGTTCTAAAATCGGCTCCACGATGTCCTGGAGAAGTGCGATCGCCGGATGAACGCCTTGTTGGGCAAAATAACTTGCGATAATGGTTGCCAAGATTGACCACCAGTAGAAGCTTAATACTATTTCGCCTGTACGGGCTAATGACATAACTAGGAGATTTGACCAAGTTGGTACCGTGTTCATCATTGCGAAAATGGCGAAATAAAAGGCAACACAGAATAGGTAGGCAATTGTTAGCGATGCAAGATCTAGATTTTTATAGGGCTTTAAGAGCCCTCTTAAGGGGTTGGCTAATTTGTCTGTAGCTTTGATAACAGCCTGGCTCAGGCTGTTGTAATAATCGGCGCTTGAAGCCTGCAATAAGAATCTAATCAAAAATAACAGGCTAGCGAGATAGAAAATTAAGTCGATTAAATTGACTAATCCGCCCATCATTAATTTCCAAACTCTTGAGATAATTCTTTTGAACGTAAAAAGGCGTTTTTGATCCCAAGTCTAAATGCTTCGTCCATGCCATGATCCTTGAAAGTTTGGAGAGCGCTTTGGGTTGTCCCTCCCGGCGAGGTAACCTTTTCTCTAAGTGACTTTGGAGTATCTTGTTGCTCTCTACTAGCCAATCTTGCCGCGCCCAGAGCCGTCTGTAGGGTTAGTTCAAGGGCTTCGTTTTCAGTAATTCCCAATTCTATGCCTGCTATGATCATCTGCTCCATAAGATAAAAAAAATAGGCCGGACCACTTCCAGAGATTGCCGTGATGACATCGAGTTTGTTTTCTTCTGATACCCAAAGAGTGGTTCCAACTGAACCTAAGAGTTGTTCTGTATTTTCTTTTTGTTCGGGAGTCGAATGCTCGTTTGCGTATAACCCAGTGATGCCTTGCCGTATTAAAGCTGGCGTATTGGGCATACACCTAATAATTGACTGTTTTCTAGGTAACCAGTCTGATAAGGCTTTGGTGGTAATACCTGCCGCAATCGAGATGACGAGTTGCTCGCTAGTTGAAGTCAGTTCTTGGCACACCTTTTTAACGATTTGTGGTTTGACGCAGATCAGAATTAACTCAGCGCCATGCGCACATTCGTTGTTGTCTTCAAAAAGGCCAACGCCGAATTCTTCAGCCCGACTCCTTTGGTCTGCGTCTGGATCAGATATTCTGAGTTTTGATCGTTCGTATCCCTGTTCAACTAGGCCGCTTAGAATACTGATGGCCATATTGCCAGAACCGATAAAAGCGATTTCTTTATCCAGTTTTTTTTGAGATTTCATGGTGTAAAAGTATCTAAAATTTCAGTTTCCTCGAGGTCCGAATAAATTGGTCCCTAATCGAATGGTATTCGAGCCTGATTGGATTGCTTGTTCAAAATCTTTTGACATGCCCATCGATAGGGTGTCCCAGTATATATTCTCTTGATTTGATTTCAGAGTTTTCAGTTTTTCAAATATTTTAGATGCGGTTTTATAGCCGACTACTGGGTCGGTCTGTTCAGCTAATATAATCATTAGCCCTCTGATTTTTATATTGGGGAGATCGGTAGCTTGAGAGACTAACTCTTCGATTTCGCTCACATCGATACCCCTTTTGTTCGGATCTTTGTCGACATTCAACTGAATCAAAAGATTCAGTGTTTTACCTTTGGGGCATTGATCACTTAGCCTTGTCGCAAGTTTCAAACTATCTACGCTATGTACCCACTCAAAATTCTCTGCAATCAGTCGTGTTTTATTGGACTGAATACTCCCAATAAAATGCCATCCTATATCGAGGTCCCGCAGCGCATCCATTTTTGTTAAGGCTTCCTGGAGATAGTTCTCGCCGATATCCGTTATACCTGCATTGTAGGCTTGTCTAATTGTATCTGCGCTTTGGGTCTTCGTGACCCCTATAAGCCTGACGGTCGATGGATCTTTCGCGATTAATTTACACGAAAGGTCGATGGCTTTTTTTGTTTCGGAGAGATTTGACCTTAGTTCCGCGGCTTTCATAAAGATTCAGACAAATTTATTAAATGAAGGAATGGCGACTGCTCGATTGACAACTCTGATCATGATCTTAGTTTTCATTCAGCCAGGTTTGAGCGATTAGGCAAGCAGATGTCTCGTGAATCTTTTTTCTGTTATTTTTTAAGCCTCTATTTTCAGCCAAGGTTTTTGCCTCTTTTGAGGATAGTCTTTCGTCGACTAGTTTAGTCGAGGTATTTGTTACTTGTTCGAGTTTCGCCGTAAATTTTCGAACTCTTTTGGACATTTCAGATTCAGATCCATCCATATTTAATGGATATCCGACCAATAATAGTGATGGTGAGTACGTTTTTACTAGTTCTTGGACTTCAGTCCAATTTGGATGACCATTTTTTGCCTTTAAAGTTGTTAATTCGCTAGCGGTATTTGTGACTTTTTGACCTACCGCTATGCCAATGTTAGTCAATCCGAAGTCTATCGCTAATATAAAGGCGGACGGATCAAGCATAACCTGCCTTGCTGGAAAGTAGTTGGAGATCAATACCAATTCTTGACGCAGCAATTTGCAAGCGGTCGTTATAATCTGACTTAAATAGAATTTCATGGTCAGCTTCTGCTGTTAGCCAAAGGTTTTTGCTAATTTCGCTCTCAAGTTGTCCTGGGCCCCACCCTGCATATCCGAGAGCGATTTCAAACTCCTTTGGACCTGATCCATCAGAAATCGCTTGGAGCACATCCCAGCCGCTTGATAAACAGGCGCTTTTATTTATCTTTTTTGAGTTTTCATAGATAGATTCCGACGAGTGAATTACAAAACACTGGTTCTTCGAAACCGGGCCGCCAGATAGGATTCTGTTGGTGGATAGTTCTTTATTGATTCCTAGATTTGCTTGATTCAGAAACTCGTTTAAGAGGTAGTCGGAAGGTTTGTTGATAACGAACCCCAGAGCGCCCTGCTCTGAATGGTCGCACAAGTAAATTAGACTGGACGAAAAATAATCCAGTTTCACTTGAGGAATAGCTAACAGGAAATGGTCGTTTAATAGCATATTTGTACTCAGTAAATAATCTGTTTTGTCTTTGAGAATTGCCAGATCCTTTCGAATTCAATTACATCGTACTCTTTTAACATTTCAGTATTAAAGGGTTGAAAGGGAGATGCCTCCTTGATTGTTTTTAAAATGGCCTTGTCGATTAGACTTGAGCCGGAGGTTTTGATGATACTAGCCTCAATAAGATTACCACTTCTTGCGATCACAACTCTTGTTGTCGCACGACCTTCAATATTCTTTTGTGGATAATTACGGCGTCCAATCTCTTCACACTTCTTCCTCCATGCCCTGAGATAACTCTCTTCGGAGGAAGTTAGATAGTTTTGCGTTAAGATTTTTCTGGACCTGGACGACTGAGTTTCTGTACTAGTCACTAATTGAATAATCGCTGCCTTGGCTTGATCTTTTGATAAAAGCCTGTCGGAGTTAGTGCTGGTGTTCTGATTTCTTAGATTGGGAAATTCTGAAATAGTTTCAGATGACTTAGATGAGATGTTTTCTAAATTCCGCTCCTGTGGGGAAGCATTGTTGAGTTCTCTTGGATTAGATGAAGTAAGATCTACCGGAGAGTCAAGTGATTTTGAATCTATGGAACTTGAAGGCGCTGCCGTTATCACTAGTGATAACATGAAATCCCCCATAGGTACCGTCGTCTTCTCGTGGAAACTGTTTTCTGGACTGATAAGTAGGGGTATTAACGAGCCGTGTAGAATAAGAGATGCGACCAGGCAGAGGACAAAGTTAAGAGACTTCGTGTTTTTGCTAAGCACTAAACTTGATGGATAAAAACTGTCCACTTAACTCAATTTATTTTCGATGCAATTCATTAAGTCTGCGGAAATGTTTGAATCGAACTGTTGATCTAGCTCTCTGATGCATGTGGGACAAGTTACATTAATCTCGGTTAGATAGTCGCCTATTACGTCTATGCCAACGAAGGTTAGCCCCCTCTTTCGTAGCTCGGGTCCTAGTTGTTTTGCTATTTCTTTATCCCTTTGAGAAATAGCTTGCCCGACTCCAGTTCCTCCTGCGGCGAGGTTCCCTCTTGATTCCCCAGCCGCTGGAATTCGCGCAAGTGCCCAGGGTAGAGGTTCTCCATCGATCATCAAGATGCGTTTGTCGCCTTCTACGATTTCGGGTATGTATTTCTGGGCCATAATTTGAGTAGAGCTGTTATCAGTCAAGGTTTCGATGATTACGTTGAGATTTGAGTCATCGCCTTTTACCCTGAAAATAGATTTTCCTCCCATGCCATCGAGTTTCTTGAATACGACATCCTCATGTTGAAAAAAGAATTCTTTTAATGTCTGACTATCACGACTGACCACTAAATCGGGGGTCAGTTCAGGAAAATGAGTTGCAAACAATTTTTCGTTGCAGTCTCTCAAGGAAGATGGTTTATTGATGACCAAAGACCCTTTTGCCTCAGCCCTTTCCAGATAATAGGTTGAATAGATGTATTCCATATTAAATGGAGGGTCCTTCCTCATCATAATAACCTGCATCATCTCTAGCGGCTGTTCTTCCGGATCAGCTAGTTCATACCAGTTTGTTGCACTGCTTGATTGGCGGTCCAGATTTGCTAGGAAACCATCATTCAGTCTTAATTTCGCAAATTTAGCGTATGGGGCTCCCTGACGAATCACTAAGTCGTCTAGTGTGAAATAGTAAACGTTGTACTTTCTGAGTTGAGCCTCTTTGATCATAGCTAGAGTTGAATCTTTTTTTAAATTCAAACTATCTAGGGGGTCCATTAGAAAAGCGACATTGATCATGGAGGGTAAGTATAAAAGCAAAAGCGTCTAAATCGAGTGCTTTCGAGTAATTATATTTTAGAGATTACAAAAGATTTTGCGCTTGTCTTGCCAGGGTGAGTCCGACAGTTGGAGCATTTTCAGCTCGGATGATTCGTTCCCCCATTGAGAAGCATGAGAGTCTTTGAGAGGCGAAAAATTCTTTTTCTTTTGGGCTCCAACCCCCCTCAGGCCCAATAAATAAAATCCGCTCTTTTATTGGGAGTTCTTTAAAAAACGGATTCCCAGAAGGATCGAGAATGATTTTTTCAATGGTGGTGGTTGCTCGGAATTGTTGTTCAATTGTCATAGGTCCGTGAATGACTGGTAGGTAACTTTCGCCGCACTGCTCACAACTGGATACGCAAACTTTAAGCCAGTGATTACTCTTTGACTGTAAGCGCTCATTACTTAGGTGAACGTTTGATCGTTCTGACTGAAGTAACCAGATATCCGTAGCCCCCAACTCGGTACAGTGCTGTAGGGCTCGATCCATAGGTTGACCTTTTAGCATTCCAATTGCTACGTGGACCTTTGGTGTCGTTCTTTCTGGAACGTTAAATACTCTCTCAACCCTAAGTTCATAGCGGCCAGCTTGACTTGAAGATACTGAACAAATTGCTTCGGTCCCTTTGCCATCAAAACACTGTATCTGATCGCCTGCTTTTCGTCGGAGAACCCTTCCAACATAATTGGAAGTTGAAGAATCGAGTATGATCGGGTCACTTAATTGAAGCTGAAAGTTTGTATAGATCCTGTGTAATTTTTTATTCACGCTGCAGATCAAGGTTTTTACAGATTCTGGACACCGCGCCCCAGTGGTTCAGAGTATAGAAGTGTAAAACAAGGCGCCCCAAGCGCTATCAATCTGTCACAGAGCCGAGTAACTAGTTCGATAGCAAATTTTTGTAGATCTTCCTGCTGATCCTTTAAAGAATATTCCAGCCAGCGAGGTATCTCCGCTTTGCATTGCTTTGACATTCTGAGTAGACCGTCGACGTTTTGTATTGGCATAACGCCAGAGAAAATTGGAATCCTAATATTGTTTTTGTCAATAATGTTTAAAAAATTGTCGTACGTATCTGGGTTATAGAAAAATTGCGTGATTGCGGAGTCGGCCCCCGCCTCTACTTTTTCTTTAAAAAAAGAAAGGTCTATATCGAGAGTTTCAGACTCAGGGTGAATCTCAGGATAAGCGGCGATTAGGATTCCTAGATCATCGCCGAATTCCTTTCTAATTAAGCGAACGAGATAAGCTGCATTCTTTATCTGGCTGGCTCCATAGCCTGATGGCAAGTTTCCTCTTAACGCTAAAATATTAGTTACCCCTAGCTCGCGATAGGAATGTATAACTTTGACAATCTCGTAGTCGCTATCATTTCCGACGGACAAATGAGGGATTGGGTCTAATTTTTTGCCCCGCAATCTTTTAATCGAGGAAAATGTGCCTTCTTTTGTCGATCCTCCTGCGCCATAAGTCACAGAAACAAATTCTGGATTGAAGAGCGCTAGATGAGGGAGTATCTCGTTGATCAGCTTTTGTTCTCCGATTTCATCCTTCGGCGGAAAAAACTCAAAACTGACAGTTGGATCAGCACTCATGCAAGGTTTAAAAATCTATCGCTCAGAGACCTTTTGCTAGCTGAGCGGCAACATCCGTGCGTTCCCAGGAAAATTCTTCTTCCAGGCGTCCAAAGTGACCGTTAGCTGCAGTCTTGAGATATATTGGTCTTTTTAGATCAAGCATGTCTATCAGCCCTCGAGGCCGAAGCTCGAAATTTTCGCGAACTAAAGCAATTATTTCTTCATCAGGTATCTTTCCTGTACCGAAGGTGTTTAGACTGATCGACGTAGGTTCCGCAATTCCGATTGCGTAACTCACTTGAATCTCACAGCGTTCTGCAAGACCCGCGG
>CACFPX010000008.1:0-81800 GCA_902568205.1 K189A clade bacterium | reverse complement strand
AGAGACATTCTAATAACTAAAGCCAAATGTTCTTTTTCGATTTGGATTTCAATGGATTCGCCCGATCTTGGGTCTCGGAATTTTGTAACTACAGGTTTTTTCTCTAACCTTCTTATCACTTTCCAAAAACTCTTTTCTAGGTTTGGGAACGCCTGATCGCATCCAACGGATTCACGACACTGTTGAAAAACTAGATTGAGAGCGTCTTGGCTTTTTATTGCTACATCGGGTCCCAACGCGATGGTAGGGGGCACTACGCCGTCAAGAATAAGCGTTCTTGTTGATTCTTCAAATTGACGAGCGTATTCCACTGCGACTCTGGTGCCATAGGAAACGCCGTAAACATTAAGTCGACTTTTCCCAAGTGTAATTCGAAGATTTTCAATATCTTTGACAGCGTATGTGGTAGAGAAGTACCTAGGATCATGAGAAAGCTGAGCCAAGCATTCCTTGGTGAGTAATTTGAGATCTGTATTTGTTATTTGTATCTGATTGTCTGCAAGCGCAGGACAAGCGAGAGAGGATGACCGGCCAGTGCCTCTCTGATCCATCACAATAATATCCCTTTTATTTAAAATTCCCTTTAATACGTTGGCGCCTGCCAGATCGATTAATAGGTCGACAGATGATCCTCCAGGCCCGCCATTTATAATCAACAAAGGATCAGGGTTAGGATTCGGGGAGACAGAATTAACTTTGACCACGAAGAGATCTATTTGCGTACTTTCTGCATCGTCCGGGTTTATTGGCTGCTTCCAGTTTGCACATGAAGCAGAAAGAAGGCCCCTCCCATCTAGAGTTGATAACTCGCACGAATTAAAACTTAAATCGCTTTTTGCTCGAGCGTTGATCGCCAAGCAGCCAGCGATCGCTACCAACAAAATAAGAGATGAAAATAACCTAAAAGATACGGTCTGCACTGTATTCTGTTAGGCTTTCAAGAGCCTTTCGATACTCGTTGTCAGGAAGATGTAACAGATGCTCTCGTGCTTGTTCAATCTCGTGGAGCGCTGCTTTGCGGGTATCTTCGATTGCCCCGCTTGAGGCTATTATTTCAACGATCTCTTCTAGATTAGCTGATGATTTTTGTTTTAGCGCATGGAGCAGGGTGTTTTTTTTCCTGCCGCTAGTCTTAGCAAGAGCAAGTATTATGGGAAGAGTCAATTTGCCTTCGGACAGATCGTCGCCTGTATTCTTGCCCATTATCGTTTTGCTTCCGACGTAATCCAAAAGGTCGTCAATCAATTGATACGCCATCCCAAAGTGATGCCCGTACGATCTAATAGATTTGACCTGTTCCTCTTTGACCTTCGGGCTCTTCGACATCGCGAGAACGCCGGCTGAGTGAGTGGCGGACTCAAACAAAAGTGCTGTCTTGCAATTGATTACTTTTTTATAGCTATCTACTGATAAGGAAAAATTGCCCAAGTTAGCGAGTTGCATCACTTCCCCTTCAGCAATGAGATTCGTAGCATCTGAAAGAATTTTCATGATGTTCAGATTTCCGATTTCGACCATTAGTTGAAAGGCTCTGCTGTATAGGAAGTCCCCGACGAGAACGCTAGGAGGGTTTCCCCATTTTTCGTTTGCAGTCAATCGTCCTCGTCTAAGGGCAGACTTGTCTACGACATCGTCATGCAGGAGAGTCGCGGTATGGAGAAATTCGATTACTATTGCTAGCTTGTTTGCGTCCGTAGTCTTTGTGTCGAAAAGACCTGAAGTCAGTAATACCAATAGCGGTCTAAAGCGTTTGCCGCCAGCCTCGACGATATAGCGCCCTATTTCTTCAACTAAATCTACCTCCGAGGACAGCAATTTTGGGATAAGCTCGTTCACTACTAGGAAGTCGTTACTCACCGCGTCGTAAATGCCAGTCAGTTTGTTTGAATCTATGTCGTCGGTGCGTGTCAAAAGAATATCATTATCTGGCGATTTAGAGGTTAATTCGGACATGTCGGGTCAATAATTCCAAAATTGTTTGCTGTAGATAGGCTTTGAGGCTTATCTGACCTTATTTTGCGTTGTAATCGGAAAACTTTACACCTAAAATTACGCGCCTTTGATAGTCTTGCTGCGCTATTTTCGCAAAGATTACGAAGGGCCAAGGATACAGTCTGATTAAGGTTAGGAGTAGGGATATGTTTGCAGTTTTCCAAAGTGGTGGTAAACAACATCGCGTTACCGAAGGTGACGTGTTGCGTCTCGAGCTTCTCGAATCTGAACCAGGTAATGAGATAGTATTCGATAAGGTGCTAATGGTTGCCAACGGAGAAGAGGTTAACGTTGGAACGCCTTTTTTAGATGGCAGTACCGTGAAAGCGGAAGTTTTGAAAACGGAACGAGGGAAGAAAATTCGGATCCTTAAGTTTCGAAGAAGAAAGGATTACATGAGGCGCCAGGGTCATAGACAATGGTTTACAGAAGTGAAAATAACCAGTATTCAAGCGTAAGTCCCTAGGAAGGAGTAAATAGAATGGCGCATAAAAAAGCCGGTGGCAGCACCAGGAATGGAAGAGATTCTGAGTCGAAACGACTTGGCGTTAAGAAATATGGTGGGCAAGTTGTCCGAGCCGGAAACATTCTCATTCGGCAAAGGGGTACTAAGTTCCATCCTGGAGACAATGTCGGTTGCGGTAAAGATCATACTCTGTTCGCTACCTCAGATGGCGTGGTGGAGTTTTCTTTAAAAGGCGCCCTTAAACGAAAAACAATTAGTGTAGTAACGCAAGCACAGTAAAGTGTCCAGTTTTTTGGTAAAAAGACCTCGCCATGGCGGGGTTTTTTTTGTGTTGGGGAATGAGGATTTGGCGTGCAATTTATAGATGAAGCAACAATTCGTGTTACTGCTGGAAAAGGCGGGAATGGTTGCCTGAGTTTTCGTAGAGAGAAATATATTCCAAAGGGTGGTCCAGACGGCGGTAACGGCGGGGTGGGCGGCTCCGTTTATTTGGTGGCGGATGATTCGCTCAATACATTAGTTGACTTCAGGTACCAACCATCTTTCAAAGCTGAGAGTGGTTTGGCCGGATCTGGCCAGAACAAAACTGGCTCGGCTGGTGAGAATTACCTAGTTCGCGTTCCGGTTGGTACAACCGTAATTAATGAGGAAACACAGGAAATACTGGGAGACTTGGAAGAAAACAAGGAAACTCTATTAGTGGCCAAAGGAGGATCAAGGGGATTGGGGAATGCCGTGTTTAGGTCAAGCACGAATCGAACTCCAAGAAAGACGATTTCTGGAGGAGAGGGCGAGTCGAGACAGTTAAGACTTCAGTTGAAATTGCTGGCTGACGTAGGCTTGCTAGGTTTACCTAATGCGGGCAAATCTACCTTGATCAGTCTGGTTTCTGCTGCCAACCCTAAAGTTGCAGATTATCCGTTCACCACGTTAATCCCCAGTTTGGGAGTCGTTCGCGTGGCTGAGGAGGCGAGTTTTGTTGTTGCCGATATCCCAGGTTTGATTGAAGGCGCATCTAAAGGACAGGGTCTCGGAACCCAGTTTTTGAGGCATTTGAGTCGTACCCGAATCATTCTACACTTGGTAGAAGTTTTGCCTTTGGACGAAAGTTCGCCTTTGGACAGCATTGAATTGATTGAAAATGAATTAGCGCAATACAGTCTAGCAATGTTGGAACGCGAGGTTTGGATAGTGTTAACCAAGATAGATGAACTAAGTCAAAGCGAGATCGACGAATTGATGAGTGCATTTCAGACTAGGTTTCACGGTAGGAAAGTGTTTGCAATATCCGCAATGGCAGATGTCGGTTTGAAGGAACTTAACCAAGAGGTCATGTCAGAGCTTGCCGCTATGAATGCTCAGATGAATGAAGATCCTGACTTCAAAGCGAAAATAAAAGATTTGGAGAATCGCATAAGTGCCGATGTTTTAGCACGCTCGCATAAAGAAAGAGAAGCAATTAACGAATTGAAGCAAAAGCATCGGTTAGAAGAAGACGAAGTAGATTCGTCCGTCGAGATTGTCTATGTCAAAGATTAATCAAAGAGATGCCTTTAAAGTAAGTAAACGCGTCGTGGTGAAGATCGGTTCAGCGTTGCTGGCGCATTCCGAAGAAGGAATACTGCGTGATCGGATAGCAGCTTACTGCGCTCAAATAACTAACTTAGCAAATGATGGATATAAGGTTGTGGTGGTTACTTCTGGAGCTGTGGCCGCAGGAATGGGTAGACTTGGATTACGAGCGAGGCCTTCAAAAATTAATGAGTTGCAAGCGATAGCGGCGGTTGGTCAGATGAACCTAATGCAGGCTTACGAAGAAGATATTGGAAGGCTTGGTCAAACGAGCGCTATGATTTTGCTGACTCATGAAGATTTCTCGAATCGGGAGCGATATTTGAATGCTCGGTCGACCCTAACGCGCTTACTAGATCTTGGCGTCATTCCTCTGATTAATGAAAACGATACAGTGGCTACTGACGAGATCAGGTTTGGCGACAATGATACGCTGTCAGCATTCGTGACGAATTTAATTGATGCTGATCTTCAAATTATTTTGACCGATGTAGAAGGGTTGATGGATAAAGATCCTAACATTGATGACAGCGCTGAAGTTATCCTTAAAGCTTCAGCCGATGACAAAAGTCTCGAAGGCCTATCAAGTGATCGTACCAGTGCGCTTGGTCGCGGAGGTATGCTCTCCAAAGTTAGGGCTGCGAGGTTGGCTAGTCGGTCGGGTGCGGATACTGTTATTGCGTCTGGAAAGATTCCTGGCGTATTGGCGAGAATAGTGTCTGGGGAAGAAATAGGAACGCATCTATTCGTCGATAAGAAGTCTCTAAGATCTCGAAAACGTTGGATTGCCGATCAGTTAAAGCCTGCAGGGTACGTAATCATTGACTCTGGAGCATCTGAAGCACTGTCAAAGGGGGGAGCTAGCCTGTTAGCTGTGGGAGTTCTTGGTGTATATGGAAGTTTTGATCGAGGGGATTTAATAGAGTGCCGGGCAGAGGATACCACGGTTATCGCTCAGGGATTAGTCAATTATTCCTCTGAAGATATTTCAAATCTAAAAGGACTCAACTCTGAAAAGTACTCAGATAAGATCGAGCACGTATACGAAAACGAGTTGGTACATTGTGATAACCTAGTGCTCGTTTGAGGGAAGGTTAAATAATTAACCGATTAGGAGGCGAGCGCTTTGATCTTTTTGTTTAACCGCGATTTATATCTAGCAGCTTGATTTTTGTGGAGTATTCCCTTTGTTATCATTTTGTCGATGACTGGCACGGCGTTCAAAAAAGCCGCAGAAGCTTCTTCCACGTTACTCGATTCTATCGCCGCATTCACACGCTTAATATATGTCCTAGCCATAGATCTCTGGCTGGCATTCCGAATTCTGCGCCTTTCTCCTTGTCGCGCTCTTTTTCTAGCCTGTGCACTGTTGGCCAAATTCTACTCCTTGCGAGAGGTATTAACTTGAGGCCGGCAAATATGCCGCCGTAACTGTTAGATGTCAACCAGAGATAGAGAAAAACTAGCAGGGTTTGGTATGGAAGGTTCCAGTCACAAGGTAGCGCGACAGGGCTTTATCGTGTCCTTTATGACTTTTTTTTCAAGAGTTTCCGGTTTAATCCGAGACATAGCTCTGTCATATGTCTTCGGCGCTTCTGCTATGGCAGATATTTTTTTCGTGGCGTTTAGGATACCTAATTTCTTTAGGAGGCTGTTTGCGGAAGGCGCCTTTAATCAAGCGTTTATTCCGGTCATGGTTGAGTTCAAGGCTAAAGGGCGAGAGGAGCTAAAGATATTTTTATCATCTGTTTCTGGGCTGTTTGGCGCTTTACTAATCATTTTTGTTTTGCTCGGCCTTATTGGATCTGACCTCCTGGTAAAGCTATTTGCGCCTGGATTTATGTCAGACCCCGATAAACTCTCTCAAACAAGCAATTTGGTTCGTATTATGTTCCCTTACATTGGGTTCATTTCTTTAACCGCATACGCAGGCGGTGTCTTGAATGCTCATGATCGCTTTGCTGTACCCGCTATCACACCTGTTTTGCTCAATTTGTGTTTGATTATTGCGTCGCTGCTCTGGATTTGGGAGGTTTTTGATGGTCTAGCAGTGGTGGTATTGGCTTGGGCTGTCTTGCTTGCCGGACTTGCTCAGCTGGCTTTTCAGATTCCACCACTTGCCTCCTTGGGACTTCTTGTTAAACCAAACCTTAATTGCAGGCACTCGGGTGTTAAAGAAATGGGTGTTTTGATTTTGCCTGCTATATTTGCTTCTTCCGTAGGACAGATAAACGCATTAGTGAATACAGTTATAGCGTCTAACCTAGTGGAGGGCAGCATATCATGGTTGTACTATGCCGATCGTTTGCTTGAGCTGCCCGTTGGAATGGTGGCTATCGCATTAAGTACCGTTATGTTGCCCCATCTATCTCGACTATCCGCCAGTGGTTCAGAAGACAGTTTCAGTAGCTTAATGAATTGGGGCGTTTTGATGGGTTTGGGGCTGGGTTTGCCTGCCGGGATAGGGCTTTATATTCTATCTGTTCCTTTGGTTTCTGTGCTGTTTATGAGTTTCGAGGGAGGGGCCATGACAGACTATGACGTCAGAATGGCTGGCCTCGCGCTCGAGATGTTTGCAATTGCGCTACCCGGTTTTGTATTGGTGAGGGTCTTGTCTAGCGGGTTTTTTGCAAAGAAAAATACTACACAACCTTTTCGTTATGCATCGGCGGCGGTAGCGGTCAACCTCTTCGTTAGTTTGACTACCTTTAAAGTTCTGGGACACGTAGGTTTGGCGTTGGCAACTGCTTTATCTGCTTGGACAAATGTCTTTTTGTTATATTTTGGTTTGGTAAAGCACAAAATTGCAGATATCAAAGTTGTGACTCCTCAATTAGTGAAGGTGTATCTGTTATGTCTCTTAATGGCACTAGGATTGGGCTTTTGGAGCCCGGAAGATTTGATTTGGCTTTCTCAAGACCCTCTCTATCGATTGGCTAAATTGTTGATTGCCATATTGGTTGTATTGGGCTTATATCTCGTTGGTTTGTTTGGTTTCGGTTTTAGGAGTCGAGATTTAAGGCCTAGTGTCTAATGGGTTTGAAGTATTGTTAACCTCTAATGCTGGATAATCTAAAATTGTGTGATAAGAAATATGGAAATAGTCCGAGGATTTCATAATTTAAAATCTAACGGTAAAGGTTGTGTGGTCACGATCGGTAACTTCGACGGAGTCCATCTCGGTCATAAAATGCTACTTGATCGCCTCTTTTTAAAATCTAGCGAATTTAACGCACCGTCTGTCCTCGTGACGTTTGAGCCTCAACCGAGAGAGTTTTTCGCAGGTGAGAAAGTCCCAGCGCGTCTTAGCCGCTTCAGAGAAAAGGTGACAATTCTGGCAAATACAGAGCTTGACCGCCTGATATGCTTGCCGTTTAACGAGAAAACCCAGAGAGTCCCCGCTAATTGGTTCACGGAGGATTTTCTTTCTAGAGCTTTAAATACCAAATATCTGTTGGTTGGTGATGATTTTAGATTTGGTAGAGGACGAGAGGGCGATTTCGAGTTATTAGAGAAGGCTGGGTCAGAAAAAGGATTTGAAGTAGAGCGTGCTCAAACCTTGGAGTTTGATGGAGAACGAATTAGCAGTAGTAGGGTCAGGGAATCTCTTGCGAACGGTGATTTTGAATTAGCTAAAGCGCTGATGGGCAGGCCCTACTCGATCATGGGGAGAGTGGTTTATGGTCGTCAATTGGGAAGACAGCTCGGTGTTCCGACCGCAAATGTTCGTTTGCAAAGATATAGGTCAGCTTTAGAGGGGGTTTATAGTGTTTCCGTTGATGGATTAGAAGTAGGTCCAAGGAATGGTATTGCCAATATTGGTATACGGCCTACAGTTGGAGGTAAAGAGCCTTTGTTAGAGGTTCATCTATTTGATTTCTATGGAGATATATATGGCCATCTTATTTCTGTAACCTTTCACCGGAAGATACGAGATGAACAACAATTTGCCTCAATTGAACTGCTGAAAGCTCAGATTGAAAAGGACATTGCCCAAAGCCAAGATTGGTTCTTGTCTAATGCTTAAGTGGTTTTCGATATCATTTTTAGTCGTTCTCTTAGACCAATGGACTAAAAATATTGTGATAGAAGCCATGTCGCTAGGAGATCGAATCTCAGTGTTTACCTATTTTTCTTGGGTGAGGTGGCACAATGAGGGTGCAGCTTTTTCTTTTCTCGCTGATGCTGGTGGCTGGCAGCGATGGTTCTTTGTGGCGTTGGCGTTCTTTTTTGTGGCGTTCTTGGCGAACGAGTTAAGAAATTTAAAGGAGAGAGTCTCCACTCTGCACCTGGTTTACACTTTGATAATTGGCGGTGCATTAGGTAACACTATTGACCGTTTGGTAAATGGATATGTGGTAGATTTTATCCTGGTCCACTACGAGCAATATTACTTCCCAGCCTTTAATTTGGCCGATTCAGCTTTGACTATGGGGGCGGTGATGTGGGCTATAATTCTAGTTAGAGAGGTGATTCAGGAGAAGCGAGTCGATTCACGAGGAAACGAATAATGACACTGATTGTTAGTTCTGATGAAGCCGTAATACTTAAAGGCTCAAAAGTGAAAATCCACTTTTCCTTGATAATAGAAAGCGGTGAGGAAATTGATTCGACAAGGAGCGGTAAGCCAGCGTCTCTAACCATCGGAGATGGAAATTTATTACCCGGGTTCGAAGAGGTGTTGATAGGTCTTAAAAAAGGGGATGCTGACCAGGTTTTAATTCCTGCAGCTGATGCTTTTGGTGAGAGAAATAAAGACAACCTGAGGTTAATGACAAAAGATCAGTTTGAGGGAGAAAAGTTAGGCGCGAGCTTAGAGGAAGGTCTGATCGTTTCCTTTGATGGGCCGGGGGGAGAATTGCCAGGAGTTATTGTCAGAGTTTTAGAGAACAATGTTGAGGTCGACTTTAATCACCCTCTCTCAGGTCGGGATATACTATTTGACTTTTCAATACTCGCGGTGGATAACCCGTAAAATAAGCAGGGTTTGGAGTCACTGCTAGCTGGAACGCTTTATGTTTATTGGTGGTGGGATTTCAGGTCTGTCCAAGAGGCCTAGTGTAATAATGTTTGTCCAAGAACGGTTTCTGTTCTTTACCTCATTTTCTAGAATTAGGTTGCCATTCTCGTCAAAATTTTCATGGTCTGGGTAGTTTAAAGCGAGTACCCGAAGAAGATTATCCGTTTCAGTTTCCAGACCCAGTCTCCAGTTGCATTCGACTAGAACGACAATAGCGTCTGGCGTTGCCAAGGTATTAGGGTAGGTTTCCAAAACGTAGCGTGCCCTGTTTGCTGCCGCGATATAAGCTCCTCGTCTCATATAGTAGTCTGCCACGACAAGTTCGTAATCTGCCAATATGTTGCGAAGGTGTATCATTCTTTGCTTCACATCAGGAGCGTATTGGCTATCCGGAAAGAGGCTGAGCAACGTTGCGAAATCTGTGTAAGCAGCTTGTACAGGCTGCATGTCTTTTTTGAAGGCCTGTGATTGAAAAAAACGATCGAAGATGCTCCTGGTTTTGTGAAAGGAAGAGAGGCCTTTTAGGTAATACGCGTAATCAATGTTGGGATGTTGAGGGTGTAATCGAATGAACCGATCGGCACTAGCGTTAGCCTCGTCCAATCTCGAGGTCATATACTTCGCATAGATTAGCTCTAGCTGAGCTTGCTCTGCATATCTTCCAAACGGAAATCGCGATTCGAGTTGTTCTAGCTGTTCAATGGCACTGCGAAAATTCGATGAACGCAAAGAGCCTTGAGCTCGCTTGTACAATTTCTGTTCTGATGTCTCGATTTCCTCTGAGAATCCATTTTCTTTGTTTTCGTTGTTGTTGCTGTTCCAGCTGCAACCAGCCAGGAGCGCGAAGACTACCAATGTGACATTGGTTAGCAAGGGTTGAGTTCGTTTGAAGGAAAACAAATAAAAGTCGTTTTTCAATTGGTGTCCTACTCATTAAGGCAGAGATGTCGTGTATTCTTACTAATTCTTGTCGGGTTGCAAGCGCAATGAATCGAATATTTCAAGAAAGAGTGGTTCCAGCGGAGTTGGACACTTTGAGAGCGGATAAGGTAGCAGCAAGTCTATTTTCGGACTTTTCTAGAAATGAGTTAGCCCACTGGATAAAAATGGGCGATCTGTCAATCAATGGACAGGTGAAAAAAGCTAAAGACAAGCTTTTCGAGGGGGATGTATTGATTCTCGATGCAGAAATTGTGAAGACGCAGGAGTGGCATAAACCTGAAAATCTAGATCTCGACGTGGTTTATGAAGACGAAGATGTCTTAGTCCTGAATAAACCCTCCGGTCTGGTAATGCATCCAGGAGCAGGCAATGGCCAAGGAACGTTGCTCAATGGCCTTCTGGCATACCGTCCGCTTTTAGAGAACTTGCCACGGGCAGGTATCGTTCACCGACTAGATAAAGATACTAGCGGGTTGTTGGTTGTAGCCTGCAGTAGCTTGGCATATAAAAACTTAACCAAGATGATTGCTATAAAAGCTCTACAACGAAGGTATCACGGAGTCTGCGAGGGAAAACTTGTAAGCGGCTTTGACGTTGATAGGCCTATCGGAAGGGATCCCAAAAACAGAACGAAACAAGTAGTTTCCGAATCTGGCAAGCAAGCGTTTACAGAGATCAGAGTGATGCAGAGATACAGTTCACACAGCTTGGTCCAAGCAGAGCTAAAGACTGGCCGTACGCACCAGATCAGGGTTCATTTAAGTAGCTTAGGGTACCCTCTGGTTGGTGATTCGAAATACGGGGCCAGAAGGATACTACCGAAGGGTATCGATAAAGAAAGTTCAAACGTTGTTAGAGAATTCAAGCGGCAGGCGTTACATTCCGCTTCTCTAGGTTTCGAGCACCCCATAACTGGGGAGCCCAAGCGATTTTCAGCGCGATGGCCACGAGATTTCCGCAAACTCGTGGAGGTCTTGGGAGGAAAAGAAGAGACATGGGATTGATCGAGGCAAACTGGGGCTTAGGTGCTCGGGTTTTCTGTGGCTCAACAATCATTGGTTCGTCTAAAAGGCTGAGAGACAGTAACTATTGTCTGAATAACGAACGAGCAGCGGATGAAGAGATTGTTATTGCCAATCGAAATAGATTACAAAATTTAATAGGTGCCTCGCACATAGCTTGGATGAAGCAAATACATGGCAAGCATGTGGTTAAAGTAGGCACCTCGGATAAAGCTGAATTGGCCGATACCGATGCTTGTTGGACAAGGGAGCGAGGTATAGGGCTAGCGGTGTTGACCGCCGATTGTTTACCTGTGGTGATTACCTCTGAAAAACGGGATTGGCTAGGAATCGCTCATGCGGGATGGAGGGGGTTAGCTTCAGGCATAATAGGCGAGTTGACTTCTTGTTACTCCTATTCGCCATCGGAGCTAGTTGCCTGGATTGGGCCTTCTATTTCTAAAGAGAAATATGAGGTTGGCCAAGAAGTATGGTCGATGTTCGATGAGCAACATTCGGACCATTTCATGAGGCATTCATCTTATTCGAGGCCAGGAAAGCGATTTTTGAATCTGGTTGCCGTGGCGGAGAGTCAACTAATCGAAGCTGGAGTCGTTAAAATCTACCCATCTGGTCTTTGTTCATACTCAGATGCGAGATTTTTCTCGGCTAGACGTGTCCAAAGAAGTGCAACAAGGGAATTTGATGGGAGGCTTGCTACCGTCGCTTTGCTTAAGGGTTAAGCGGTTAACGATGTGCCTTTGCTGTTTTTTGGGATAAAATATGCTCGCCCGGTTCATCTATGTCGTTAAAGAGAGGTAGATCGAGTCTGAGGCTAAAAAACAGGTTGAATATTTTTTTGTTTGGGCGCGTTGAGCGTAATACAGATTAGGTGGTTTGATATGAGATCAATAGGCCACCTTTCCTTCCAAACACATTTGAAAAGGTGTCCCACTAACTTAGAGGAGTAGCACGTTATGTCTGATATGTTGTCAGGCGGAGATATGCTGATTAGAGCGCTGCAGGAGGAAGGCGTTGATTGTATATTTGGCTATCCTGGGGGTGCCGTATTGCATATTTATGACGCTATTTTCAAACAGCAAAAGATACGGCACGTTTTAGTTAGGCACGAACAAGCTGCAACGCATATGGCGGATGGTTATGCTCGAGCAACTGGAAAAGCCGGAGTTGTATTGGTTACTTCAGGACCTGGTGCGACGAATGCGATAACTGGTATCGCGACAGCTCACATGGATAGCATCCCGATGGTGGTTTTGTCAGGCCAAGTTCCCTCTAACCTGATTGGAAGCGACGCATTTCAAGAAACTGACATGGTTGGTGTGTCTAGGCCTGTCGTAAAACATAGTTTTATAGTCAAACACTGTAGCGAAATACCATTGATTGTTCGCAAAGCATTTCATATTGCGACCACTGGTCGGCCTGGACCTGTGGTAATTGACATCCCCAAAGATACGACCGATCCAGATATTCTTGAGACTTATGAGTTTCCTAAAAATATCCAAATGAGATCGTACAATCCGGTCGTCGAGGGAAACAGTAAACAAATTGCAAAAGCCGCAAAGCAAATTTTTTCTTCGAAAAAACCTATTGTTTATGTGGGCGGCGGCGCGGTTCAGAGTGATGCCTCTGAAGAGCTAAAAGCTATGGCGACCCTTCTGCGAGTACCGGTTACAAACACCCTGATGGGCTTGGGTGCGTTTCCAGGTTCTGATAAGCAATGCTTGGGTATGCTTGGTATGCATGGCACTTATCAGGCGAACATGGCTATGCATGGGGCTGACTTAATTGTCGCTGTCGGAGCACGCTTTGATGATCGGGTGACAAATAATCCCGAGAAGTTTTGTCCGGAAGCCAAAATAATTCATATAGATATAGATCCTGCGTCTATCTCTAAGATTATCGATGTAGACATTCCCATAGTTGGCGATGTGAAGGCTATATTGTCTGCCATGAATAAGGCTCTTGAGTCTTTGTGGTCTGACTTTGAGGTTGGCGAGCAAGAATCCTTCCGAGGAAGCATTGATCAGTGGTGGAGTCAGATAGAGACATGGCGAGAAGCGCATGGACTGGACCACTCATTAGCAGCAAATAGAACTAAAAGGATACTACCTCAGACCGCGATTAAAATGCTCTACCAGGTAACTGGAGGCGAAGCTTACATAACATCTGATGTTGGGCAGCATCAAATGTTTGCAGCACAGTATTACCATTTTGATAAACCGCGCCGATGGATTAACTCGGGAGGTTTGGGAACTATGGGTTTTGGGCTTCCCTCTGCGATGGGGGTGCAATTTGCTTATCCGGAAGCTGTTGTTGCATGCGTTACTGGCGAGGGGAGTTTTATGATGAATATGCAAGAGCTCTCAACATGTCTGCAGTACGGTTTGCCTGTAAAGATTATTAATTTAAACAATCAAGCATTGGGCATGGTGAAGCAATGGCAAGACATGCAATACAGTGGAAGGCACTCTAGCAGTACCTACAGTGACTCTTTACCCGATTTCAAAACGCTTGTAGAAGCGTTCGGGCATCATGGAATTAAGGTTGAGCAGTTCGATCAATTGGAAGGAGCACTCGAAGAAGCTTTTTCAAAAGAGATGCGGGACAAACTGGTCTTCGTCGATGTTTGGGTTGATCCCGAAGAACACGTATATCCAATGTCGGTGCGAGGTGGCTCCCTAGCAGACATGGTTCTCTCGAGAGATGAAGAGGTCGCAAAATGATGAGGCGCATTATTTCGGTTCTTTTGGAGAATGAAGCGGGCGCTCTCTCGAGAGTAGTAGGACTTTTTGCGCAAAGAAACTACAACATAGAATCGCTTTCTGTAGCGCCGACGGAGGATCAGACGTTATCGCGGTTAACTCTAACGACCTATGGAGACAAGGGGCATTCCGAGCAGATCATTAAACAACTTAATAAGCTGGTAGAGGTTGTTAAGGTTATGGATTTATGTGAGGCTGATCACGTAGAGCGGGAACTCATGCTGATTAAAGTTCGTGCAGTTGGGGATTTGCGTCAAGAAGTTAAACGAACTACTGATGTCTTTAGAGGCCAAATAGTCGATGTCAGTGGTGAGACGTACACCGTGCAGCTGGTCGGTCCGGGAGAAAAATTAGACGCTTTTGTTAGGGCAATTGGTGAGTCCTCTATTATCGAGGTTGCTCGCTCCGGAGTGTCTGGAATGGGTCGTGGAGAGCGGGTGCTCACCACGTGATGATGAGGGCTAATCGCCGTTTTAAGGGGAATTGAATTGCAAGTTTATTACGACAAAGATGCAGACCTTTCTATTATTCAGAAAATGAAAGTGGTTATTGTTGGGTATGGTTCCCAAGGACATGCTCATGCGAATAACCTAAGAGATTCTGGTGTTAACAATGTGGTAGTGGGATTACGCAAAGGGTCAGGATCTTGGAGAAAAGCTGAGAATGCCGGCTTTAAGGTGCAAGAAGTCGCTTCGGCGGTAGAAGGAGCCGATTTGGTCATGATCCTCGTGCCTGACGAGTTGCAGCCTGCTCTTTATCGGGATGATATCGAGCCCAATATTAAGCAAGGTGCAGCAATCGCGTTTGCTCATGGTTTTAATATCCATTTTGAGCTAATCGAACCAAGAGAGGATTTAGATGTCATTATGATTGCGCCCAAAGGACCGGGCCATACGGTACGCTCGACTTATGTCGATGGTGGTGGGGTGCCCAGCCTGATAGCGATCGCTCAGGACGCGAGTTCCCAAGCAAAAGCTGTGGCACTGTCGTATGCTAGCGCCAATGGCGGGGGTAGAGCCGGAGTCATAGAAACAAGCTTCAAGGAAGAAACAGAGACTGATTTGTTTGGCGAGCAGACAGTACTTTGTGGAGGCGCTGCGGCACTTGTTCAAGCAGGGTTTGAAACACTAGTAGAAGCAGGTTATGCGCCTGAAATGGCTTACTTTGAGTGTTTGCATGAGCTCAAATTAATCGTCGATTTATTTTATGAAGGAGGCGTTGCCAATATGTGGTACTCAGTGTCTAACACCGCCGAATATGGTGGCTTGACAAGAGGACCTAGGCTGGTAACTGAGAAAACTAAAAAGGAGATGAAGAAAATTCTTGAAGAAATTCAAACGGGGAGGTTCGCGAAAGAATTTGTTCAGGAAAATCAGGCTGGCGCACCCAGTATAAAAGCGATGCGTCGAATTACTGGGGAGCATCAATTAGAAGATGTAGGAGCTCGTCTGAGGGATATGATGCCTTGGATCAAAGAAAACAGGCTGGTAGACAAAGAGGTCAACTAATTAAGTGCGTTCTAGTCTGTTTTTTTGTGTCTTTCATGTTAATAATTACGAACTTGAACCGAGGATGTGACTCTGCATGGAGGGTAATGAAAACAGCGAGAGAGCTACGCCTGTTTCCGATTTAGATAACAGAAAAGATCTACCTCTCCGCGATGCTTCCCGGAAAAGCCGGTTCAGAGATAACTTTAAGAATCGGTTTTCTAATTTGCCCAACCGGAATCGTGGCATCTACCTGTTGCCTAACATAGTGACTACGGGAGCTCTTTTTGCAGGATTTTTCGCAATTGTTGCCGGTATGAATGGTCAATACGTGCAGGCATCCTGGTCGATTTTTGTAGCTGCGGCATTGGATACAGCCGATGGGAGAGTTGCTCGATTAACCAACACGGAGAGTGATTTTGGAAAGGAGTACGATAGCCTTTCTGACGTGGTGGCTTTTGGTGTAGCTCCTGCTCTGGTCACGTTTTCTTGGGGCTTATCGATTTTGGGGCAAATAGGTTGGGTGGTTACTTTCATCTATATCGCCTGTGCGGCGCTTCGTTTAGCTCGTTTTAATACTAAAGAAGAGAGTAATAATTTTATTGGACTAGCGAGTCCCGCGGCAGCTTGTCTTATGGGTTGTTGTATTTGGGTTTGGTCTGAATTTATTGGTGGTCCAGTGACAGTAGGCGCAGCATCGGCCATGGCAGGGGCTCTTCTACTTTCGGGATTGCTGATGGTTTCTAATTTTTTATATTACTCACCGAAGCAAACTGCAATTAGAGATAGGGTTCCGTTTATCAGTCTTGTTTTGGTGATTTTCACTTTTTCCATAATATTGTTAGAGCCTTCCTTAGTGCTTCTGTTTATCGGCGTGACATATGCTCTATCAGGACCGTTCAGTTATCTTTGGAAAAAAACTAAGGTAAGTGAAAATTGAGACCATCGAGCCTTATTAATTTTCTGGGAGGGCTATGAAACATAGTGGTTACACAAAAGAAGATGTGAGAAGCAGCGAGATCACGCCAGAGCATGTTTTCCTTAATCGAAGAGACTTTTTGGGTAAATCTGTTGCACTCGTCTCGGGCTCTTTGGCAACGCTCCCATTGTCTGGATTGGCAGGTCTTCAAGAAGATGACGAAATTACGCCAGAGAAAATTGTGACTTCGTACAACAATTTCTATGAGTTCGGTACAGGCAAAAGTGATCCCGTTAACTATGCGCATGAAATGGTGACTGACCCCTGGACAGTTACTGTAAGCGGTAAAGCCAATAAGACGGGTAAGTTTTCTTTCGAAGACGTGATTAAGGGAATTGATCAAGAAGAGCGTGTCTATCGCTTTAGGTGTGTTGAAGCTTGGTCCATGGTCGTGCCTTGGGTAGGCATTTCTTTAAAAAGAGTGTTAGAGCAGTTTGAACCTCACGGGGATGCCAAGTATGTTGAGTTCAAAACGCTCTATAGACCCTCTCAAATGAGAGGACAGCGCAGTTATTTTTCCAATATTGATTGGCCCTATGTGGAAGGTCTTCGTATGGATGAAGCATACCACCCGTTGTCTATCATGGCTGTTGGCTTATATGGTAAAGAGCTGCCAAACCAAAATGGCGCGCCGTGGAGACTGATGATTCCATGGAAATATGGGTTCAAGAGTATTAAATCGATAGTTAGTATCAGGTTTTCCGAAAAGCAGCCCCGAAATACCTGGAATTTATTAGCTCCGCATGAGTATGGGTTTTACGCAAATGTTAATCCTGATGTGGCTCATCCAAGGTGGAGTCAGGCTTCAGAGCGAAGGTTGCCCAGCTCTTTGTTCGATCCCAATCGAAGGCCAACCTTGCCTTTCAATGGATATGCAGATGAAGTCGCTTCGCTCTATTCTGGAATGAACTTAGCAAAGTACTATTAGATTAGATTTGCTTTCCCTCGTCGCGAGAGCGCTTCCAGCACTATTATTTCTGCCTTTGGTATGGCTCTTTTTTCTATCTTATTTGGAGTATCTGGAGACAGGAGCTGGTTTTGGCGTTAATCCGGACGAGGCCTTTGTCAAATATTTGGGTGAATGGTCTATTCGGATTTTGTTAGTTGCTTACTCTATTAGCCCTGTTTCGAGGGTTTTTGGGTGGCGCGCACTTGCAAAAATGCGCAGATTTGTCGGTCTAACTGCGTTTATGTATGTTCTATTGCACCTTACTTCCTATGTTCTTTTGTACATTGAACTTGATTGGGGACTGCTGTTAGAAGACGTGATAGAACGGAAATACGTGATTGTAGGGTTCTTAGCGTTCCTTTGTCTTTTATTAATGACGATTACGTCAACCAATGGTTGGAAGAAAAGGCTAGGCGGCAACTGGCGTGCATTACATAGACTAATACACATAGTCGTTCTTTTCTCTTTGCTCCACTACATATGGCTTACTAAGGATGGTTTTGGTGTCATTTTTCTTTATGTCGTATGTTTTGGAGTGTTATGGATCGAGAGGGTTGTTCGAATTATTCGGAGGACTGGCTAAGTCTTCTTGTTTTAACCGCGTGACTAAGCTGGTCTAAAATATCTAGGCTAGAATCCCAGCCCAGGCAGGCATCGGTAACACTTTGACCGTAGACCAGTTCATCTGACAGATTTTGTCTTCCCTCCACTAGATTGCTCTCAATCATTACGCCAACAAGATCGTTGTCTATAGAGCTTAATTGCTGGCAAACAGAACTTGCGGCGAGAGCTTGTTTTTTGAAGTCTTTATCGCTGTTGGCATGACTGAGATCGATCATAATCCCCGTGTCTATGCCGCCGGCTTCTAAAATTTCTCTGGAACGATTGATATGTTGAGAAGAGAAATTTTCCCCTAAATTTCCTCCTCGATGGATAACATGACAATCTCTGTTTCCTGTTGTCGATACGATTGCCGATTTTCCATCCTTTGTTACGGACAAAAACATATGAGGATTCATCGCGGATTTGATCGCATCGATTGCGATTTGTATTGATCCATCGGTGCCATTTTTAAATCCGATTGGCGCAGAAAGACCTGAAGCGAGTTGCCTATGTATTTGGCTTTCTGTCGTTCTGGCTCCTATTGCGCCCCAGCTAATTAGGTCGCCTATATACTGGGGAGTTATGGGGTCTAAAAACTCCGTTGCCGCGGGCAATCCTAGCTTTGAAACATCCACTAGCAATTGCCTGGCAAGCCTTAATCCTTTGTCTATGTTGTTTGATCCATCAAGATCGGGGTCATTGATATAGCCCTTCCAGCCTATTGTAGTTCTAGGTTTTTCGAAATAAACACGCATGACGATCTCTAATTCACCCTCATACTGGTTAGACACTCGTTTTAGTTTTTCTGCGTAATCCATTGCAGCTTCAGGGTCATGAATGGAGCAAGGTCCGATGATGATTAACAAACGATCGTCTTTTTTATGAAGTATTTTTGATATTCTACCCCTTGAATCAAAGACGCTTTGTATTATGTTGGGATCTAGCGGCGCCTCCTGCATCAGCTGATGTGGAGTGATGACTTCGGTAACTTGATTTATTCGAACGTCGTCTATTTGTTCTTCCATGATGTCTAATCGAGTCTTTTTTTTGTAAGTTTAAGTGAAACACAATGTGACTGGCGTGCCTAATGAAGGATCAAATGACAAAAGATGGTCTATTGAGAGAAATGGGAATCGAGTCTTGGTATTTAAGACCTGAAGAAAAACTCCAGAATAAAGATAAAATCAAGCAGAGCGTTCCTGATTTCTTCAAGTCGGACCCAAAAGAAAATCGCATTGAAAAGAAATCTCTGTTTGAGAAACGGGCACCCAGCGTTGGTCAGACCTATCACGAAGCTTTTAAGTTTAGTTTTCTGAATTCAAATGGTTTGGTTTTAGTATTTAGTGACGAGCTCACAAATGTTTATCAACGAGTATTGAGAGACCTCATTAAGGCCTTCGAATTGCTTAGTGATTCGTTCACACAATCGAAAAGTAGGACCGAAATAAGGATTAATGTTTTTGAATGGCCTTTGGTTGAGGGTGATGGTGACCCCGCTAATGCGTTGTCTGTGTTTTTTGACAAATACTCAGCAGAAGGGAAGAAATTGGTGATCTGCGAAAGCGCGTTCAGGCTAATCCAATCTTATATAGTAAAGGATGTGATTTATCAGATTGTGCCTGATGTTATTCAAATAGTGTCTAGTCATGAGGCAAAAAAAGTAGTTTGGGAAGTGCTTAAATCAATCTCAAAATGAATATTCGCAAGATGAAGGATACAGATATTGCCGCTGTCTCTAGGATTGAAAAACTAACTCATATTCAGCCGTGGAGCGAAAACGTATTAACAGACTGTTATCACTCCGATTATCTATGTCTTGTTGCAGAAGAGAACGATTACCAGAAAGAGCTGAAGGGTTACATTATTTTGTCTCAAGTGTTGGGCGAGGCTCATCTGCTTAATTTATGCGTCTCATTAAAGTACCAAGGATTTGGTCTTGGCCGAGAGTTAACAGCTCGAGGCATAAAAGAAGTTGTTAAAAGAGGGGCTCGCAAAATGTTTCTGGAAGTAAGACGATCTAATGTGAGAGCTATTCGTTTATACGAGTCGTTTGGATTTAGTGAGATAGGTATCCGCACTAATTATTATCAAGGACCTTCTTTAAGCGAAGATGCCGTTGTCATGGCTTTGGTGTTGCCTGTTAACTAATTCCAGATAGACTGCGGAGTATTAATTCCTTTGCTATGGTCTTCCTAACTATCCACTATATAATTCCGCCTTCTTTCTTCGGGTAAGCATTTTGGGTAACTTCAAATCTGACAGGCGTACCTTTGCGATTATTTCGCACCCTGATGCCGGAAAGACGACAATGACTGAAAAGTTGCTTCTTTTTGGAGGGGCAATACAAATGGCTGGAACCATAAAGTCGCGAAAGTCCGATCGTCATGCTAAATCTGATTGGATGGCTATGGAACAAGAAAGAGGAATCTCTGTCACGACTTCGGTAATGCAATTTCCTTACAGAGATAAATTCATCAATCTTCTGGATACTCCTGGACATGAAGATTTCTCTGAGGACACCTATCGAACTTTGACGGCCGTGGATTGTGCTGTAATGGTCATCGATGGTGCTCGAGGAGTTGAGCCTCGAACAATTAAGTTAATGGAGGTCTGTCGTTTAAGGGATACACCGATTATCACCTTTATTAACAAACTAGATAGAGAAGTAAGAGATCCAATCGAAGTCATGGATGAAATTGAAGAGATCCTTCAAATAGAATGCGCGCCTATGAATTGGCCGATCGGGATGGGTAGACAGTTTAAAGGCTTGTACGATTTTTCGTCTGATGCTTTGATTTGTTATGAACCCGGGCAAGGTAGCAAGGTTTTTAACTACCCCGTTATTTCTGGACTCGAAGGAGAGGAGGCCAGAACATTTTTAGGCGATGATTACGCGGACCTTGTAGAAGAAATCAACTTGGTGTCTGGCGCCACTCACGACTTCAGTACAAGTGATTTTGAAAAAGGTGGCATGACGCCGGTCTATTTCGGTACGGCTTTGGCGAATTTTGGAGTCGAACAGATGTTGTCAGCTTTCGATCAGATTGCGCCTATGCCTCAGTCTAGAGAAGCAGATCAGCGGATTGTCCAACCCGAGGAAGACAAGTTCAGCGGTTTTGTCTTTAAGATTCAGGCTAATATGGATTCGAAGCATCGTGATCGAATAGCCTTCATGCGCGTGTGTTCCGGAGAATATAGACAAGGGATGAAGATGCGTCATGTTCGCCTTAAGAAAGACGTAAAAATTAATGATGCACTAACTTTCATGGCGGGAGAGAGGGTGCATACAGAGGTTGCGAAGCCTGGGGATATTATCGGTTTGCATAACCACGGTACGATTCAGATTGGAGATACATTCACAGATGGTGAATTGTTAAGGTTTTCAGGTATTCCTAATTTTTCACCCGAATTGTTTAGAACGGTGAGAGCTAGCGATCCGCTAAAATCAAAGCAACTAGAAAAAGGGGTCACTCAATTAGCAGAAGAAGGTGCTACTCAGGTGTTTAAGCCACTTCATAAAAACGAGATAGTAGTAGGAGCTGTTGGGGTTTTACAGTTTGACTTGGTCGCTTTTAGGCTCGCAGATGAATATAGAGCAGAATGTATATGGGAGGATTCTCGTGTTCAGGCTTCACGTTGGGTGATATGCGAGGATGCTAAAATTTTAGAGGAATTCAAAATTGCGAACTCTGAATATTTGGCAGTCGATGGCGGCGGTTATCTGACTTATTTGGCGCCTACTAAAGTTAACTTACAGTTGGCTGAAGAGCGCTGGCCGAGTGTGAATTTCTTGGAAACACGTGAACACTAAATACTGGTTTTTGTTGGAAGAAGAGTAATATTCTCGTCATGGATGCTATTGATATCGCTGGAAAAACTGAGATGGAATTGGCGCTGATTGTCAGTCGTTTCATTGAACCGACCTCCGATCATGAGTTTTTTCTAACACGATATTCGGAATTTGCTGCGATGGTTCGCCAGAAACTCGATGAGGCTTGTTCTTTAGACCTCTTCTTGGAAGAGTATGGCAAGACTGGTTTTATCCAGGAGCAATCGCTAGAAATGGAAATTTGGCATAGCGATGTTGTACGTGTTTTTGAAGACAAACGGGGAATACCTATAAGTCTTGGCGTGCTATTGATCGAAACAGCAAATCGTTGTGGGTTTACTGCTAAAGGAGTGAACTATCCCGGACATTTTCTTGTAAGCATAAATGAGCAGTTGATCGACCCGGTGAGCGTTAGAAAACTAGATCCTCGGCAAATGGGAGAAAATTCTCAGGATAAAACTGGATTATTAGCTCCGGTTGCGCCGGTAGTCACCTTTTTGAGGATGTTGAACAATCTTAAAGCGCTGCAAGCTCGTGATCATAATTGGACAGAGTGTATAGAGTTAGTAGACCTGCAGTTGAGTGTTTCTCAGGGAAACGATCGATTGAAAGCTTCCTTGATGTTTGAGAAAGGGGAATTCTGGACAAAAATGGAGGCTTTCCTTATTGCACGAAAAAACTTTTTAGAAGCAGCTAAACTTAGCGATAACGAAGAGTTTATCGAACAATGCGAAGCTCGGGTGATATCAATTTCAAACTTTGAACAAGTGCTCCATTGAATCACTCACCAGATAAATCGCCGTAGGGGTTATCTATGTCCAGGCTGACGCTCTCCCTGAAACCTGGGATGACTATTTCTTCTGGAGAAATAGTAAGTTCTTCGCCATCCACTACGCCCTCGCCAAATTGATAGATTGGCTTGGTATCACGGTCATCGGCTCTCAGATTATAGGCTTCTGCCGCTTCCTCTATTTTTTCTGAGCGTTTTTTGTGTTCGGTTAGAGTTTTTGCGCCCCATCTCTTTCTAAGAAGCTCTTCAGTTTTTGATGGGGATACAAAGAAACCTGTGGCATTGTTTCCTCCAAATCCTTTTGAATTAACGAATCCAACTGGCATAGATGAAGGATCGATTTTGATATCGTCGAAGGGTAAGTGGAGGTTACTATCGTGCACGTCCTCTGCGATATGGTCTATCGTTTTAATTCCAGGGAACAGTCCATCCTCCCATGTTCCAAGTATCGCACTTAATTGGTCGCCGCCAGCTGGCGCCATGGAGTGGCCTAAATAACATTTAACTGCTCCTGTTAACCAAGATTTTATGCCAAAAGTCTTGGCCAACTCGTTGAGTATGTGAGACTCGGTCACTCGATTCTGGGGTGTACCCGTCCCATGAGCTTGCATAAAGGATCCTTGCCTAAGAACCTGCTCTCCCAGTAAATTTTTCGCCGATGCCATGGCTTTTGCAACAGTCAGATAGTTACCAATGCCGGGACCAGGAATAGATTTTTTGTAGCCATCTGCATGAACGAAAACATCAGGGACAGAACCAAGTATCCTTGCGCCAGATTCAAGAGCTAACTGATCATCCATTAACACCAGCCAAATGGATGCTTCGGCGCAAGTGAATCCCGCATTCGAAGAAAATGGCCTGCAAGCTCTGCGATTGTCACAAATATCTGAGTCATCCAGGGCCTTCAGTTCCTCGTCCTCGGCTAGAGCACCCATAACACGATAGCCTTCGATAACATGAGGAACTACAGGAGCTTCGCTATTTCCAACAATGACAACTCGTTTATTTCCAGAACGAATGTCATCGATAGCTCGTTTGACGTTATAGAGAAAAGTTGCGCAAGCCCCTATGATTCCTGCCGTCTCGCCCACAGAGCCTAAGATGTAGGCATTGACGAAATCTCCTGGCATTTCAGGCAGTCCCAAAGCGCAGTGTTTTGATGTCGGTCTGCGTCCGGTAAGTGGGTTCTGTAAAAGACCACCATAGGCGTCATTGTCAAGCTGACCCATGGCGCTTCCAGAGTAAACTGCTATTTCGTCGGGCCTAACTAAATTTCTTAACTCTTCTACTTTAAAGCCAGTAGATTGGATGGCGTCTGAGGCGCCGTAAACGGTAAGCTGTAGTCCTCTTGGATGACTTCGACTAGCATAGAGTGCTGCAGGATCAAACCCAGAGGGGACTTGTCCCGCGCTCGTGACTTTTGAAACCCGTTCATCAGGTAGCAGAACGCTCAAAGACTCTTGGCAAATTATCTGAGTTTCCTTGTCATTAATCTTTGTTAGAGACCAATTGCTCGGAATAGTTTCCGGAAGTTGCTTCGTCGGTAATTTGAATGTGATTGATTTGGCATCAGTATTCTTTAATGTCGCAGAGGAATGCCAATTAACTGCATCAGGGTCGAAAATCTCAATCTTTCTGATTAGTGTGTGATCCTTTATGTACTGTCTGACCGTCGAGTCCTGACTATTACCATCTAGTCTCATGAGTTTAGCAAGACTCGCAAAAGTTCCATCTTGCTTTTCTTGATCGAGTTTATCTATTACAAGGCGCCTATAAGCGTGATGAAAGGAAGCCCGACCGGCCGGGTTAATTCCTCCAAAGCCCACCATCAGTGGTAGAGGGGAGTTGGTGCTGATGGTTTTCAAGACCTCTCCAGTGCTATCGCTGTTGCCTCGCCGCCTCCAATACAAAGCGCCGCGATCCCTCTCTTCTTGTCTAAACGCTTCATTGCGTGTGCGAGAGTAACTACCAGTCGACTACCCGTTGACCCTATAGGGTGGCCTTGAGCACAGGCACCTCCATTTAGATTTACCTTAGCTGGGTCGAGATTTAACTCTTGAATGGCCAGCATTGTTACCATTGCAAAGGCCTCGTTTATCTCGAACAGTTCGACATCATCGATGTTCCAGTCAATCTTTTTTAGGAGTTTTTTTATTGCGCCCACAGGAGCAATAGTAAAGTCAGAAGGATGAATTGAATGAGTACAATGCCCAACGATTCTCGCCAGGGGCTCTGCCGTTAAGTTTTGTTCATCAGAGGTCAGGACTAAAGAGGAAGCTCCATCGGATATTGATGAGGAATTTGCAGCAGTGATCGTGCCGTCTGCTTTAAATGCGGGACGCAGGGACGATATTTTCTCGAGTTTTGCTCGGCCCGGTTGTTCGTCATCGGTTATCCGACTCTCTCCGACTAAGATTGGTTCGATCTCAGCTTCTAAAAATTTATTTTTGATCGCCTCTCTTGCTCTAACTACCGAGTTGGTCGCGTAATCGTCCATATCTTTTCTGGTAAGTTGGAACTGGTCAGCCGTGGTTTGAGCGAAGGAACCCATTGAACCGCCCGTCTCGGCGTCTTCTAATCCATCAAGGAAGAGAGCGTCCTGCATTTGTTGGTGACCCATTCGCAAGCCTGATCTGGCTTTTTGTACTAAATAGGGAGCATTGCTCATGCTTTCCATACCGCCGGCAATAATTGTGGTGCCGCTATCAGCTTTAATCAGGTCGGTAGCCAACATAATGGCCTTCATGCCAGAGCCGCAAACCTTATTGACTGTTGTTGCGCCACACGAGTCAGGTAAACCTGCGTTTCTCATAGCTTGTCGAGCCGGAGCTTGCTTGAGTCCGGCGCTCACTACGTTGCCCATGATTACTTCATCGATCTGTGAATCTTGAACTGAAGCACGGTCTAGGGAAGCTCGTATTGAATGAGCGCCTAGCTCTGGGGCACTCATAGAAGATAAAGCGCCTTGAAAACTCCCCACTGGTGTTCTTGCTGCGCTAGCGATATAAACCTGTTTAACCAAGGTTCACCTCATAGGTTAATTACGTTGACCTGATTCTAATGTTCTACGTCGTGAAGAGCTAGCATCCGGACTTGTTCAGTTTGAAAGGTGCTCTCTAAAGCGTGGAATCAGTTCGGCGAAGTTGCAGGGCTTGAAATCGATGTCTAGTTGGTTTTTCAGTATTTGTTGCCAGGCCGTTTCGATAGCATTTGAGCTGCCTGGAAGAGAAAAAATAAGAGTACCATTTGCGATGCCAGCTATGGCTCTGGATTGTATGGTCGACGAGCCGATTTCCTTAAAAGAAATTTGTCTAAAAAGCTCACCGAAGCCGTCGATGGTTTTATCGAATAAGGGCTCTAACGCTTCTGGCGTACTGTCTCGACCTGTGAAACCTGTACCTCCAGTCGTGATGATCACTTGTATGTTGTCGTTGGCTATCCATTGTGAAGTGGTAGATCTAATTGCGTAAATATCATCCTTTACCAGTTGCCGATCAGTTACCGAGTGGCCAGCAGAAGTCGCGAGCTGTTCTAAGGTAGAGCCAGACTGATCTTCCTCCATGCTCCGAGTGTCAGATATCGTCAATAAGGCGACCGAAAGGCTTTTGAGGTTCAATTAAGTTTCTCAAGTTATGTGTTTAGACGTCGTCATCATACAACAATTTAGCTCCATCGTTTTAAGAGGTCTGTATCAAAACTGGCTGATTGATAATCAGTCCTCAAGTGGCTAGAGTAGCGGTTTTGTATTTTCAATCTAGAAACGGTGCAACAACAGCTCATAGAAGGGGATCGGCTGTTCTTAATAGCCGAAAATTTAGCGAAAGATTTTTCTCTTTTCCCGGAGCAGTCCAGGGAAGGGGAGGCTGTGTCTGGTCTTCTCTCCGATTCGGTTATTCGAGGTGAAATAGAAGCGCTTTCTAAAATAGATATTGACTCTTATATAGAACGTGTCCTTGCAAAGGCTGAAGATCAATCTCGGATTGCTGCTCCGAAAATAATCCGACAACTAGGAAATGTTTTTGAAGAGAAGAGTTCGGGTCCTTACTATCAAGCGATACTCGGCCTAGTTTTCCCTGGAGGAGAGACTCGTAGAGTTGGTTTTATGGCCCAAGATAGATCTAAAGATCTAGGGGTTTGGATGCCAGAACATCATCTTGAGGCCGCGAAGTTTGTTGAGACCTGTTCTACTCAGTCGATTCCTATCGTGACGTTTATGGATACGCCAGGAGCGGATGCTAAACAAGAAGCAAACGAGCAAAACCAAGCGCACAGTATCTCTCGGCTGATTGCAGAGATGAGTAACGTAGATGTTCCGAATATTGGGGTTATCTATGGTCTTGGCTATTCAGGTGGAGCAATACCGCTTGCGTCAAGCAACACGATCCTGTCATTGAAAGATGCGGTTTTCAGTACTATTCAACCCGGGGCCTTAGCCAATATCGTCAGACGATTGAACCTATCCTGGCAAGAGTGTGCACAATATGTTGGCTTGTCTGCTTATGAGCTGTACGGTCAGGGAAATATCGATGGTGTCGTTGATTATAGTCCGTCGGAGAAATCATCTTCGCCAGATAATTTACGTTTGGCAATTGTGGGGGGCATCTCAAATGTAGAAGGTAGGGTGAAAGAATTTGTGTCGGAAAACCCTTATATTCTCGACCATTACAGACAAAGTCTCACTCGTTATCTCAACCCATCGAAGAGTTTGTTGGCAATGCAAACTAGCGCTTCACTTAAATTGACAAAAAATCCTACTGAATATCTCAACGTTTTTGGGGTTGCGTACCGATATTTGCGGTATCTTCAAGTTCGGAAGAGGATCAAGGCGACCAGCACTTCACAATATGGGCGCTTAGCCGCCCTGGAGTTGCCTGCTGGAGATTTGAAAAGAAGAACAGACCTCGAGCGCAGGCAAAAATTTCTAAGCTGGATTCAAGATCCGGACAAGGTTATTTATGACGACACGTTGCTAAAGGCTTGGCGAAATTATCAAGATAAAAAACAATCCCTGAACGAAGAGCGCGGACGCATAAAGCTGCTCATATTTGGCGAGCCGAGACAGAACTATGAAACGGCAAGATTTGAATTAATTTCGTGCTTACTTGCGTTTTTGTATAACCGATGGAAGAACGAAGCAAGCAGTAACCTTGAAGTACTAATCAATTATTTGAGAAATTTTGAGGATACAAAGTTAATACTCAAGGTCAGTGATATTGAAAATCCTATTGAAGTCATTAAGAGGATATGCGCTCAGGATGATTTGCGCGAAGAGCTGCGTGAGCGATTCTCCTATCAAGGCAGAGTGCTTTTAATCCCTGAAGGCCTCGAAAATAGAGGCGAAACTCAGTTAGCAAAACAGCTAGCTTCTGAACTTAATGTTGCAATAACAGGGTCGGTGTTTTTTCTTGCATCCACGGAGAGGGAGTCAGCAATCAAGTCTAATAGGACTCTTTTGAATGAAAGAGTTCCTCAGCTGGCTGGTTCGATTGATGAGAGAAACGAAGGCAAAGATGAGTCTGCAGTTAATGTTTTGGATGTGTTGTTAGACGAAGAACTCAGAGCGGATATTGTTTCCGAGTGCAAGAACCTTTTGATCTTTGATTCGGTGTATAACCAGGTGGTTGCGAATTTGGATGACATCGCCTCTGAAGCACAAAGTGCCCAGAGCTTGTCGAAAGAGACTCTGGCTCGACTAGTAGGCTCGGCAATAGCAGAATCGGAGGGTGCTAGTGAAGGGCCTGATGATAGTGTGATGCTGGACCAGTTTTTTGATTGGTACGAGCGCTTACTAAGAATGCCTAAGGCTTCTTTATTCTTTACTGGCGTAGAGGAGTGGAAAAAAGCCAATTTCCCGCACATTGCGGATGCATTATTCGTTGTTGTGACGCATATTTTTCAGAATTTGGTCACGTCCTACATACAATCTGAGCGTGAAGGCAAAGTTTATCAAGGCAGGATTGCTCCAAGGTTGATTGGCCGCAGGAAAGATTTTTGGAATCGTTTGAACATTGCATACAGCGATCTGTTGATGCAAAAACGATTGGTGGAAGAAAGACGACAAAATCCGTTTTCCTATAAGGACATAATCGATAAATATTTTGATAACTGGGAAGATCGTTTTGAAGATCTTTTGAGCTCGGATCCATGTTCTTTCCCAGGTTTTCGTCAATCGATTGAGGCCGCGCTGAATAAAGAGGTTCCGCCTTGCGGGATTGTAGCCGGGGTTGCTGATTTTAAAGCCTCGAAAAATGTTAAAGTTGGGGTTCTACTATCCAACGTTTCTTTCCAAGCAGGCTCCTTTGATATGGCGAGTGCAGAGAAGTTCTGCAAGCTTTTGGTTGAATGTGCGGAGCAGCATATCCCTGTAGTGTGTTTCATATCTTCGGGTGGCATGCAGACGAAAGAAGGCGCCGGCGCGCTCTTTTCGATGGCAGCAGTTAACGACCGTATTACCCGATTTGTAAGGGATCACGATCTTCCTGTTATTGTGTTTGGCTATGGTGATTGCACTGGAGGCGCGCAAGCGAGCTTTGTGACTCATCCTTTGGTGCAAACCTATTACTTCTCAGGTACCAATATGCCTTTCGCGGGCCAAATTGTGGTTCCGTCAAACTTACCTTTAAAATCGACGTTATCAAACTATCTCTTCTTAAATAAAGGCAGCATGCAGGGACTTGTCGAGCATCCGTTCCAAGAAGGATTGGATGGTGTGTTGCGACAAATCGATCCCACAATCCCTTTGCCTACTGAAAGTGTGGAAACTGTTGTTGAAAAGGTGCTTTCGAGCGGAGTCGCAGAATTTAGGCCTGTCGTGGTTGCTCATCAAAACCGGTATACCGACGAAGAACTGATCAGACCTACCAAAAGAGTCCTGATACACGGCCGGGGTTGTACAGCTGTCAAATTGATCACAGCCGCTCATGAAATGGAGCTAGAAATCGTATTAGTTCAAAGTGATCCAGACATGCAGTCGGTAGCAGTCGACTTGCTCAATGATCGTGACAGTGTCGTATGTATTGGTGGTAATACGCCAGACGAAAGTTATTTGAATGCGTTGAGTGTTCTGAACGTTGCAGAAAATGAAGGTACTGATTCGCTTCATCCAGGGATTGGGTTTCTATCCGAAAACTCCTCCTTTGCAGAGTTAATAAGAAGTCATGGGATAAATTTTATTGGACCCCCCGTCTCGAGTATGGAAACAATGGGCAATAAATCCAATGCGATCAACACCGCGATGAGCTTAGATGTGCCAGTTGTGCCAGGTAGTCATGGAATATTGACGAGTGTGGAGAAAGCGGCGGAGGTGGCTAATAGAATTGGATATCCTGTACTTATAAAAGCCGTTCACGGGGGAGGTGGAAAAGGGATCCAGATCGTTGAGGAAGAGGCGGAATTGTTTGAGCTTTTCCACAGGGTTGCGGCGGAAGCGAGAAGCGCCTTTGGTAACGGCGACGTATACATAGAAAAGTACGTTACCTCGCTTCGACACATAGAGGTGCAATTGTTGAGAGATACTCAAGGATCAACAAAAGTTTTGGGAATAAGAGATTGTAGCGTCCAGAGAGATAAACAGAAGGTTCTTGAAGAGTCCGGGTCTACTATGTTACCGGCTCACCTGGAGGAGTCGGTAATACAATCGACCCGAAAAATTGCGGATCAGGTAGGGTACGTAGGAGCAGGCACGGTAGAGTTTATCTACGATTTGAAGTCAGAAGCGATTTATTTCATGGAGATGAATACTCGATTGCAAGTTGAGCATCCTGTAACAGAGTTAGTTTCTGGTGTGAAAATCGTTGGTGAACAGTTTCGTATAGCGAGCGGTCAGTCGATAGTCGACTTGCCAGAAAAACAGAAAGGATACGCCATAGAAGTAAGAGTGACCGCGGAATTGATAGAGCAAGATGCTGAAGGTAGCTTGAATTTTAAACCTCAACCGGGACGAATCTCTGATTGTGACTTTCCTGAGCAACAAAATATTCAAGTCATATCAACAGCAGGAGCTGGGAAGGAGGTCTCACCCTATTACGATAGTCTATTGGCTCAAGTGATAGTTCATTCGGATACTCGAGAGAATGCAATCGTCGAACTTATCGATTATCTAGAAAGAGTCAAATTGACTGGGATAAGCACCAATATTCCTCTATTGAAATTAATTTTGAAGGATAAGGTGTTTAGAGAAGGGATATACGATACCGGGTACCTGTTGGAGTTGCTCGAACGTAGCAATATAGATCAGCTAATCTCTGAGACGGTAGAAGCTGCAGGCGCATCAGAAAGCGCTATTGGTAGCGCTAGTATAGCGATTGAAGGAACAAACGAACTTCGCGTTTTATCGCCATCCAGTGCTATTTTCTACAGTACGCCCTCTCCATCAGAGCCTGATTATATAAGTGTTGGAGATCGAATAGAGCTGCAGACCACTTTATGCCAGCTAGAGGCGATGAAAATATTCTCGCCGTTGAAACTAGGTGATTTTAACCAAAATAGCCAGCTGTATGACCCGACACTAGCGTACGAAGTGACACGCATAAATATTAGATCCGGTCAGCAAGTGAATCCGGGAGATCTTCTGTTTGTGATTCGTCCTATTGAGCAGTGAGCACACTGGTCGAAATCCTTTCCCAAACATTTTCAAGATTTACTTGTCTATAGTGTGAAATCCTTCAGGCCCTTCGCAGTTAGAGATTCGGTCATTTTTTTAATCACGCTCTTGTCTTGGCAGAATCTGGGCAATTCAAGTATTTACCATGGAGTAGCTGGTGTGCTAGCCGGGCTTTGCGCTTTCTTGTTCCACGAGTGGGGTCATCTGATTGGGGCTTATATTTCGAAAGCAGTTGTGCATCCAGCGCCCTCGCTTTTCTCTCCTTTGCTGTTCGACTTAGACTCTCAGAAAAATAATAGAGCGCAGTTTTTGTACGTAAGTGCTACAGGATTTATAGCAACCAGTTTGTTTTTGTTTGTTTTTATTTTTTTTCTGCCTTTAGGTTTGTTTGCTGGCAAACTGGCAATTTATATAGGGTTAGGTTTGGCTGCTTTGACAGTTTTTATCGAGTTCCCAATTGCGTGGGTCGTCTATCGAGGGTCTAAAATCCCCAGGGTAGAGATTTTTAGATAGGCTAGGTCTTGTTCAAGCGGCAAGCAAGTATGCGCCTTGGATTATGCAAACAAATGAAACTCCTGTTATCAGTTTGTTTGTATACCTCGTAAATGAGTTTTCGTTCCATCTACTTAATATTGTCGTCCCGACACGAGTGCCCATGATTGCGAGAAAAGCAGCCATGGCGAGAAGCCAGCTAGGAAAGTGATTGTTGATGCTAATGAGGGAGATGTAGAAAATGCACTTGAACAAGTGACTTATCATTTGGGCAAGAGCTTTATTGGCAACTATTTCGAAACGGGAAAGCTTTGAGTTTTGATAAAAAACATCAAGCGCAGGGCCTGAAACACCTGCGAGTAGTTGTAGACTGGTCATCATCAAGCCAGCGCCAATTGCCGAGTTTTTGCTTCTAATATCGAGACGCCAAAACTTCATGGCGAATTTCATCAAGTTAGGAAATAAGCCTAGCATTATCAGAACGTAGGCCTTTTCTGGAGTGAAACTAATCAATGTGAAGGTGATTAGCGCGATAAGAGCGCCCAAAAAGTAGTACAGATTAATCTCAGTGATGATGTGTGATCTAAGAATGAAGCATCTTGAACCATTAGCAGTAAGCTGGACTAAGCCGTGAAGGACCATGGCAACTGGTACAGAATAGAGAGACAGCAAGACGAACATTAAAACCATTCCACCAGCCATCCCGAAAATGCCGGAAAGAAGGCTTGTCAAAAAAATCGTTATCAGTGTCGCTATATAAATCAATGAGTCTTCTTTTTAATTTGTGAAAATTACTACTAGAATGATTGTAATAAATGAAAAAATAGAAAACATCTATGCTTGAGAATTTAGAAACGCTGATCACACTATCGAAAGAAGGAACTATGGTTGAAGCGAGTACGACGTTGAATATTTCGCAATCTGCGGTGAGCAAGCGAATTGCCGCTCTAGAGACCTACTATGATCGGGAGCTAATACAAAGACACGGTCGGAGGGTGGTGTTGACTCACCATGGAATTCGTTTGATAGAGCGAGTGACTCCTTTGTTGTCAGAATTAAGGAGTGTTTTTCTAGAGGACAATACTCTTAGGAGAGGTAAGCTGATTCTTGGTGTATCAGAGGCTATATTGACCAGCTGGGGAGCGGATTTATTCGCAAAGGTTAGGGAGAGGTTGCCTAGCATTGAGCTCGAATTTCATGCTCAGCGATCACCAGTGGTTTTGGATCGATTGCGATCTGGCGAGTATATGGTCGGTATTTGCACTGGTAGTTCGGACTCTGACCTCGACTTAGTTAGTGAATTGATAATGGAAGAGCAAATGGTGATTATCCCCTCTGCCTTGAAGAGGTTTAAGTATCAGGTAGGAGATGCGCTCGAGGTGATTACTATAGAATCACGCAGTGGTGCGTGGGCGTCGATCGAAGAGGCAATGCAGAATCTGAATTTGAGGAGAGTTTCCTCTTTGGAATCTTTTTTCTCTGTTGCTCAGATGGCGATTGCGGGTTTTGGGCACGGGCTAGTGCCAGTTGGGGTAGCTAGAACTTTGGCAGTCCCTGATAAGAAATTGTTCAAGTTGAGTGGTTCGAGGCTGACCAGACCGGTTAGATTTGTGGCAAGAAAATCAATTTTTTCCCAGGAATTAGTGAAAAGTTTCTATGCGGAGGTTACCTCGATAGCGTCTTCACTGGAATGATCGATAAGTATTTTGCCTAGACCTGTTATCCAATCAGGTCGGTCGTTCAGACATGGTACTAACGTTAAATTATCACCCCCTGCTTTGGTGAAAGTTTCTCGTCCTCGATCGCCGATTTCTTCCAGGGTTTCTAAGTTGTCGGCGACGAAACTGGGACAAGCCACGACTAATTGCTTTACGTCGCTTTTACCCAAAGAAATCAAAGTTTTTTCCGTGGAAGGCGTAAGCCACGGTACAGGGCCGAGCTTTGACTGGAAACTTGTACTGTACTTTGTTTTGGGGATATTCAGAGCAGCGGAAATGAGATCGGAGGTTTTAATACACTGATGGCGATAGCAGTTGATGTTTGAACTGGTCTCCTTAAGACAACAATTTGGATGCGAAAGACAGTGCTGGCCGGTGGGGTCCGAATTTTTCACCTGGCTTTCAGGAAGACTATGGTAACTAAATAGCAAGTGGTCAAACTTTTCAGGTAAATTTTCAGCGATTACGTTTGCCGACGACTTAACGAATGCCTCGTTTGAATAGAAAGGTGGAATCATCGATATGTTTGCTTTTCCCTGATTTTCTTCGATGACCTTGTTGATTGTCGTAGTCACAGTTGCATCGCTGAACTGAGGGTAAAGAGGTAGGACCTTGATTTTTTGGACGTTTCGACTTTCGAAAGAAGATAGGGCATCTGCAATGCTTGGACGCCCATAACGCATTGCAACTTCTACGCGAATACCGAATTGCTCTTCCAGTTTTTCGCCTAAGTTTTGGCTAAATAATAAAAGCGGAGAACCTTTATCCGTCCATATTTTTTTATAGGCTTCGGAAGTCGATTTGGGACGAAAGGGTAAGATGAAACAACTGACGATCATTTTGCGAGCAAGCCACGGGAGGTTAATCACGTACGGGTCCATCAAGAACTCACCCAGATAGCGTCTTACGTCCGTGGTTGAATATGAATCTGGGCTCCCCAGGTTAATCAGTAAAAAGCCTGTTTTTTCCAAAGTACTCGTAGTTCTTGTTTGTGTACTGAGATAATATCTTGCGCTCTTATTACAATCAAAATAATGACTAGTGTTAGTAATTGTTGACTACAAAGCGGGAAATTTGAAGAGCGTTGAAAGGGCTTGTAGTGAAGTAGGCGTAGAAGCAGAAATCTCTGGAGATCCTGAAAAGATTCGTCAGGCGAGTAGACTCATCTTTCCTGGTGTTGGAGCAGCGGGTGCGGCGATGGCCAGTTTGCAAGAAACAGGAATTGACGAGGCTATTAGGGAGTTTTTCAATTTGGGGAGGCCCGTTTTAGGGATCTGTTTGGGGCTACAAATTTCCTTGAATTACTCAGAGGAAAATCAAACTAAGACACTGGATTTGATTTCAGGCGAAGTTAAAAAATTCCGTTTGAAAGAAACCGGTTTGAAAATTCCGCATATGGGCTGGAACACCGTTAATGTGATTCAGCAACACCCGGTTCTTGATCGCATTGAGCCTCGGGACGAATTCTATTTTGTTCATAGTTACTATGCTGTTCCTGCAAAGAAGGAATCGGTTTACGCATTAACTGACTATGAGGATCAGTTCGCCTCGGTCATAGCAAAAGACAATCTAATCGCCACTCAATTCCATCCTGAAAAAAGTGGTCGAGTTGGTCTGCGTTTATTGAGTAACTTCCTTCGGTGGCAGGTCTGATGCTTAGCAAAAGAGTGATAGCTTGTTTAGACGTTCGTGATGGAAAGCTTGCTAAAAGTATTAAATTTGTTAACACAAAAGACATAGGCGATCCCGTGGAAAAAGCCAGAGAGTACTACTTGGATGGTTTGGATGAACTAGTCTTTTACGATATTACAGCCTCGAGCGACCACCGAAAGATTATGCTTGACGTGGTAGACGCCGTGGCGTCTCAGGTGTTCATTCCTTTGTCCGTTGGCGGAGGTATAAGATCTGTTGCTGATGCGACCGACTTGAGACTTGCTGGTGCAGAGAAGATAAATGTAAATTCCGCAGCGGTTTTGAACCCAGTGTTAATTAGTGACTGTGCCGAAAAAATTGGTAACCAAAACGTAGTGCTGTCGATGGATATCCGTCAGACAACACCAACAAAGAAATGTCCATCAGGCTATGAAATTGTTATCGAGGGTGGAAGAAAACCCATGAATATGGATGCGTTAGCTTGGGCGATTGAAGGTGAAAGACTGGGCGCGGGGGAATTAGTTGTTAATTCCATTGACGCGGACGGCACCAAAGAGGGTTACGAGCTCGCCCTGACAAGGATGATCTCAGAAGCAGTCAGCATTCCCGTTATCGCGTCTGGCGGTGCTGGTACTCCGGCACACCTCTATGAAGTTCTAGAGGAAGGAAAGGCTGATGCAGCGTTAGTGGCCTCAATGGTGCATTATGGTGAGTACAGTGTAAGTGGTATAAAGCGCTACTTATATGATCAGGGTCTTAAGATTCGTATGTCCTGGTGACTTGGGGTCGACCAGATCGATGAGGGTGGAATGAAAGCGATAGTAGTAGAGCAAGATAGACTGGTTTGGCAAGAGATTGGAATCGAGTCATGTGGCCCGGGAGCAGTAAGGATAAAGGTCGCGGCGACTGCGGTGAATCGAGCTGACCTGGCCCAACGGTCCGGGGGTTATCCTCCTCCAGCTGGAGCATCACCGATATTAGGCTTGGAATGCTCTGGTGAAGTTATTGAAGTTGGTGAAGAAGTACAGCGTGTAAAAGTTGGAGATAGAGTATGCGCTTTATTAGCTGGGGGTGGCTACGCTGAAGAGGTGGTAGTGCCTGCGGGTCAGGTCCTAAAAGTCCCGGCTGGTTTATCTTTTGTCGAAGCAGCTTCCGTTCCAGAGGTTTATGCGACGGCTTACCTTAACTTGTACATGGAGGGCAGAGCTTCGATAGGAGAGAAAGTGTTACTCCATGCAGGGGCGAGTGGCGTCGGTACAGCAGCCATTCAACTTTTGAAATTCTCCCATAACCCTTGTTTTGTGACGGTGGGTAATAATGACAAGCTCAGACGATGTGTTGAGCTAGGCGCTGATTCGGGGTTTGTAAGGCACAACGGTTCTTTTGCAAAAACCGTCTCAGACTGGGCCGGTGAAGCGGGCGTGGACGTCGTGCTTGATCCTGTGGGCGCGAGTTATATGGAGGATAATCTCTCCTGTTTAACTGCGGGAGGGCGATTAGTAATAATTGGTTTGCTTGGAGGCCAAAAGACGGATGTGAACTTAGGATTGCTGATGATGAAGCGCATTGCCGTTATTGGTTCCACGCTCCGGGCAAGGCCAGTCTCCGAAAAATCGAGAATTATGGATGAGTTAAAAGAAAATCTCTGGCCTCGCCTAGAGTCGGGAGAAATTAAACCGATCATCGAAGCAGTATTACCTGTAACAGAAGCTGAAAAAGCACATGAACTAATTGCGGGTAACGAAACCTTTGGCAAAGTTGTGCTTGAGGTATCTGGCTGATAAATCAGGTAGTACTTACTTTAATTTTTCGAGCTTTGTAGTTTGCTCTCGTAATACTTCTCCTTCCGAGATCATTTTTTCAAGCTTCGCTTTTTCTTTCGCGACCACATCCGTCGGGGCGTTATCGACAAATTTTTGGTTTGAGAGTTTGCTCTCTATGCGGGTTATTTCCTTACTGTTCTTGTCAAGTTCCTTGTTGAGTCTGGCTAATTCGGATTTAAGATCAATAAGACCAGACAGTGGCACCATTAGTTTTAGATCCTCGATCAAAGCAAGAGCGTGAGGAGGAGCCTCTTCATTGGCTTCTAGCCATTGAATAGATTCGATATTAGCTGCTCTCATTAACAGCGAATTAGAATTGTTCACGAACTCTCGGTCTTTGTTTGAACCGTTTTGCAGGAGTACTTGAATTTTTGTGGAGGGTTTTATTTTTGATTCGCCACGGATGTTTCTTACGCCCGTCACGACTTTCTTCAACCACTCGATTTCTGCGTAGGCCTCGTGGTCAACTTGAAAGTCGGTTCGTGAGGGAAACGCTTGCAGCATGATTGTCGTTTCTTCGTTGCCTAATTTTGGAGCTATAATCGTCCAAATTTTTTCTGTGATAAATGGCATTACCGGGTGTGCCAGCCTTAATGTGGCCTCCAATTTCTCCAGCATGCTTCTTTGTGTCGCATGAATCACTGACGCATCTTGATTCTCGTCCCGTAAAACGGTCTTGCTGAACTCGATGCACCAATCGCAGTATTCGTGCCAAATAAATTCGTAAAGATGATTGGCGTAAATATCGAATCGGTAGGTTTCTAGAGCATACTCGCAGTCTTGAACAAGTTGTTGTGCTTTTGTGGAGATCCAGCCATCGACGGTAGTGTTGGTCTTTTGATCTTGGTCAGGGATATAGTGTTCCGTATTGCCTAAAACGAAGCGAGCTGCATTCCAGAGTTTGTTGCAGAAATTTCGATACCCCTCTAGTCGCTTAGTGTCGAAGCGTGAGTCTTTTCCAGTCGTCGCTAAAGATGCAAAGGTGAATCGAAGCGCGTCTGTCCCATAAGCTTCAATTCCCTCAGGAAATTCTTGTTTGGTGGATTTTTCGATCCGTTGCGCCATTTGAGGTTGAGTAAGGTTGCTTGTTCTTTTGTCGACAAGAGCTTCTAGGTCGATCCCATCTATGAAGTCTAAAGGGTCTAGGCCATTTCCTTTTGTCTTCGACATTTTATGCCCGTCTGCGTCCCGTATGATGCCGTGTATATAGACTGTTTCGAAGGGCACCTTTTTGGTGAAGTGAAGCGTCATCATGATCATCCTTGCTACCCAGAAAAAGATAATGTCGTGTCCAGTTATCAAAGTGCTGGAGGGCAGGAAATGCTTTAGATCATCGGTTTCTTTAGGCCATCCCATAGTAGCGAATGGCCATAGAGCCGACGAAAACCAAGTTTCGAGCACATCTCCATCTTGGCGTAGTGGTAAGGATGATTCTAAATTGTATTTTTCACGCGCCTCTTTTTCGGTTTTTGCTACGTATATATTTCCTTCGGAGTCGTAGTACGCTGGGATTTGGTGTCCCCACCATTGCTGACGACTAATACACCAGTCCTGTATGTTGTTCATCCAGGAAAAGTAAACGTTTTCATATTGTTTTGGTACAAAGCGCACTTCTCCCTTTTTAACAGCGTCGATTGCTGGTGAGGCGAGCGGCTGAATTTTAACAAACCACTGGTCAGTCAATAGGGGTTCAATAATAGATCCGGAGCGGTCGCCTCTGGGTACCATCAATGAGTGATCGTCAATTGATTCCAACAAACCGGTTTTTTCTAGATCCTCTATGATTTTTTCTCTGGCTTCGAATCGATCGAGTCTTTGGTATGCTTGAGGTGCCTCCTCGTTAATTTGCGCGGTCTCTGTAAGGATGTTGATCAAAGGTAGATCATGCCGTGCGCCTACTTCGTAGTCATTGAAATCGTGTCCTGGAGTTATCTTGACGCAACCAGTTCCGAATTCTGGATCTACATATTCGTCTGAGATAATCGGTATTGTTCTTGAGCAAAGCGGGAGCTCTACAGAAGTCCCAATTAGGTTGGTGTAGCGCTCATCATCAGGGTGGACGGCCACCGCAGTATCTCCGAGCATGGTCTCTGGTCTTGTGGTTGCAACAACTAGGTAAGGATGGCCTGCTTTCGTTCGAGCGTCGTTTGTCAATGGATAGCGAATGTGCCACAGGTGGCCGTTTTCTTCTGTGTTTTCAACTTCAAGGTCGGAGATTGCGGTTTTTAATTCTGGGTCCCAATTGACCAGTCTTTGGCCTCGATAAATCAATCCCTCGTCATAAAGCCTCACAAAGACCTCTAGGACAGCATCTGCGTAATCCTCATCCATGGTGAACCGTTCTCTGGACCAATCAATACTCGACCCCATCCGTCTGATCTGTTGGCTTATTGTGTTTCCAGAGTTGAGGCGCCAATCCCAGACTCGTTCGAGAAATTTCTCTCTTCCCAGTTCTATCTTGCTTAGATTCTCTTCAGCGAGCTTTCTTTCGACTAGCATTTGAGTCGCAATCCCAGCGTGGTCAGTTCCTCCCTGCCATAGGGTGCGTTTACCTATCATCCGGCTATGTCTAATCAAGATATCGATAAGCGTGTGATTAAATGCATGACCCATGTGCAGGGTCCCCGTAATGTTAGGTGGAGGGATCAAGACGCAGAAATTTTTTTGATTGTTTCTATCTGCGGGGGCGAAGAAGTTTTCTTCTTCCCACATTTTGTAGAGCTCTTGTTCTATTTGAGACGAGTTAAAATTGTTATCCATTCGATTGATTCACTTGATAAAGACTGCCGAAATAACCTTGGTAGGAAGTCGTTGCTTAATGTTCAGTCTTCCCATTGATTTAATTGATGATGCTGCAAGGGGTAACCCCGATCACGGTAGAATTTATAGCGAACTCTTCCTTCCGATACTTGATTTTGCACGATGATCTCAGCGACACGATCAAACCTTCCGAAAAAATAGGGTATTTCTTCTGAAAGATTAATCAGCAATCCTTCCTGTAGTGCGGGCTCTTCGCAGCCCAGTTGCACCGGTGATTTGGTTGGTTCACTCGAGAGTACATCGTGAGGCAGAAAACGTTCTGGTGGATAATTCCACATCAGCTCATCCATCGTATTGATTGCTACCTCGTCTTGCAGATGAAGGTGTACTTTCGTGCCTGTGTTTATCGCTTTGAGGCAGAGCCTACAAGCGAATCTATAGGCAGCATCAATTGCAAGATCTTCAAGCACGTAAAAATCTGCCCGGGTCACTTTAGTTTTCCTGGCTCTGAAGGTATTTGAATAGCAGCGGAACGGGTCGCCCGGTGGAACCTTTTCTTGGTCCGGAATGAAACGCGCTACCAGCTATATCCAGGTGAGCCCATTTTTCATTGTCTGCGAAACGAGAGAGAAAGCAGGCGGCAACGACGCTTCCAGCTTCTCTTCCCCCGACGTTAGCCATATCGGCAAAATTGCTCTTGAGATTTCCCTGATATTCTTCCCAAAGTGGCATTCGCCAGACCTTATCTCCAGATTCACTTGCGGCACTCTCTAGAGAGTTCGCAAGCTGGTCATCATTTGAGTATAAGGCACTTGCATGGCTACCCAAGGCAATTATGCACGCCCCGGTCAAGGTAGCGACGTCGACGATCGCTTTGGGCTTAAAGGATTTAGCGTAAGAAATCGCATCGCATAAAACTAGCCTTCCCTCGGCGTCAGTGTTGAGAATCTCGATAGTCTTTCCGGAATAAGATTTGACAATGTCTCCAGGCCGCGTGGCCCTTCCACTTGGCATATTTTCTGCTGCTGCCACGATAGTAATTAGATTTATTTTGAGTTTTGCTTCTATCGCGGCCATCGTCGCGCCGATAACTGATGCGGCTCCGCACATGTCGAATTTCATCTCGTCCATCGCAGGGGGAGGTTTTAAAGAGATACCGCCTGTGTCAAAGGTGATCCCCTTTCCGATCAGTATGACTGGTGCTTGGTTTGCTTTGGCTCCGTTATAACGGATCGTAATCATCTGCCCAGGTGCCTCGCTGCCTTTACTGACCGCAAGAAAAGCGTCCATACCCAATTCCTTCATTTTTGTCTCGTTGAAGCTCGAGACACTGACATTTGGTTTTCTTGCCAGCCTCCTGGACTCCTTTAGCAGGTAATTGGGGTTGCATACGTTAGGTGGTTCGTTGCCGAGGTCCTTTGCTAGCTTAAGTCCCTCGTCAAGTGCATTGGCTAGCCTAATAGCGTTTGAAAGTTCTCGTTTTTCTGCGCCGGGGGCATGCAAGCGAACTTGTTTTAAAGAGTATTTCTCCGCGGCTTTTGATTTGTGCTTGTCATATTGATAGGCACTATCAGTCACTGCTTTTGCAATGACCTGGACTATTTGGTCCCACTTAACTTTTTTTGTTTTAAACGCCTCGAGGTCAAAAACTGCGTCCTTGATCGGCAGTTTAATGAGTTGATTCGCGACAGGAGTGACCAGCTTTGCAAGAGAGTCCAAGTCTGCGCTCTTTAAAGCTCCGCCAATGACTAGCAGTCTTTCAATGTCACCGTCTAGTTGAACACAAATAGAGTTACCGTTTTTGTCGATGAAGTCTCGAATGTTATTTTGGAGCTGCTTAGCTCTGCCTAGGCTCTTTGCGAGTTTTCTGGCGTTCTTTAACGAAGTAACGATGCAGGAGGATTTTTTGTCCAATAGGTCTGCTGAGCTGCTTAAGTATTTCATGGTTCGACTGCAAAATTTGTTACCCTTAATTCTAAGGCAAAACGACGATAAGACCATATGGCTATAGCTCAAAGATACGTAAACAAAGAGTTATTTGGGCTTTTCCTATTGATAATGGGGTTTTTGTTGCTAGTTGTCGTAGGGGGGAGGCTTCTTGGTTATTTAGAAGAGGCTTCTTTGGGGTCGCTCTCGGGCACGCTAGCAGTAATGTTTATTGTTTACCGTTTACCCGAGTTTCTTCAGATCGTGGCACCCATTGCGATGTTTTTTGCCGTTTTGCTTACCTTTGGTAGGCTTTATGCTGAAAGCGAGATGGTGATCTTTCATGCTTCTGGTGTTGGCATCAGACAGGTAGGTGGCTGGTTATGCTGGCCCGTTTTGGGCGTCAGTTTGTTCGTGGCATCGCTGTCGTTATATCTCACTCCAAAGTGTTCTCATTTGTTGGACGAACTGTTAATGGAGCAAAGAAAGATATCGACTTTTGACCTTATCAATCCGGGTAATTTTCTGACACTCAGACAGGGTGACTATACGATATATAGCGAGGGAGTATCGGCGGATGATGGGGTGCTTTCCAATATATTTGTATTTGAAAAAACCAGAATTAAGGATGAGATCGCGTTTTGGGCTGAAAGAGGCGAGATTGTTGTTAACGAGGAAGCTAAGACCAGGTTCCTTCGGTTACAAAAAGGCGTCAGATATCAAGGCAACCCTGGGCAAGCAGACTACCAGGTGATTGAGTTTGAGTCCTATGATCAGGAAATCACATTTGGGGAGAAAGAAAGTAGGCGATTTGATGTGACTGGTAAGGACTTTTTTAAATTGGGCGATTCTCCGGAGGAAGCTGGAGAATTTCATTGGAGAATAGGGCTACCCATTTTTTCCGTTTTGTCTGGCTTTCTTGCGTTAGGATTGTCTAGGACGAAATCAAGGCAAGGGCGTTACGGAAAAGTAGTACAGGGTGCTCTATCTGTATTTTCGTATTATTTGTTGTTGTTGTTTAATCACAATGCGATAGTTGAGGATTCGATAGCATCGTATTTAGGTTTATGGTGTGTTCACACGCCTTTTGCATTGTTCGCTTTTTATCTATGCAGGCAAATTGATAGCCCCAGAAAAGTCTAAACGCTAGTCTATCTTTTCCTCTGACAGCTTCACCGTGAAGGTACGACTGAACCTATCGTGCCATGTTTGTTGGGTTTTACTAAAGTAAAACCAAAAGAAACCGAAACCAAAAACAGACCAGGAAACTGGGAGGACTATTAATCTAAGCATTGATTGTTTAAGAGTTGGGTTTTCGCCATCAACGTCGACTATCTTGATTTTCCAGGCTCTCATGCCAAGTGTCTGACCTGTTCTAGTCCAGCAGTAAACATAGAATGCAATGACTTCGATCAGCAGCACTAGCTGGACAAATAAGCCATAAATGGCTTCCCCATCATTAGTGAGAATCCATATCCATAGTGTCATCATCCATAAACTCAGTATTAGCAATAGATCGTAGATGAAGGCCCCTAGTCTTCTCGGAATGCCAGTGGGAGTGCCATAGGTCTGGTTTTCGTTCATTTATTGAAGTTCAACGAATATAAGCAAATTGCCATACTATTTTGGACTTGATGGTGAGTTGATAGTTAGTCATATTGGTTAAAGTGTATGCTAAGGGAAGATTCCACTGCGCACAAAATGTTGATGCGAAAAAATTTCGGTAGTAGTAGAGGACATAAAGAAGATGAGTATGACATTGCCCGACGATTATTCGGAACGAGTTTATGCTGGTGTTTTAGGCAAGGTGATTGGTGTTTATTTAGGTAGACCTTTCGAAGGTTGGTCCTATCAGATGATCCAGGAGAAACTCGGGGACATAGAGCATTATGTGCACGACAAGTTAGGGGTCCCGTTGATTGTTACGGATGACGATATTTCAGGTACATTCACCTTTGTTCGATCCTTGGAAGACAACGGTTACAGTCCTGGGATTGGTTCTGAGGAGATGGGCGATACTTGGCTAAATTACTTGATTGAGAACAAAACGATACTTTGGTGGGGAGGCCTCGGTAATTCTACTGAACATACGGCCTATTTACGGCTGAAAAATGGCATAAAGGCGCCGCAGAGCGGTTCCAGTGCATTGAATGGCCGAGTCGTCTCTGAACAAATCGGTGCTCAGATATTCATAGATGGATGGGCAATGGTTTCACCCGATGACCCAGATCAAGCGGCTAAGTTGGCGACCGAGGCCGCTAGGGTCAGTCATGATGGCGAAGCAGTTTACGGGGCTGTCGTTCTAGCCGTGATGGAGTCTCTGGCTTTTACAGAGTCCGATACGAACAGATTATTAGATAGGGCATTGGGGTACATACCGACAGACTCGATTATTAAGCAGTTAATAGATGATGTTCGTAACTGGCACGTTCAAGAATCGGACTGGAGGGTTACTCGAGAAAAGCTAGAGAGTGTCTATGGTTATGACAAATATGGTGGCAATTGTCACATGATTCCAAATCATGGGTTGATTATTCACTCTTTGCTCCACGGAGAGGATGATTTTTCAGAGACAATGAAGATTATTAATACCTGTGGCTGGGATACCGACTGCAACTCGGGAAACGTGGGTTGTTTAATGGGTATCAAAAATGGACTAGAGGGAATTGACAGTAGCATGAGCAAGGGCCTTGACTGGAGAGGCCCAGTTGCAGATCGCATTTACATACCTACCGCGGAACCCAGTCGGAGTATTTCAGACTGTGCTACAGAAGCTACTCACATTATTAATACCGCTCGTATTATGAGAGGTCATGAGAAATGGATGCCAAAACACGGCGCCCAATTTCATTTTGAATTACCAGGTTCTGTTCAAGGCTTTTTGGTGACTCGCGGTGAAGGTTCAATTGAAAATGTTAAATCTAAGAGTGCTCTCGGAGACCATACCCTGAAGCTAACTAGCTCGCATGGAGACTCAGCTTTTGGGTCTCCAGTTTTCGCTCCATCGAAAGACATCGCGAAAATGTTCGAGAGTCGTGGTTACGCGTTGTTGTCCTCACCAAAGATCTATCCAGGTCAAACTATAGAGGCGCGGTTAACCGCTGATGCCGAAACGGGTCCTAGTTGCCGACTCTATGTGAGCTACTACGGTGACAATGACGAAATTTCTCACGTTTTTGGCCAGACGAACACGGTGTCTTCAACCGAATCAAGCCAGCTTAAGCTTGAAATCCCAAGCTATGCGCACCCTATATTTGAGGTCGGCATCGAGCTAGTAAGCGAGGGAACAGTTTTCCTGGATTGCTTAAAGTGGTCTGGGATCCCAAATTTGAAACTAGGACGGCCTGAGGGTAAAGGAACGATGTGGAGGCGCGCATGGGTTAACGCGGTGGACACGTTTAGTTCTCGGCCAGAGCCCTACCGGTTGGTACAAAATCAAGGGTCCGGTCTTATTATTCAGGGTGGTAGAGATTGGGTGGATTACAAAGTCGAAGCGGACATTACTCCCCATCTTGTCAAGAGGGTTGGTGTCGCGGGCAGGCTTCAGGGCATGCGGCGTTATTATTCGTTGGTGCTGAACAGCGAAGGGGATTTGTGTCTCAACAAAGTGCTGAATGAGGAGATGTGTCTTGCTAAAACTGCTTTTGACTGGTCTTTCGGCGATACTTATCACTTTTCTCTAGCGTTTGATGGCAACCAGCTCATTGGCATGATTGATGGCGAGGTTAAATTAGAAGCAATGGATGAAGACTTAAATTGCGGTGGTATTGGTTTATTCATCGAAGAGGGTCGAAGTGCCACTCAAGAGGTGAGGGTGTTGCCTTTAGACTAACGTTCTAGGTCTCTTTTTTTGGTACCTGGGGTCGGACTCGAACCGACACTCCCGTTAAGGAACCGGATTTTGAATCCGGCGCGTCTACCAGTTTCGCCACCCAGGCAAAGAGGCCAAGCATTTTGCCCAACCTGATTCAGAGTTACAATAGTCGCTTAATGTTGGTCGGTAAAGCCAATGGAAGAAAAAACAAAATTATCAGACTTTGACTTCGTGCTACCCGATGAGTTGATTGCTCAATACCCAAGTGAAACCAGAGGCAAGGAGCGGCTTCTTCGAGTATCGCTGGCAGGCCTAGAGCACTATCAATTTGAAGATATTTTAGAATTTATTGGTGAAGATGATTTGATTGTTCTAAACAACACCAAGGTTTTGAAGGCAAGACTGAAGGGCCTTAAAGACAGCGGTGGCTCATGCGAAATCATGGTGGAGAGGATTTTGGGGGATTTTGAGCAAAGCAGAGAGGCGCATTGTCAGATCAGAGCAAGTAAACCGATTAAAACGGGGCGCAGCATCTTAATAAATGGGTACAAAGTGCATTGTATTGGTCGGGAAAAAGAGTTTTATCTTCTCGAGTTCCCCTTGAATGTCGGAGAGTTTCTCGAATCTTTTGGTGAGATTCCAATACCGCCCTACTTGGGAAGGGACCAAAGCTCAATAGATCATTCCCGCTATCAGACGGTTTATGGAAAACACCTTGGAGCCGTGGCAGCCCCGACCGCGGGACTTCACATTACCGAAGAGTTGTTAGAGAAGATCAAGGAAAAGGGAGTCAAGGTGGCTGAGTTAACTCTTCATATTGGGGCTGGAACCTTTCAACCTATTCGCACTGGGAATATTAAAGAACACCAGATGCACCGAGAATGGTACGAAATCCCTAAGGAGACAGCGGATCAAATTCATTCAACTAAGGCGCGTGGAGGCCGTGTGGTAGCGGTCGGGACAACGGTTGTGCGCGCTCTAGAGAGTGCTGCTGTAGACGGCGTTTTGGATCAGCAAAAATTAAACGGTGATACCAGTCTTTTCATCACTCCTGGATTCGAATTTCAGATTGTCGACTTTATGGTGACAAATTTTCATCTGCCTCGATCTTCTTTATTGTTGATGGTGGCGGCTTTTGCTGGTCAAAAAAGGGTGTTGCATGCTTACGAAGAGGCGGTGAAAGAGGGCTACCGATTTTTTAGTTATGGTGATGCGTGTTGGTTGGAAAAGAATTCATGTTCGAATTGATTCAAAGCGATGGCGCGGCGAGAAGGGGTCGACTGAATCTAGGGCACGGTGTGGTTGAGACGCCTGTGTTTATGCCCTGCGGTACGTATGGGACGGTGAAGGGCATGACCCCTTTGGATCTTTCTGAGATAGGGACACAGATTTTACTTGGCAACACTTTTCACTTAATGCTCAGGCCAAGTGACCAGTCAATTCGAGGCCTTGGAGGATTGCACCGTTTTATGAATTGGAGCAAGCCTATCCTGACCGACAGCGGTGGATTTCAGATTTTCAGCCTTGGAGAAATGAACAAATTAACAGAGCAGGGCGTGGTATTTCGTTCACCAGTAAATGGTGACAAAGTTGAGTTGACTCCTGAGAGGTCAATCGACGCGCAAATGAATTTTGGTTCGGACATCATAATGGTCCTGGATGATTGCACTTCCCCTGAGAAGTCAGAGTCTGAAGTTCGTGATTCGATGGAATTATCGATGCGCTGGGCGCAGCGATGTAAAAGACGTTTTGAAGATGCTCAGGCCTCAAATTCTAAGCTTTACTCAAAACTTTTTGGGATCGTTCAGGGAGGAATGCATGCGAATCTCAGGTATGAAAGCTTGCAACGGTTACGTGAAATTGGATTCGATGGATATGCCATCGGAGGGTTATCGGTAGGCGAATCCAAAGAACAAATGAAAGAGACACTTGAGCGGTTGCTTCCTCACATGAACCAAGAGGCTCCCAGGTACCTGATGGGAGTCGGTTCTCCGCAGGATATTGTTATGGGCGTCGAGCTGGGTGTGGATATGTTCGATTGCGTGTTGCCTACTCGTAACGGCCGAAATGGTTATGCTTTTACGTCGAGTGGTGTCGTGAAGATACGTAACGCGAAGCACAAGTCTTCAGATCGTAGCTTAGATGAAGAGTGTGATTGCTATACTTGTCAGAATTTTTCCAGGGCCTACCTGCATCACCTGGATCGTTGCGGCGAAATGCTTGGATCAATTTTAATGACAAAGCACAACCTCTATTATTATCATTCTCTCATGGCGAGATTGCGCGATGCCATTGAACAAGGTACATTCCGCACGCTCGTAGAAAGCCTAAAAATAGGTTGGGAAAAATATGATTGAAATAGTTTCTATAGCTCATGCGGCCGATGGCGGAGCTGCTGGCGGCGATGCAGGATTGATCAATATCTTGTTTCTTGTTGGTTTTGTTGCGATTTTTTATTTCTTGTTGATTCGTCCTCAAAATAAAAGAAGAAAAGAACACCAAAGTTTAATTTCTGCTTTGAATAAGGGAGATGAAATTGTGACTGCGGGCGGCATAGTTGGAAAAATTAACAAAGTCGAAGAGGACTTTGTAATTCTTCAGGTTAGTAATGAGGTAGAAATGAGATTGCAAAAAACCGCGGTGGGGGCGACGCTACCAAAGGGAACAATCAAATCGCTAGACGATTCTTGAATAAAGCTTCGTAGTCGGTAGTTTCGATAATGGCGAATTTATTAGGTGTACCCGATAAGACGAGCTACTCGCCTCCTAATACGTTTAGAGCTTGGCAATACGCTCTTATTGTTTGCGTTCTAGCTATAGGCTCCATGTACGCGCTGCCGAACCTTTACCAACCAGACCCTGCAATCCAAATAAGAAGTCAAGAACAAGTCCCTTTTGAATCGGATCTTAGATTTAAGCTAAGAGAAGAGCTCCTGAAAAATGGGGTTTATCCAAAATCAATCGAAATGGCCGATTCTCAATATGAGTTGCTAGTGCGTTTTAATAACGATCAGGACCAGCTCCGAGGGCAGGCATTAGTTGACCAGTATCTGTCTGAAAATCGGTTGGATTATCTTACTTCGCTTAACAGGGCATCTACAGCGCCAGCCTGGTTGCGGGATATTGGCGGGAGGCCGATGTCGCTCGGTCTCGATTTGTCCGGTGGAGTACATTTCCTTTTACAAGTTGATATGGATCAATATCTCGATGGAGTAGTAGCTGACGCGGCCGAAGCAATGCGAGACATGCTGATTAAAGAGCGGATTCGTTTCATACCCGGCAGAAATTGGGTTGAAGATGGCGCAATTGTCATCAAATTCCGAGACGAATCTGATAAGGATTCGGCTCTGGGTGCTCTGGATGAGTTTCTAGATTTTGATGTGTTTGATCGCGAAGTAGGCGGCAGTCCTTCTCTTAGATACACCCTAAAGACTGATAGAGTGACTGAATTGGAAGATAGGGCGATCTCACAAAACCTGACCAGTTTACGAAATCGCGTAAACGAATTAGGTGTATCGGAGCCTCAGGTGCAAAAATTAGGCAGAACTCGGATAGTTGTCGATTTGCCAGGACTGCAAGACAGTGCAAAGGCCAAACGAATACTCAATAAATTTGCCAATTTAGATTTCAGACTAGCTGCTATGCCCAATTCTCGGCGTTCGCAGATTGAAACCTATCCTTATGAAGGGCGTGATGTTGATATTTTGCGCAGAAGCATCGTAACTGGGGACAACGTTCAGGATGCTCAACAGAGTTACGATCCACAAACGAGCCAGCCTCAGGTTAACATCCAGCTGGATAATGATGGTGGCAGAAAAATGAATGAAGCCACAGGCCCAAATATCGGCAGGTCTATGGCAATACTCTTCATCGAACAAAAACCACAAATCGAAAAAAGGATAGTCGAAGGGGAATTGACTGAAATTAGAACTACTGTCGAGGAGAGGCGTCTTATCAGCGTCGCAACTATACAAGCGGCTTTGGGTTTTAACTTTAGAATTACAGGGCTTGGAATCCGGGAAGCGCAAGATCTAGCGCTTCTTTTGCGTGCGGGCGCATTGGCCGCACCGATGTATATCGTTGAAGAGCGAACTGTAGGTGCCCAGCTGGGTGACGAGAACGTTGAGCGCGGATTTTTCTCTGTTGCGATAGGCTTCCTATTGGTGTTGGTATTTATGCTGTTTTACTACCGGTTGTTTGGACTGGCCGCTAATGTTGCTCTTACCGCCAATTTGATTTTGATTGTTGCGATTATGTCTGTTCTGGGCGCGACTTTAACGGTGCCGGGCATCGCTGGTATTGTTTTAACTGTCGGTATGGCCGTGGACGCGAACGTTCTGATTTTCTCGAGGATAAGGGAAGAGTTGAAAGAAAAATCTCCGCAGCAAGCTATACAGTCAGGATTTGATCGAGCTTTGTTGACCATTACTGACGCTAATGTAACTACTTTCTTCGTCGCAATAATATTGCTCTCTATAGGAAGCGGGCCCGTGCGAGGGTTTGCGGTTACGCTTGCTGTAGGTATTGTTTGCTCTATGTTTACGGCGATTGTTGTTACTAGGGCTCAGGTAAATCTTTTTTATGGTGGAAAGTCCTTGGAGAGTCTGCGGATATGAAATTCCAATTGGATTTTATGGGCAAGCGGGTTTACGCCATGATCGGTTCAGGTGTACTGCTCGTGATCTGTGTGATCTCGCTGCTTTTAAACGGTTTAAATTTAGGACTTGATTTTACTGGTGGGGCGATGGTCGAGGTCGGTTTCAGTGAAGAAATCGATCCTGAGCTAGTGCGAGACGAACTTGAAAACGGCGGATTCAGCAATGGGACAGTCCAATATTTTGGTTCGAATCGTGATTTATTGGTCCGGATTCCTCCAGTCGAGGGAGTAAACCAGTCGGCATTAGGAGATGAGATTTACGCGTACCTGTTAGGAGAATTTCCTGGAACAGAATTGCGCCAGTCTAGTTACGTTGGTCCTGCTGTCGGTGAGGAGTTGGCGGAAGATGGAGGCTTGGCATTATTAGCCGCTCTAATAGTTGTGATGCTTTACATTTTGTTTCGGTTTACTAAGCAATTCTCTGTAGGCGCTGTGAGCGCTTTGGTCCATGACGTGCTTATTGTGATTGGTTTGTTTTCTATTTTTGGCTGGACATTCGATCTAACGGTTTTAGCTGCTCTTTTGGCGGTAATTGGTTATTCATTAAATGACACCATTGTTGTAAGCGATCGCATCAGAGAGAATTTTCGATCGATGCGAAAGGGTTCTACAATTGAGGTAATAAACCAATCCTTAAATCAAACCCTGGGTCGAACTTTAGTAACGTCTTTAACAACACTATTTGTTTTGTTGTCACTTTTGCTGGCCGGTGGTGAAGCGATACAAGGTTTTGCTCTTGCATTGGTCGTTGGTGTGCTGGTGGGAACTTATTCTTCGATTTATGTGGCCTCGAATGTCCTGATTTTATTAAACATAAGCCGAGAGGATCTGATTGTAGTTAATGAAGAAAACCTCGAAGAATACAAAGATGCTCCGTAATACTTACTGATGCCGCTAGACTAACAATTTTTGAACGATCGCTTTGAAGTACTTTGGGTTTGCAGCCACGATATCGCCGGACTCAAAAAACTTTTCCCCGCCCTCGAAGTCTCCTACGAAACCCCCAGCTTCGCGGACTATGACGATACCGGCCGCAATATCCCAAGGCTTGAGAGAAGGATGCCAAAAACCATCGAATTTACCTGAAGCCACGTATGCTAGGTCGAGAGCGGCACTTCCAGTGGATCGGATTGCCTGACAGGCTCTTGTGAACTCTTGAAGATTTTTTATATATGACTCCAGTCTTTGGTTAATGTTGCTGGGAGCTATACCAGCTGAAACCAGACCATCTTGCAGAGACTCGCTACTCGAAACTCTGATTTTTTTCCCATTAAGCGTGGCCCCGTAGCCTCTACTAGCCACGTACTCTTCGCGATTTATTGGGTCAACTATCACGCCGTGTTCTAAGTGCCTGCCCTTTTGGATTCCGATTGAAACAGCGAAATGCGGAATACCTCGGATGAAGTTTAAGGTTCCATCTATAGGGTCGACGATCCATGTATATTCGTTAGACTTATCGACCTGAGTTGTCCCGGACTCCTCAGCTAGAATATTGTGGGTAGGGTAAGTAGTCTGGATTTGTTCAACAATTATTTCCTCGGCGCGTTTATCGATATTTGAAACAAAGTCTTTTGAAGTTTTTTCTTCAATTCTGAGTTGATCTGGCCGATCGAAAGACAACAAGATAAAGTCAGCGGCTTTTCTGGCGGCTCGTAGTGCAATATTGGCCATGGGCTGCATTTTGTGTCTCAAGCAGGAAGTGATTGATGGTCATGTTAACACGAAGACTCAAGAATTTCGGAGGAACAAGTGTTCGAAAATGTAAGAATAATACTAGTTGAACCGCGACATCCAGGTAATATCGGAGCTGGTGCTAGAGCTATGAAGAACATGGGTTTTAATGACCTATGGCTGGTGAATCCCAAACGTTTTCCCGATCCGCAAGCCGATTGGAGGGCTGCGGGAGCCACAGATTTGCTTGAGGATACCCGTGTATGTTCAACCTTGAACAAAGCGATCGCAGATTGTCAGCTGGTGATTGGGACAAGCGCAAGAGTCCGCAATATCCCGAGGCCTTCAATATTCGCTAAAGAGTTACCAGGCCTAATCTCGCGCCATCCTGCGGATCTGAAAGTAGCGATTTTATTTGGTAGAGAAGACAGCGGTCTAACGAATGATGAGCTTCAGCTGTGTCATTACCATCTTCAAATTCCGTCCGACGAAGGCTATCCGGTGCTCAATGTGGCGATGGCTTTGCAAATAGTAGTTTATGAATTATTCATCTCTACAAGTGGAAAGCAAAAAAAAGAACCAGAATGGGATAGGGCGATCGCTACTTCAAATGAGGTGGAGATGATGCTCGAGCACCTAGAACAAGTGCTTTTTGAAAGTGAATTTATTGATCGTCAAAATCCTGGAAAGACATTAGTTAGACTGCGACGAATGTTCATGCGCATCAAGTTAGATGAGACTGAGGTACAGATGATGCGCGGAATACTGAAGCATTTGCACAAAAGACCAAGCAACTGAAAAAAATTTCGTAGATCAATCAAGACCCATATTGCATACTAAACTACTTATATTGGTTTGATTAGTTGTCCCATGCGATTAACAAGCAAAGGGCGTTATGCGGTTACCGCAATATTAGACATTGCTATTCATCAAGAAAATGGTTTAGTGAGCGTTAAGGATATCGCAAAACGTCAAAATATTTCGGAATCTTATTTGGAGCAGTTGCTCGGTCGTCTTAGACAGGCAGGATTAGTGTCCAGCCAGCGTGGTCCTGGTGGTGGGTATTCTCTGAAGGAGGAGCCCTCAAACGTCAGCGTATCTTTAGTTATCCAAGCCGTAGGCGAAGGTGTTGATGTCACTCTTTGCTCTGGTTCAGGAGATTGTAATAATGGAGACATGTGTTTGACTCACAACTTATGGGCATCACTTTCCAGGGAAATTGATAGGTTCTTGTTAAAAGTGACCATCGATAAATTAGTTCAAACTAATCAAGATGATGTTGATAATCTCTTAAGTGGGGTAAGCGATTCATTGATTCGGGTGAGTAGTGTCGGCTAGGGCTTGATATGAATCATCCAATCTACATGGATTATGCGGCCACCACCCCAATTGATGGTCGAGTTGCGAAATTAATGTCCAGATATATGGATATTGAAGGTGTTTTTGGTAACCCGGCGTCGAGGACTCATGAGTTTGGCTGGCAGGCGGAAGAAGCAGTTGAACATGCGCGTGTTCAGGTGGCTAAAGTACTTAATGCTGATCCGAGGGAGATAGTTTGGACTTCCGGAGCTACAGAATCCGATAATTTGGCGATAAAAGGCCTAGCTGAGAAGACTGACAAAAATCATATTGTAACCAGTAAGATAGAGCACAAGGCCGTACTAGATACGTGCCACTTTTTGGAAGAGAAGGGGTTCAACGTGACCTATTTGCAACCTGACTCTAAAGGTTGTTGTAGTGCAGATCAGGTGGAAAGAGCGCTGACAGATGAAACCTTCATCGTTTCTTTAATGCATGTAAATAATGAGTTGGGCGCAATCAACGATATCGCAAAGATTGGAAAAGTTTGCAGTAATCGGGATGTTGTTTTTCATGTAGATGCTGCCCAAAGTTTTGGAAAAATACCGATTGATGTTCGCGCTCTGGGAATCGATATGATTTCTATCTCAGCTCATAAAATATATGGCCCCAAGGGTATAGGAGTACTTTTCGTCAACAGAGAATCAAATATCGGTTTGCAGCCAATGATTCACGGGGGAGGACACGAGTTTGGAATGCGGTCTGGAACACTAGCAACTCACCAAATCGTGGGTATTGGAGAAGCTTCAGAGCTTATGTATTTGGAGGGAAGAAAGGACTTTGATTCTCATCTTCGTTTTCGGGAAATTTTATTTTCTAGTCTAAATCAAATTCCTGACATTCATATCAACAGCGATTTAGAAACATCCATCCCTTCGATTATTAATGTAAGTTTTGCTGACGTTAACGGAGAAACATTGATGTCTGCTCTGGATAATGTGGCTCTTTCGAGTGGTTCAGCTTGCAACTCAGAGTTGGTCGAGCCTTCTTATGTTTTGAAAGGGATAGGTCTTAGCAATGAGTTGGCTGACTCTGCACTTCGTTTTAGTTTCGGCCGTTACACGTCAGAAGAGGATGTTCAAGCTGTAGGGAAACAAGTTGCAAAAGTAGTAGGGGCATTGCGTAGCTCTTGAGGAGAAGTATAATACGCCGCCGCCCGAAAAGCTTCGTTTTATAAGTTCGGGGGAGCTTTTCAAATTGTCAATGAAACAGGAGAACCGGATGGCACTAGAACGCACTTTTTCAATTATTAAGCCCGATGCAGTAAAACGGAATCTGATTGGCGAGATCTACTCGAGGTTTGAAAAAGCTGGTCTTGCTATAGTGGGAGCAAGAATGTTGAAGTTGACTGGTGAGCAAGCTGGAGGCTTCTACGCGGAACACGACGGCAAACCGTTTTATGAAGACCTATGTTCCTACATGATGTCGGGGCCCGTAATGGTGCAGGTTTTAGAGGGCGAAGATGCTATTAGTGTAAATCGAAGGATTATGGGCGCAACGGATCCCAAAGAGGCTGCTCCCGGAACTATAAGAGCGGATTTTGCGGAAAGTATAGATGCGAACGCTGTCCATGGATCAGATTCTCCAGATTCTGCAAAACGCGAAATCGCTTTTTTCTTCGATGACGAAGAGTTGTTGACTAGATAATCAAGTTTTCGATGGGGAATAAAGATGAGTGAGCTGGTCAATCTATACGGTCATACCCGTGACCAGCTCGAAATGATGTTTGTTTCGCAAGGACAACAGGCTTTTAGAGGTAGGCAGCTGATGAAGTGGATATATCATGATGGTGTAACCGACTTTTCAGCCATGACTGATTTACCTTTGAATACAAGAAAATGGCTGGCAATGAATGCGCAGCTTGAGGTGCCCAAAGTTGTATCCCAAGAAAGATCATCTGACGGGACTGTAAAGTGGGCAGTACAAGTAAACCAAGACGAGTTTGTTGAGACAGTATTGATCCCTGAAAAGGGACGAAATACCTTGTGCGTATCTTCGCAAGTGGGTTGTTCACTGGACTGTAGTTTCTGTGCCACCGGTAAACAAGGGTTCAATGGTAATTTGTCCTCGGAAGAAATCGTGGGCCAGCTGCTTCTCGCGAATGATTATTTAAGTGATCGAGATGAAAGTGTAACCAATGTTGTCTTTATGGGAATGGGCGAGCCGCTCCTAAACTTTGATGCGGTTTTAACTGCTGTCGATATCATGATGGATGATATGGCTTTTGGTCTCTCAAAACGTAAGATCACCATTAGCACCTCGGGAGTCGTTCCCGCTATAGAAAAGCTCTCTCAGTACACCGATTGTTCTCTCGCGATCTCTTTGCACGCGCCCAATGATCTTATAAGAGATCAACTTGTCCCTATTAACCGACGCTTCCCGATAGCGAGCTTACTTGAAGCTTGCCGAGGCTATCTGAGTTCTTTAGGGCCTCACCGCAAACTGCTTTTTGAATATACCCTGCTTAGAGATGTGAATGATGATTTAGGCCATGCGCGCGAGCTCGTAAATTTGTTGAGAGGCCTGCCCTGTAAAATCAATCTCATACCTTTTAATTCTTTTGATTACAGTGGTTATCAAACCCCAATCCGACAGAGGGTATTGGACTTTCAAAGCGTGTTAATTGAACAGGGCTACACCGCCATGATCAGATCTACTCGAGGGGAGGATATATCGGCTGCCTGTGGGCAGCTAGCTGGTAATGTCAAAGACCGAACCAAAAGAAGCGGTCGCTATCGAGACAGCAGATCACAATCCGAAAGCACATTAGTTCAGAACCTTAGGGTCTTGGGTTAGTTTTTTGAAGGGAGAGGAGATCATGGAAGCTGCCGAAAGTGGTTTTGCAGATGCCTTCGTTAGCGCGAGAGAGCAGATGGGCTTATCTCAGAGAGAGGTTGCTGGGGAATTGAAGCTTGCCTGGAAGACAATAGAGAGCCTCGAAAGCGAAGACTTTGAATCGCTGCCGCCGTATGTGTTCGTCCGTGGATATGTTAAATCCTATTCAAAGCTTGTGGGTATTGATGCAGACGAGATGGCCTCAAAGTTAGTCTCTTTCTACCAAGGAATCGAAAGAGAGGCTCGAGTCAATGAACAAGATAAAACGAACGGTTTTCGGTCGCCTGCTTCTTCTCTTAATCCTACCTCATTACTTACGGGGTTCGCGTTAGTTGTTATCACCGTGGTTCTTTATGTGGCCTACACAACGTGGATTGATCAAAGTCAAATACCGTCTGAAATTTCGATCAGAGATGATAATCAGATTAATGAAGAGCCCTTCAATTCGGTGTCGACCAAAGAGGAGATTGGCTTGGGCGCGTCTAACTCGGTGTCTGATCGAGACGAAGATGATTCCTACAAACAAGGGTCTCAGGGTCTCGAGAACGATGCTTCCGGTGAGATTTTAGACGAAGCCCCTCAGTTGTCTTCCGTTGAAGGTCCGGTTAGGGAGGGTGGTGCTAGTGATACCGATGAGTCTTTAGAAGTCTTATCGTCTGACGGAGACGATTTCGATTTGTTGGGAGAGGGTGGCGATGATGAGCTGGAGATTCAGTTTAATGATGACTGCTGGTTTGAAATTAGTGATACCCAACAAAATTTATTGACCGCGGATTTAGGTCGTTCAGGAGATTCTAGGTTTTATCGGGGGACCGCTCCTTTCAGGATTAAATTGGGATACGCACCGGGCGTAATTATTCGGTTTAATGGAAACAATGTGGAATTAGCCCCTTATACGAGGAACAACATCGCTGTCTTTAATCTCCGCCGGAGAGTTGACAGTGTCGAGTAGTCGAGTCCAGTCTGTTCGGGGAATGCGAGAGGCTATGCCTGGCATGGCCTCTAAAATTAGCGAGATTCAAGAGCGCGTCTTGCAAACTATTCGATCCTACGCCTATGACGAAATCCAAATCCCCTTGCTTGAATACACTGAACTCTTTGCCAGGGGAGTTGGTGAAGCAACAGATATAGTTGAGAAGGAGATGTACAGTCTAGAGGATCGAGACGGAGTCAGCTTAAGTCTCAGACCAGAAGGTACTGCTGGTTGTGTCAGGGCCCTTGAAGAAAATGGGTTGCTTTACAATCAAACCCAGAAGGTTTTTTATATTGGGCCAATGTTTCGGTACGAGAAACCGCAAAAAGGCAGGTACCGTCAGTTTAACCAAATAGGTGTGGAAGCCTACGGGTTCTCAGGTCCAGATATCGATTTAGAACTGATTCTTTTGGCTCGAGATATTTGGGAAGATTTAGGTCTAACGAAAGTGCTTACCTTAGAGATAAATAATCTTGGCTCGTTAGAGTCTCGAAGAAAGTACCGCTTAGCACTTGTAGAATTTTTGCAGCCTAATAAAGATGCTCTTGACGAAGATAGTCAACGAAGACTGCGGACTAATCCGTTGAGGATTCTAGACACCAAAAATGAGACGACAAAGCTGGTACTAGAAAAAGCGCCTAAGTTGGACGATTTTTTGGACTCCGAAAGTAAAGAACGGTTTAGTCGGTTGTGTGCATTATTGACTGAGCAAGGACAGGATTACGTGATTAACCCCTTCTTAGTGAGAGGGCTAGATTATTACACGGACTGCGTTTTCGAATGGAAAGCCAATAATGTGGGTGCCCAAGACACGATTTGTGCTGGCGGTAGGTATGATGGATTAGTAGAGCGACTGGGAGGTCGACAGACACCTGCAATTGGTTTTGCCATCGGTTTAGAGCGGATGATTCTAGCGCTTGATGCGCTAGAGCATCCTCAAGAGTCTCGGGTAAGTGTCGATGTCTATGTCTCTTTTCTAGAGGAAAGCTTCTTAGGGAAAGCAATGAATACGGCTGACCGGATTCGAAAGTCAGACGCTGGTTTAAGAGTCCGCGTTCATATGGGAGGCGGAAATTTTAAGAAGCAATTAAAACGAGCAGATGCGGTGGGTGCCAAGTGGGCGGTCTTGATCGGCGATGAAGAAGTTAAACAGAATATTGTCACCCTGAAGAACATGAGGGATAGCGAAGATGGTCAGGTAGGTTTGCCAATCGAAGGGGCCATTAAAAAGATAATTAGCGATAACAGTTAAATGTCGATCTTGATATGAGACAATTTCGACTCGAGTTGAACGAATCAACATATGAGGGTACTTGTGTCTGATTATTTGAGCGATGAAGAACAGGTCGAGCGTTTAAAGAGTTGGTGGAGTGAAAACGGCACGTCTCTACTCGCCAGTTTGCTTGTTGCGGTGCTCGGCATTGCCGGTTGGAATTATTACGGGTCGTATCAGGAGGATACTGGTGAGCAAAGCAGCGAGATCTTTAGACAATATCTAGATTCTGATTTGGACCAGAGAGAAGGCTTCCTTGTTGCAATAGCTCAAGAACATTCGGGCAGCACAGCGCACGTGTTGATATTGTTTGATCAGGCTGAAAAGAAATTTTCGAATGGCGAGATTTTTGAAGCCGAGGAGCTGCTTGAGGAGGCGCTAGAAGCGTCTGAAGAAGTGTTGTTAAAAGATATTTCACTAATCAGACTCGCCAAAGTGCAATACGAGTTGGAAAAAAGTGAAGAGGCGTTAGCGACTTTAAAGAAGGTTAAGACGAAGGGCTTTCTTTCTTGGGCCTTAGAACTTAAGGGTGACATTCATACTAGCAGAAGAGAGATTGAGTTTGCGCATCAATCTTATGAAAGGGCTTTCGGTGAGCTTGAAGAGGGCGTGGATAGGCCTCTTTTGAAACTTAAATTAGACAATGCTTCGCCGTACAAAGGAACCTACGTATTGCCTGACAAGCAGCTTAGCCAGGCTTTGAAAGAGGCTGAGAGTGTCCTAGCGCCTAAAAAGTCGGAAGACCAAAGTGACTAACGTAGGGCGAAATAGGAAGTTTTTATGGTTTGTATTGCCGCTTTTCTTATGCGGCTGTAGCTGGTTTACCTGGCTCCCTGGAGTTGAGGAACGAGATAAAAAAGAGAAAAAAGAGAAACTTGAACCTGCTGAATTAGTGAAATTTGAGCCAGAAGTAACGCTCAAGAGACTCTGGAGAACGTCAATAGGCGAAGGTCTAGGGAAAAAGTACCTAAAATTATCCCCGGTTGTAGTCGCGGATCAAGTTTTAGCTGGTGATGGGTATGGCATTGTTGTTTCCGTGGATCGATTTACCGGGAAGCGGAATTGGCGTACGCAGTTTGATCAATTAGACCGAGGTTTTTTTAGCTTCTTGAATTTTATTGATCGAGACGATCCTAGCTTTGTTAGCGGTGGCTTGGGTTCTGGAGCAGGTATGGTTCTCTTAGGCACCACCCGTGGAGAAGTCGTTGCTTTGTCTTTGGCGGATGGTTCTTTAGCTTGGCGATCGCAGCTGGATACCGAGATTCTTTCTACTCCCGCCTACAGTGATGGAAAGATTTTTGTTCAATCGGTTAATGACAGAATTGCTGCATTGGATGAAAAAACAGGTGAATTAATCTGGGCGTATGACAATCAGACGCCGATTTTGACTCTTCGAGGAACGAGTTCTCCGACAGTGCAGAATGGTCTCGTCGTTGCGGGTATTTCAAATGGCAAGGTAATAGCATTGAGGGCGGATAGCGGTGAACCAGTTTGGGAGCACCGAGTCATGCTCCCGGAAGGACGATCCGAGCTTGATAGGATTGTTGATGTAGATGCTGATCCTTTATCCTTGGGGGCTTCTATCTACGCGTCTTCTTATCAGGGAAGATTAAAGCGTCTGTCAATTCGAGACGGCAGACCTAGATGGGAATACAAGAGTTCCTCCTTTCAAGATTTGGCGGAAGGCTATGGGCAGATATATCTAGTAGATCAGAACGATTCGGTGCACGCCGTAGATCAAAATACTGGAGAGTCGATATGGATCCAAGAATCGTTCGCGCGTCGTCAGCTTAGCTCTCCGTCGGCCTTTTCCAATTACGTGGCTATTGGCGATTTTGATGGCTATCTACACGTCATAGCTCAAAGAGATGGTCGCTTCATGGGTAGGCGGAAAATTGATCGTAGCGGTATTCGGTCTAACATGGTCGTGTCTGAGGGGGTTTTGTATATCTTAACTGATTCGGGTAGTTTGCAAGCGATTCAAGTTGATTTGAGATAGTCGATGGATCAAATTTCAGGCACCGTTGCCCTCGTTGGCAGGCCTAATGTAGGTAAATCGACCTTATTCAACAAGCTAACGAAAACCCGAGATGCACTTGTTGCTAACGTTCCAGGTCTCACTCGAGATCGGCGTTATGGGGTCCTGTCTAGTGCTGGTAAATCTATTCGTTTAATTGATACTGGGGGCGTTTTTGGCGATCATGAGTTGTCGGATGTTTTGTTCGAGCAAACCCTGGTAGCGGTTAAAGAATCGGATTTGGTGGTTCTGCTTTTTGATGGCCGAGAGGGAATTACTGCGGTTGATCAAGAAATTGTCGATTATTTGAGAAGCCAGAACATAGACTTTCTTCCTGTAATTAATAAAGTCGATGGTGTTTCTAGGGATCAGCTGGTGAGTGAGTTCTCTCTTTTTGGCTTCGACGACTTGGCGTTTATCTCCTCTGCCCACGGTATAGGGGTATCTCATTTTGTTGATCGCTTAAGCTCTTCTTTTGAAAATTCTTTAATCGAACCTGATGCGGAGGTGCAAGAGAAAGGAACCAGAGTCGCAGTAATTGGTCGCCCGAATGTAGGCAAGTCAACTCTCGTGAACCGGCTTATAGGCGAAGATAGGCAAGTTGTCTTTGATATGCCAGGTACTACGAAGGATTCCATCGATATTCCGTTTAATTTGGAAGGCGCTGATTATGTCTTAATAGATACCGCTGGCGTACGCAGAAAAGGGAAGGTTTCTGAGATAACAGAAAAGTTTTCTGTGGTGAAAGCACTAGACGCAATGGAACGCGCGCAGGTTGCTATCCTCGTTTTGGATGCGCCAGAAGGTGTAGTTGATCAAGATCTACATATTCTGGAATACGCATTGTCAGTTGGTTGCGGGCTTATTATTGCTGTCAACAAATGGGATGGATTGGACCGGGATCAAAAAGAGCAAGCCAATAAAAGCTTGGAAAGAAAACTGGCTTTTATCCCTTGGGTGATTGTTAAGAGGATTTCGGCTTTGCATGGCTCGGGGGTTGGTCACCTTTTTACAGAAGTTGAAGCGGTCAAGGTTGCAGGAGAATTTGAGGTTTCAACTTCCTATTTAAGTCGTGTTCTGGAGTCCTTGGTGCAAGCGCATCCTGCTCCTTCGATCCGTGGTCGTAATATAAGGTTGAAGGTAGCGACAAGAGCTGGCGGTTTCCCTCCAAGGATCGCCATTCACGGGAACCAACTGAAAGAGTTGCCAGGCTCTTATAAACGCTATCTCGAAAACGGGTTCAGGGAGCGTCTAGACCTCATAGGAAACCCCGTTTTTATCGATTTTCGTGATTCGGAAAACCCATTCGCAGGTCGGCGAAACGAATTGACGAGAAAGCAAAAAAACAGACGAACACGCATCATCCGCCATAAGAAACGTCGCCAGCGCCGACAATAGTATTTAAGTTTTCTATTAAAATATAAGGGTCTACTCGGAAACCGTTAAGGCTGACCGACCAATGCAGATGCGGGCCCGTTGCTCTTCCTGTTGAACCAACAAGTCCGATCTGATGACCCTGTTGCACCGCTTTCCCATTGATAACGAGAATCTCAGACATATGGCAATACATAGTCACTAGACCTTGTCCATGATCAATAAACACGGTCTTCCCATTGAAATAGAGCTCGTCGGCTAAGATGATCTCTCCTGAAGCGGGAGCAAGAATTGGGGTGCCCTCCTTAGCAGCAATGTCTAAGCCGCTGTGAGGACTTCGTGGCTGTCCGTTAAAGTACCTGCGATGCCCGAACAGACTAGTGATAGTTCCTTCTAAAGGCATCTCGAAGCCTCCTTTGAAGTGAACTACACTTGAATAACTATCATAGAGGGCCCTTTGTCTTTTGGATTCCTCTCGAATTCGATCAAGCTGTGTCTGAGGTGGACTGACCAGAGCTTTGTTCTTAATGGTAATGTGCTGTTCGGTATACCTTTTCTCTTTGACCTCAAAATTGTGATTTTTTCGTTCTCCGTCTAGCATAAAGCTTAGGCTATGCTGCCCCGGCTTTTCAAAGACAGGGATACCGACTATCGCCTTGCTCCCGATAATTAGTACTGGCCTGTTTTGGTATCGTATTCCCGTAGCTCCATCAGGAATATCCCATACTACAACGCCGCCTGGTACGTTAGAACCTATCGCGCTGGAGCTTATCAAAAGAAGGATGAATGAAAGCCACCTCATTTGATGCCAGAGCCTTCTTCTTCGGTATTTTCAATTTTCTCAATTTTGCTGACAAAGATCGCGTCGGTTATCCGTGTTACCACTCGCTGTCCCATCTCGAGTTGGCTTTTCTTTGTTAGCACTGAAGCAGAGTCCTGATCGCGAACAATAGCGTAACCTCGTGATAGCGTCGGTAGAGGGCTAACACTCTCCAATACCCGGGCAAGGCTTCTTAGCCTCTCGTCGTCTTTGAGTAACTTGTCTTGGATCGAGCGAATTAACCGAGTCTTTTTGGACAGCAATTCGGATTTTGCGCCTGATAATTTTTGATTTGGCCCCAATATGCGAAGCTGAGCCCTGTTGTTTGCCAATCGCTCCTTTTGCAGATCGATAAGGCGCGTTATAGCTGTCAGCGTTCGATTCGAAGCATCGTCAATTCTCTGATGAGCTTGCTCGACCACGGTGGTCGGGCTCAACAGTCTTAATCTGGCATTTTGCAACGTCAGCTGCAGCATTTGCTTTGTTTTTTTCCAGCTATTGATCAGAGTCTTCTCGAAATCTTTGACTTGATCGCGTATCTCGGTAAGTTCTGGGACTGCGATTTCAGCGGCGGCTGAAGGAGTCGGTGCTCTTATATCTGAGACGAAGTCGGCTATGGTGAAATCGATTTCGTGGCCGATTGCAGATACAAGGGGAATCTGACAAGCAAATATTCTTCGTGCGACCGACTCTAGATTAAAACTCCAAAGATCCTCGAGCGACCCTCCACCCCGAGTCACGATGATTAGGTCTGGTCCAAGCTCTTCAGCTGAGTCTAACGCTTCGATTATCTCTGTCGCTGCGTTTTCTCCTTGTACGGAGGTCGGTACTAGAGTGACCTCTAGCGCGGGATATCGTCTTCCCCACACTGCCAATATGTCTTTAACTGCAGCGCCTGTGGGGGATGACACGATAGCAATGTGTCTTGGATACGAGGGTAGTGGTTTTTTTGATTCCTCCGAAAACAAACCCTCCGACGATAGTTTTACTTTCAGTTGTTCGTACGCTTGCCTCAGAAGGCCTTCGCCGGCGTGTTCAATCTGATCGACAATTATCTGGAAGTCGCCTCTCCCCTCATAGATGCTGACACGGCCTTTAATTAGAACTTGTTGGCCATCGGCGGGCTGAAGCTGTGCGAGTCTATTTCGATTGGCAAACATGGCACATCGGACCTGAGCGTTATCATCTTTAAGAGTGAAATACCAATGGCCTGACCTGGGACGAGCAAAATTAGAAAGTTCTCCCTCAACCCAGACTAGATTGAATTGCTTTTCTATGGTGACCCTTGCTTGAAGGTTTAACTCGCTGACACTGAATACTTTGGGATCGGGGGTTTTTGATTCAATTTTGTTCACAAAATAATTGTAGCATTGAACCGGGTTAAGAGAAGAAAGGTGTTGACCTGCTGATTATTCATTTTTGATTTTACTATTGTTTTACTTATCAAGTGCTAGTCAGTAGAATCTTGATTTTGTGGGGCCTGTAAATGCTACGTATTTCAACCGACGCATTAACATTCGACGACGTCCTCTTGCTGCCTGCCTATTCTGAAATCTTGCCTTCTGATGTTTGCTTAAAGAGCAAATTAACCAAGCGTATTGGCCTCAATATTCCTGTCGTGTCTTCTGCGATGGATACTGTTACCGAGGCGAGGCTTGCAGTGTCGATGGCGCAGGAAGGCGGCCTCGGCATCGTCCATAAGAATTTATCGGTAGAGGATCAGGCTCGTGAAGTTCGGTTGGTAAAGAAATTTGAGTCAGGAATTATCCGAGATCCAGTGACAATACACCCTGAAGCGACGATAGAGACCCTGATAGCTACCACCACAGAAAATAGGATATCAGGAGTGCCCGTTGTCGACGGGGAAAAGCTTGTTGGAATCATTACTACTCGGGATATCCGTTTTTTGGATCGAATTGATCTTAAAGTGAAAGATGTTATGACCCCACAGGATAGGCTGTTGACGGCCAAAGAGGGCGCAAGTAACGAAGAGATTAAGCGAATCCTGCACGAGCACCGAATTGAAAAGGTCCTATTGGTGAATGATGAATTTGAGCTAACCGGCATGGTCACGGTTAAAGATATAACCAAAGCAGAGACTTACCCTTCAGCATGTAAAGACGAGCAAGGGCGCTTGCGTGTCGGTGCTAGTGTCGGGACTTCTGAAGAGACAGACGATCGTGTGGCCGCATTAGTGGAAGCGGATGTAGATGTCATAGTCGTTGATACGGCTCATGGTCATTCAAGAGGCGTGGTCGATCGGATTGTCTGGATTAAACAAACCTATCCTAATCTCGATGTGATCGGCGGAAACGTGGCTACCTACGATGGTGCCAGAGCGCTGATAGACGCGGGCGTCGACGCCGTAAAGGTCGGTATTGGCCCTGGGTCGATCTGTACGACCAGGATCGTGTCGGGGATTGGGGTTCCGCAAATAACAGCGGTCTCTGAGGCGTCTAGAGCGGCAGAAGAGGATGATATTCCGGTGATCGCAGATGGTGGGATTCGTTATTCTGGCGATATAGCAAAAGCCATTTGTGCCGGGGCGAGTTCGGTAATGGTGGGAAGCTTGCTTGCGGGAACCGAAGAGGCTCCAGGAGAGATAGAGTTGTATCAAGGAAGGACATACAAATCTTATCGGGGCATGGGTTCGATTGGAGCTATGGCTCAAAGTCATGGGTCGAGTGATAGATATTTTCAAGAAGTCGAGGGGGACGGAAGAAAGCTCGTTCCTGAAGGCATTGAAGGTAGAGTTCCTTTCAGGGGGCCAACAGGGCCGATCATTCACCAACTGATGGGTGGTCTTCGAGCAGCGATGGGGTACACAGGCAGCGGAGACATTGACTACCTTAGGAAACATCCAGAGTTTATAAAGGTGAGCGCGGCTAGCATGGCCGAATCTCATGTTCATGATGTGGCAATCACAAAAGAAGCCCCCAATTATCCAGTCAGCTAGCCTTGACTGAACGCGCTATCGATCATCTTCAAGATCAGTGGTTGCTGATCCTGGATTTTGGTTCCCAATACACTCAGCTCATCGCGAGAAGAGTAAGAGAATGCGGAGTATACTGCGAAATCCAGCCGTTCGATGTTGAAAAATCGTATTTTGACGAACGACAACCTAGGGGCGTTATTTTGTCTGGTGGACCTGAGACGGTTACCTCAGGCGATACGCCAAGAATTCCTGAGCGATTGCTTGAGTTAGAAATACCGATACTAGGTATTTGTTATGGAATGCAGGCTCTCGCTGCGCAGCTGGGAGGTGGGGTTAAGAGTTCTGCACACAGGGAGTTCGGCCATGCTGAGATTGATTTGCATGGTGGTAGCGAATTACTGGCGACTCTAGACCCGGACAGGCATGGAAAGGCGCAGGTTTGGATGAGTCACGGAGACAAGGTCACCGATTTGCCAGAGGGATTTAGCGTTACCGCTAGCACGGAGAGCGCCCCGGTTGCGGCAATGGAGAATCCGTCAAAACGAATTTATGCGGTTCAATTTCATCCAGAGGTTACGCATACCCCAAACGGAGATCATTTGATTGATCGGTTCGCAAAGGATATTTGCCAGTGCGACGGCGATTGGACTATTGAAAACATCGCGGAAGAGGCTATTCGGAGAATTAAAGAACAGGTTGGCGATGATGAGGTGGTTTTAGGTTTGTCGGGTGGAGTTGATTCGTCGGTAGTTGCGGCGATTCTTTCTCGGGCTATTGGAGACCAACTAACCTGTATTTTTGTTGATAATGGGCTTCTTAGGAAAGATGAGACCGAAGAAGTCGAAAAAGCCTTTGGATTGGAGGCAGGAACAGGAAACTTCTTACCCATCAAAATCAAGACGATTGACGCTCGGTCCGAGTTTTTGACTAAGCTTGTCGGCGTGGTAGACCCTGAAGACAAGCGCAAGATCATCGGAAATACATTCATCGATGTGTTTGAGAGAGAAGCCGATAAGTTGAGTAACGTGAAATGGTTGGCTCAGGGCACCATCTATCCCGATGTCATTGAATCTGCAGCTTCCAAGTACGGGAAAGCGCACGTCATTAAATCTCACCATAATGTGGGCGGGTTACCCGAGAGAATGTCTCTAGAACTAGTCGAGCCTCTCAGAGAACTATTTAAAGATGAGGTGCGGAACCTCGGAATTTATTTAGGTTTGCCCAAGTCTCTAATATATAGACATCCTTTTCCCGGTCCTGGTTTAGGCGTTCGGATCTTGGGAGAAATAAAGTCTGAGTATGCCGAAGTTTTACGAGAAGCCGACGCCATATTTATAGAGGAGCTGAGAAAAGAAAATTTATATGACTCAGTAGCTCAAGCATTTGCTGTTTATTTGCCTGTTAAATCAGTGGGTGTCGTTGGAGATGCTAGGCGCTATGAGCATGTGATCGCACTTCGAGCTGTCGAGACAATTGATTTTATGACCGCGAGATCGGCGAGACTTCCCTACGAGTTCGTGGATAAAGTTTCAAACAGAATAATGAACGAGATATCTCAGGTGTCCAGAGTCGTGTACGACATTTCGTCTAAACCACCGTCGACTATTGAGTGGGAATAGTTTAAGCCTCTCAAACCCTTATGTTTACTGACTTCTTGCTGTTGTAAAGTTGTTGTAAACCCCCATTCTTGCGTCAAAGTTGTAAACACTGTTGTAAATTATTGCTATTACTGCACTTCATAAGAACCAATATAATTAATTAAAGGGTTAAAATGTGCATATGAAATACAGAGCAGAAATTGATGGCTTAAGAGCAATAGCAGTCCTACCTGTTATTTTATTTCATGCTGGTTTTGAAGCGTTTAGTGGTGGATTTGTAGGGGTAGATGTTTTCTTTGTTATAAGCGGCTACTTGATTACAACCATTATAATTACTGAAATGGCTGAGGATAGATTCAGCATAATAAATTTTTATAAAAGACGCGCTCGTCGCATTTTACCGGCTTTGTTTTTTGTGATGGCTGTCTGTTTGCCATTTGCTTGGTTATTACTAATACCCAATGAACTTAAAGATTTTGGGCAAAGTTTAGTTTCAGTATCTATTTTTTCATCAAATATCTTGTTTTGGATAGAGGCTGGATATTTTGATGCAGCCGCTGAGCTAAAGCCATTGCTTCACACTTGGAGTTTGGCAATAGAAGAACAGTACTATGTATTGTTCCCCATATTTTTAATATTAACATGGCGGTTAGGAGTAAAGTGGATTCTATTTCTTTTGTCTATAGTCTTTGTTATTAGCTTGGGACTTGCCGAATGGGCTTCCAACCAAATCACTCAACCAAAAATAATTTCAGCTGCCTATTTCTTACTTCCTACTAGAGCGTGGGAGTTATTAGTTGGTGTTTTCATTGCTTTTTACCTAAAAAGTAATACTTTTCTGAACTCAAAAATGCTTAATCAGGTAATGAGCTTAATTGGTATTTTTATGATTTCATATTCGGTTATAGCTTTTAATAAAAACACACCATTCCCAAGTTTGTATACTTTGGTTCCTGTAATCGGAACTGCCTTATTGATTCTATGCTCAGTTCAAAAAACTATTGTTTATAATTTTCTAACTATAAAACCAATTGTTGGGCTTGGTTTGATTTCTTACAGCGCTTATCTTTGGCATCAGCCTTTATTTGCATTTGTAAGAAGCAGTCTATTAGGAGATCCTTCTGAATTTATACTAATGATTCTATGTGCGGTCTCTATAATGTTAGCTTGGTTTAGCTATCGCTTCATAGAAACCCCATTCAGAGACAGAAGCATAATCCCATCTAGTATTATGATTAATACATTGATTGGTGGGACCATAGCTTTAACAAGCTTAGGGTTGTTACTCCATTTTGGTGATGGATTTGAGAGCAGATTGAATTATGGAGAAAATATCAGAACAATTGAGAAATCCCCTAAGAGAGATGACTGTCATACGATTGATACTCCATGCGAATTCTTTGAGGGCACTCCTAAATATGCAACCTTTGGTGATTCGCATGTAGTTGAAATTTCTTATGCATTGGCTGAGCATATAAATTCATATGGTTATAGTGTTCAACAAAATAGTCATACTTCATGTCTCCCTAATATAAGAAAAGAAGAACCCTACTGCTTTGAGTGGACAGCAAATGCCATAGATAGAATTATCAATGATAATGACATAGAAGTAGTGTTAGTAAGTTATAGTCTAGCTGCAGTAAAGCCAGAAAAGCTAGAAACAGCTTTAGAGGATCTTCGAGTTATTATTAAAAAGTTTTCTGAAAATGAAAAAAAAGTATATTTTTTGGCTCAACCCCCTTTGCTAGAAAACTCTATTCAAAAACAAATTCTTTTATCAGATTCTAAGAATATTTTAGGTCCTACTAGGACACAGTGGATGCAAACTAATAGTTCTGTTTATAGCTTTCTTAAAAGCTTACCTAAGGATGTAGTCATATTAGATATTGCTAATGTTTTTTGTGATGATAATCGATGTTATGGAAATGATAATAGTGGTTATTATTATTATGATCATAACCATATATCTCTATATGGAGCTAGAAAAATAGTGGAATACTTTTCAATAAACTTTACTAATTAAGGGTTGTAAAGTTTAGAACACCAAAAATGTTAAACTGTTGAAAACAAAGGAGTTACACAGATTGAGCAGAGCAAAACGAAACACAAAATGTTGTAAAGATGTTGTAAACAAGAATTTTCTGCACGCGAACCCTTATGTAGCAAGGCTCTTAAATCGTGTAACTATTGAGTGGGAGTGAAGGTGGTTGCTGAACTTTTTTCCGATTAAGGAGGCGTTGTCATACACACACCAAAAAATTATGAGTAAAAACAATAGTTTATAGATCTATTATTGTTGAGTGGGCATAGCGGATAGCGCAGGCGTCCACAATCTACGCTATCATTATTGATTATCCGAAAGCTATCGCTAGATGGCATTCGATTCAATGATATTGAAAGAACGCGTTCATTTTTTGTCGATAAAAAACTAAAGAAGGTGCTAAATGCTTTTTGGAGGTAGAGATTAAGAGAATTTGATGGAACTGACTATCGAACAAGCGTTGCAACAGGGCGTTACCGCACATCGAGAAGGCAAGCTTCAAGAAGCGGAAGGTTTATATCGTGCAATTTTGCAGTCCGAGCCCGCACATCCTGACGCAAACCACAACCTAGGCGTATTAGCAGTCGCGGTGAATAAAGCCGATGTGGCGCTGCCACTTTTTAAAACCGCCCTCGAAGCCAATCCAAAGATAGAACAGTTTTGGCTGAGCTACATTGGTGCTCTTATGAAAGTACAACAGTTTGGATATGCCAAAAAAGTCCTTGAGCAGGCGAAAACGCTGGGAGTGGCTACGCAAGAATTAACGGTTTTGGAAGCACAGCTCGCACCAACCGAACGGGTAGATGAGTCTAAATTAGACGTGCAACACAAAAGCCTATCGTTTTCACAGAAACGCAAAAAACTAGTGGAACAAAAGAAGAGGAAGAAAGAGCGAAAAAGAAACTCAGAAGCTAACAAACCATCTCGGCAACAAATCAACGCTCTACTAGAGCACCATCATAATGGACGATTTAATGACGCAGAAAAACTTGCTGTTCTCCTTACTCAAGATTTTCCTAAGCATCAATTTGCTTGGAAAGTGTTAGGCGCAGTATTAGGAACAACAGGCAGAAAATCTGAAGCCGTAGAGGTTAATCAGACAGCAGTTGCATTATTTCCTCGAGATGCCGAAGCCCACAGCAACTTGGGCGTCACGCTCAAAGAATTGGGCAGATTAGACGAAGCTCTAGCAAGCTATGCACAAGCGATAGCGTTGAAGCCTGACTATGCCGAAGCCCACTACAACTTGGGTTACACGCTCAAAGAATTGGGCAGATTAGACGAAGCTCTAGCAAGCTATACACAAGCGATAGCGTTGAAGCCTAACTTTGCCGAAGCCTACTACAACTTGGGTAACACGCTCCACGAACTCGGCAGATTAGACGAAGCTCTAGCCAGCCATAATCAAGCGATAGCGTTGAAGCCTGACTATGCTGAAGCCCACAACAACTTGGGTAACGCGCTCAAAGAATTAGGCAGATTAGACGAAGCTCTAGCCAGCCATAACCAAGCGATAGCGTTTAAGCCTGACTATGCTGAAGCCCACAACAACTTGGGTAACACGCTCAAAGAATTAGGCAGACCGAACGAAGCTCTCGCCAGCTATACGCAAGCTATAGCGTTGAAACCTGACTATGCCGGAGCCTATGTAAATGTCGGTATCGTTATCAAAAGCGTAAGATTCAATTCACTTAACCCCAAGCTCTATCCCCCATTAACCCAACTTTTAACTGGTGGAAATTTTACACGTCCTAGGGATGTGGCGGGAAGTATTTTAAGACTCTTAAAGCAAGATACTCAAATCAAGGATTTACTGCTTAAGAAAAATATTGCTTTGAGCCTGAACGAGGCAACTTCGATAATCGGCAGTCTAGATAAACTGCCGCTTCTTCATCATCTTATGCGTTTATGTCCACTTCCCGAGCTTCAGTTTGAAGAACTCTTTGTTGCGGTGCGAAGTTTGCTTCTCAAAAATCTGGATAAGATGGAGGCATCTCCTGAACTCATCTATTTTTTATCGACGCTTTCTATGCATTGTTTCACTAATGAATATGTTTACATTGAAAGTGACGAAGAGACTCATCTGATTGGCGAACTACAAGCTGAGATTTCACAAGCCCTGGAGCAATCAGAGCAGCCAGAAGCCGTAAAGATTTTGTGTTTAGCGTCTTATCGTTCGTTATACCGATATGATTGGTGTCGAAAGCTCGAAGCTCTTGATAGTTTGGAGGAGGTGAAGAAGACGCTGATAGAGGAACCAATTCTCGAGAAAATGATAGCGAAAGACACTCCTGTATTGGGGGAAATATCAGACGATGTGTCGCTTAAAGTTAGGGAACAGTATGAAGAGAATCCTTATCCACGATGGGTGAAGCTAGGAGTTTCGATAAAGGCAAAACCAATAGTTGCAGTTTGTGATGAGTTAAAGCTTCAGCTCCATTACGAAAATATTAAAAACGTGACTGCTCCGTCTATACTAATCGCTGGTTGCGGCACAGGGCAGCATTCGATAGGAACTGCTTCTCGCTTTTCTAATTGTCATGTCACTGCTGTGGATTTAAGCCTTGCAAGCCTAGCTTATGCACAGAGGAAATCTAATGAATTATGTTTTACCAACATAGATTATTTACAAGCAGATATTTTACGTCTCAATCAAATAGGCAAGGAATTCGACATCATCGAAAGTGTGGGGGTTCTGCATCATATGGATGAACCGATGGCTGGTTGGAGAATTCTCGCGGATTTATTAAAACCCGGCGGCTTGATGAAGATAGGGTTGTATAGCGTGTTGGCTAGAAGCCAGATTGTAGAAGCTCGAAGGGAAATTGCTTCCCTCGGAATAGGGACATCTGAAACTGAAATCAGAAATTTCAGAGAGTCGTTGAGATTGTCTGAAAGCGAGGAGATAAAACGATTAAAAACCTTTTCAGATTTCTTCTCTTTGAGTGAATTTAGGGACTTAGTATTTCACGTGCGAGAGCATCGTTTTACTCTTCCGCAGATTAAAAACTGTCTCGATGAACTAGGGCTCAGTTTCTGCGGATTTGAAAATACAGAACTCATCTCAAATTTTGGAGAGTTTTATGGGAACGAAGCGGATATCTACGATTTAGAACTGTGGCATCGGTACGAGGAAAGAAGCCCCCGAGCTTTCTCCGAGATGTACCAGTTTTGGTGTCAGAAGCCTTAAGTATAGTCAACCATTGCCAACGTCGCATGAAACAGAAGTTTCGATTGTTGGGGGTAATTTTTGTGATTCTGTTGAGTGGGAGTGAACTTATCAATGCTTGCTCGTCTCATCGATTGGTGTTTTGAAAATCCAAGGTTGTTTTGGACGATAGTGATTGTTGGTGCGGTAGGCGATTTCATATTTTTCTACTGGTATTTCTAATTGCTATGATAGAAGAGCCTTTCGTGTAGACTTCTCACACATAACACAAAAATATCCATAAAAACAAAGATTTATAGCACTGTTATTATTGAGTGGGAATAGAATGATTTGTATTAAAACAGATATACCGCAAGAGATTTGCGATATAGATGACGAGTTGAAAGCTATCTATCACAGCAAAGACACAGTGTGTATTTGGGTATTTAAAACCAGAAAAGATAGAAATAGGTTTATGGATGAAACGGCTGGAATGCTTCAAGACGGCAGAGAAAAGTATTTTGAGTCTTTTTACGACTAGTTATCCACAGAAAATTTGACGAAAATTGAGATAATCACGAATAAAAAATCTCTACACGCTTACGGATTCAGTTTGTTTCACTATAAAACAAGTTTGCAATGCACTCGACGCAGCTTAGTGATTTGACCTGTACAATGATAAAGATGCTAACTCTATGCACTACAAAAACCTTACTAATTAAATCATGAAAAAAATATCAAAATGAAAGAACTAAAATTTTTGTTCCTTGCCCCAATGATCCTTTGTTTCAATGGATGCTCTGAAGATAACAAACATGAGTCATCACAAATATCTAAACCCGGAGATGTACCCTTATCCTATGAGCTGAGTGTTAAAGAAAAGTCTTTGACCCATCCAATCTTACTCCCTGGTGCGCCAGGAGAAGATTCAAAGTTAATTGATCCAGAGGCGGCGACTAACATTGCAATTACTACCTATGTGGATGCTGATATAAGTTTCCTTCAAGGAATGATAATCCATCATCAACAAGCCATAGTCATGTCAAATATGGCTGAAAAAAGAACTAATAATAAAACAATAGTTGATCTGGCAAATAGAATCGATGCTTCTCAAGAAGACGAAATTAGTTTTATGGAAAATTGGCTTAAGTTAAGGGATGAAGATATCTCGATAGACCATAGTTCCCATCACATGCATATTGGTATGGCTGGTATGGCTAGTGACAGTGAATTAGGGGAACTGGAAAATTCTGAGAGTACAGATTTTGACAGATTATTCTTACAGCTAATGATTTCCCATCATGATGGCGCCTTAAAAATGGTCAAGGACTTAAAGGAATATCCAGGGACAGCTTACGATCCAATTTTGAATGAATTTATCTCTGATCTCGTAAATGATCAAAGTGTTGAAATAGAGAGAATGAATGCTATCGCTGTTAATCTCTCAGACGATCCTAGATCAAAATTAGGTCCTGGTCATTATGATGCCGAAGAGGCGATATTTAACTTGGAAAAAGTTGCATCCCTCAAAAAGCCCATAGGTTTTTACAATCCAAACAATCCTAAATCGAAAGGAATAAAGACTTCAGCAGAAGAAGATAAAGATGACAACGCCGAGAAGACCGTAGAGGAAAAATCGAGATCGCTTCGTTCACCTATTTTAAGTTTTGCAAATACTGACATGGCATTTAGAGACAATGTTCTCGTAGCTGGTAACTATCATGGCTTTAACATATATGAAATTGATCACATGGGAGTTCCGGAGCTACTTTCTTCTGTTGTTTGCCCAGGTGGACAAGGAGATGTATCGATTATTGATAATTTATTGATCATGTCAGTAGAACAAACTAGAAGCCGCGTAGACTGTGGTTTACAGGGCGTTTCTAAAGAAGCAAGTCCTGATCGATTTAGGGGAATAAGAATTTTCGATATCTCAAATTTATCCGAACCTAAACAAGTCGGAGCTGTTCAAACTTGCAGAGGCTCTCATACTCACTCAGTAGTTTCAGGTCCGGATGAAACTGGAAAGATTATTGTCTACAACTCGGGTACTCAAGGCGTAAGAGATGAAGAAGAAATGGAAGAATGTATAGGCAATATACCAGGTGACAAGAGGACAGCGCTTTTCAGAATAGATGTTATAGAAATTCCTGTCGCAGAACCTTCTAGGGCGAGAATAGTAAGTAGTCCCACCGTATTTGCCGATCCTGAAACAGGTGCTTTAGGTGGCTTGTGGAGCGGAGGTGACCATGGGGATGATACTCAAGAGACAAGCCGTACCGATCAATGTCATGACATAACAGTATTTCCGTCAAAAAGCTTAGCTGCTGGTGCTTGCTCAGGGAATGGGATTCTTTTCGATATTTCAGATCCCTATAACCCACAACGAATAGACGTCGTTACCGATGTGGGTTTTGCTTATTGGCATTCTGCCACCTTCAATAATGAAGGAACTAAGGTAATCTTTACTGATGAATGGGGCGGTGGTGGAAGAGCGCGTTGCAGAGCATGGGATCCTCTTGATTGGGGGGCTAATGCGATTTACAACATAGTCGACAACAAATTAGAGTTCCGAAGTCATTACAAAATGCCAGCACCGCAGTTAGAAACAGAAAATTGTGTTGCACATAACGGTTCTTTAATTCCAATTCCTGAAAAAGACATTTTTGTTCAAGCATGGTACCAAGGCGGCATATCCGTAATGGACTTTACAGATTCTAGGGACCCAAAAGAGATAGCTTTCTTTGATAGAGGTCCCGTAGATGATGAACTGCTGGTAATGGGTGGTTATTGGTCGGCTTATTACTACGATGGTTTTATCTATGGAACAGAAATATCAAGAGGTCTAGACGTGTTTAGGTTATCTCCGAGTCAGTTTCTGACTGAGAAAGAAATATTTGAGGCCTCTAAAGCCCTACCTCTGTATGGTCCAAAAGTATTTAATCCTCAACAACAGGTACCCCATGGGTGGCCTAGCGGTTATTAGTGCACTTTTTTGGTGAGGCTTATCGACCGAATTTGATGAATAGCTGGAAAGTCTACTTGAGGAGTTCAAAATAATTTTAAGGTAGTAAAACACACGAAGTTGTTAACTGAGGCATTGTATAAGCGCTTTAGACGAACGTGTTGGAAATCGTTTTAAATAAAAGGTTTCAGATTGGGATACCTATTGAGTGTTATTAAAGATGGGCGATTAAATGGTTAGACCTTATGGTTTTATGGCGAAATTTCTGCATTGGACGTTTATCGTAGTTTTTGCCTATGGCGTCATAAATCAGGTAGATGAGGTCGAGGAGCTACAGAGCTCTTCTCTGCTTATCCAGGAGATTTTTTTCACTTTGATATTCCTGTCTCTGTTGTTGTTTCGATTCATATATATGCGTTCTGTAAGGGCTGCCAGACCTCCGCTCGATATGCCTAAAAACTTGATCCTATTAGCACGAACTGTGCATCTGGGAATGTATATAAGTCTGGCGTTGATCGCTGTTACCGGATTGATAATAGGAGGCTTGTACAATTCGGGAGTAGAGGAAGGTTTAGTGCTGGAAGCTTTCCTTCTGCTACATGAAATGATTTTTTGGACAAGCGTAAATCTGATGGGTTTGCATATTGTTGGCGCGATCTACCATCGTGTAAAGAAAGACGGGGTCTGGAGCTCTATGGTGCCAATATTCAAGGAAAAGTCTTAAATTAACGCTTCCCCTTCAAGGGTCTCTCGGGAAGCAGTCTCAACCGATATCCTTGATATGTATTTATTTTGATAATAGTAAAGTAGTCAGTGAGGATTGTTGAAAAGTTGTGAGGATTAACGTCGTCGGGACTGCAGGTAGCGGTAAATCCACCATCAGTAAAAGAATCGCGCAGAAGTTGGATGTTCCATATGTTCAATTAGATGAAATTTTTTGGAAACCCAATTGGAAAGAGTCCTGTGATGAAGAGTTCTTTTCCAAAGTAGAAGAAATCGTATCTTCTGATAGATGGATCTTGGACGGTAATTACACAAGAACTATCCCTATTAAATGGAAGCGAGTGCAAATGGTGGTGTACTTGGACTTGCCCTTCTATATTGTTCTTTACAGAATTGTTAAGAGAAGCTTGTTGAGAGGTCTCAAGAATGAAGAGCTTTGGCACGGCAATAGAGAGATAGTCTGGAAGCATCTGTTTACACGAGACTCAATGATTATATGGACAATAAGAAATTTTTATAAAAATCGAAAAAAATACACCGAACTTTTCGAGAAAAAGGATTATTCACATATCAAGTTTGTAAGATTGCGGACCAACAAAGAAGTAGAGAAGTTTGTTAGAAATGAGCTTCACATCGAACGATGAGGAAATCGTAAGAGATTGGCAGGGAATTAAAAAATCATATAAACAAGACAAAGAGATATGTCCAAGGAATTAGGAGCTGTTGGCGAGCGTCACGGAGAGCTCTGTTTTGACTGGGTTTTAAGTCATTTTGCCGTTGAATGGGGGTTGAACTGTAACTACAGAAGGTGAATCGATATGTACGACATTGCTCTTACTTCCTGTTGTCTATCTGGTATAGTTCGCGCCTGTTTTTAAGTTCAAGACTATCAAGTGAGAAAAGATATACATCCAGAATATAGGGAAGTTTTGTTTCACGATACGAGTGTGGATGCCTACTTCTTAGTACGTTCTACTCTTCAAACAGATCAAACGAAGGAATGGACGGATGGAAATACGTACCCATACTGTCCTCTTGATGTGTCCTCCGCATCTCATCCATTTTATACGGGTAAGCAAAAGCTTGTAGATACTGGCGGCAGGATCGATAGATTCAGAAAACGATTTGGCAATAAATCGAAAGTTGGCACTGCAGTGGAAGAGGCGCCAGCAGAAACAGAGGCGCCAGCTGATACAGAGGCCAACCAAGAAACTGCTTCTGAGTAAGCTCACAACACTTTTGAAAACTTCTCTTCGAGACTTGGTTTTCAGCGGAGCGCTCTTTTGTTCCACCAGAAAATTATCGGGGTAACGACTGCCGTTGGTAAGACCCACCAAATCCATTCGGGTTCGAAGGGAGGATTAACCACTAATACCGCGGTCACCACAGCTATCGTCCCTCCCAGCATATTGGTCAAGTGCTTAGCAATTCTTTGTTTTCCAGTTGCCGAAGCATCTTTATGACTTTTGTAGTCTGCATAGCCAAGGGAAATCGCTAAAAAACCAAAAACAATAAGTACTATGGACTGAGAGTTTTCGTTGGCTAAATAGAATGTTGCCAAGGCCCACATGCCTATTCCGGATAAGATCATTGAAAAGACGGCCAGCCAGTCTGATCTGGTTGGAACGCCCTTTCGGTTTCTGGCAAACCGCATACCTGCAAATGCGAGATAAAAAGAAAAGATCCCTATAAGGAATAAAAAAATATTACTGCTGGCGATCGATATAGGGATTGCTGTCAGGAAAATAGCTACCATGCTCCAAAAGTAGATTCTTCCGGAGAGGATGTGCGTTCTTTTGCCTTTTACAGAGTAGAGTGCGACAGCAGCACTAACTAGAGCGAGCGCGCCAGAAAAGATGTGAATTGGTAACAAGACGAACATGCTCTTAAAATTTCGTTAGATCCGTTTTTAAATCTTTCGTGCGCAACTTTAAAACAAAGATAGGGTATTTTAGTCTTAGCCTAAAACTATTTAGTGATTTTATGAGAGTTCTATATTTTTTTCCTTGGTTGTTACTAGTCATTGGATGCCATTATCTGCCGTTCAGCAGCGGAAAACTCAGCGGACAAGAGGAGAAATACCCTGATTATTGGGAAGCAATAATCGAGCGCCAGGTTATTCAGTTAGAGACCAACCCTTCGGAACCTTATTCGGTCAATTTGTGGATTGTTAATATAGACAATAAGCCTTACGTTTACGCAGGCGATAACTATGCGGCTTGGGTTAAAAATATAGAGTCGGATCCTCGAGTCGTTCTCAAATCCGGAAATAGTCTATACCAGTTAAAAGCTCAACGAGTTTTGAATGCTGATTTTTCTAAAGAGTTCGCCGTTGCGTGGGAAGAAAAGTATGGGAATCGTCCTCGTAACGAAAATTATTCGGAAACTTACTTATTTCAGCTTTCTAGAAGAGAGGCAAGATAGGCCTTTTGCTTCGCATCTCTTAGCTAGACAATATCCTGCGAGTCTTATGGTAACTGAAACAGATCTTCTACCGAGCAATTAAGAGTTTTCGCGATTTTTAGCGAGAGGACGGTAGAGGGTATGTAAACGCCATTTTCTATTGCGTTGATGCTTTTTCTTGAGACGCCCGCGCTTTCTGATAATTGTTGTTGCGTCAAGCCTGCGGCTTTTCTGAACTCCTCAAGTTCATTCGAAAGTTTCTTATGGTTCTTGCCCAAGTCTTAACTTCTCTCGGGTTTTTCAAATTCTTCGATTGCTTGGGACAGATTTACGGCTTCTTCCCGATTGGACGCCTGACTCAGGTTATGGCTCAAGATGGTGCTGGTGAGAAAGCCTAAAGTAAAACTTATCGAGAAACTCAACTCCCATGAATAGCCTGTAGTATGAGCTACATAAAAGATTAAAAATCCTGTGCCGACGCCGATTGCATGCGAAAGTTCTGTCCGGTGGTTTGATAAATATGATTTCATTTTTACCTACTTTCTCTCGAATTCTTCCACAGCATTGGTGAGCTCCTCGCTGGTGTTGGGATAAAAATATCCTGCGATGATGCACCCTATGCCGATTGAGCTAACCAAAAGCCCAATACCTTCAAAGAAGGACCCCATCTTACTGACACCCAGGAGGTATATGCCTATCCCAACAAAAAGCGTAATTACTCCTCCTCGTCTGTAATCTACCGGCTCCTTCTTTCTCTCTTCAAAAATGTTCATCAGCTCTTCGATCTTGATCGGATCCTGCAGGTGCTTGGCTATTTCGAGTGCGGTTTCTCGTTTCCCTTTTTCTTCGAAATATAGCCAGATAAAGACAGCAATTGGGATAATGATGCCGGCCAGTATGCCCATGATTGGAATGATTAGGTCCATGATGATCAACTCGTTTGAATGTGTAACGTGAACTTAACATCAAGAAAATGTGAGGTAAAGGTTACATTATGGTATCTTCTCATTTATTGGAGGTGAGGCTATCTTGTAAGTGATTTCCTGAGTAGTTTTGTAGAGGGTGATGTGATCGACAGAAGGCTATTGAACGCAATAGAGAAAAATACTCGAGGTATTTACGATAGAAATGCCAGACTATTTGACAGTGAACGTTCAAAGAGACTTGAGGAAAAAAGCTGGCTAGACCGCTTTTCTGACTTATTATCAAAAAGTGCGAAAGTTCTTGATGTCGGTTGCGGAGCTGGTGAGCCCGTCGCTAGATATTTGATTGGTAAGGGGTTCGAAATAGAGGGACTAGATTTTTCCAGGACTATGCTTGAAATTATACGGGGACGATTTCCGGATCAACGTTGGCATCGGATGGACATGCGGACACTGTCTCTGAGCACTAGATTCGAAGGGATTATCGCCTGGCACAGTTTTTTTCATTTGAACCATGATGATCAAGAGCTAACTCTTCACAAGTTTGTAGAACATCTTGAGCCCGAGGGTGTACTTTTGATAACAGTGGGCGATCGTTATGGCGAAGTGGTAGGCCGAGTTGGAGCGGAAGAGATTTATCATGCGAGTTTTTCGTTTGAGACCTACGAGACGATACTAGCGAACCTGCACATGCGAGTTTTAGATTTTGTGCGTAATGACCCTGATTGTGGAATGGCCTCTGTTCTCTTGGCTCAAAGAGAAAGCTAGGTCTTACTGAAGGTAAGACTGCTTTTCATTAACCTTCGTTTATTAGCTGTTGGTTCCTAGTAGAAACTCTAACGGAATATGAAAGCGTTCTCTCCACGCCTTGGGGTGATGACCATCTCCCTCGAACCGGCGAGTAACCCAGTCCTTGTCCTCTAGGTAGCCGTATTTGCGCATCACTTTGTCCATTTCTAATTGATAAGGTTCATAGAGCGAATCAAAAGTTTCTGTTCCATAATCGAAATAGACGCGGTTGCCATGCGCTGAGGGCCAATTCTTGTTAAACCAGTCTACAACAATGCCATCCCCGATAGACCAATCTGTAGACAAACAGGCAGCTCCCCCGAAAATGTCGGGATACTCAGCTATTGCGTAGGCTGAAATCAAGCCGCCCATGCTGGATCCAGCAATAAAAGTGTCGTTCTTAGCTGTCAGCGTTCGATAATTGTTATCGACAAAGGGCTTGAGTTCCTCGACGAAAAATCTGAGATAGTTATCTGAAGATATAGATTCCCCACCCATTTCTGTTGCGAAATTATCGGAATCTTTGAGCATTTCTTTCCAAACCTCGCTCGGCACTGCTTTCTCTGGCATGAATTCAGCTCCGCGGGCTCCTTTGGCCCAGTCTGACATCCACACAGCGACGACGATGGCGGGCCTGATTTTTTTCGCATTCGTTAGTTTTGTGATTGTTTTATCGACATCCCAGAATAAGTCCATTCCTGCCAGAGAAGAATCCTCGTGGTGAAAGATCATTTGTCCGTCGTGCATGTAAATCACTGGAAAGCGATCAGTAGAGTCAGCTTCATAATTCTCAGGCAACCAAATATCGACAGGACGAGGTCGAACGAGTTCAGAAGCAAAGTCTTTCAGATGTTCAAGTTTTCCTTTCAAGCCAGGTATGGGTATTTTTTTAACTTCTTGTTTCGCTTGCTTGGATTTGTGGACGATCTCTTGTCTTGTTGACACCATAAAGCGTAGGCCTTCATTCGTATCTTTTTGGTTGGGCTATGTTACCTAATGGGAGAAGACCAGGAAAAACATAAAACCGTTCAATCTTGGTTCAGCCTCAGAAAGGAAGGGTTAGATTCAAGTTTAAAATTGAGTACATAAAGACTGCTATCACCCGTACAATGGAATGAATTTAATTTATCGTCGAAAAAAGCAATCTAGAAAAACAAGGAAGACACAATGCGAGAAGCTCTAATTTTATCAACAGCAAGAACGCCTATAGGCAAGGCGTATCGCGGTGCGTTTAATGACACCACTTCTCCAACGATGGGCGGACATGCTATTAAGCATGCGGTCGAGCGCGCGGGGGTAGACTCTGCCGAAGTTGAGGACGTAATCATGGGTGCGGCAATCCAAATGGGTTCAGGGTTTCAGAATGTGGCTCGCCAGAGCCTACTGAAAGCGGGCTTGCCAGATTCGGTGGCTGGACAGTCGATAGATCGCCAGTGTTCTTCCGGGATGATGGCAATCGGGATGGCTGCGAAGCAGATTATCTCTGACGGTATGAATGTGACTGTTGGCGGTGGTGTTGAATCAATTTCGATGAATCAGACAGGGGATATGTTTGCTATCCCGGATCCTGATTTGTTGGCCAATAAACCTGAACTGTACATGGCGATGATCGAGACGGCTGAAATTGTTGGAGAGCGCTATGGCGTTAGTCGTGAAGCACAAGACGAATATTCGGCTCAGTCTCAGGCTCGTACTGCGGCAGCTCAACAGGCAGGAGCGTTTGATGATGAGATAGTCCCTCTTCCGTCCGTCATGAAGCTCCAGAACAAGGAGACGGGCGAAGTCAATGAGATTGAAACGACTCTTGATAAGGATGAAGGTAATCGTCCTGGAACCACTGCCGAGAGTCTGGCTGGTCTACAGCCGGTCTTTTCAAATGGGCAGGTGATCAAAGAGGGCAAGCACGTGACGGCAGGAAACGCTTCCCAACTTTCAGATGGAGCTTCGGCTTGTGTGGTCATGGAATCGAAGCTGGCCGAACAGCGTGGCTTAGAGCCTCTGGGAGCCTATCGTGGTATTGCTGTTGCTGGTACGAACCCTGACGAAATGGGCATCGGGCCAGTGTTTGCTGTTCCAAAATTGCTTGAAAAGAATG
>CACFPX010000007.1:0-82072 GCA_902568205.1 K189A clade bacterium | reverse complement strand
CCGTGCCGAGTTGGGCAATACCAAAAGTTTTTTCTGTTCCTATCACGGATGGAATTACGACTTGGATGGTCGCTTGATCGGCATGCCGGGCGAGGATGACTTCTATCGCAACAACATCGACAAAAAAGACTGGGGTTTAACACCGGCTGCCAAGGTCGAGAACTACCGGGGGTTTTATTTTGCCACCCTCGATCCAGAGGCTCCGCCACTCGAAGAGTATCTTGGCTGGGTTGGCAAGGTTGGTATCGACTTTATGCTGGCTGAAGGCGACATCGAGTTTCTTGATGGTATCCATAAAAATCGACTGCAATGTAACTGGAAGCTCGCCGTAGATAACCTGTATGACTGGTATCACGTCAAAGTTTCCCACGGCTCGGCCATTAAAACAGGCATCCTGGACGCCGCCGCGATGGCACCTGACAATCAGATGGTGATACTGGGTGAATATGGCCATGGCATTGGCGGGCCAGGCATATCCGAGGAAGAGCAGGCCAGATACGATGCCAGACTGGCCAGCGGTGAGGGCGAGCCACAATGGTACGATCGACACGCCGAGAGACGGACCTCGCCTGAAACCAGGGAAATGCTGGGTCCAGTCGGAACGCGTTCATTTGGTCATCCCAATATTTTCCCAAACCTGTGGGTCGCGCAGACGAATCAAGTATGCCTTCGAATCCCGCGGGGTCCTTACGAGACAGAGCTCTGGTGGTTTAACTTCCGTCGCAAGGGAATGTCAGAAGATGAGCAGAAGTTCTCTGCTTATATGCAAAACCATATGTTCGGACCTGCTGGTGTGCTCGAGCAGGATGATGGTGAGAATTGGAGTCATTCCACGCGCGGCGCCAAGGGCACTTTCAGCAAAACCCTGCCGCTTAATTTATCCATGGGTAACAAAGCTGATCAGGTCAGCCAGGATCCTTCAGGGCAGAGTTGTATTGAGACCGTCATAAACGAACACGCCCAACGCTGGACCTATCAATCATGGCAGGATTGGATGGCTGCTGAAAATTGGCCGGAGTTGATGGCGAATCACTCACAGCCACCTACGGGAGAAGTCTGATGAGCGCTTATCAGGATCTGTCGCTGCAGGAAAGAATGCTGCTCAAATTTGAAGCAGAAGAGTTTCTCTACTATGAGGCGGATTTGCTGGATTCACGCCGCTTTGACGAATGGCTGAATCTGCTGGCCGACGACATCCACTACTGGATGCCACTCAGGCGAACCACCCAGGCGAAGGAAGTGGAAAAAGAATTCACGGCACCTGGTGGCATGGCGCTGTTCGACGATGACAAAACCATTCTGACCATGAGGATTCAACGATTGGCGATCGGTCGTGCCTGGGCAGAAGATCCACCGTCACGTACTCGGCGTCTTATCAGCAACGTGCGAATTGACAGTATTGATGAAGATGAATTAACCGTGCGTAGCAACTTCAAACTTTACCGAACGAGGCTCAACAGTGAAGAGGACAGCTGGATTGGTCGCCGCGAAGATACGCTACGTCGATCGGAAGGTGGCTTTCTGCTCTGCCGCCGTCATCTGTTTCTGGAGCAGACAGTCATACTGTCGCAAAACCTGTCGAGCCTGTTTTAAGCCATGAGTCGATTAGAGAACCAATCAATCCTCGTGACGGGTGGCGCATCTGGTCTGGGTCTTGCGGTTGTCGAACGACTGATCGAAGAGGGCGCGAGTGTCGGCGTGCTAGACCGTTCTGCTGAAGGTTGTGCTGATCTTGAAAGCCGATTTGAGGATCGGGTTATCGGCACTGTTGGAGACGTTCGTGAGTACGAAGACAATGAGCGGGCTGTTGCAGCTTGTGTCGATCGTTTCGGCAAGCTGGACTGCGCCATCGGTAATGCTGGTATCTGGGACTACAACATTACGCTCGTCGATCTGCCTGCAGATAAACTGAATCAATCATTCAGCGAGCTGTTTGACATTAATGTCCTCGGTTACCTGATGCTGTCTAAGGCTGCGCTGAAACCGCTGGCGCAGTCGCAGGGTTCCATGATCTTCACCGTCTCCAACGCCGGTTTCTGGCCGAGCGGTGGCGGCGTTCTATACACGGCGACCAAGCATGCGGTTGTTGGACTGATCAAGCAGCTCGCCTTCGAACTTGCACCGCATATCAGGGTCAACGGTGTTGCGCCGGGTGCGATATCAACTCAGCTTAAAGGGCCTGCCAGCCTTGATATGCAGGACCTGGAGTTTCCGGGCAGCGCCATGGAAGCGGGCGCCTCAGGATTTATTCCGCTGTCGCGTTTACCCACGCCAGCTGAATATGCAGGAGCCTACGTCTTCTTTGCCTCACGAGAGGACAATGTGCCGGCAACCGGATCAATACTGAATCACGATGGCGGGTTTGGTGTTCGTGGGCTGGGTCCTGTTCCCCGTGGAGGGGATGGCCTGCTCAAAAAACTATAATCGCTGAATAGAGGAGAAAAAGATGGACCTAGGTATCGCCGACAGGCAGGCGCTGGTTTGTGGTGGCAGTTCCGGATTGGGCAAGGCGATTGCTACTGCCCTTGCAGAAGAAGGCGTGCGCCTCATTTTGGTTGCAAGAACCGAAGACAAGCTGGCGACGGCTGCATCGGAAATCAGTGAGTTGACCGGACACACGCCTGAAGTACTGGCGGTAGATCTTTCAGACCCGGCATCTCGACAGGGTGTTGTCGATCGCTGCCAGGAACTTGATATTCTAGTGAACAACTCAGGCGGGCCACCGGTAGGCGACTTCCGCAAGCTGAGTCGCGAGGACTGGCTGTCTGCCATTGAGTCCAACATGCTATCCGCCATTGACCTCATCAATGCGTCACTACCGGGAATGTGTGACCGTGGATTCGGCAGGATCCTGAATGTGACCAGTCATATGGTCAAGGCTCCGGTTTCTTTCCTGAGTTTGTCCAATGGTGCAAGAGCAGGCCTGACAGGATTCGTCAGCGGCATCGCTCGAGATGTTGCACCTTACAATGTGACCATCAACAACTTGCTGCCCGGACAGTTTGAAACGGATCGGCTGGTCTCAAACCATGAGCGATTTGCCTCGGCGAGTGGACAGACAGTTGAAGAGTTCCAGGCGAAATCGAAGAGAGGTATACCCGCCGGCAGGTTTGGCCAGCCGCAGGAATTCGGCGCTTATGCCGCTTTTCTCTGTGGCGCCAGTGCGGGTTTTGTTACGGGGCAGAACCTGCTGCTGGATGGTGGTCAGTATCCTGGCATCATGTGAACAGGTACAGGGCAAATAAGATTCTTGATGGGCGACGTACCGATCAGGTTGGTGAACCGTTCTGAAAATGCCGATCGCGACATATTGGAAGACCTTCAAGATCCTTAGGTATACGAGGAAGGCGAGATTTACGATCGATTAAGGGATGAGGAGACATTTCCGAAGTTACAGTCCATGGCAAGGTCGCTCGCCTTTTGAAAGATCGGCCAGTGATGCGGAGATGATCTCTTATCCCAACACGAAACTGATGTGTTCAGTCAATGTGGATGGTTCAGCCGCCGCGGCACCGACGCCCGGTAACTCTGATCAATGTATTCTCGAAGATTCATATCGCTGAACCTCGACTATTCCTGTTTGTCGCCAACCCGGTTTCAAACGACTTCATTGTCAAATACGTACTCGCCATGCTCACTGCCCGCGACCGCCATCATGCGACCGGCAGCTTGCGTCTGCGACAGTGCGAAGCCCCCTGCGGCTGAAATCTTCTCGTGCAGGCGCTCACTGGCTGCCTGAAGCAAGGCGCTGGGTCTCTTTGTATCCGCCACGAGCTGACCATCTTTTTTAACGACTCTGCCGTCAACCCAGACCGTATCCACGTCGGTTGACTGCGCCTGCATGACGATGGCGCCCGCAACATTGGATCGATCCCATCCCACGAGGGTAATGGCATCGCCGCGCAGCAGCACCAGGTCTGCCCGCTTGCCCGGGGTTATGCTGCCGATGACCGAGTCAAGGCCAAGCGCTTTGGCGGCATCAATTGTTCCCCAGTCCAGGACTTCCTGACAGGTGACGGGCACACCGGTCTCCATCGCCCCTTCCAGTTCGAGCACCCTGCCTCGGACTGCCTGCAGGCCGAGCCGCAGTGCCGTGAACATGTCGGCCGAATTGTTGGAGACGATGTCGGTCCCGTAGGCCTGGTTCACACCGTATTCTCTCGCCGTAATGCTGCTTGGCCACATCATGCCCATCTGTAGTTCCGTTTCCGGTGTGAAGGCAACCGATGCACCGGCATCTGCCAGCATCTGCCATTCATCCGGTTCTGTCGCTGCCATGTGGACAAACGTGATGTCGCTACCCAGCATATCCCGCTCTGCCAGCGCGGCCACATCTCGCGGTGCCTGGCCTTCGGGCGTGGTAGCTCCGTTGGCGTGCCAGAACATATGTGCACCGACGTTGCGTGCGGCATTGATCTGACGGATCAGCGTCTCCGGTGAACCGGCGAACATGGCTTCTTCAGGCGCAACGCCGAGCGTCAACAGGTTATCCGGTGAGGAAAAATATCGCGCCGCGATCTCATCAAGGAAAGCGACGCGTTGATCCAGTGATTTAAAGTGAGGGGACTCGGATGGCGGGAAATTAAAGCCGTAGTTCCATACGGCACGCATACCTGACTCCGCACTGCCACGGATCGCCTCATGGGCGTGGTCCGGCGTCAGAATGTTGTGACAGTAATCGGTCAGCGTGGTTACACCGGCGTTGAGAGCCTCCAGACTCCCCTGCAACTGCGCGGCATACATATCCTCCGGCGTAAAGAATCGTGCCGCGTTCATCCTGATGCGGGTCGCGTAGTCCATGATTGACCAGTCAGCGCACACGCCACGGATGGCGCCCTGCCAGATATGGCGATGGGCATCAACAAAACCCGGCATCACAATACAGCCGGTGGCATCGATGACTGCAGCATCTCCCACCTCAAGATCGCGGCCCACCGCCGCAATCCGATTGCCTTCAATCAGAATGTCCAGGTCTGCCTGGTTGCCGATCAGGGGGTCTTGCGATGCAACATAAGCATTGCGGATAACAGTCTTTTCCATGGCACTCTCCTTGATAGATAAACCATAACTCATTATGCATTTTTGAAAACAATAATTCATTATGTTATTTTGCGCAATCAGTTAAAGACACCAATGGAGCGTAACAATGAAAAAAGTCATCACCGGCCATGATGGACAGGGTAAATCCGTATTCTTCAAAGTTGAATCCGAGGCAGTCACGGTGGGCTCCCCGGTCGTTGACTGGCACGAAATCTGGGCCACACATGCCGACGACAAGATCCCGGTCGACACGTCAGCTGGCAAATCGAGAGAACAATACACCGCCGATTTGCATAACGTGTTTCCAGGCACGAACCAGTCAATGTTCAGGGTCCTGGATTTCAAACCGGGGGACGCGGCGGACGCGCTATCGCCGGACGAACTTGAAGCGTTTATTTCTCAGCTACCCGGTGTTGCCAGTCACATGGAGCAGGACGACCCAGGCATGCACACCACCGACAGCGTCGACTATGGCGTGATCATTTCAGGTAAAATCAAGCTCGAACTCGACGACGGTGAGCAGGTGGAACTGACGGCAGGTGACGTGTTCGTGCAGAACGGTACCCGCCACGCCTGGCGTGTCGAGGAGCACTGCCGGATGGCTGTTGTACTGGTCGGTACCGACCGGCAGTAATACGCGAGATCTCCCGAACGTGTCGAAGCGAGCCCAGAACAAGGAACGCAAGAAAGCGCAGATCATTGAAGCTGCTACCTGGCTGATCCTGAAGCATGGCCACGCAGACTTCACGATGCCGGAACTGGCAGAGCGGGCGGGGGTCGCACTGGTCACTCCCTACAGCTATTTCCAGTCCAAGGCAGGGGTCCTTGCCGCTGTACTGGACCCCGAACACGCCCTGGAAGCAGCTGCTTCGTTGAACGGCAGCGCCGACCACAGTGATGGACTCACAAAGTCCATGGCATTTGCCATGAGCCGGGTCGAACGGTACATCAGTGATGCCCCCCTGTACCGCCCGGTTCTCTCGACCCTGTTGAAGCTGGCTCCGGGGTCAGCCCCGGAAACCCGGGATGCGGCGGATTGGCTCAACTTATGGGAAGACGGACTGAAAGATGCCGCAGATCAGGGTCAGATTGACGCGGCGGTGAGCACGGTACTTGTGGCACACACCATAAGGAATGCATACCTGGGTTTACTGCAGCGCTGGGTTACGCAGCAGGTGACAGATCAGCAGTTCAGACTTGAAACAGAAGCAACCGTTTCCATGATGCTGGCGGGGATCGCCAAAAAACCGGCTGACAGAAAACACTGGCACGATCAGTTCATCAGGACGCAGGCAAGGCTGCTCGAGGTGTTGACGCTTGACCAGTGACGCGCCTTAAGGCTCTCACCCGGACAGGGTCAACTCCCGGTTACTTATTTGTTACCAATAAATATAACAAGGGGTGGGTCCTTTTTAACCACCCGGGAACCTCTTTAGCTATCCTCTAATTGTTATTGGTTCTGGGTGAGAGCACTTCTATTTATGATTCACCCGCCGTTGAGACCTGATGACTTAACCTGTTAGTTTAACTAGTAAGTAAAGAAGAGATCTACGACTGACACAAAATGGACATTATTGAGTCAACAAAAAAGCTACCTCTATGGAAGCCGGTTATTCGCCTCTGCAGCAATATATACTTTCTCTTTCTCCTAGCTCTTTTACCACTAGTCTTGATTAGTCCTATTACAGACTTCTTAAATACAGGCTGCAGTCCCAAAAACAGATGTGAAGCCGTCCTTGGCGAACCGTTGGATTCTTCGTTTGAAACCGCTACCGGTGAAAAAATTGTTCTAAAAAGGCTCAGCTCAGACAAATTCTACTATCCTCTCTTTGCCATTATGGGCGGATATCAATCTGAAGTGGAAGCGACTCTAGATATAGACTCAAACGGCAATCCGAAAAACGTTAGAGTACTTGCTGCCACTTCTAATTTAAAAAAATCGTTCGAAAAAGCGGCAAAAAAGTATCTTGAAAGTTCTAGGTACGGTTTACCATCAATCGATTCAAAACTTGAATTTCCTATGGAAGGGTTGAAGATTTCAGTTCCTTTCAAGATGCGACAATTGGACGAAGACGGGAACCCTCATGAAGTTTTTCGAGATGTCGAGCCTTCTCGAATTGCATATTCTGTGATTGCTTTCTTGCTGATGTCACTTCTGGTTACGGGATTTCGATATGGAGCATTGATGCAATGGCTCAGCGATACCAGCATTTCTTTTGGAGCCCTTTTGGGCCTCCTTTACTTAAACGATGCTATATATGCCGGTATTACAACAAATTTCTCATCTTTAGCTGAAGCTCTGCTAATGTTCTGTTCATTTGGCGCTATCGCTGCAATATCAAGTTTCTACGCAAATGATAGAAAGCATAACTACAATCTTGGACCCTTTAAGCTATTTGTTATGGTCTTCCTGATATTCGAATTACATTTTGGGATTCAAGAAGACTTGGGGCTTTCTTTGTTTATCTCAGCTTTAACTCCAGAATTCTATCTTGAACAGATTCCCTTTTACTTAGAAAACCCCAACTGGATTTTCTTGGACAAATCTCATATTTGGGATAACGGCGTCATGGCAAATATTAATGGCTTTAGTTTGGTAATTTTTCTCCTTGGTCTAGTTCTCGCTATTCTGCATTACCTAAAGAAAGGAGATTTGAGCGTCTTCATTTTTGGAGCTCTATTTTCTGGAGGGCTGACAATCGCGGTAACCATGTATCTTTGGTTCAGCAACTTTTCGTCAATTCAAGAAGACTATGTCAACCTTTTAGATATTGCTCACATTGGAAGTACTGGGCTGACTTACTTAGCCTTAATATTTTTGGTTATTCACCTAATGTCCATCTACAAGAATCATATAGCACTCTCGACATGGCGAAGGATGAATCTCTACCTTGTTGAATCTATGACCTTTTTCTTATTTTTTGTATATGCGCCTGTTAGTTTGTCTGAATTAGGAATCTCCTATGATGAGGATCAAGAATCAGACAAAAACATAGAGCGTCTAGAAAGTGAAATTAAGGAATTAAAAGAAATACTAAAACAAAATAATCTTAAGTTAACCCCGACTGAAAGCTAAAGTACTGCTTCCTATTTATTGAGGATCACATAACTAAGGGGGTGGGTCCATTTTTACCCCCCGGGGAGGACTTTAGTCATCAACTAGTAGTTCCATCGTCATCAGGAACTCAATGGCCTGTTCTGGGCGCATGCTCATGTAATCTCGAAGGTAAATGTCGAAGGCCGCAAATTCGATCTCGCTGTACTTTCGAGGCCGCCCGCCCCTATCGACTTCGCTGTATTGGAACAAAAGAGCCGAAAAATCACCCCCAACAAATTGCCGGACTCGATCCAGCAAAAACGCATAATAGAGAGACTCTTCTTTGACCTCCTCGAGACTGCTCAAGAGCCGATCCAAGAACCTTTTGGCGTCCTTCGAACGAGGCTTGCCTTTGGCCGCTCGCCCGGCCACCTTTTCTAGGCCAACAATAAAGGGCTCGTATCCTCGTGCCCTGACCTGATGACCGACTCTTGAATCGACTTTGTTAAGGATTACCTTGGTCGCGCCCGCGCTGCCTTTGAGGATCCCCTCGATTACCTGCTCTTCTGTTGGACGTTTTAACGCCATGAGTCCTAACTCCCTTCCAGCTTAGCCAATCGTTCCGTAAGCACGCTGATCTCAGACCGCATCGATTCTTGTTGTTGTACCATTTTCACGCGCTCGATCTCGTCGAGCTCATTGAACATACTCTCCCCCAGATTAACCGGAGCAAAGATCAAGAAGATATAAAATGTGTTCGCCTCGACTAAGTGCCAGTTCTTGACCCTGAAATCGATCTGCTCTGTATCACCCGTCCATAATGAGACGATATAGCACACAATGTAGATCATCGTGCCGTACATCACACTAATACTTCCAAACGCAACTGAAGTTATGTCTACCTGAGGAGACGAACCAAACCAACCCACCAACGCTGTAACAAGACTCACCATGATACCCGCAAGAGCCCCGTCCGAGACGCAATGGACAAGCGATTTGTTTTTATCGGTATTCATGAAAACCGCCATAACAACGAAACCCAAATAAAGAATTAAAGCAGGCAGACTCCAATAGGCTTCCAGTCCAGCTTCTTGCGCCATAGGCAAACCCCAGCTCAAACCAAGCACAATAAGTATCAAGGTGAGCTGCTTACCAGTTATCTTCATATCCAAGGGTTTTCGAAGTTTACCAATGGCAAAGTATCCGAACGCCGAGAAAAGTGCTCCATACAATGCAGTCAGCAGCATCACCGCGCTGGCCGGGCCAACTGAATCAGCATCGGTTAGATTTAAAACCATCCCTGAAACTCCGATGTTCCCCCCCAACAGTCCGACCGGAATACCCAAGGCGAGGCAAACCTCAAAGGCGGCCGAAGACTTTTTGAGTAGGAAAACAAACGAAACGATCAACAAAGTGCCAGCCACAAGTAGGAATGCGATCGGTGCCCAGTAGGCAATGATCCCGTAAGGCTGGAAAGCAAGGGACAAAGCGAACAATATCGAGCCCCCCGCAAACCCACAGAAGATAGTCCAAAAACTACGCTCCCTCACTTCTCCATATTCTGCTTCGCTCATTGTCTCCTCCTTAATCCAAATAACCTTTAATTTGATTTGCTCTTTTGTTCTTTAATTCATTAGCCTGATTCTAAGCACAATCAAAGATAAGGAACACGGATATGAATTGGGAAGCATTAGGGGCGATAGCAGAACTCTTGGGAGCGTTAGCCGTATTTTTGACGCTGGCTTATCTAACCATTCAGGTAAGACAAAACTCAAAAGCACTGGATCTACAGAATCAATTTTCAGCTGCACAGATCATGCAAAGCCGGACAGACACCGTGATGAGCTTGAACAGCACGGTTCTCTCTAGCCCAGAAAATCTGGAAGCGATGGCAATGGCGACAGTCACTCCAGAAATCCTTAATCCTGATGAGATGAGCTCAGTTGAGCGAGCCAGGTACGCATTGTTGCTAAACATGTCTCGCTCTTTGTTCGAAAACGTCTACGAACAATATCAGCAGGGATTTTTAACCGAAGACTTCTACAAGGGCATCGAGCAGAACATCTCTGTCCATACAAAGAGCTGGCTCAAATTCAATATAGCCATGTCCTCAGCCTTCAAGGAGGAGGTCTTGCGTATCGACGCGCTGAACCGAGCCTAGCAGAAAGGGAAAGCTAATCGGCCTAAGGAAACGATATACCTAAAGCTGCGTGCCCTTCCCCGATCCCCAAAACAAACGGCTGAGCAATCAAATTCATGCCGTCCACTCTGTACACGGAGATGTGATTGGCTAGCGTAGAACCAAGGAACAGCTGGCTGCCGTCCTCTGAGAACTCGATGCCCTCTGGTATTGGCTCCACGGGCAGACTGTACGTTAGCCTGGGCGACTGCCCTAGCAAATCGATGACCGCGATGTGGCTCGTCGTCGACCAGGGCATCGCGTTCAGGCATGAGATCACCGCAAATCGGCCGCTAGGATGGACAGCAATACTCTCCAGACCATCAGAAACCTGGGGAATCCGGCCGATCACCTTATTTTTTTTCATGTCAACGATCATCACATCGTCTAAAACCCCATCCGACAGTCCCCCGCTGTTCAAGACCAAAGCCCGGTCTCCTTGCGGATAAATACGTGGCGAAAATGGCCCCTCAACCAAAAACTCTTGGGGATCGGTTTTTCCGTCGACCCGGATGGTGTCGCCGTCCAAAGAAAAACGCGCCAGCCACTGAGCCTCAGAAGGAGACCCGACCACCGCAAGAATGTGTTCACCGTCAGGACTTAAATCAAAAGAGGCGATCTGATGTTCGTGGTCACTCCGCGTTAACTCGGTCAGCTTCCCTTCTTCGCTTACAGAAACGACCAGCCAACCATCCGATAGACCAACAATGACTCTGCGATCATCCGGGTGGGCATGCGCTAGCCAAGGTATCGCGTCGAGATACTCTATGTCTGTGACTTTCATCGAATCGAGATCCATGACGGCGATTTGGTTTCTCCCCTCGTGAACGCCATTTTTTTTCACAAACTGACGTTGTTCGTCTAGCCTGATGTTGTGGTTTGTCACAATCCCAAACCTTCCCACTATGGCAGCATGAGGAGAGCCAAGAAGAGAACTGTGAGCCCCGCCGTACGCAGTTTTAATTTCTGGAGGAGCATCGGGCGACAACCTGACAACGGACACCGAGTCTTGGACTGGCGTCCCTTCGCCCATGACCAACGCACCGGCCTCACCGTCGTTAACGCTAAACAAAATAGTCGGCGTTGAAGTCGTCAAATACTTAGGCGGGTCTTCATTAGCTTGAGCCGTTTCTGCCTTTCCTAGAAACATTGTCGAAACGCATATGATTAAAAACCCTTTTAACATCGAAACCCTCCTCTCTTTATCTCTGTTTTGAGCGACCCGCCAGCCGAACTCAAGTCATGGCGAACTGTCTTTCGATCACCTCGGCCTGGCCCCTCGACAAGCCGAGGCTCTTTGCTGTCAACCTGAGCATGTCCCTCTCTCTAGAAGACAACTGACCATCTTGCATGGCCAGCTCGTACTGATGACCGTATATGGTGGCAGCATCCCCACTGATTTCATCTTGATCGGGTATAAGGCGATCGACAACACCCCTAAATAAACCGGTAATGTGCTTGTGCACACTCAGCATAGCCAGCGCGACAATTATTCCAGCTATCGAACCGTACTCATCAGAGAAAAAGTTCTCGATAACTTGTTCGGTAGAGATAAAGGCTACTGTAACCGACGCAAACAAGACCAAACGAACCAGGTTGCGTTTAAACAACTGCTCGATTCCAAATATCTGCTCCCGCAAGATTCCGAAAGAAAACATAATCCCAAAAAGTAACTCACCGATAGCATAGATAATAATCGTTATGGCCATCGCCGTTGGAGGTGCGCCGTACTCGCTGACAAGTGAATCCCAGCTCATCTTGCCTATCGCTCCCCCCAAAAACAAAAACCTCAATAAATAAGCGCCCGCGTACATTCCAGATTGTCGCCTTAGCTGAGAATTCACGGGAGCTCTGGAGAAGAAAACGCCCAATACCAAAATTACATAGAGATGCAAAAACAAAACGCAAACCCACATCCAGTTAAAACGCTCACTAAGTAACACGTAGAGACCAGGCCTACTGTCATCAAAAAGAACTAGAATAAACGGGTCGGCACCGTCTAGATAATAATCGAAGTACAAAAAAGTAAGTAATCCGACTAAAAAACCCGCCGACCACACTAAAGAGCGAATATAAGGACTAGCCAAAAAACCAGATAAAGAGGTTCTAAACATACTCGCCAGCCAAAAGTACGAGGCGATAAGCAAAGGAAGAATAAAAACCACCAAGCCAGACAACTGGTTCACTAGCCTCACAACCCAATCGTGGCCGGGAAGAGCATAGGGAACAAAAACGAAAAGCAGCACAACGCTCTCAAAAAAAAGAACCAAAGCGACTGCCTGATTCTTTTTCGCTAGCGGATCGCTTCGAACAGTTATAAATGCCAAATAGATTAGAATTAACATCGCAAAACATAAGAGCAAACCCGCTACTATCCAAACCGCAGATGGCCATGCGCCAGGCATTAACGAGTAAGTTGTGTAAGCCGAGGGCACGAAATTATCAGCGCCGACTTGCGCGATTGTGATTTCTGAATCGTTAAGCTGTGATACTACAAGATTTTTTAACTTTAATACCTCTTGGTGTCTCCATAATCTATGCACCCTAGCCCATGCGTATGCCTTTACGAGGTTTTTTTGGAAAATCGGTGAAAAATAGTCGTCATAATGTAAGAAGCTAAGCATTCTCATTGCGTGTCCATAGCCATCCTTGGCAGATTCGACCATCTGCTTTTCCAAAAGAATTAAGCTATCAGCGCGCTCACTCCCCAGCATTTTTAATCTCGCCAGCCTATAAACGGCAGGAGGATAGTCTTGGCCTGCGGACAACTCGAGCCAACTCAGAGATTCAGGGCCTACCGTCGCTAGAGTAGAATACGTGGGATTATCGCCACCAGAAGCCAGCAAAGCAGCCAACAAAAACTGCCCAGTTGGATCTCCAGAGATCGCCACTTCCCTTAAACTCGCTAAAGATTTAGAAGCATGACCATATTTAGAAGGGTCGAAGCCAGCTAGGTCTCCGCTCGTAATATGGTATCCCTCAGGGGAATCAGGAACTCCAGTGTATCGTGCCTTCCAATTCCAGCTAATCTCTTCAAGAATTTTGCTTTCCATCTCGCGAGCACTCAATAATTGTTCGTCAGTGAGTTTGTCCCTGAGATTAGCGACTTCACTACCTGCAGGGGCTTCATCCGCCTGAAGAGGTTTTTCAAGTATCAAAATCCACTTGTGAGCTTCGATTAAATTCTCTTTTTTGTTAGTGAGTATGAGTAAGCGCACAAGCTCAACCATCCATCTGTGCCAGCCCTTTTCAGCGGCAAACCGATAGTGATTTATAGCTTCTTCCAAATCCTGCTCTACAACAAATCCATCTTCCCAAAGGTTGGCGTACTGATATGGAAAGGCTTCACTAACCTTGTTTCTCAGCTCAGTGACCTTTTGCCAATCACGAGATTCGAAATCTCCGGACGTGCTGATTACCTCGGCTGCCCATCCCGCAGCTGCTCTAAAACCTAATGCTTCGGCCCTGAGATACAAATCAAGAGCATACCTGTCATCTCGGGAAACAATGGGCGTATCCGGATAGTGATGAGCATAGTGATAACCCAGCCAAAAAAGGGCGGGCGCATAATTCTCTTCTGCCAGCTGATGAAGAGTAGTTAGATGCTCTTCCGTATTCCCTTCATCATACGCATACCAAGAATTGTGCAGTCTATCTTCAGGCGCATCACATCCAGCGAACAACAAAAAAGCAAACAATAATGTAAGACACTGACTAACCCTCTCCATAACTAGAACATAACAAAGCTCCTTTGATTTGTAACCTTCGCGATTACGGCAATTCCTTAACCCAATAATCTAGCTAGTTCACAAAGAGCGTGAATTTAAATCAGTGCGCTTTTTTCAGCCAATCGAGATAGTCCGCCCACCGCTGCATCATTTTTTTTCGTTGTGGCAGGAATGTTGTCCGGTTGTAAGCCTCGCCGGTCGCGTCCCTGACCGCGTGCGCTAGCTGATGCTCGATCAGGTCTGTCCGCATCTCCAGCTGCTCCTCCATCATCGTCTTGGCCGTAGCCCGAAAACCATGGGGTGTCGCCTCATCCCTGGTGACTCCCATGCCCCTCAGAGCATAGAGCACCGCGTTTTCGCTCATCGGCCGTTCCGCCGAACGCGGATTAGGAAAAACAAAACGCGAGTTACCCGTCAGATGCCGGAGTCCCTGAAGCAATTCAACGGCTTGCCTGGCCAGGGGCACGTAATGGTCTCGGTGCCTCTTGGTCTTGGAGCCTGGTATCAGCCAAACACCTTTTTCGAGATCCAGTTCTGACCATTCCATCCTTCGAAGCTCACCAGGGCGCATGAAAAGTAATGGTGTGAGCTTAAGGGCTACCCGCACCACCTCACTGCCATGATAGTCGTCTATACCCCTGAGAAGCTGTCCCAACTGAACAGGGTCAGTGATCGCGGCATGATGTCGGGTCTTTGGCTTACGCAACGCGGCGGCGACGGTCGCCGCTGGATCAACTTCGATAAGCCCCATCGCCATCGCGTGACGACATATCTGGCTCGCGACCTGCTTGGCCCTGTGGGCTGACTCCACCGCCCCTCGCGACTCTATGATGCGGAGCGTCTTTAGAATTTCCGGGGGCTTGATTTCGTCTATCGGCAGATCGTGCAAAGGCGCAAGGTCTTTCCTGAAAAGCCGGCACTGTCGTTCGACATGCGTTTCCGACCAGGAGGGCGACTGCGTTTCGAACCAGTCTTCACCGACCACCCCAAAAGTCTCCGCTATTGAACGTTCCGCCCGTTTCTGCTCCTGGCGTTTTTCGGACGGGTCTCCTCCATTTGAAACCAGGGCATGGGCGGTGTGGTGTAGTTCGCGAGCACTCTTAAGGCTGACTTCAGGGTAAACCCCAAGGGAGAGTCTTTTCTCCCTGCGTTTACCGTTTGCGGTGACCCGATACTTGTAACGCCAGTACTTGCTGCCGTTAGTCGACACCTCTATATAAAGCCCGCGACCATCGGAAAGCTTGTAGGTTTTGTCCCTGGGCTTGGCCTGTCTTATTTTGACGTCGGTCAGCACAGATGCCCCCTCAATTCGAATCCATTTAGACAAATACCCCCAAAAATGCCCCCAAACGTTATTGGCTGGCACAGGAAGACCCTGGATCCGAGAGAACCATAAGTGACTGTTTTTAGTCAAGTTATTCTGTATTTTTGGACGTTGTCGGACGTCCTCGGAAAGTGAAATGGCGGAGCGGACGGGATTCGAACCCGCGACCCCCGGCGTGACAGGCCGGTATTCTAACCAGCTGAACTACCGCTCCACGTGGTGGGCGTTACTGGGTTCGAACCAGTGACCCCTAGCTTGTAAGGCTAGTGCTCTCCCAACTGAGCTAAACGCCCCTTGTTCAGAAAGGGAGCGCTATCTTAACGTGTCTGGGACGACAGTAAAAGATTTTATGACATCGGCCCACGTTCATATTCATTCGAAATTAGGTATTTACCCACAAGGTTAAAATGCGCTTCGCGGGCTTGGACGTGCTGCGTTATTACATGCATATCCTGAAACCTTCTTTGAATTCGATGATCCTGATAAATACCTGTCGAACCAACAATTTTATATGCTAAGTCTAAAACCTCTGCACACTCTCGGATCACGTGAGTTCCACACAGACGGAGTTTAGATCTGGACTCTTCAGTCGCCGGACCAGAGTTATTCACCTGTTCCAAAACCTCTTCCACCGTGGAATGTAAGTAGCTATTTATAGAACGCCAAGAAGCGACGGCCTTAGCTAAGAATCTATGAACGTTGGGGTCGTCTCGCAACTTCAGCGGCGCATATCTTGGTAACTTTCCTTCCGCGACTTCGATCGCATCATCAAGTCCGCCCTTAGCAACTCCCAAGGCAAGAGCAGCAAAGCTAACCGCGAATAACAATGCACTGGGAATACGAGTCACCTCGATATCAACGGTCGGACTCAAACCAGCATCAGTCACCCATTCATTCGCGAGCTGCAAATCCTCAATCTTGAACTCGAAACTACCAGTACCTCTTAACCCCGCCACCTTCCAGTTATCAACAAACTCAACATCCGTAGGCTTAAAAAAGGCCAGCCGCCATCCTGATCTATCCTCTAGCCTTGCTGCACCACACATCCAAGTCGCGTGCTGACATCCACTTGAAAACCCCCAATGACCATTTAAGAGATAGCCACTATTGACTGGTTTAATTGCACCGTCAAAAGGAGGGCCATTAGATACCGAAGTGTCTTCGGCGCCCCAAATCTCACTTATTTGGTCGTCCTCTAACCAAAGCGATGTTGTGCCGATCACCGCACTCTGGTTGATACACCAGGCGGTACTCGCGTCGATTTGAGCTATACGCTGGACTTCGTCGATGTGTTCTAGGAATGAAGTTTCAAGACCGCCATATTTTGTGGGTATCAAATTTCGAAACACGCCTGCTGATTTTAACTCTGCAACTAGATCGTGGGGCAAGCCTCTGCCCGACTCAATTTCGTCCGACTTGGAGTCAATTATAGGAAGCAATTTTTCTAGACACCTCATAGGACCAAGAGTTTATATCTGATGAACAAATTTGCACAGCGCTGGACTAGAGATACCACATGCACCAAGATAAAGGGAGATTAGGGAGAAGAGCATGCTAATAAAAATCTTCAAGATAGTTTTAAAATCTCTGGGCGTTTTAGCATTCGCGGTTTGGACTTTTATATTTTTAGTTAGCTTTAACGACGGCCCAACCGAAATCTTTCCTGGAGGCGCTTTCACCAGCGGAGAATTAGTTACAGGAGAGCCAGATTGGTCATTCGCTAGAAACCTACCCAGCGTGGAATTTCAAACCATGAACCCTGTGAGCTCTCGAACTACGTTCATCATGATTCAGGATAATCGGGTATTTATACCTAGCGGCTATATGACCACTTGGTGGGGTAAGATTTGGAAACAATGGCCTTACCAAGCGCTTAAGGACGGGCGCGCTATCCTGAGAATTAACGGAAAACTTTACGAAAGAACCCTAGTCAGAATTACCGATGACCCTGCATTGCCAGGTGTAATGTCTGAACTTGCGCGCAAATACGGAGGAAACTTCGAAACAACTCCGGAAATGACGACGGAAGTGTTGGACAGTGATTATCTCTGGATTTTCGAACTAGCTCCGAGAACCTAAAGATGAGCGCAGACATACAAGCTTTTACTGGACTGAGGATACTCGACTTTACCCAAGTTCTCGCCGGACCCTTCGCAACCCAACAGCTGGCGCAGCTAGGGGCAGACGTCATAAAAATTGAGCAGCCGGAGGTTGGAGATATCACTCGGGGACTGCTTTCATCGGGGGCTGACGTTATGGCGCCCTCTTTTCTGACCTGTAACCTTGGAAAACGAAGCCTGACCTTAAACCTGAAGCATCCTTCTGCAAAGGAAATCATCTTCAAGCTCACTGAGACATCTGACGCAGTCGTAGAAAACTTCAAACCAGGAACGATCGAAAAACTGGGATTTGGATACGAATCTCTCAAATCAATCAAACCAGATATCGTTTATGCCTCAATCTCAGGTTACGGACAGTCAGGACCGAGAGCAAACCTCCCTGCATTTGATGGCGCTATCCAAGCCTCTTCGGGAATGATGGCGATAAGCGGTCACAAAGAAACCGGTCCCGTAAGAACAGGTTATTTTTCAGTCGACATGAGTACAGCACTCAATGCCGCTTTCGCAATCAGCGCAGCGCTCTTTAGAAGGCACTTGACAGGCGAAGGGCAAAGAATCGACGTTTCGATGTTGGATTCGGCTGCCATGATGCAAGCGCCTCAGATAAGCAACTATTTAGTATCTGGTGAGATACCCGACCTAATTGGAAACCAATCCCCGACAAAGCAGCCAACTTGCAATGTATTTGAAACCAAAGACGGATTCGTCCAGGTCATTGCTTTGCGAGAAACTCAAATACAATCGCTGCTAAAAGCAATCGGAAGAGAATCCATTTACGAGCAATACAATGAACCTGAACTAAGGGTCAAAAACACTGACGTGTTCCTAGAATTTCTTCTACCAACCTTTGCAAGCGAAACAACAGAACACTGGGTAACACTGTTGGAAAACTCTGGTGTACCTGTCGCTGCAATAAGAAATTTGGACGAAGTAACCAAAGACAGCCAGTTCGATCATCGACTTTCTCTAACCACCATTGCTAAACCGGGAAGTGAAAGCGAGCAAGTGAAAGTTGTTAGTGCTAGCCATATATCAGAGCCTGCCCCACCCAGCGTTCAACGAGCCCCACCAAAACTTGGCGAACACTCTCACGAGATACTGACAGAGCTTGGCTACGACGACACAGAGATCAGTTTACTCAACGAGTCTCAATGCATATAAATATTCCTTGTATTTTCAGTATTGCCACTGAATGACATCTGATTAAAATACGAGGCAGTTAGAGAAGTAGTTCCTTATGACAGAAAAAATCCATCATAAGTTAATAGTCCTTGGATCGGGACCGGCGGGTTACACAGCCGCACTTTACGCAGCCAGATCTAACCTGCAACCAGCACTAATAACCGGAGTGGAGGTTGGCGGCCAGTTAACCACGACGACCGAAGTAGAGAACTGGCCGGGCGGCCACGCGGAATTGCAGGGACCCGAACTGATGATGCAGATGGCAGAACATGTAGAACGGTTCGAAGCCAGCATCGTTAACGACCACATTCATACCGCAAAACTATCCAAAGATGCGCTAATTCTTATGGGTGACCAAGCCGAGTACTCTTGCGATGCCTTGATCATCGCGACCGGTGCCTCCGCAAAGTATTTAGGCCTGGACTCCGAAGAACATTTCAAGGGAAGAGGCGTCAGCGCTTGTGCGACCTGCGATGGTTTTTTCTATAGAGGTCAGGAAGTAGCCGTCATCGGAGGCGGATCCACAGCAGTCGAAGAAGCGCTCTATCTTTCAAACATTACGAAAAAAGTTTATCTGGTGCATAGAAGAGACCAACTACGCGCAGAAAAAATCCTACAGGACCGCTTACTCGCTAAAGACAATATAGAACCAATTTGGAACTCTCAGTTAGAAGAGGTTTTGGGCGATGACAGCGGCGTAACTGGGATGGTTATCAAGTCGAACGATGGGGATAAAAACACAATAGACCTGTCTGGAGTTTTCATTGCCATAGGCCACACACCCAACACTGACATCTTCTCTGATCAATTAGATATGGAAAATGGGTACATTAAAATACTCAGCGGCACAGACGGCAATGCGACTGCTACCAATATGCCTGGGGTATTTGCTGCGGGAGACGTTGCTGATCACATTTATCGCCAAGCTATCACTAGCGCGGGTTTTGGGTGTATGGCTGCGCTAGATGCTGAAAGATATTTGGACGCTCTCTGAAATCTTTTAGGCGTTTGTAACCGCTATTTTCTCTGCAATCTTTTTTGACCAAATCTTAGGCCCTTCAATATGGACTGACTCTCCAGTCGAATCCACAGCAACGGTAACGGGCATGTCCTTCACCTCAAACTCATAGATCGCCTCCATCCCGAGTTCTGGGAACGCAATCAGCGTGGATCCCGTAATTGCTTTTGCAACCAGGTAGGCAGCACCTCCAACAGCAATCATAGAAACGGCCTTGTTGTCTCTGATAGCATCTATGGCGACCGGCCCCCTCTCGGCTTTACCAATCATTCCCGCTAAACCTGTTTTTTCGAGCATGGTTCTGGTGAATTTATCCATCCTTGTTGCCGTTGTAGGGCCTGCTGGACCGACTACTTCATCTCTCACAGGATCAACGGGACCGACGTAATAGATTAACCTGTTGGTGAAATCGACTGGAAGCTCTTGGCCAGACTCAATCATATCTACAATTTTTTTGTGGGCAGCATCTCGACCAGTCAGCATTTTCCCAGAAAGCAAGAGCGTATCGCCGGACTTCCATGATTGTATTTCTGCGCTTGACAAAGAATCCATGTCTACACGCTTTACCTCTTCACCCAATTCAAATTCTATATCGGGCCACTCCTTTAAATCAGGGGGTTCAAACACGGCGGGGCCGGAACCATCGAGCGTGAAGTGAACATGACGAGTCGCACTGCAGTTAGGGATTACGGCGACCGGTTTGTTAGCAGCGTGAGTTGGATAATCCTTGACCTTTACATCCAAAACAGTGGTCAAACCGCCTAGCCCTTGAGCTCCAATACCCAGCCCGTTTACTTTTTCATAAAGCTCAATCCGAAGCTCTTCCAAGTGATTACCCGGGCCCCTCTCTAGAAGCTCATGCATATCGATTGGGTCCATCAATGACTGTTTAGCCAACAGCATAGCCTTCTCCGGAGTCCCGCCAATCCCAACCCCCAGCAATCCCGGAGGACACCAACCCGCCCCCATGGTAGGAACCACACTCAACACCCAATCCGCGACAGAATCACTGGGATTCAACATGGCGAATTTCGCTTTGGCCTCGCTCCCTCCACCTTTGGCAGCCACCTCAATTTCTATTTTGTCACCGAGGACAATCTTGGGATGGATTACCGCAGGTGTATTATCCTTCGTGTTAGCTCTTGCGCCATCGGGGTCTTCTAATACCGAACCTCGCAGCACATTTTCCGGATGCGTATACCCTCTGCGAACTCCTTCGTTGATCATATCTTCTAAGCTCATGTCGGCTTCCCAGCTAACATCCATGCCTACTGATATGAACACGTTCACTATGCCCGTATCCTGACATATAGGTCGCTTGCCTATAGCGCACATCCTTGAGTTAACTAGTACTTGGGTTAAAGCCGCCTTGGCAGATGGCGACTCCTCTTTCTCCCATGCGCCTCTCATCGCTCGAATAAAATCTAGAGGGTGATAATAGGAGATAAACTGGAGAGCATCGGCGATGCTTTCGATCAAATCTTCCTGACGAATGACGGTCATCAGAGCCTCTCCCTAGTAAAAACAATTAAATAAATAACTACACCCAAGAAAATCCACACTAATGCCATCTCCCGAAGACAGCAATACTGGTATAGAGTAATACTCTAGCGCAAGCCGAATTCTGGGTATAGATGAAAATCCAATCCAAAAAACCATATCTCAATTTAGTAAATTTCTACCGATCAAGCGAAGGAAAAGCTCAATGTTTTCGATAAAAAGTACTTTCTTGTTTTTTCTTATCGGTTTATTTCTGCCTGTCTCTATTTTTGCAAGCGGTCTACCCAAAGAAAAAGAAAATGAATTTCACTTTGTCATCCTAGGAGATTCGCAATTCCATGATCCTGCAAAATTTAACCGGGTTGTTGATCAAACTAAGTTGTTAATGCCTGCGTTTGTCATCCAGGTCGGTGATCTAATCCAGGGTTATAACAACGATCTGGATAGTGTTGATCGAGAGTGGTCTCGTTTCAAAAAACAAATTGAGCCGCTCGAGCCTATTCCATTTCTACCTGTGCCCGGCAACCACGATGTATATAACGCTCGTAGGCAAGTAGATCCAGCGCTAGAAGAACTTTACGAGTCCCACTGGGGCGATTTATTCAAGAGCTTCACCTATAAAAATTCTGAGTTTTTCTTAATCAATACCGATTCACTCGAAGGCAAAAATAAAATTGGCCCGAAACAATTGAATTGGCTTGAAGAGCAGCTAAAACTGTCGAGGAGCCAGCATAAATTCGCATTCATGCATAAGCCAGCTTTACTACTAAAAAACACCGAGAAGGTGCATCAGCTATTCTTAAGATATGGAGTGAGTCACGTATTTTATGGCCATCATCATCACTACCACCAGATAGTGAAAGACGGAATCCAGTATTCCATGACAAACGCAGCAGCGAACTTAGCTCATTCTCTTCCAGAAGCAGGAGGCTTCCATCAGTTACTGCAAGTCTCTGTCAGCGATGAAAAAGTTCGAGTTGCCGTAATTACAGCCGACTCAATTCAAGATGCGAATGTCGTTTCTGCACAGGATAATTACAACTTGTTTACGATTGGCCGAAACCTGACCAAACGAAAAGTGGAACTAGAGCCGCTTAGAGAAAACGAGTTCAAATTGGAGCTCAAATTCAATAACAAGAGTAAACGAAAACTCCTTCTGCGCATTGAATGCTACTCAGAGGATAATCGTTGGTTACTCAACCCTATAAAAATAGCACCTCTGGAGCTTGACCCCGACGATACAAGTCGCCTTAACATCAACGCCAAATTTGATTTAAAGAGGGAGCCCGAATCCACACCAGAGTGCAGGGTCCATATCCCTTTCCAAACACAGAGTGGGCAATGGTTAGATATTAATCAACAGATAAAGACATTTATAAAGTCTTAACGAAATGCTGGCATCACCTCTTCGATATACTGTTGCAAAGCATCCCAGTCTATTGGCGGACGAAAGGCAATATTAATCCCTTTGATCCCAACATCTCGAAATTTTCCGATCATATCGATAGCCTCTTGTGTTCCACCCGTAAGGCTCCCCTCGGCAGCGATATCAGGCTTTCGATCTGAATTCATATAAAATCCGAGATTAACACTGCTATCGATTTCAGAATAATCACGACCGATTTCATCGCACGCCCTCTGCACTCGTTGCAAGCGGTCTCCAGCCAATTCCGGCGACACGTAGGGCATGTTAAATCCATCAGCAAACTTGGCAGCAAGCCGGGGAGTTTTATCCTTACCTCTACCGCCTATCCAGAGCTTCAAACCAAGGGGTTGGGGACTGCAAACAGCACCCCTTAAATCATAAAACCTTCCTTTGTTTTCAATCGGCTGAGCTTTCCAAAGTGCGCTAATCAGTTCTAACGCTTCTTCCAGTTGCGCGAAACGCTCGCCAAGCGGCGGAAACCCATAACCGAACTCACGAAACTCTTCTTCAAACCATCCCGCTCCGATACCGATGTCTGCTCGACCACCAGAGAGATGATCGATTGTGACCCCGGCCTTTGCCAATAACCCTGGATTACGGAATAACGCACAAAAAACTAAACACCCGACTCGCACATTCTTTGTCATCGCTGCAAGCCCGGACATTGCCGAGACGCCTTCGAAGCATGGATTGTCTCGAGAACTTAGAGGATTTGCATAGAAGTGGTCCCAAACGGAGACCCAGTGAAATCCCTTTGAATCACCGATAGACCAGAGACGCTTCAACTCTTCCATAGAAAGGTCCTGAGGACCCGCATGAATGCCCAACTTCATTCGTTACCCCCTCTCCTAAACTAACCTGCAACCACGACATCGGAACTAATAAGTTCCTGGATGTACTCCTCTTCAAAATCCAGCGAACGCAGTACCTGAAGACTATCTGCGCCAATATCAGGAGCTCTGACTGGCTGTTTCTTTTTTGCTTCTTTGACGTTGATCGGACTGTTGATAGTTAAGTTGTAATCTCCCGTTGAATCTCCGGTCTCTATAACAATACCAGCAGCTCTTAGTTGTTCATCATCTAGGACATCAGCCATTTTTTGCACAATCCCGTAGGTAATTCCTTGATCGTCAAGCCGCTGACTCACCTCGTCAAAACTCATCTCCCCAATTATTTTTTGAACTAAATCCTGAAACGCTGTTCGATTACGGTACATCTCTTTTACGTTATTGAATCGTTCGTCTTCCAACCACATCTCTTGACCTAACGCGCTACACAATTCGGGATACTCTCGTCCGGTATTAATTATTGCTAACACAAGATATTGACCATCACTTGTGCAATAGCAGGCGTTCAAGGGGTTCACCCAACCCTTTTCCTGTCTGTGCGCTCCTAAATCATTTCCAGCCACAACGCCTTGCAGGGCCATCCCGTTGGCCCATACACCATTAGCCGCTAATGAGGTTGACACAAAGGATCCTTCCCCCGTCTTTTCCCTTCGATACAGCCCGGTCATGATTGCGCCAAAAAAGGCTGTCGCTGTAGAGTGATCACCCATACCTGGCGCAGATGCCAAAGGGGTCTGGCCCTGATCTCTCACAAACTCCATCATCCCGGATCGCGCCCACCATGCAGTGATATCAAAAGCTCTCCGCTCTACCTCCGGTCCCTCGCGTCCGTAACCACTGATATGGGCATATATAATCCTTGGATTAATTTCCTTAACTGTTTCGTACTCAAGCTTGTAGCGTCGCAACTGTCGATCAAGAAAATTCGTTGTTAACACATCAGCTTTCGTGATCATACGATGCATAAGCTCCTGGCCTGCGTCTTTGGTGAGATCGAGCGCTAAACTTTTTTTATTACGAGAAGTCAGTAACCAGTGATAAGGCACAGGATAGGAACCAACCAGAGAGCGATACGTATCGCCTGCGGGAGGCTCAATTTTTATAATGTTGGCCCCAAAATCGGAAAGGATTGTCGACGCCCCTGGTCCGGCCAAGAACGTGGCAGCATCAATCACTGTGATGTCTTCTAGCAGATATTCCATAAAATCCCCCCTTACTAGTTCTTTAACTTAACACTCGTTTTCGTCTCGCGCGACCACCGAAACGACTCCGCCTAGATCATCTACCACCACCGACAAAGAGATTGGCCGACAGCACACGTAACAATCTTCGATATAGCTTTGTTCTTCGACACTAATATCAACCACTATCTCAAATTGCTCACCACAATAAGGACAGCTTATGAACTCAGTTTCTGGTAGCAAACTCATTTACTTACTGTACTATTTTTTACTAGCCATGCTAATGTTGCGACCTTTTTTGGAAGTAAATAAATTGTCCGACTTACCCTTTTGGTTCACTAAAGCGCTCGATGTTCCATCCAAAAGAGGCACCGTTGAGGTAGAAAAAGCCAATATCGTCTACGAAACGTGGGGAGAACCCAGCAACCCGGGCGTGGTCCTAATACACGGGAGCAATGCACATCTCGAATGGTGGCGCTTCACCGCACCCTTTTTAGCAGACAAGCTCCACGTCCTCGCTCTAGATCTGTCGGGAAACGGCGATAGCGACTGGAGAGAACGCTACACGGGCGAGCTGTTTGCAAAAGAAGTGATGACTGCAGCAGAAGCCGCGTCGATGAAAGCAAACCCTTTCATCGTTGGCCACAGCTTTGGAGGCTATGTTGCTCTAGAAACTTGTTATCACTTCCAAGAGAGAGTTGGTGGACTGCTTCTAATGGACTTCACTACAGCGCCTCCCGAAGAATACGTTGAATGGGGGAAACGGGTCGAAAGAGAAGGAGTGAAGCCCGGTAGAACACTACGAATCTATCCGACCAAAGAAGCCGCTAAGGAGAGATTCCGCCTACTTCCTGATCAGCCAGGCGTGAGACAAGAACTACTCGACCATATGGCTGATTACGCCATCAAGGAAGTCGATGGAGGCTGGACTTGGAAATTTGACCCTGCCTTATTCGATTACCTAGAAATGGGTATCGATCAGCGTGACAAATATGCTTCGCTAGAATGTCCAAGCGCTCTGATGTTAGGAGAAAAAAGCGAGGACGGTGGCGCCTTTTATGAAGCTCACATGTCCGAAATTACAAATGGTTTGCTTCCAACAGTCACCATTCCTGGAACCTATCACCACCTGATGTTTGACAATCCTTTAGCTGTAGCAATGACGATGAAGTTGTTGCTTCTCGAGTGGCACCGACAAGCCAATCAAGATCAGTTGCAATCTGCTCTGCGCCAAGTAGTCTTAAACTCTGGGGGGTAACTATGACTGAATTAACTGCAAAGCTTATTGAAGAACTTCAAACTATCGACACGCCGACCGTATGCAATGCTCTTGAAGTGGTTGCACCGGAGCGGAGAGGTTATGGGTACACGACCCTACCGTTAGTTTGTACTCGGCCGGAGCTAAAGCCGATGGTTGGCGTAGCTAGGACCGCGACTATCAGATCCGCTCACCCATCTAGCTTAAAAGGGAAAGAAGCCGGACTGTTAAACGACGGATACTATGCCTACGTTGATGAGGGACCTAAACCCAGCATCATAGTAATCCAGGATCTTGACGATGGTCAGCGAGGCTATGGTTCATTCTGGGGTGAAGTGAATTCAAATGTTCACAAGGGCCTAGGTGCACTCGGTGTGATAACGGACGGGAGCGTTAGAGACCTCCCTGATGCAGCCGAGGGTTTTCAAATGATGGCAGACCGGGTAGGACCCTCGCACGCGTATGTACACCTAGTAGGATTTGGTCAACCGATTACGGTAGCGGGCATGCGAGTGATGAGTGGCGATCTGATCCACGCAGATTTGCATGGCGCCGTCACCATACCTTGGGACGTCGCTGATAAAGTCTTGGCAGCAGCTCAAGATATTGCTGCTTCAGAGGCAGTAATCATCAGGGCATCTCAAGAGCCAGGCTTCAACATTGAAAGACTACGACGCGCCTGGGGCGAATCAGCAGAGCTTAAACACTAAGCAACCTACGTCAAATTGGAATTGGAGTCGCTTGTCGAGATCCCGCGAACAATTTCAGCGTGGGTTTGTTCGTCGAGGCGATAGACCAGCGTCAGAAAAATCAAAACCAGCAAGATGGGAATAGGCGCAAGTGTGAGCAAAGCATGAATGGCTGACAACGCCTCCTGTGTTTGATTTTGGTTTGCTACATAACCAGAAATCCCAAGAACAAAAGCGACGCCAGCGCCCCCGACCGTTTTAGCAAGCTTCTGAAAAAAGCTCGCGGTAGATGAAATCATTCCGTCCGCACGATGCCCAAACTTACTTTGGGCGTATTCAATAGTGTCAGGAATCATTGCCCAACCCAGAACGGCAACAGGAGTTGAGCCTATCGCGACAAGAGTGCCCCAGACAAATATCTGAAGGATTGAGTCTGCCGGAGCAAAGTAAAACCCGATGCAAGAAAATATCGTCAAGTAGGCGCCCAACCTAATTGCTCCTGTTTTACCAAATCTTTCCGAAAGAACAGGAACAAGCCAAACCGCAATGATCATCGCGCCGAGAGTCGTAGCTAAAAACAACCCAATCAAAGAAGGGTCACCCACATTGTAGATAAAATAATAGGGCGTCACCGCCATCCTGACTGTGAAACTCATCATTCCACAGCAAAAAATGCCGATCACTATAAACAAGGGTGGGTTTCGGAAAACAGATTGAAAACTTTCTTTTAGATTAGGTTTTTCTTCCTTCCGAGGCACTACAACCTCCTCAACGGAATAATAGGTAATCCAGAGCAAAATAGTGGCTATGAAAGCAAACACAATCATCAAGACAAAATGCCCCTGGGCAACAGAATCAAAAAAAGAATTCCTCACAAAGTCTTCAAAAATCAGAGATGTCAGCCAACCACCTGCGAAGGCAAATCCAATTCTGTAGCTACTCAACCTAGTCCTCTCTGAATAGTCCATAGTCATAGAGGCAGTCAAGGTTGTGTAGGGAATGGTCACCATCGTGTAAATCACCCCAAACAAAGTGTAGGTTACGTAAGCCCAGATAATCCGACCATCAAGGCTCAAATCAGGAACGGTAAAGGTTAAAACAGCCGCCAGCCCAAGAGGCGCACCACCAAACAACAAATAAGGGCGTAATCTTCCCCAGCGAGATTGAGTTCTCTCTGCGATCATACCCATTAGCGGATCAGTTATCGCATCGACAAAACGCGCGAACGCAAATATCGCGGCTGCAGTAAGCGGCGGGATTCCCATAACGTCGGTATAAAAGACGAGCAAGAAGGTCATCACAGACATAAAATAGAGATTTATGCCAAAATCACCTAGACCATAACCAATCAGAGTACCGCTTCTGATCAACCGATAACGCCCTCTTCTTGTAACTTGGAGATTCGCAATTGGTCAAAGCCTAATTGTTCGAGGACTTCAACAGAGTTTGCACCTGGATCGGGCGCAGCGTTGTCAAACGATTCCGATTGAGGGAATTGAGAGAGATTGATCGGCGACCTTACCAAATTTAAGTCGCCAAGCTCAGCATGGGGAGCCGATTTCGCCAACTTTAAGTGCTTAACTTGAGCATCTTCAAACCCCTCACCGATATTGTTGATTGGCCCGGTTGGAACTCCAGCCTCGTTCAGCACCTCAACCAGTTCACTAACCTTCCGTTGGCTAGTCACTTTATTCATGTCTTCTTTAATTTTGTTATGCCGACTGCTTCGATCTCTCACAGTCTGATAGTTAGGATCATCGAATAGCTCTTTTGCTCCTAATGCATCACAAAATCGCTTCCACATCACATCTCCAAAAGCCGCAATATTAACGAAACCGTCTTTCGCTTCGAAAGTACCCATTGGTACCTGAGTTGGGTGGTCATTACCTTGCTGATCTGCGACCTCCCCTTTCATTGTGTACCGGGCACCTTGAAAATCGAGCTTCGACATCATCGACTCAAGCAACGACGTGTGCACCCACTGTCCTTCACCGGTTCTTTCACGATGTAGCAAAGCAAGGAGAATTCCTTGTCCCAGAAACATGCCAGCCGAAGTGTCGCTTATTGCGACTCCGACGCGCATTGGCCCGCGCCCTGGCTCTCCAGTGACCGACATTAGTCCACTCATGCCCTGGATAATCTGGTCGACTCCAGGTCTCGTTGCGTAGGGCCCATCTTGACCAAAACCTGAGATGCTCGCGTAAATAATGTCGGGCTTGATTTTCTTAACAATCTCGTAATCCACACTAAGTCGATATTTAACGTCACTACGAAAATTCTCAACTATAACGTCCGCCTGCTTTACTAAGTCATGAAAAAGCTCTTGCCCATCTGGTTTCTTTAAATTGATTGCCAGCGATCTTTTATTTCGATGGAGATTCTGCTCATCAGGACCCCTTCTTCCCCCAGTAACGGAGTTACCCTTACCATCCTTTCTAGGTGGGGGCTCAATCTTTATAACCTCGGCGCCCCAATCTGCAAGCAAACGTACTGCTGTCGGCCCCGCTCTAGCAATGGTCAGATCGAGTACCCTTAAATGCTGCAGAGGACCGTTCATTGAGCGGAGCTAGCTTTTCTTATTAAGCGACCAGGGAGATGCTCAGTCTCACTTCCAAAACGATAGGTGATCCTTCCATGACATATTGTAGCCAGATACCCCTCTGACTTTTGCTGTAGCCTTGCTCCACCTGCAGGCAAATCATGAACAATCTCTGGAATTGAGACATTTAGATTGTCGAAATCAATCACATTGAGGTCGGCACGTTTCCCCAACTGAATAGTTCCCCTATCCGACAAATCCACAGCAAGGGCAGTGTCCCGAGTTTGACTTTTTACCAACGTAGGCAAATCGATCTGCTCACCTCTGACTCGATCTCGACCCCAATGAGTAAGAAGGCTAGTAATAAAACTCGCATCACAAATAGTTCCTACATGAGCCCCACCATCCCCGAGACCCATCACAGTATTTTCATGCAGTATCATGTCGCGACAGCAATCTAAATTTTGCTCAGCGTAGTTTGCAAAGGGCGTATACAAAATATTCTTTCCATCATTGCCCAACATACAGTCATAGATGTACGACCAAACTTCTTTGCCTTCTCTCGTTGCGACAGCGTGGAGACTCGCTTCAGGAGAAGGTTCGTAATCAGGTGGGTCGCTCATTAACCACAAATTTCGGCCTTCTCCCATCATTTTAAATAATCTTTCAAAACCTCGTCCCGGGGCTTCCTGTAAAATTCGTTTTTTCCTCTCGGGATCTTTGAGAGCCTCTAGTTTTTCTTCAACCGACATCTTGCCCAGCTCACTAAATGATGGCCTTGCAGAAAAAGGAGACAAGGTCGTCGTTAAACCCAACAATACTCCGATTGCTCTGGGCGCCACTTGGCCTCGCATCACTAAACCATCGCGGTTAGCGTTTTCGATCCTGTCCAGCATTGTCCTCCAGCCGTGAGGGCTTATACCCTGGGCAAGTGATATCGACATCGGCCTGCCTGATTTCTTGACCATCGATTTAAGCAAATCAAACTCAAGATCAAGTTCATCAAAATCTGAAATCATCTCTATAACACCGGTGCCGACATCCCTGATTCCCTCAGATATACCCAGCAGCTCTTCGGCTTCAGCTGTCAACGTTGGAGTTGGTTCGCCCTTCGCGCTTCTGTGATTCAGAGTTCTAGAAGTGGTAAAACCTAAAGCACCTGCTTGGATCGCACGACTGGTAATTGCTTTCATCTGAGCAACATCGCTGGGAGTGGCGGGTTCACGATCTGCACCGCGTTGACCCATCACATAAACTCTCATTGCGGCATGCGGGAGCTGCGCGCCAATATCCATATCAAATTGGCGAGCGGATAAATGATCCATGTAATCTTCAAAGCTCTCCCAGTCCCAGGAAAGTCCTTCATGCAAAGCAACTCCAGGGATATCCTCAACTCCTTCCATTAACTCGATCAGCAAATCGTGATCCTCTGCACGAACTGGCGCGAAACCGACCCCGCAGTTACCCATGACAGCAGTAGTTACCCCGTGGTGACTGGATGGCGACATTCGGTTAGACCAGGTCGCCTGACCGTCATAATGAGTGTGAATATCTACAAACCCTGGCGTCACGATCGCTCCATCAGCATCAACTTCCTGATAGGTTTTAGAGCTGATACGCCCTATCTCTTGAATGACTCCATCTTTTACGCCTATATCTGCCGTGTACGGCTCTGATCCGGTGCCATCCAAGACACTTCCCGCACGAACCACTAAATCAAACTGACTCATCTTATCTCCACCCTTCGCGAACCCTTACCTCTATTTCTAACACTGATGATACGTTTAATGCAAAAACATAATGCTGATTTGTCAACAGATTACTCGTGTATTATTGAGCCATCCTAGAGTTAATTATCTAAGAAGGTATGTTGAAAAGAGCGAGTTTCATTTTAATCGGTGTTGCATTTGCTGTGTTGCTCTCCGCTAATCTTTATGTCTCACATATCAGTGGGGACGAGCAAAAATCCGTAGAACAACTTAGAGATGAAACCACGTATCGTTATACCCGTCATGGCGACGTGGTTGGCTTCATAGATCGATATGGTGCTAGATCTTGGCAAGGCATACCCTATGCAAAACCGCCGGTTGATGATCTACGATGGAGAAGCCCAGAGCCGGCCGATCAATCGTATGACTTGTTAGAAACTCTTGTTCCTGGCTCACCATGTCCACAATTCTCTGGTTCTAGTGTCGAGACGGAAAATGCCACGTCACAAGGATTGATCGGCAACGAAGACTGTTTATTTCTCAATGTTTGGGCACCCCCGAACGCCGTAGATTTACCCGTGATGGTTTGGATACATGGGGGAGGTAACACAATTGGAGACGGCGGTACCTACAGCGGTGCCTGGTTAGCCGCTAATCGCGAAGTTGTTGTGGTTACAATTAATTATCGACTAGGTGTATTCGGATGGTTTAGCCATCCAAAACTAGATCAAGGCAATGAAAAAGACTCATCGGGTAATTTTGGCACTTTAGACATCATTCGCTCACTAGAATGGGTTAACGAAAACATCACAGAATTTGGCGGAAACCCAGACAACGTAACCATCTTTGGAGAATCGGCAGGGGGATTCAACGTATTATCTATGGTTGCCTCTCCTCTCGCGTCTGGTCTTTTCCATAAGGCAATTGTGCAAAGCGGTGGGCTCAGCCTGACCACAAAAAAACGTGCAGAAGACTTCTTCGAAGAAGGAGGACATAGCAACAGCAGTAGCGAAATCTTGTCCAAACTCTTAATAGAAGACGGAATAGTCGATAGCGCAGAGTTAGCTAAAAAGCATATCGAATCTATGACCGCGTCCGACGTCTCAGAATATTTATATAGTAAATCTCCATCTGAGATCTTTAGAGTTCTAAAAAGCGGCGGTTTCGGAATGCTCACTCTCCCTGATATTTTTCGTGACGGCCACGTCATTCCAGACTATGAATCGATCGAGCTATTTAGCTCTGCTGACCTCCACAATGTTGTGCCTACCATTCTAGGCACCAATCGGGACGAACCCAGCTTATTTATGATCAGAAACCCCAGGTACGTGGACACCTATTTCGGCGTCTTTCCCCGGATAAAAGACAAAAATTTCTATAAACAAACCGTCAAATATGGTGCTCTTGCCTGGAAGGTACGCGGCGTCGACAGCATCGCCAATGCCATGTCACTCGCCGGTAATTCGAACGTTTATGCTTATCGTTTTGATTGGGACGAAGAGCCCTCTCAATATGGATTTGATCTAAGTCTGGCACTCGGTGCAGCTCACGCTCTTGAAATCCCCTTTGTTTTTGGCGACTTCGAAAACCGTTTGTTCTCTTCTCTTTATCCAAACGACGATGCCCAGAAAGCGCTTTCGCAATCCATGACCTCCTATTGGACTGAATTTGCCTACTCGGGAGACCCAGGGAAAGGAAGAAATGGCCAAAACCCACACTGGGCTCATTGGAAGGAGGATGGCCTCACCTCCTTAGTGCTAGATACTGCAAACGATGCGGGTATCCGGATGATTGCTGACGAGTATACGATGGACTCTGTCAGAGCTGATTTTTTAAACGAAGAGTTTACGGACGAAGGACATAAGTGTGAACTTTACAAAGCCACCTTTCGTGGTAAGCACTTTATACAGACGGAATACGAAAACCTGGTCCCAACCAAATGTAACTAAACTTTAGCGCTTGGGTTCAATCTCAGTTTAGATAGGTATAAAACTTCGTTACCGGGAGCTGGTCTCAATGGAATATTCTGAGACAGCACTAGTGAGCACAGGGCAAACCCTGCTCCAATAAAGAAAACCAAAGTGCTAGACCACACCCAAACGATACCAAGAAGCGCAGGAATGATAACAGCGGCGATATGATTGATCGTAAAAGAGACACCGGCACTCGCTGCCATATCTTTTGGATCAGCAATCTTTTGAAAATAAGTTTTCATCGCGATAGCCATCGCGAAGAACATATGGTCAATAATATATAGAGCGGCAGCTACTCTCGAATCCTCTACCAACCCGTAGGAGACAAAAACACCAATCAATCCTACGTACTCTAGGGTCAGAGCCTTTCTCTCCCCAATTCTCCCAATCCACTTACCTATCCGTTCTGCAAACAGAAAATTAAACGCATAATTCACCCCGAACAATAGGGTCACTTCTGCAACGCTATACCCAAACTTTTCAACCATCATGAACGCAGCGAACACCACAAATATTTGCCTTCGGGCGCCAGAGAAAAACGTTAACGCGTAGTAAAGCCAGTACCTTCGACGCAAGATCAGGCCTTTGTTCTGGGGCACCGTCTCGCTAAATATCGGAAATGCAAGCCACATAAATGCCGCCAGGCAACAACACAGGACCCCCGCGGTAAGGAAGTTCCAAAGATAGTCCACTTCAAACAGATTAACTGAACACCAAAGCAATCCGTAAACCGTTAGAGACGTAATTGAACCGACGGCTAATAAACGCCCTAACATTTGAGGCGCTTCTTCTATCGAAAACCATTGCAAACTCAAAGACTGCTTGACCGCTTCAAAATAATGAAATCCGATCGACATCAGTACAGTAGTAAAATAAAGCCCGTACTCTGTCGGGAAAAATCCGGTTAGCGCGACGCCTAAACCAAGTAGCGCCAGCGACAACACAGCGAAACTTTGTTCTTTTAAAATCAAAAGCACAAAAACCGTCGTAAATGCTAGAAATCCGGGGACTTCTCTTAAACTCTGTAAAATCCCTATCTCTATGCCGCCGAAATTCGCGCGCTCAACAACAAAATTGTTGAGCATTGCGTTCCATACGTTAAACGCCAGCGGCATGGCGACCGACATCAATATGAGTAGCACTAAGGGCCGCTGTATTCTCTCCAAAACTTGAACACCTTTTCCACTTTATTTGATTATAAAATAGCAGGCACCGAAAAGTCAGCTGAGTAATACAAATCACATGATTTCTGAAGTTTTAACTGTAATAGCTCCTGTATTCATTATTGCGGGCCTCGGTTACTTTTGGGTTAAACGCGAACTACCCTTTGATAATGCAACAATCAGCTCACTCGTTATGTATGTTGGAAGTCCTTGCCTGATTTACAGCGCCTTGACGAGCAACGCTGCTGAAACTGCTGCGCTGGGAATAATGGGCATATCAGCATTCATCGTCATACTCATGAGTCTGATATTTAGCTGGGTCTTTCTGAAAATCGTCGGGTGGAAATTAACCACCTACTTACCCGCTTTGATTCATCCTAATTGCGGGAACATGGGACTGCCACTGGTGCTGTTGGCTTTTGGACAGGAAGGTCTGGCTCTAGGCATGGCCTATTTTTTCGTCAACTCGATTTCACAATACACCCTGGGCATGGCTATTTCGTCTGGACAGTTCGATATTCGCCAACTCATGAAGCAGCCCATAATCTGGGCGGTGATATTTGTTCTAACTGTCATTCTTGGCGAATTTCAAATGCCAAAGTGGTTTAACTCAACCACCTCCATTCTAGCCGGACTAACAATACCCGCGATGCTCATTATGCTCGGCACCTCACTCGCGAACCTGAATATTGCTTCTTTAAAGGAAACACTCACGATTTCATTTTTACGAATTTTGCTAGGGTTGGGGCTAGGACTGCTGGTTATAGAAATGTTGAGCCTTTCAGGGATTATGGCAGGGATTGTCTTGTTACAGTCGGCCATGCCGTCCGCAGTTTTTAACTATATTTTTGCCGACCGCTTTAACAGAGATTCAGACAAAGTCGCAGCGGTTATCTTACAGAGCACGTTAATCAGTGCGTTGAGCTTACCATTACTGGTAGCCTGGGTGATTAGCTTCTAGCCTCTAACAGCTGGAATAAAAAAACACCGTGAGCAACAACGACCTCGTTCACTCGAGCTTCTGATCGTAAACTCACCATGCGTTTCGATCCCTGAAAAATTGACGAACAAGCCGTTATCTCATCGCCCGCAGAGACGCCCTTCACGTAGGTCACGTTCGCATTGACCGTCACACCCATCGTCTCATTCGAAGCCAAAGCATAGGCGCTTGCCGTATCCATTAGCGTAAAAGCGAAGCTTCCATGCCCAAAACCCGCGGCATTTACAAACTGCTCGCTCACTCTCGCTTTGATGCAACACTGCCCATCTGTTGCTTCGATTACCTCATAACCAAAAAGTTTCGCGACTCCTCGATCAAGGTTAAATACTCGGTTCACATTAGGGTGTACTTGAAGACTCATTTAAAAGCTCTATTTCGAACTGCGGGCGCATCTAGGAAGAACCAGTCGGTTGGGGTAAAAAGGAGACCACAACACTAATGACCATGATCACGAGCAATAAAGACATGAACAAATAGTTATATGTGCCGAAAGAGTCGTAACTCCAACCAGCTAATACCGGGCTCATCGCGCCAAGAGGAATAGTAATCGCTGACAAGCCCATTACTCTGGCAAATGAAGCCACTGGAAAGCGACTGCTGATAGTCAAAGCTAGCAGCGGCAATATACCTCCGGTGCCCAATCCCAAAAAGACGATACCAATCGTAAGCGAGCTTGCAGAACTAGATGTCATTACGAGGCACAGGGCTATCGCTGTTAAGCCATTAGCAACCCAGAACAAAATGCGATGGTTCAAACGGTCACCCATACCACCATAAAACAATTTGCCCAGCATCATGCAAATAACCATCACACCCGTTAACTGCGAGGTCAAATCTATGTCATTAGCTACTCCAAGATCCCTTATAAGGCCACCCAAATTAAACTGAATTCCGCTGAAAGACATACTTAAGGGAACGACGCCAACCACGGGTATCCAGAACCGTAATGTACGAACAATTTCTCCAGTGGTTAAGTCGTCTTCGACTACTGAGCTCGTTGAAGCAATATTGATCGTATCGGCGATCTCTTTTCTCTTAAACACCAAGACAGTCAACGGCAAGATAGTGAGTGCTGCAAAAAGACCTAGATACAACAGAGCTTCCCGCCAACCAAAATCCTGAATCCACATTGCTGCAAGTAATGGAAAAACCAATCCACCAAAATTCGTTCCCAAAGCCGATATCCCGAAAGCAACTCCTCGTTTTTCCGCAAACGCTCGAACGATAACCGTTTGACCGGCCAAACTACCAAGCAGGGTCGATGCTAAAGGTAGAACTGACGCATAGACCAACCAGATCTGCCAAAGCTCACTGGCCAGACTTGCTAGCCACACAGACAGCAAAAGAAAGACCAACCCGATGAGAACAATTCGTCGGATGGGGTACTTGTCGATAGCGTAACCGATGAATGGGCTGACCGCGCCGGTAGCCAGCTGAAGCCAGAAGGTCGTAAGCATTATGTCCCTTCTAGAAGCGCCAAACTCATCCAGCCACGGCAGTGAGAAGGTAGCAAAACAGTATATCGCTATTCCTATACCTACGGCCTGAATCAAAAAACTATAGAGAACGACCAGCCATTGATCACTGGTCTTCAATGACACAGATTCCGTCATTAATCAGGTAATCCCAATATTCTCTTAGCTATAATATTGAGCTGAACCTCAGAGGTCCCTCCTTCAATAGAGTTCGCCTTGGACCGCAACCAAGAACGCGTGGTATTAATCTCATCCGCATCAAAAGACTCACCTTCCCAACCGAGCGATTGAACACCGAGAATGGAGAGTAATAGTTCAAACTTACCTTTATTTTGCTCCGTACCGTAGTACTTAAACATGGAAGACAATGCGCCCGGAGCCAGACCAGTCGCAGATTCTTCCATCGCTCGTCGACTAGTCAAACCAAACGCAGCGTCGTTCATCCGATGATCCAGCACGGAGGAGCGCAACATCGCATCGTCAATACGCCCTAGCGAATCTTTGCCAACGTAGTCCAGGGCATAGTCTTCAATGGTCTTGGTTCGCTGACCGCCACCAATCCCGCCGATCGAGGAACGCTCATATTGAAGAAGCCGTTTACCGACAGTCCAACCTTTTCCACGTTCATGAACCAGATTTTCTTTAGGCACACGCACATTATCGAGGAATGTTTCACAAAAAGGTGACTTACCGCTAATCAACAATATCGGTTTAACCGTGACGCCTTCCGTACGCATATTGAACAAAATAAAACTGATTCCATCGTGTTTGGATGCATCAGGGTCCGTTCGAACAAGACAAAACATCCAATCGGCTTTATCTGCGCCCGAGGTCCATACTTTCTGACCGTTTATTAAGTAGTCGTCCCCGTCTTCTTCAGCACTTGTCCTAAGACTTGCTAAGTCTGAACCTGAACCCGGCTCGCTATACCCCTGGCACCACCAAATCTCACCGCTCACTATCTTTGGTAAGTGTTCTGCTTTTTGTTTATCACTACCAAACTCCAACAAAGCTGGACCAATCATACTCAGACCCATGCCTACCAAAGGCGTTCTCGCGTTTATGTGTCTCATCTCTTCTTGAAACACTCTAGCCTGCTCCTTGTCCAAGCCGGCACCACCGTATTCTTTCGGCCATGTCGGCGCGGTGTAACCTTTTTCAGCGCATCTATCCATCCACAATTTTGTATCCGGATTCTTATAAATTGCTCTTAAGCCGCCGCCTGGCATTTCCTCTTCTGCCATCGGTGTCCGCATACTCTGCGGACAATTCTCTTCCAGCCAAACTCTGACCTCAGAGCGAAAATCTTCCAAACTACTCATACCAAAACCCTGACTTACGACTGCGTAACCATACACGAATTTCCAACTCAAAGTGTTACTTAGGACTCGGAAAAGTAGTATGTTTGAACAAAGAGGAGGACAACGTGGAAGAATCTAGGCTCTCAAAATGGCAGTTGGCATCTTATGGGGCGCCCGCAATGCCACTAGCAATGAATGGATTGATCCTCGCAACCTACCTTCCAGCAGTTTATGCAGATGCTGAAGGCTTTGGCCTTGCTCTTGGCGCCATGGGCTTCATCGTCATGCTGTCACGTATCTTCGACGGGGTAACTGACCCGATAGTCGGTTATTGGTCAGACAGGATCACGACGCGCTGGGGCCGGAGAAAGCCCTTCATCGTCATAGGCCTGCCTATTTGGGTTCTTGGGGTTTGGTTTCTCTGGGTTCCGCCGATCGAGTTCACCGACGTAACTTTCCTAGGCTACGAATTCAACAATGGCTATCCCTGGTTACTATTCGCACTAATCCTATTTTACGCGGGTTCCACCATTAAAGATGTGCCTTATAGCGCGTGGGGAGCGGAGCTATCTACTAAATATAACGAACGAACCTTGATCATGAGCTGGCGCGAGGGCTTTTCAGTTGCCGGTTCACTTATTGGCGCGCTTACGCCCGCAATTATCGTTTTCTTTGGCTATACCAAACCCACGGATGCAGTTTATTTCCTATCAATCTACATCGTGATCGTCAGTCCAATCTTTATCATCAATAACTTATGGTCAGTTCCGGAATACCCTGTTAAGGAAACTCGAAAGGAGAAACTGCCCATCCTCGAGGGATTGCAATACGTTTGGGATAACGAGCCCTACAGAAAATTAGTCATTATTTTCCTGTTTTCCACAATAGGAGCAGCAATGACTAACACGTTGAGTTTTTTCTTCGTCAAACACATCCTTTTGGCCGGGGACCTATACGGGTTCTATCTAGCCCCCTATTTTATTTCTCAAATTATTGCGATCCCGTTATGGTTCTCCTTGTCTCGGAAAATTGGAAAACACAGAGCAACCATGGTCGCAATCGGCTGGTATGCGCTCTGGTCGTGTTTTATTCCGGTCATCGCTATTATGGATCAATCTTACTTTGACTTGTTCCAGGTCGGGAATTTACTCGCCTTTCTGCCTGCCGACACTTACCAAGCCGCACTGACTTATTTTGAAGGAATCCCAACGGGCAAATTCATTTTCTTTATTGCGATTATGTGTCTTAAAGGCTCCGCTATTGGAGCTCTGTCTGCCTTACCTTTAGCCATGGCGGCAGATGTGATCGACTTGGATTCTGCTCGCACTGGAAAAAAGCAAGGTGGCGCTTACTTTTCCATATGGGGCATGACCAGAAAGCTGGCCTATGCAGTCGGTCTATTTGTAGGAACAAGCGCGGCAGTGATTGTCGGTTTCAACTCGTTGGCTGATCCGTTCAGTACCACAAATAGTGCGGAATCGTTGCTTTGGTTGGCCTGTTTGTATTCCATTATTCCAGCATTGTTTAAGTTCGTGGCCATGCCGCTGCTATGGAACTACTCCCTAACCGAGAAGCGATTAGCCGAGATCCAAGCAGAGATAAGAGAAAATGAATTAAAGGCAGCGCAAACCTGAAGACGTTAAAGCTCCTTCATGACTCTCATACCTCGATCATTATTTCTACTACTCGAGGCATTTCGGTAGGCTGAGCTGGACTCGATCGGACTTGAATCCCAAGAACCTCCTCGATATGAGTGGTTTTGACAACTAACCCCCTCAACCACGGCACTTCCGTCCGTCGGAGCCCTACCGTAGGAAGGTAGGCCACAATCAAGGACCCATTCGGCTACATTTCCGTAGATATCAAATAACCCAAATGGATTGGTTGCGTATCTACCAACCGGTGAAGTTCTCACATATCCATCGTCACAGTCCAACACCGACCAATCGCGGAATTTCGTTTTCATAGTCTTGTCCGCCACGTTAGCATAACGACACAAATCAACGTCATCGTTTCCAAAGAAAAACTTATCCTGAGTGCCAGATCTCGCAACGTACTCCCACTCCGCCTCGGACAACAACCGATATGGGAAACCGGTTTCACCAGACAACCAATCCGTATAAGCCACCGCATCCCGATGAGAGATATTAGTCATCGGGTAAGACACATTTTTCACATCTACCTGTCGTGGCATCACAAAGCCTGATGAGTTCGCGTAATCCAAAAAGTCGCCTATCGTAATTTCATACCGAGACACAGCGAAGGGTTGGGTTAGATAGACCGTTCTGACTGGATTTTCAGAAATCGGCCCATTCTCATTACCCATTCGGAACTGCCCAGCAGGCACCACAATCATCTCAGGACCTTTCAATCTAGAATTAATTGAGTCAGAAAAAACTTCTCCCGCCTTTATTGTCATCGGTTTCAAGTTGAAATTAACAGTCGCGCCTTTTGACCCTACCCTGATATTTTTGACGCGCGTCCGATGTCCCATGGACCTTGCTCTTACTTGGACTTGTCCAGTCGGTACTCTCAAAACCCCACTGTAATTTTTTGTCGTTCTGGAGCCTCCTGAGTTATAGCTCACCGATATCTGAGCATTGGAGGGTGTGGCTCTAACTCTAATATCCGCATATTCACGCTTCAAAGAAACACTCTTGAGGTTGTTTCCATACCGCACTTTGTATCTGAATTCTTGTGCAACGTAACCTGGCCTGCTGATCCTGACGGGATACTCGCCTATAGGGATGCGCATCTTTGGTTTATAGATGATGTCCGTCCCGACAAACTCAACGTTCGCGTTTCTCGGACTCAAACTGAAAGTCACCGAGCCATGCGGATCTATATTTAGGTTAAAATTGACCTCTTTAAGCTCAGAGTGATTTAAAACGACCACTTCCTTTGCCGTTCTTCTTTCAGCATCTCCCATTACAATTTCATGTGGGCCCGATTCAGATTCATATTTAAAGGGCGTTTTACCCGCTATTCGCTTGCCATCAACTTCCACCCAAGCTCCCCGTGGATTCGACATAAACTCGTAGGTGCCTTTCCCCGTTTTCAACTCGTACCCTCTATTCAGATGGTCACCTCGACTCAATCTGATGTCCTGCTTTACAGGAGCAAAATAAGAGTGCTTCACTTCTAAGAGATGACGACCACTGCTCACTTCAATACCGTCTATAGGGGTTAAGCCTTTCAACTGTCCATCAACGTAGACCTTTGCCTCGCTCGGTATACTTGTAACGGACAAACTGGCGGTCCCGAAGTACTGATAAGCGACAAACGCCAACACAAGCAACACCCCTGCTACCAGGTACTTAATCGAATTGCTCATAACTACTATCCAGTGGAATAAGTTCTAATTAGACTCACATTTCTGATGCAATGATAACTACAATTAGTTGGAAATAAACACACCATCACCATCACCATCAAAAAGATATTCATACTACTATCAGAAATTAATCGAATTGACTCTCGGGACTAGGAGATCAATTGCCTCATTGCATGACAAAAAGCTGCTACCGCTTCTCGAAGATCCTGGCGACGCTGATCACCCAGACTCTCGCTAAAGCAAAAGCTTAATCTCAACTGATCAAATCCAACTAAAGGGTCTCTTTTTTTGGCATCTTCTGGATAGAAGTCGTACATGGGAATGACTACAACGCCATAATCGGCAACAAGCTTCTCGACGAACTCATCGTCTGTCTTAACTCCAGGCACGTTTATAGTGAACACAGAGAAAAAACCGGCTTCGGGCTTGGTCCATTTAAATTGATTCGGATAAGCACCAAGCTCTCTCTCCAAAACCTCAAGCATGATTGAACGGTTTTCCCTATAAACTGACAACTTCACTTCCGCCAGCGGCCACATACTATGCAGTTCGTTAAAATTCTCATCATGCAGCATCGACTCAAAACCGCGAAGAGAGGCCGGATTTTGAAACAAAATGTCAGAACTCGATTCAGTCAACGCCAGGTCAGCCAGCGGTACCTCTTGCTCATCACTGATCTTAAGATTGGCTTCCGAATAAAAGAACCCCACACGAGGACCTGGAAAGCCAATCTTTGACCCAGTAAATAGATGAACAGTCTGTTTTGGATCCATTACAAAAAAGGGATCGGGTCGATCAGCCGATTCGGCAAAATTTATGTACACGTAGGGAGCATCTTCAACGATAAGTAAGTCTTGCTCACGTGCAATGTCAAGCAATTGTTGTCTTCTACTTTGAGAAAACGAAAATCCAGCGGGGTTATGCCCGTCGGGCACGGTGTAATAGAAAGGGACGTAATGGCCAAGCTCCCTCGCCTTTTTAATCTGCCGTTCGAATTCGTCTGGCTTCGCGCCCTCTTCATCCATTTCGACACTAAAAATCGTGGCATGCTGACAGAGCCCTGCCCGCGCAGTAAATCCAGGATACGTCGGAGCATCAGTTATGTAGGCGACCATTTTCCCTGGTCGCTCGAATAGCGAGCAAATCAAATTAATCCCCCCCGACGCGCCGACGGTTGGAATCAACAAATCAGGATCGATGTCTATGCCCCAGTCTCTTCCATAGACCCTCGCAAAACAGTCTCTTGTAGATCTTGGTCCAAGCGTATCGGTGTAGGAGTAGGATTCTCTCAGATACTCCGGAAGGTTTTGCGCTTCATTAATGCCTTCCTTTTTTTCAATAAACTCAAAGTAGCGAGACTGATGTTCAAGAAATTTCCTGGGATCCGTCACCTCAGGATGGGGATACCCAGCGCCGAGATGATGCATCTTCAGTCCTTTCCCTTGAGCTATCTCTCTAAGGCGTGGCAAGGAAGCTGCCATCTTACGAGTAACAGAGACTTGTTGGAGTTTTAAGTCGGGTGCATCCATTGGAACTGATGGGTAACTCTTTGAGACTCAAACTCTATAAACAATAGTACTTCATGTCGAACACTTCTTATTTTTAGCCGTCATACATCCTGGGCGACCGGGCCCGGACGCCTAATTAGAAACTCCTTCTGCTTACTCGCTCTCTCTAACAGCTGACCTTTGTCAGCATACTTAGTCAGCCATTCCAATTGCATACGAGTCACTCTCATTAGGTCAAACTCTTTTTCGTCATTACGTTTCAATGCCTCGCTCGGACTTATCCATATGCTATCTACGGTCTCTTGCTCGTCATGAATACCACGTTGAGCCTCAGGAGCCGACGCAATAAAGAACCTAGTATCGAAGCGGCGAGGTCTACCAACCGGCGTGACGAACCGATTGTAAAAATGGATCTGGTCTACAGCTAATTTAATCCCCTCGGTTTCACATATATTAAGCAAGCTAATCTGTCCGTCATGTAAGGGCTGCCTGTAGGATGAAAATCGTCTTTCAGACTCAGCCTCCTTGAAAGAAATAATCCCACCGTGTTGATCATATGCGAGCAGTAAACCGGATTCCTCGAAAGTCTCCCGAATAGCCGCAATCCAAAACCCTCTCCACTCGTAACCCACTGAGTGAATCTGGTACTGCTGAGCATCCGAAGGACCTATCCTATGTTCGTCATATTTATGCAGATGATCATCGTGATCTACCCTTCCCCCGGGAAACACAAACATACCCGATGCAAAACTTGCCGAACTGGTCCGTTTGAGCATGAATATCTCGAACTCAATTTTTGCCTCTCGAGCAATGATCACCGTCGCGGCGGGCCTTATCGGCTGCACCGGGTTAGACATAATTTCAACTTCCTCCAAACACAAAAATTAGACCAACCATGGTCTGAAAACGCGCCCTATTAGCAGGTCACTTATAGCCACAGTTTGCGCGGGTCTTCAACTTGGATTTGATTGGACATGCTTGATTTGAATCGCTATGTTTCTAGCTAGCTCGTACCCACTTAACAAAACTGTTAAAAGTCTTGCATTCACAGTGACCATTGATTAAGAGAGTAATTATGGAAGATCCGAAAAGAAATGCCTACTGGAGAGCAAATATTAAATTAATGCTCATACTACTAAGTGTTTGGTTTTTGGTTTCCTTCGGATTCGGTATCTTGTTAGTCGACGAGCTTAATACTATTCAGTTTTTTGGTTTCAAATTCGGGTTCTGGTGGGCGCAGCAGGGATCAATCTACGTCTTTGTGATACTCATATTCGTTTATAGCGCCATGATGAAACGAATAGACAAGAAATACGAAACCTCTGACCTGGAAGACGAATAATGGACGCTCAAACTTTAACGTATCTTTTTGTTTTCCTGTCGTTTTCTCTTTATATCGGAATAGCGATTTGGTCCAAAGCCTCTTCAACAGGTGAATTCTATGTCGCAGGAGGAGGAGTACATCCAATCGCTAATGGAATGGCGACGGCTGCCGATTGGATGAGTGCTGCATCTTTCATCTCTATGGCTGGAATCATAGCGTTCATGGGCTACGACGGAACTGTCTACCTAATGGGATGGACTGGCGGTTATGTAATCCTGGCACTGTTGTTAGCCCCTTACCTAAGAAAATTCGGGGAATTTACGGTGCCAGATTTTATTGGGACTCGTTACTATTCGACAACAGCACGAGTAGTCGCCGTCGTCTGCCTAATCATCATCTCCTTCACCTACATAGCAGGACAAATGAGGGGCGTCGGTATTGTATTTTCCCAGTTTCTGAACATCCCAATAACCTGGGGGGTCGTGGTCGGTATGGCTATCGTATTCATGTACGCAGTGCTTGGCGGTATGAAGGGCATCACCTACACCCAGGTCGCCCAATATTGCGTGTTGATTTTTGCCTATTTAGTACCGGCCTTCTTTATATCCATGTTAATTACTGGCGTCCCCATACCTCAAATCGGTTTAGGAGCTGAAGTAATAGGCGGAGGCGGTCTATCAGTTTTGGAAAAGCTAGACCAAACCATAGTCGAATTAGGGTTCACGCCCTACACCGATGGCTCTAAAAGCACAATTGACGTATTTGCAATTACTATGGCGCTGATGATTGGGACTGCCGGACTTCCGCATGTCATCGTAAGATTCTTTACCGTTCCCAGTGTTGCCGATGCGCGAAAATCAGCAGGATATGCCCTTTTGTTTATAGCGATTTTATATACCACGGCACCTGCGGTCGGAGCGTTCGCCAGACTGAACTTCGTAGAAACCGTACATAATACTCAATACAAAGAGGTAGATGGTTGGTTCAAAAGCTGGGAGGACATCGGTTTAATTGGTTGGGCTGACAAAAATCAAGACGGGAAAATTCAATATCATCCTGGCGCGCCTTTTGCCGGAAAACCTTCCTTTTCGAATGAGAGAAACGAAGATGGCTCTCGAGCAATCGAAAACATGCTCACTGACAACGATAACGAGGTCTATGTTGACCGGGATATTATGGTGCTGGCAAATCCAGAGATCGCAGCGTTGCCAGCCTGGGTTATAGCCCTTGTTGCAGCCGGGGGTTTAGCGGCGGCCCTATCAACCGCAGCTGGACTCTTGTTGGTAATCTCAACTTCAGTCTCACATGACCTTTATGCAAAAACCTTCAACAAGGGCAGACCGGTATCTGATAAGTCAGAATTACTCCTCGCCCGTATAAGCGCAACCGTCGCCATATTGATTGCCGGCTATTTTGGGATCAACAACTTCGCTTTCGTCGCTCAAGTCGTAGCGCTAGCTTTTGGCCTTGCGGCAGCATCACTATTTCCTGCTATTCTTCTGGGCATCTTTGATCAACGAACGAATCGCGAAGGAGCTATTGCTGGAATGCTGGTCGGCTTGGCTTTTACCCTGGCCTACATTGTGTACTTCGTGTTCGTCGCCCCAGAACATAACAACTCAAGCCACTGGTGGTTTGGCATTTCTCCTCAAGGCATTGGAATGATAGGCGCTATCCTCAATTTAGTTACGGCTTACTCAATCTCGAGACTTACGGAAGATATTCCAGAAGAAGTCAGAGATGTAATCAACGACCTCAGGGTGCCCTAATTGGGGCCGACTAGACTACCCGTCAGCTGGGAGAACCTGGTTAGAACTATTCTCCAAATCGAGCTTTTGCCTCTCTCCTGCGCGCATGCAGAATTGGTTCTGTATACCCGTTCGGCTGATCCAATCCTTTAAGGACGAGATCAAGAGCAGCCTGAAAAGCGACACTGTCGCCAAAATTTGGCGCCATATTTCGATAGAGCGTATCCTCGGCATTTTGTTCATCAACAATCGCAGCCATTCGCTGCATAGTTTCTATAACCTGATCCTCTGAACAAATTCCCTGGTGCAACCAATTTGCGATGTGCTGGCTGGAAATGCGGAGAGTGGCTCTATCCTCCATCAGTCCGACATCATTTATGTCAGGAACTTTGGAGCAACCCACTCCCTGATCGATCCAACGCACAACGTAACCCAAAATACCCTGCGCATTGTTATCGAGCTCTTTTTGCACTTCTTCGGAAGACAGATTTTCCCCTGCTAGCAGAGGAATCTTGAGAATATCGTCTACGCTCGCTGGCGTTCGTTTTTCCATTTCGCCTTGGATCGATGCAACACTCACTTGATGATAATGAAGCGCGTGCAGACTCGCGGCGGTAGGCGAAGGAACCCATGCTGTATTTGCTCCTGCTTTGGGATGACCAACTTTTTGATCTAGCATCTCAGCCATTTCATCTGGCTTTGGCCACATCCCTTTGCCAATCTGAGCTCTGCCTCTAAAACCAACACTAAGACCCACATCCACGTTCGAATCTTCATAAGCCTTGATCCAGGTTTGTGCTTTGATCACCTCTTTGGGTAAAACTGCACCAGCTTGCATACTCGTATGAATTTCGTCACCCGTTCGATCCAAGAAGCCAGTATTGATAAAGACAATCCGATCCTTCGCGTTTTTAATGCACGCCTTAAGGTTAACGCTAGTTCGACGCTCTTCATCCATCACGCCAACCTTTAGTGTATTCGCAGGCAGCTTCAGGGTATTTTCTATCTTTTCAAATAAACTGACTGTTAATGCTACTTCTTCGGGACCATGCATTTTTGGTTTTACTATGTAAACGCTGCCTTTTGCGGAATTTCTGGGTCCTTCCTTATTAAGCAAGTCATGCATTGCTGCCAAAGAAGTCACAAACCCATCCAAAAAGCCCTCCGGTACTTCTGATCCATTCTCGTCAACAACTGCGTCCGTGGTCATCAAATGCCCCACGTTCCTGACCAGCATCAAACTACGGCCTTTAAGAGTCAGCGGATTCCCCATCACATCAAGATACTCTCTATCTGGACTCAACTTTCGAACAATCTTACGACCATCTTTTTCTAGCTCCTCGAGCAAATCACCTTTCATTAGACCAAGCCAATTGCTATATACGGCCACTTTATCTTCAGCATCAACGGCAGCTACCGAATCCTCACAATCCTGAATCGTTGTCACAGCGGACTCAACAATCACGTCTTTAACACCAGCGGGGTGTACGGCACCGACATTGTGGTCGCGATCGATTTGCACCTCAAAGTGCAGCCCATTGTGCTTGAGCAGAATACTGGTGGGATCCGGCTCCCCAAGAAAGCCCACGAACTGTTCAGATTTCTGCAAACCCGTACTGTTGCCATCGTTAATGATTGCTCGAAGTTCCCTTTTTCCGTCAGTACCTTCACCGATACCATAACTAACCACGTCAGAGTGGCTTGCCCCAGCAAGCGGAAAAACCTCGTCAAGGATAGAAGCTACCTTTTCTACAACGAGCTCTCCCCTGGCAGCGTTGTAGGAGTTGCCTTTTTCTCTACCCGGACTTTCTGGAATTATGTCGGTTCCGTAAAAGGCATCATAAAGACTTCCCCATCTCGCGTTGGCAGCGTTCAATGCATATCTGGCATTCATAACAGGTACCACCAGTTGAGGGCCGGCGAGAGTGGAAATTTCCTCATCCACATTAGCAGTGGAGATTTCAAAATCATCCGGTTCTGGTAACAGATACCCTATGTCTGAAAGAAATGTTTTATATTCCTGAGCATCGAGAGCACTACCTTTACGGTCCAGATGCCATTGATCAATTTGTCTCTGAAATTCATCACGAACGGACAATAGCTGACGGTTCAGAGGGCCTAATTCGTCAAGGCACGTTTCGAATCCGGACCAAAATGCCTCAACATCTATCCCTGTACCCGGCGCGATCGCATTCTTCACCAGATCGTCTAGCTCCTGCGCGATTCTCAGCCCGCCTCTTTCAACTCGAGATACCGTCATCTTGTTCTCAGCTCATTCAAAACCAGTATTATACGATGGAAATTATCTCTGGGCAGTACTTCGAACTGGTGAAACCAAATTTTTTGTAAGAAAAAAGAGGCGTAAATAAAATTGCTCAATCAGTTAGACTTTCCTTATGTTAAAAATAAAGCGACTCTCACCCGTTATTGGAGCCGAAGTCTCCGGCGCGAATCTAATCTCGCCAAACGACGATGAATTTAAGGAACTGGAACAGGCTCTATCGGAATACTCTGTCCTTTTTTTCCGCGATCAACCCAGACTCAGCCCAAAGCAGCAAGTTGCTTTTGCAACCCAGTTCGGACCTCTTCATTCGCATCCTGCTGCACCTGTTTTGGAAGATGATAAAGCAATCTTTGTCATCAAAACTGACGCCAATTCAAAAGTCGCTAACGGAAACGGTTGGCATACTGACGTATCATGTGACAACGAGCCGCCGCTCGTAACCATGTTACAACTCCATCAGCTTCCAGAAACCGGAGGGGACACTTTATTTTCAAGTATGTACGCGGCCTACGAGACCCTCTCTCCAAAAATGAAAATATTTCTTGCCGACCTAGATGCAAGCCACGAATCCGAGCATGTTTATCAGGGCAGGTATTCGGATCGCGGCGTCGAGGACAAAACAGAATACCCTAGCAGTATTCATCCAATCGTTGCCTCCCACCCGATATCAAAAAGACCTTCTTTATATGTCAACCCAAGTTTCACAACCGGGATTAAAGGTCTTTCGAAGAAAGAGGGCCAAACACTACTCGAGCTATTGTTTGCTCACCAATCACGACCAGAATTTCAAGTAAGATTTCAGTGGACGGTCAACGCCATTGCACTTTGGGATAATCGCTCAGCACAACACTTTGCGATATGGGACTATTGGCCCCAACCGAGGCAAGGGCATCGAGTCACAATCAAAGGAGATCCGCCTCAAAGAGGCGATTTTAACCAATCCCGCAATTACGAGAACTTGCGCTTGAGTCGTTTGGTACTCTAAATCACTCTAATAAGACACTGCCTGCTCTAAAGCAACCCAACGACCATCCTTTACCTGCGTCAAAACCGATTCCGTCGCCCCGCCGTGTTTATTTGGTCCAAAGCTCACTCGATACCCGAACAAGTCCGTATACTCGTCGATACTTTCCAAGGCAGAAATAAAACCATCGGTCGTCAAATCTTCCCCGGCTCGATCCAAGGCCTCGTAGACCAGGTCTGCGGCCCGATATCCCTCCATAGCAGGAACTCCAGGTTCCTCGTCAAACATGGCGACATAACGATCCCACCAGGCTTTTAGCTCAGGACTCACTTCCTCGTCTGAATAGATTTTCGCCATGTGGGTAAAGCAGAAGTAGCCCTCCGCACTTTCTTGTTCTGCCACCACTTGAGCGTAAGTCGCATTGTTTCCGACCCAGTCAACATTTGCCCAGCCTATCTTTTTAGCGGCATCCAAGATCAAAATAGTATCTGTGTGTATCGTCCCCATCATCACCACATCACAGTTCGCATTCTTTAGCTTTAAAATCACAGCAGTGAATTCCGTTTCAGTGGGCTTATGCGAAGACAACGCCACGACCTTGAGACCCATAGCCTTCACCTGATCTTCCACCCCATCAAGTATCTCCTGGCCATAATCTGTATCCTGATAAACCACACAAACTCGCTGCTTCTGTCGTTCGTTGACAAAGTACTTTACAGCTGCCCGCATCTCATCATAGTAGGTCCCGCGCTGTGTAAATTTCAGTTTATGAAAGGGCATGATCATTTTTCTTCCGCCGCTTATCGGAAAGAGGTTGGGCACGTTAGCTGCAAATTGAATTGGCATAATCGCATTGTTTGCCGGCGTTCCTAGTCCCATTAACATTGCAAATATCCCATCACGGTTGATCAGCTTATTTGCGGCAGATATTGCCTTGGGCACTGCATAGGTGGTGTCCTCTACAATAAATCGTATTTGACGATCGTGCACACCGCCTGCTTCATTGATTTCGGAAAAACGCAAACGAGCACCATTTGTCACACCTACTCCCCAAATAGCAACAGGACCCGACAAGTCCGTGTGGGTACCTATTCGGATTTCAGATTCACTGACGCCACTAGTTTCGACATCTGACCCTTGTTTTGAGTCGCCTCCACAGCCAACTAACAAAGCGATTACACTGAGATATGCAGCGATTTTTACCATGAGTCTTCCCTAATACATTTCCTCTATCAAATTCAGATATTTTTCGTTAACCACCTTACGTTTCAACTTCATTGTTGGCGTCAACTCTTCATCTTCAGGATCGAGCAGCTGATCGATTAACCTGAATTTCTTAATAGTCTCCACCCTCGCAAACTTCGAGTTAACAGTCTCTATTTCCTCCCAAATAAGATCCTGAACTTCTTGGGTATGACACAAACTTGTATAGTTTGTGAATGGAACATTCTTGTCTTGAGCATAATTTGTTACGTTTTCTTGATCAATCATAACAAGGCAAGTCAAATAGGGCCTCTTATCTCCCACAACCACCGCATCAGAAACAAAGGGAGAAAATTTAAGCTGGTTCTCTATCTCGCTTGGCGTAATGTTCTTTCCGCCCGCCGTTATGATAATGTCTTTCATCCTGTCTACAATGTAGATGTACCCGTCTTCATCAATTCGGCCCACATCACCCGTGTGTAACCAGTCGCCAACAAAGGTCTCAGCTGTCTTTTCAGGTTTATTCCAATATCCCTGGATGACGCCTGGTCCTTTGATCAGAATCTCCCTGTCTTCCGACAAGACAACTTCGGTCCCGTCTGTCGCTCTGCCTACAGATCCCACGCGGTTATCTTTGGACGTATTGGCTGTAGCAATACCAGTGCACTCTGTCTGACCGTACACTTCGTACATTGGTTTACCCAGAGCCCAGAACCAGTCGATCAGGTCGGGTGCTATTGGAGCAGCTGCGGTAGATAACCAGCGACACCGATCAATACCCAATAAGATACGAATATTTTTTAGTACCAAAAAATCCGCTAGAAAGTGCATAGCCCTTAACCACCATCTTGCGACCAATCCTTTTTTTCGTTGTTCAGCTACTCTAGCGCCAAGGTTAATTGCAAACTCGTATGACCATCGACCAATCCACGTGGCCTCCTTTACCTTGATGGTCACTAGCGAGTACTGTTTCTCCCAAACCCTGGGGACAGCAAAGTGAATAGTAGGAGCAATTTCTTGTTGATCTCTAACCGCGGTTTCTGGTTCTTCAATCAGATTAATGGTCGAGCAAGCCTCTATTACAGCAAAAGTATAGAACATACGCCCAGCAATATGAGCCAACGGCAAAAACCCTAGCTGCTCATCCTCCGGATAAATTCCGTAGACAGATTGCAGATTTTTCATCATGTACATCATGTTTTGTTGACTAATCATCGCTCCCTTCGGAGGACCGGTTGTTCCAGAAGTGTACGTAAGGATCATCAAGTCATCGGGACCTGCCTTACCAACCTCTTCCGACCATAGTCGAGGGTGATCCAACTCGTATTGTTGTCCCAGCTCAATTAATTTTGTGAAGCTCAGGCACTGAGGGTCATCAAAATTACGCAGGCCTTCCATGTCAAAAATGATTATTTTCTCTAAGGTCGGCGTGCGTTCTCGCACCTCGAGCACTTTATCGAGTTGCTCCTCATCCTCGGCAAAATAAAAACGGGTGCCACTATCAGTGATTAGATACTCAACCTGGTTCGGAGCATCTGTGGGGTATACGCCGTTGGTCACCCCGCCCATTGTAATCACGCCCAAATCGGCGAACATCCACTCTTTATTTACTTCAGAGGCAATGGAACAAACATCTCCTCGAGAAAAACCCAAAGACGCCAGGCCTAAACCCACCCATTTGGCAAAGTCTCCCCAATCACTCCAGCTATATTCGTTCCACAGTCCAAAGTCCTTTTCTCGTAAAGCAACCTTGTCACCGTGCTCAAGCACTCTCCTAAGAAACAATTCTGATACGGTAGCGGTACCATCTATAAGCTGTGCGTTCGTCATTGCCTCTATCGCCACGTTTTTCTCTGTTTCCATCGTCGGCGTCCCCTTACGCCTTCATCTTTCATGCCTAGATAAAATTCCTGAATGTCAGTAGATGCTTTCAACCGAGAGCAGGAGTCCTCCATTACAATTCGACCCAGCTCCATAACAAAACCGTAATCGCCAATATCTAGTGCCATTTTCGCATTCTGCTCTACCAGTAAAATCGTTACACCTTGTTCCTTGTTAAGGCGCAAAATAATTTCCGAAATTTCGGACACCAATTTTGGAGAAAGACCCAGAGAAGGCTCATCTAACAACATGAGCTTGGGCCTAAGCATTAGTCCTCTACCAATCGCTAACATTTGTTGTTGACCGCCTGATAACTTCACGGCCTGGGTAGCCCTGAGAGAGGCAAGCGCAGGGAAGTAACTAAAAACCAAATCCACATCTGATTTTATATCGGGATCAGTTCTCGAAAATGCTCCCATCAGTAAATTTTCTTCCACACTCATAAAGGGAAATACTTCTCGACCTTCAGGAATATGCGCCACACCTAATCTTGCGATTACGTCAGGATCCACACCTTGGATTTCATTACCAGATAAAACCACCGTACCTTTAAGGGGCTCCATCGCGCCACTAATTGTCTTGAGCACCGTCGTCTTACCAGCACCATTGGCCCCTAAAACCGAGGTAATGCTACCTTCCGCCACTGACAAGCTGACCCCATGAATTGCCATGATCGGTCCATAATAGGTCTCGAGGTTACTTAACTGCAGCAAATCGGTCATACCTAATCACCCAAATATGCACGCAGTACTTCGGGATCCTCCTGAATCTCTTGCGGAGTTCCAATTAGCAGCATTTTCCCATCGGCCATCGCTATCACACGATCTGACACAGAGGAAACCAATTTCATGTCGTGTTCCACCATAACTGTTGTGATTCCTAACTCTTCATTAATATCTTCTATCCAAAAGGCAAGATCTTCAGTCTCTTCGGGATTTAAGCCTGAAGAAGGTTCATCAAGAAGCAACAACTTAGGTTTTGTGCACAAAGCCCTAGCGACCTCGACCATCTTTCGGGTCCCATAAGACAAATTGCCCACGACCTGCTCGCGATACGACTGAAGGTCCAAAAGGTCAATAACAGACTCTACCGACTCTCTGAAAGCCAGCTCTTGCTCGCGAACCGCCGTAGTGAATAGAATTTCCTGCAAGAAATTAGTTTCCCGCCTTACATGGCAACCAATCAACAGGTTATTCAAGACAGTCTCTTTTTCGAATAGTTCGGTATTTTGAAAAGTCCTAGCTATACCAAGCTCCGCAACCCGATGTGTCTGCACATTGGTTATATCTTCCCCCTGAAAAAAAATCGAACCTTCAGAGCAATCATAAATCCGACTAACCAGATTAAAAATAGTGGTCTTACCTGCACCATTTGGACCGACAATGCTGAGCACTTCCCCTTTATTCAGCGTGAAAGAGATATTCTGAACCGCTTTCAATCCGCCAAAACTAATCGAGATCGATTTGATGTCTAGGAGCTCACTCATTTCAATCTCTCTGTTTGGAGAAATGTTCTCTGACGCTTGTAGGTGGATTTTCTATAAAGAGGATACTCCTCGAAGAAGAGCCGAATCTTGAGCCATCTGCCATAAAGACCCAAAGGTTCATAAATCAAAAAAACAACCAGAATGAGTCCGAACACCGCCGGTTCCAAACCGGGGATTTGCCCTATTTGTGCCGGCGCGTAGTCTCGGAAAATCGCAATCACCTGCGGTAATAGACCAATGAATACAGCACCAAACAAGATTCCATGAATCGAACCCAAACCCCCAACAACAACCATTAATAACAACTGGATAGAGGTATTTAAGCCGAAGGAATCTGGGAACAGATAGTTAAGACGATGAGCGATCAAGCCGCCCGCAATACCGGTCAAACCCGCAGAAATGGCAAAAGCGAGTGCTTTGGTTCTAGCCAAATTAATTCCCATACTTTCAGCAGAGGTTTCTGAATCTCGGATGGCGAGCATCGCCCTACCTGAGGGGCTCCGTAAGACATTAAGAACCAGCCATAATGAACACAATAACAAGAACAGACAAAGAAAATAGAATGCTTGCGGAGTATTTAAGGCCACACCAAAAATTTCCGCAGGAGGAATCGGCATTCCGCGCAGCCCGCCAGTGGCGCCTTCCCAGTGAACTAACACCTGCTCAATGATGACCGCGAAAGCAAGCGTCGCGACTGCCAGGTAAATGCCAGTCATGCGCAACGCGGGAATACTGATAATACCCCCTATTAATGCCGTGATCGTGGATGCTAAAGCCAAAGAAACTGGTAAGGGCAGACCCGCGTTAAATAAATAGCCGTGTAGATACGCGCCTAACGCGAGGAAAGCACCATGCCCCAAACTAACCAGGCCTGTGTATCCCACGAGAAGCATTAAACCTGCACCTGCTATGGCGTAAATGAACACTTGCGCCAACTCGCCCAACAAGTAGTTGTCTAGAAAAAAGGGGGCCCCAACAACACATAGTAAAAGTAGGCCATACCAAAACACGTGACCTGGATGTTTAATTAAATCGATATCCTGGTCATATCGAATTTTACGAATGAAACGCATCAGACTTTCTTCTTCTGCATCGTCGCAAATAGACCATCAGGCCTGACAATCAAAACAAGGAGTAAAATAAGGTAGGCGCTCGTCTCTGAGAACCCTGCTGGCAGATAGTATCCTGCAAATTGCTCACAGACTCCGATTAATAATCCTCCAACGAGAGCTCCGGGTAGGCTTCCGAACCCCCCCACAATGGCCGCCGCAAATGCCTTGATGCCAATAAAACCGATCATCGGATACACCAAGGAAATTGGCGCCATTAAAATACCAGCGATTCCCGCTATTGCAGCAGCCAAGCCCCAAACGAGCGAATAGATTCGTTTCACCGGTATGCCTACATAAAACGCGGCGAGCTGATTCTGAGAGGCGGCCTGCATCGCCATGCCATAACGTGAAAATCGAAAAAACAACCACAAGGAAAGACACAACACAGCAGTACCGAGAATAATCACCAGATTTTCATAACCTATCACCAGTTCACCAAGACGAAGCACCATCCCAGAGTAAGGTGTAACCACAGCCTGAGGCTCGCTGCCCCAGATCGCGCCAGCGAACGCTCTCAGCACAAAACCAAGTCCAATCGTCAACATCAGCACTGCAAAGTGAGGCTCACCGATCATCGGTCTGAAAAAGACCCTTTCAAGAACCGCGCCCAACAAAATCATTAGAAAAGCGGTTGCGGGTACCGCCCATAAATAAGGCAATTCAAATGAGTTGACGAGCGTTAACCCAATATAAGCGCCAAGCATCATCACGTCGCCCTGCGCGAAGTTCACCATTTCTGTTGCTTTGTAGATCAGCACAAAACCCAGCGCAATTAATCCGTACACGCATCCCTGAGATATGCCACTGACGAAAAGTTGAAGAACTTCCAATACTATTTTCTTTCTCGCAAACGGGATTGTATTGTGTGGACTGGAGGTGCATTTGTCACTCCCTTAATAGCGTAAAAATAGGCAGTAAATCATGGACAAACGACTCAACGGGCAGCGCGTGTTGGTTACTCAATCAGACGATTACATGGGACCCGCCACGATCGAACTTTTCCAAAAAGAAGGAGCAGAAATTATTGCGGACAGCTCAGACCTGACTCAACCAGACCGCTGTGAAGAATTGGTCTCAGCAACGGGAAGGATCGATATACTGATCGCGAACCTAGCTTCACCTAATTATAGCGGCATCAAGGCAACTGATCTGCAGGATGGGCAGTGGCAGAACACCTTTGAGATGATGGTGCACCCTCTTCACAGGCTTTCCAGGGCGGTGCTGCCTCAGATGATTGATCGAGAAAAAGGAAAAATAATCGTATTCGGGAGCGCTACTGCCCTCCGCGGGCTGAAAACAGTAACGGCTTACAGCGCTGCTCGAGCGGCCCAGGTAGGATACGTTCAGTCACTTGGAGTCGAGGTAGCACCGCATAACATACAGGTAAATTTGATCGCCCAAAACTACGTCGAGAATCCCGTTTACTACCCACCAGAACTCCGAGAGAAAGAATCGTTTATTAATTCTCTTAAACGACAAGTACCGCTCGGTCGACTAGCAACGGCTGAAGAAGACGCAAAATTTGCCCTGTTTCTTGCATCAGAAGACAGTAATTTTTTCGTTGGACAGGCTATTCCATTTAGCGGGGGTTGGGTACAGAGATAAAGAAGATAGTGCTCAACGAAAAATTGTGAGCGCGCTCTTGTTGGATTCCAATCCGCCGCGTCTCACAATTCCCGGCGAGATTAGGCAGTATTGCTTGCAGAATATTTCCATTATTCGTCAAAGGCTTTTCAGTTTTTTCGAACTAAGTTAGCTTCATTGCTTGTGCATTAGCACTTGTTCCTGAGATCTTTTGACAGACCGGCCAACGAGTCTGTAATTCGAGTTGGACAAAGGGCCAACTTAGATCGCAGATTAGCGAATCGGGTCAACACGAAGGAACAAGCGCTACTGCACAGACTACTCCAATCATCCAAACCTTTAAGATTCTCACAAACATTTATTTCAGCTCTCGATTTTATTAACCTACTCCTTTGATTCTGGGAGTAGGTGGTTATCCAATGAAATACTTGCACACAATGGTACGAATAACAGATCTCGACGAGTCCTTAAAATTCTACTGCGACGCGCTAGGATTAGAAGAGCTCAGGCGCCACGAAAGCAAAGAAGGCCGATTCACTTTAATTTTTCTAGCCGCGCCCGGTGACGAGACAGCGCAAGTTGAACTGACCCATAATTGGGACCCAGAGCCATTAAGTGGAGGCCGTAATTTTGGACACCTTGCGTACCAAGTTGGCAATATTTATGACACCTGCGCCAGACTCCAGGATCAAGGCGTTACCATCAATCGTCCACCAAGAGATGGCTACATGGCTTTCGTTAGATCGCCTGACGGGGTATCTGTAGAGTTGTTACAATCTGGCAAACCTTTGGAACCAGAAGAACCTTGGAGCAGCATGGAAAATACCGGCCAGTGGTAAATACTGGCACGCAAACCTTAACGAAACAGGAATTAGAATAATGAAACTACTTAATTCAGTCGGACCAAACCCTCACGTCGTCAGAATGTTTGCGGCCGAAAAACACTTAACCCTCCCCCTGGAAGAAATCGATTTAATGGGCGGCGTTAACCGACAAGACGAGTACCTATCAAAAAACCCCGGCGGACAGTTACCCTGCCTCCAGGCTGATGATGGGACCTATATTGCTGAGATCACCGCGATATGTGAATACCTAGACGAAGTTGGCGGGGGCGAATCGCTTATCGGCAACACGGCCGAAGAAAAAGCTGTCACGAGAATGTGGACACGCAGAGTCGACCTGAATATTTGCGAGCCACTCGCAAACGGATTCAGATATTCAGAGGGCTTACCAATATTCAAGGATCGAATGATCACTATCCCCGAAGCAGCAGAAGGCTTAAAGGAAATCGCTAAATCCCGAATCGCCTGGTTAGATGGCTTAATGACCCAAGGAGAATTTATCTCTGGATCTAAAATCTGCCTAGCCGATATATTGCTTTATTGTTTCCTGAAATTCGGTCAGTCCGTAGGCCAACCCTACGACACTCAATTGACGAATATTCACCCTTGGTTTGAAAGCATGGACGCCAGAGCAAGCGCAAAAGCATAAATAGTATTGAATTAGCTTTATAAGCTTATTCTAACAGGCACGCTCTCACAGCGCGCCTGTTACCTTACAATAATGAGAAATTCCTGATCTTGCTCGTTCTCTAGCGCCTGTGAAGTGGGCAAATGGCAGTCGAACACGGTCAATTTATACAAACCGTTTGGCAAAGTTATCGATCTATAACATAATAGCGCCCGAAAAAATGAACGTCATACTAAATAAGCACCTCCTTTATTTTTGTGTCTCCCACATGCAGTAATTTAAGAGACTAATGATAATGAAAAAAACTTTCCTAACTTCAGGTGTCATCGCTCTCGCCATATTCGGGTGGTTGATGTCTGGCTATCTGACGAAACCGGCCACGGAGTTTACCGCCTCACTAGCAGAGCAAAACGCACTTGCCTCAAAAGTAGATTTCGAAACACCTCCAACCAAGGTTCGTGTACAAAGCTCATCAGCATCACCACGGACACGTTTTGCCGTTATACGAGGAAAAACAGAGAACAAGCGCACGGTTGATGTCAAAACCGAAACAACTGGTCGCATTGAAGAGAGATTGATAGAGAGAGGTTCCGAGGTTACAAAGGGCCAGGTGCTCTGCAAAATAGCCATTGAGGACAGAAGAGTCGCAGTAGATGAAGCTTTACAAACCCTAAATAAAGCCAAAATTGATTATCAGGGCGCCTTACGACTGAAAAGGCAGGGATTCAATTCAGAGTCAACGATCGCCGAAAAGAAGGCACAACTAGCAACCGCCAATGCGATGCTGAAGCGCAGAGAGATAGCGCTTGCCAAAACCAAGGTAACTGCGCCATTTGATGGCGTCGTTGAAAATCTCGGACTGGAAGTCGGCGATTATGCTGCTCCAGGAAACTCATGTGCCACACTGGTCGATCTTGATCCGATGCTAATGATAGGTCAGGTATCTGAAAAATTGGTCTTGGACCTTAAAGTGGGCGAAACAGTTTTTGGAATACTGAGTAACGGTGCAAAAGTGGCCGGCACCTTAACTTTTATTGGCAAGCAGAGCGATACGGCAACAAGAACCTATCCGATAGAAGCTGAGTTAGATAATGGAAAAAGACTTCTCAGATCTGGGTTAACAACCGAGATTCAGATTCCAACCGAGGAAGTACTTGCTCACCAGGTCTCTCCAGCCATATTTACTCTGGACGACTACGGCAAAATCGGCATCAGAACAGTCAATGAAAAAAACATTGTCGAATTTCACCACGTTGAAATCTTATCCGAAGATAAACAAGGTGCTTGGGTAACAGGCCTTCCGAATCAAACAAACATCATCACCGTTGGCCATGAATTAGTGATTCAAGGCGAACGAGTCGACCCAGTGTTGGATACCTCCAACTTACCCAACCAGTCAGGACTCGCGACAAAAAACAGCGGTCCAAGTGACTCGAAGAGTTAACTTGACCAAGGCTTCTGGGTGTTAAAAATTCTCGAAACTTGCATCACGCGTTCAAGAACAACGCTACTGATACTGTTCATGATTTTAATGACAGGCATCATTGCTCGGTTGGCAATCCCAATCGAATATCAACCCAACGTTGAAGCTCCCTTTTTTGCGGTGGTCGTTCCCCATGAAGGCATTTCGCCTGAAGATGCTGAGAGGCTACTGGTCATGCCCCTGGAGCTAGAAATCCGTCAGCTCGAAGGAGTGGAAGAAGTCACCGGGTATGCTTCAGAGGGCAGTGGCCAGGTATGGGTCGAATTTGATCCCGAGGCAGATTTTGACGCAAGAGAGCAGGACCTTCGCAATGCGGTTGATCGAGCAAAAATCGAATTCCCAAGCACAGCAGAAGAGCCCCTCATTCAGGAAGATAATATGGGGAGCTTCCCCATCATCCAGATAAATCTGACGGGCGAAGTACCTGAACGGATGTTATTTAATCTTGCAAGAGACATGAGGGATGAAATTGAAAAGTTAAGTGAAATCCTGTCCGCCAATATCGATGGAGGCAGAGAGGAGGTCATGGAGATTGTGATTGACCCCAGGGCTTTGGAAACCTATCAGATCTCCTCGGAAATTCTCATGAATTCAGTGATTCGGAACAACCGATTAATTCCAGCAGGCAGCCTCGATTCCGGCAATGGTCGATTTTCAGTTAAGGTGCCTTCAATCATTGAAGATCCGCTGGACGTTTTAGCTATCCCCGTAAAAACAGTGGGAGACACCGTCGTCACCTTATCAGACGTGGCATCAGTAAGACCGACATTTAAGGAGAGACAGGGTTACGCACGTATTGACGGACGAAACGGGCTTGCGTTGTTCGTGGTTAAACGAACCGATGCCAACATCCTGGAAGCAATCGAAAAGACCAAACAGGTCATCGAGCAATTTAAAAGCAAGACCCCAGGCAAAATCACCATCTCCTACTCAAGCGATCAGGGCCCCTATGCCAAGTCTCAGCTGGTAGAGCTCGAGGGTAACATTGTCACGGCGATGGGCATTGTTATGGTCATTGTTGTGGCAGCAATGGGTTTCAGGAACGGCCTGATCGTGGGACTCGCAATTCCTTCTTCATTCTTGTTCGCTCTGATCTTCGTTTATCTTGTCGGCTATTCTTTTAACTTCATGGTGATGTTTGGAATGATCCTCGGCCTGGGGATGCTAATCGACGGCGCAATCGTGGTGACCGAATATGCTGATCGAAAGATGATCGAAGGCCATCATAAGCAAGAGGCTTATATTATAGCCGCTAATCGCATGTTTTGGCCGGTCACAGCATCCATAGCAACTACTCTTGCCGCGTTTCTCCCACTGATGTTCTGGCCAGGAGTGTCAGGTCAATTCATGCGCTATCTCCCTGTTACCGTATTCATGGTGCTCAGCGGCTCTTTACTTTATGCCCTGGTTTTCGGTCCGACCATCGGTTCGATTATTGGCAAGGCAGGCGAACAAAACGACGAGAGTAAAAGGCAATTGAAGAGTCTTGAACACGGAGACCCCAGAGAGCTAAAAACCGTTACCGGGTTTTACGCCAGAGCCCTCTCATTTACCGCAAAACACAGCATATCAACTCTTGTTGTCACACTAGCAATGGTCACTTCAGTTTTTTGGGCTTACGGCGAATATGGTAAGGGCATGATTTTTTTCTCGGACACAGATGTCAGGATGCTCAGGCTCGAAGTTAAAGCCAGAGGAAATCTCAGCGTTGACGAAGCGTACCAGCTTACTAAGGAAGTTGAAGAGCGGATACTGCCTGTTGAAGGGATACGAAGCGTCAACTCCTACGCGTTTATCTCAGACCGAGGAGACATCATAGGCCAAATGTTCCTGGAGCTTTTTGAAGGACATCAGAGAAGATTGACAGGCGACGAAATCACAGAACAAATCCGGCAAAATACGAATGATCTTGCCGGGATTTCGGTTGAACTACTTCCTCAGGAAATGGGTCCCCCGGTCGGGAAACCAGTCTACGTCGAAGTATCGTCCTATCAAAAAGCGCTGCTCGAGCCAGCAATAGAGAAAATTCGTGACTTTATGGAAGAAAACGTCGAAGGCTTGCGCGATGTCGATGACTCGAGAGACCTGCCAGGAATCGAATTCCGCTTGAATATCGATAAAGCCAAAGCATCTATGTACGGAGCCGACGTCAGCCAGGTAGGAATGGCCGTTCAACTCGTGACCAACGGCATCAAAGTCGGCGAGTACCGACCAGACAGGGCAGATGATGGAGTCGATATTCGAGTTCGCTACCCAACAGATGATCGAACTATTCAAGCACTCGAAGAACTTCGCGTGATGACTAATAGTGGCCTGGTCCCCATTAGTAATTTTGTCAGTCTGGAGCCCATGCAAAAGGTCAGCACAATTAGACGAGTGGATGGTATCCCTGTCAAAGAAGTTCGAGCCAACGTTGCACCAGGAGTACTGGCCGACGATAAAGTGAGAGAGATTGAGGAGTGGATATCCACTCAGACCTGGCACCCTGAATTAAATATCAAATTCCGCGGAGCGAACGAAGAACAACAAGGCGCAATGGATTTTGTGGGCGTAGCCTTTAGTCTGTCTCTGCTGTTCATGTTCGTTCTGCTGGTGACTCAATTCAACAGTTTTTACCAGAGCGCTCTCATCTTATTCGCAGTAGTTTTGTCGACAGCCGGAGTACTCATTGGCCTGCTAATCACGGGTAATCCTTTTAGTTCTGTGATGACTGGAGTCGGTGTGGTCGCGCTGGCGGGAATAGTCGTCAATAACAACATCGTTCTCATCGATACCTTCAATAATCTGAGGGCTGAGCACCCAGAAAGCAATTATCTTGATTTATTAGTCAGGACAGGCGCTCAAAGGCTTCGACCTGTAATACTGACCTCGACCACGACGATACTGGGACTCCTGCCACTCGCAAGCAATGTGAGCATAGACCTGATCAACAGAACAATCATATTTGGCAGCTCTTTGTCGGCGTTCTGGGTTCCGCTGTCTCAGGCGATAGTTTCAGGGCTCACAGTGGCAACACTATTAACTTTGGTAACCACACCCGCTATGCTCGCGATGCCTTATCAACTCAAGAGCTTCATGGCTAACCGTTTTAAGCAAAAGCGGCTTGATCAAACAGTCAGTCCATGAGCCATTCAATCATCTCTGGGTAAGCTTTTTTATCCTGCACCAGAAACATGTGACCACCTTCGTAAAAACGAATTTCGCTCGACTCTATCTGATCGGCTATTGCCTGCATATTCTCTACGGGCGCAACCCCATCAAATTTCCCTCCTAATAATAGGACAGGAGCCTTGATCTGGCTGAGTCTGTCATAGGTATCATGATTTTTCCTCGCCATTAACTGTTTCATTGCGCCCTCAGCATGACGATCGGAACGGCGAGCGGATATCGACATCTGTATGTATTGCTCCCATTTTTCGGGGTTCTCTTTCTGCCAGACCTTGTCTCGTCTGAGATCGGAGACCTCCAAATGCATTGCGGCTCGCTTATGGGGTTCTAACTCTTCAATCTCGTGAAGCGGATAAGAAGAGCGCCCCTGTCCGCCCGAAGAGGTGCAAGCCAGCGCGAGTTTAGAAACTCTATCTGGATGCCTCAAAACGAATTCTTGGCCAACCATTCCACCAAAAGAAACACCCACTACTGGCAATCGATCCAGGTTCAGATAGTCCAAGAGTGCGGCCGCGTCGTCAGCATAGTCGGCCATCGTGTAGTCGCCATTCGGCTTAGAGGTCCGACCTAGCCCACGCTGATCATAAGCGATGAGCTCAAATACCTTGGCGAGGGGAGAATCAAATTGGTTTGGCTTATTACGCAGATCCCCACCAGTTCCGCTAATGAAGAGTAGTGGATCTCCAGAGTGTCCGTAATCTTGACCTCGTTCATAGTAAATCTCCATCTGATCTTCACTAAAAATCCCCATCAATCTCTCCTGTCTAATAAGGCCTCATAGGAAATGACAATGCGTTCTGATTCTTCTGCGTGGAGGTTTTCGACGAGCTGGCCATCCACAACCGCAACGCCCTTGCCAGCTTCAAGCGCTTGGTTCCACGCCCCTAACACCCGCTTAGCATATTCATAGTCATCCGCTGAAAAACCAAATACTTCGTTCGCGACCGTCACTTGTGTTGGATGAATCAGGGTTTTTCCATCAAAGCCAATATCCCGACCCGCAACACAGGACTCCCTAAAGGAATCAAGATTTTGGTAATCCAGATGTACACCATCAAAAACATCCAATCCTCTGGACCTAGCGACCATGACGCATCGTTGGAGTGCATAGTCCAAATTAGACCGGGTTTCAGTGTGTTTCGCCCTTAGCTCTTTAACCAAATCACTGGTACCCATAACGATGGCTTCAACGTACGAGTGATCTGCCAGGGTTTCTAGATCTAGAACGCCTCTCGGCGTTTCAACCATAATCCATCGTGTTAAATCTGATCTGCCATTTAAAGATAATAGCTCGTCAATCTTCTCAAGCTGATAGACAGTTTCGACTTTTGGAAACAACATCGCCGAGATATCCGCTTCCGAAAATCGCTCGACGTCCGCCCTCCCCCACTCGGTAGATAACGAATTCACTCTAACGACCAACTCGCGATGTCCGTAGCCCCCAGAACCTATCGCATCAAAAACTTGCTGTCTCGCTAACGCCTTCGACTCTGGAGAAACCGCATCCTCTAAATCAAAAATAACGACATCGGTGTCAATTGACTTAGCCTTTTGCATCGCCCGCTCATTCGCCCCAGGCATATAGAGTAGGGACCGCCTGGGTTTGTGTTTTTTCATTCTTGTCTATCCGCCAATTTAAGCTCTCCTCGCAACTACTTTACTCGTTGCACCGCTCACCTTAAATCTGATCTACTAAGCAAATTTAGCGAAAGAGACAACAGTTTGATAGAACCTTTTGACATCGAAGGCAAAGTGATCGCCATTACTGGCGCTTCTTCTGGATTTGGCCATCATTTCGCAGGCACACTCGCAGCCAAAGGCGCGACCACAATTCTTGGTGCCAGAAGAATAGATAAATTAGAAAGGCGAGTCGGAGAAATTACCGAGCAAGGTGGCAAAGCAGAAGCCTTACCCCTTGACGTCAACGACTCTGAAAGCATCAACAAGTTTTTGGACCAAGCTTACAAAAAGCATGGCAGAGTCGATGTGCTGATCAACAACGCTGGAGTTGAAGCTGGAGCGAAGACTTACCAAACCACAGAGGAAAAAGATTGGGACTACGTTATCGACACCAACCTCAAATCTGCCTGGATGATCTCAAAACGTTACACAGAAAGAGTGCTGGAGCATAAGCAGCAGGCTGGAAACATTATCATGGTATCCTCAATAACAGACTCCAGAACGATTAAAGGCCAATTTTCTTATGCTGTGAGTAAAGGTGGCATGACAAGAATGACAGAGGTCATGGCGCTTGAAGCCGCAAAATTCAATATTCGTGTGAACGCCTTAGCGCCAGGCTATTTTTTAACTGATCTGAGCAGGCTGTTACTCGAAAGTGATATAGCAGACGAATTTACTAAGGGCATACCTATGAGGCGAACCGGCGAGTTTCCTGACTTAGATGGCCCACTACTGCTACTTGCAAGCGATGCCTCCCGCTACATGACAGGATCCATCTTGGTTGTAGATGGCGGCCATATATGCGCTTCACTTTAGCTAGAGGAGAATATAAAGGATGAGTGAAATCAGACCCTACACGATCAACGTCGCCGATGACGAGATTGAACAACTGAAGTCCAAGCTAGAAATTTCAAGATTCCCCGAGAAAGAGACGACCGACGACTGGAGTCAGGGCGTGCCTCTGGCTTACGTGATAAACATGACCGACTACTGGTTGAAAAAATATGATTTCAAGAGGTTGGAGACCCGCCTCAATAGATATGAAAACCTAATCACCGAAATTGATGGGGTCGACATTCACTTTATGCATATCAAATCGAGTAACGCAAATGCCAAACCGCTCCTGTTGACTCATGGCTGGCCAGGGTCTGTCGTCGAATTTCTCAAGGTGATCGAGGGACTGACAGAACCGCAGAGTATCGGAGGAAGCGCTGACGATGCTTTCCACCTGGTCATACCGTCTTTGCCAGGCTTCGGTTTTTCCGGCAAACCAACTTCAACAGGTTGGGGGGTCGATAAAATAGCCACGGCTTGGGTCACGCTCATGGGTCGATTAGGCTACGACAGTTACTTTGCTCAGGGTGGAGATTGGGGCGCTCTAGTCACCTCGTGGGTTGCCCGACATGATGAGAACTGCAAGGGCATTCACCTGAACATGGTTGTTGTTCCTCCAGACTCTAATGCCACGGATCTTACTGATATCGAAAAAAAGGCCCTTGAAGGGTGGCAGTACTATCAAGATTGGGATTCTGGTTATTCCAAACAACAAAGCACTCGGCCACAAACTATCGGTTATGGGTTAGTTGACTCACCTGTGGGACTGGCTGCCTGGATTATCGAAAAGTATTGGGCGTGGACCGACAGCAACGGCGATCCCGAAAACGTTCTAACTAAAGATGAAATGCTAGACAACATCATGGTCTATTGGCTGAATGCGGCAGGCGCATCATCGGCCAGAATCTATTGGGAAAGTTTTGGGGGCGGTCTCGGAGCCAATCCTATTACCACCCCGATGGGAGGAACCGATTTTCCTCGTGAGATATTCAGGACCAGTGAACGTTTTGCCAAGAAATTCTACACGGGGTTGTTTTACTGGTCTGTCAGACAAAGCGGCGGTCACTTTGCAGCATTCGAACAACCGAGTGTCTACGTTGAGGAAATCCAAGCTTGTTTTAGACAGATTCGATAGATGAGCGAAAAGCTCTGGTCCCCAACGCATGAAACTGTCAGGAATAGTCTGCTCAGTCAGTTCACTAATGAAGTTGCCGATCAAGGAGCTGGTTCATTTGATGACTATGACGCTTTGCATCAATGGAGCGTAGAGAATCCCGCTGACTTTTGGGCCGCCTATTGGGACTTTGCAGAACTAAAGGCAAGTCAAAAGGGCGATATAGCCGTAAAAGATCTTGATCGATTTCCAGGGGCAAGCTGGTTCCCCGAAGCCAAACTCAATTACGCTGAAAATTTGCTCAGCACCCGATCGAGTAAAACAGCCTTTGTCTCCATACTTGAAAATGGGGAGCGCAAGTCCATCTCCTATGAAGAACTCTATCTAGAAGCCAACAACCTGCAATCCTTTCTAAGAGCCCACATTTCAATCGGTGACCGAGTCGCGGGGTGGTTACCCAACACGATCGAAACTGCAGTCGCCATGCTGGCGACTTCATCTCTTGGAGGAGTCTGGTCCTCTTGCTCTCCTGATTTTGGCATCGAGGGTGCACTAGACCGATTTGGCCAAATCGAGCCGAAAGTTTTATTTGCATGCGACGGCTATTTTTACGCTGGCAAAACAATCGATATTAAAGAGAAAGTTCGGTCAGTCGTGGAACAGGTTAAATCAATAGAGCTCATAGTCTGGGTCTCAGTGTTAGAAGATACTCAAGCGGCTCAATCAAAAGAAACTAACTGGGGCCACTGGCCAAGCGCCTTAAGCCCTGCTATCAATTTTGAACAACTAGCGTTCGATCATCCTCTCTACATCATGTATTCCTCTGGAACCACCGGAAAACCAAAATGCATCGTTCACGGGCAAGGCGGCACGCTTATACAGCACAAAAAAGAACATCAACTGCATCTTGACTTAAGAGCAGACGATAATCTGTTTTTCTTCACGACCTGTGGTTGGATGATGTGGAACTGGCTGGTGAGTGCCCTGGCCACAGGATGCACGATAACTCTTTATGACGGATCTCCCTTTCACCCAAAACCTGATGTACTTTTTGATCTCATCGATCAGGAGTCAATCACAGTATTTGGGGTTAGCGCGAAGTTTCTAAGCAACGCGCAAAAAGAGATGGTTTCCCCAGTAGAAAGTCACCAACTTAATTCATTGCGTTGCCTTATTAGCACCGGTTCACCGTTAACAGATGAGGGTTTTGAGTACGTCTACGAGAAAATAAAGCAAGAGTTGCATCTCATCTCAATGACTGGCGGAACAGATCTGATTTCTTGTTTTATATTGGGGAACCCTAACCTCCCGGTCTATTCAGGAGAGTTACAAAGTCCAGGTTTAGGAATGGCTGTAGATATCTGGGATGATAATGGAAATCCAATCAAAGAGGATAAAGGGGAGCTTGTTTGCACAGTGCCCTTTCCTTCCTGCCCAATCGGATTTTGGAATGATCCGGACAATAACTCATTCCTTGATGCCTATTTCAGGCGTTTCCCAAACATATGGGTACACGGCGACTTCGGAGAGATTACCGCCAATGGTGGCTACATTATTCACGGAAGAAGTGACGCGGTTCTCAATCCAGGCGGCGTGAGAATAGGAACAGCTGAAATCTATCGGCAGGTAGAGGTATTTGACGAGGTCGTCGATTCAGTCTGTATAGGCCAATCGTGGGACGGTGATGTAAGAGTGGTTTTATTCGTGGTTATACGTGAAGGCGTTCAACTCTCTGGCGATCTAATCGACCAAATCAAATTGAGAATCAGAAACCATGCATCCCCAAGACACGTTCCAACAAAAGTTATTGCCGTCGCTGATATCCCTCGGACTATGAGTGGCAAAATCGCCGAATTAGCAGTTCGCGATAAAGTACATGACCGGGAGGTAAAAAACACCTCTGCCCTGGCAAATCCTGAATCGCTATCGCTCTTCGAGAACCTGGTTAACTTGATAGATTAGTCTGGAAACGTAAAAGGCTTCGGGTCCATGAAGCGGTCAAGCACGTTGTTCGTTATTCGAGCAATATTATTGTCATAATCGTTATGAGCCAGAGAACCTGCATAAGAAATTGAACCCGTACTAAACACTGCTCCACCAAAAGCAGTCTCAAAGAAAGTCATATCTGCTCTCACTCTTGAATCATTCTCTGGAGCAGGCAAAGAAAATAGCTCTTCTTTAACTCGCAACATCCCGGGCCTATGATTTTCAGAACTCGCCAAAACAATCGCGTGGGCAGGTGAACCGATAGACTCATCCCATCGATCTATTTCCTCACCGGCGGCCCCGCCACCCTGGTTCCCGAAATCCCCCCAAATGTCTTCTGAGGTATCGAGGCCTTCGACTATAAAACTCACCCGTGCGTCTAGCGCTCCAGGTTTAACTCGATAATAAGTGCCACCATCGAAGCCTTGGGCAGCAAAACCTACTCCCACTAACTGATTAGGTGGTCGACCCAAGCGCCTCCAGAGGCCCCCGTATTCTCCTGTGAACTGATGGTAATACTCTCCTTCTGGTGCTATCCAAGCGCGCACACCATCTTCAGACCTCCTGACTTCAATAATCCCGGAGTCTTCCGGATGATAGGCGATTCGCCAATAAAACCCGTTACCGCCCATATACATCAACCGGCCACCGTGCTCTAACCAGCTGGTTAACGCATCCAGCATTGCGGTAGACCAATATTCAGGGTGAGTCCCGGTTAGAATTACTCGATAATCTTCCAGTGCACCTTGTCCTTCGTTATGCAGATCCTCGTCGGTCAAGACGTCAAAACCCTCGTCTCGAGTTTCCAACCAAGCCGTAATGTGAGTATCCGCGTTAAAGGCCCAGGTCCCATTCTTTGGCTTCATGTTGAGAATAGGTCGGTGTCGAGACGAAAAATGAACTCCCGATCCATCATCGTGGTGCTCATAAAGCGAGTAACCGATCTCGCGATGATCTAGCAAGTAAGCGTCGTTGCTGTTTCTTACCACCGATTTGGAAATCGAAGACATCCCGCCACCCTCCCCCAGGTTCATGCGGTGATTTGCATAGGCTAGGTAACTCGCAGTGGGCACCAGATAAAGCACATCAGCCTTGGGCGTCTTTGACCCAGGTCGTACAAAAAACATGACGTAGTCTTCGCTATCACCCTGACTGAGTTTCAAAGCATACTGGCCACTCGGCAAATCAGCTGGGACGGCCCAAACAAAGGTCTCATCCCAATCTGCGTTCGTCATATCGTCTTGATGAAAATGAACGGCGCTATAATGACTAGGGTTGTCCTTCCAATATTGTGTGCTGCCATCCCATAAAACTCCTTTAACTCCTCGAGTAGGGGTTTGCTTGAAGAATCCATTACGGTCATTACCCGACGTGTCGGAAACCCTGTCGCTTGAAATATCTCTGGAAAAATCCCAACTGCTCAATATTCCATCGGCCTCTTTAACCACGAACCCATCGATTTTTCCGTTGAAATGCTGTTTCCCAGGCTTCTCACAAGCCAGGTACCATTGTCCCTGCTCAGCTGATAAATCTTTTGACAGTTCACAGTTAGCGCTCTTCTCACTCTCCCCTGGGCCCTTGGGAAGACAGCTGATCCTAGCTTCTTTCAAAGATGAAGATATTTTGACCTTATGCCAGCGGTTTACCTTGGGAACAACAGCTAAGTGGTGAACGACACCTAAATTATCGAGCGTGTATCCCTCCTCAGAGAACGAAAATCGCAAACCACCGAAATGAAATAAAGTTTGAGGTGATTCGTTCACTAATGTCGGAAGAAAATAAAATTCCACATCCAGAGCCTTAGCAGCAGGCATTGTGAAAGCCGCATACGATCCAGGAACAACTTCCTGATAATTCAGTTCAATCCTATCTGGCAGATCCACGGATACTTTTTCTTCAATCAACCCCGTGCCGTGAGGTCTATCATCACCGCTGATCAAACGGACCAAGACCATGTCTGCTAATCCTGGAGACTTGCTACTGAGCTTAAATCGAATCGTGTTACCCGCGACAACTGATAATGGGTCGCAATATCCCACCACGTTCTTGGTGAAGTCAGGTGGATTTCCGGAAATAGCCAAAGATCTACCCGACTGCAGCCCGGAGCGCTTCACCGTCCAGCGTAATACGGTGCATCAATCGTTTTTTTCCATGATAGTCGTTAATGGCAAAGTGCCAGGTTGCTCTGTTGTCCCAGAATGCCATTGAGCCATCCTCCCACCGATGTCGATAGGTGTATTCCGGTCGGGTAATGTGAGCATACAAAAACCTCAACAGGGGTTCAGACTCTTCCACCGTCCAGCCTTCAAATTGAAGTGTAAATCCAGGATTGACATAAAGAGACTTTTTACCAGACAAAGGATGTTCAATTACTACCGGGTGAATTGCGTCCTGCGTCGCCGCCTGCTGATTACCCAGACGACTTGCCATCTCTTCAGGCATCTCGGGCCTCTTACCAAAAACATGCCTGGAAGAGTGAACAGCATTAAGACGTTCTAAGGTTTCTTTCATCGCCTCGGAGAGACCCTCGTATGCCAGGACTGTACTTGCAAATAAGGTATCTCCCCCAACGATGGGTAACTCCTTTGCAAGCAACATCGAGCCTAGGGCCGGGATATCATCGTAGCTATGATCTGTGTGCCATCCTCCTCCGATATTAACTCGTTGGTCTGGCTCTTTCCTAACCTCCGCAATCTTAGGGTAGTCAGGAACAGGGGTAAAAAACCGATTTACATTAATCGTGCCCCATCGCTCGGCAAACTCTATGTGCTGCGAAGGAGTCAGGGTTTGGTTGTGAAAAAAAAGCACTCCCGCCTCTGCAAAGACATCCTTCAAACAGGAAATGTCATTATCAGTCGCCCTGCTAAGATCGATATCAGTCACATTCCCCCCAAAACCAGAAGCAGGCGATACACTAAAGGAGCTGCTAACCATCAAAACACCTAACTTATATTTCTATACCGCAGTTATTGGATCACAAAGTTTGCTGACTTAAAACAGCTGGAGATAGGATCTGTCATCTCCGCGGAGCTGGCGCCAAAAATATAAGAACACCTGACAAAACGTTCAATGAGGCAACTATTAATAGGGCTTCGTCATAGCGCCCAGACAAATCGTGGTAATAGCCAACGAGTGCTGGCGCTGGTGCTCCAAGTAATAATGAAAAGGGCATCGCCGCACCTCTAATCGAACCTAAAAATCGTCTACCAAAAAACGACGCCCAAATTACCTCCTGCAAAGGAATCATGCCTCCCCATCCAAATCCGAGAACGACGAAGGCTAAAAGGACCCAAACAAACTCCTGATACGACACCGCCAACACGATCAGGAAGAGCGCTAATCCAGTGACCGCTGCCGAGATGGCTGCCAAAGGTTTAGCTGGGGATCGGTCAATGAAATAACCCCAAACAGGCTTGGAAAGCATCGCAGGAACAGACACTGTAAACACGACCCATCCCGCATCAGATAGAGTGAAACCACTATCAACTATATAAGGGACTGTGTGCAGTAGCATCACACCTATATTGATAGTAAAGAAACCGAACGCGACAATCAGCGCGTAAAAAGACAGCGTTCTCAACGCCTGAGATCGACTTAAACTAGTTTCATATTCTTCAAAGGCCTTTGTCCCGTCGCCCTGTTGAATCTGCACTTCAGTCAAACCGTCTGGGTACAACCCATAGTCTTCCGGCGTTCTTCTCATCACTAACGCAACAGGATAAATAAAGACCGCTGTCCCTAAAGCCAACCAACTCCAAGCCATTCGCCAGCCAAACTCTTCAATTAGCCAGATCACAATCGGGGTCATCGCAATTCCGCCGAAGGAGACTCCCATTGCGGCAATGGCAACCATCATTCCTCTTTTTGTGACGAACCACTTAGACAAGGTGACATTAACAACAAGGTTACCAACCATGGCACACCCGATGGACATCGCGGCACCATTTAACAGCCACCACACTGCAAGACTCTCAATAAATGTATGGAGAGCCAACGAGACAACCAATACACTCCCACCGACCAAGATGACTGGACGAGCCCCCACTCTATCGATCTGCACTCCGATAAAAACACCACAGATCGCAGTCACAAACATGCCAATAGTACGGACCATGGAATAATCTAGTCGAGTCCAATTGAGCTCTTCAATCATCGGAATCATGAACGGCCCGTGTACATAACTGAAAAGGCCCATACCGATGAACTGAGCCAAAAACGCAGCAACGACTATCCGGTTTCCATAAAAAGAATTTTTAAACAATCGTGCGCTTGATAGACTTCGGGACGGCGATTAGATCACGTTTCCTGACGAAAGTATTCTAGCTCTCGCTCATCCTGCAAACTATTAAAATGGAATTCCGACGCCTTCACACAAAAAGCGCATGTAGGGCGTGGCAAAACCATACTTTTTCTTTACCATTTTGACGAAGTCTGCAGACATCGCTTCTTGACTCGAAAAATTATGGACGGCCATAAAATCCTTTCTTTTAAGGTCTTCTAAAAAAGGATCTTCTTGTGTATACCCCTTTGGCGGCCTGGTCAAAGAACGACCACCCATTGTGTAAGCCTGTTTGAAAGCCTTGGATTGAACAGCCTTACCCCAATCAACCGGCTTCTCCTTGATTAGAGCCCTTATACCAGCAAGCGCTCTTGGCTCTGGCCGCCAAAGCCCGGCAGCTAAAAAACAATTGTCTTTTTCGACGTGGAGGTAATATCCAGGAGCATGAATGTCCTTGCCGAATTGATGTCGAAACTGTATACCAATATTCGTTTTGTAGGGCCTTTTATCCTTTGCAAATCGCATGTCTCTATAGACGCGCATTAGCGAACCACCAGTTCGTTTTGGAATCGCATCAAAATAGTCTGAAAGACCCTGAATCGACGGTGCTATTGTCGCTATGAAATCTAGCGCAGGATCTAAAACGTCGTTTAGATAACGCTGTTTATTTTCTTCGAACCACTCTCGATTATTGTTCTTTTCGAGCTGCCCCAAAAAAGCGAAGGTTTTTTTACTAAAACCAATAAATTGGGGCATCTGTTCTCGAAAACCGGAAAACTAGCTTTGATCTGCGGATAACGCTGCGATCACACGCTCGACCACCTCATCCGCCTTTTCGCTCATTTGCTGATCGGTCGCATCTTGTATTGGATGATCAACAAACACCCGACGGGCATCCTTCATACCCAGAGCTTTTGCCTGAGTCTCTGCCGCATCCTGGAACTCCGTGGAGGCGATAGCGACCGCTGGGACTCCCTGTATTTCGAACCATATCGTGTCATGCAAACTGCACGTGGTACAAGATCCTCAGTCAGCTAATGCCTCGACAACAAAATCGTTATTTTCGATGATGTCTGAGCGTAAATCTTCTGGAGCCGGCTTAGAAAAAGTTGGCTTCATATAACGTGTAATTTCAATCTGCGGTAGACGCTGCTCAAACGCTTCCTGCAATCGATCGAGAAGAACACTTCCCCTATTTTTCGATATATCTAAAAACGCTATCTTACCCTTTACCGTTTCGGGTCTCGGCGTAACCTGCCTCTCGACCGGCACCGCCTCGTTCGTCGGATCTAAAATCGTCAAAGACATAAGTCCCTCCTTTTTTCATTAACCAACTTATCGATCATAATCAATTGCTACTCTTAACGCTCGTCAATTTTTCGAGAAACCGAAATCGATCCCTTCGGTCCAGTAAGCCAGCCATGAAAACAAGCACTGAACTTACCTGCTTCGCTGCCCGCAACAACAATATGGATATCTGAATCTGACCCAAACTTTTTAACTATTTTATCTAACGCTGTATCGTCCATTTTTGCGGCGATTTCAGGCTTCAACCCAACGCCTGAGACATCGTCAACTATCATCTCTCGGTAGGTTTTTTGAGTTATTGACTGAATTCGATTTCGAATATCCGCTTTTTGATAATCGTCCCTGGAAAAGGTATCGACATGCTCGGGCGATACAACCAAAAGACAATCGGTGACGCCATAAGCCTTCGGAGCAAGAATCGTTTGTGCACATTGGGCAATCGTGCCCGCCAGAGGGTCCCCAGTCAGGGAGCTCTCATCAATTGTTAAAACAGGACCACTGCACATTGTAAACACAGTCACTACTGAGTCTTGCTTGCTGAATCCCCGCTCCACATGAAGAGGATCCCAATTAGATCTTTCCTCCCACTCCGCAAAGCACATCGTGAATTTCATCGGGTTTCCGAAGGTTGACCGCTCAGTGCCACCCGGAATGGCGCCTCCAACATTACGAACTACCAGCCTAACAGCTCTGCCAATCGTCGCATTAGCTCGGTTCCCCTGACCCAAAGCACCGATACCCATGTTCATGCCTATTTTTTTTCGGATAGGCCCGTTGACCACAATTACGGGACTGGCGCCCATTGTGGTCGCCATGACACCGTGAATATTGTAATCATCGGTTGCGATGGCCTCCACGGCAGCAATCACAACAGGCATGTATTCTGGCTTACAACCCGCAAGGACACAGTTGATGGCTACTTTTTCAACCGTTACTTCACCCATGTTCGGAGGCATAACTGCGATCACCTCTTGAGGATCTCTGGCCGTACCCTCTAGCATCCGTACCACTCTTTCTGCTGTTGGCGGAATCACAGGTAGACCGTCAGAAAATCCTTGATCAAACATGAACTCAAATTCGTCGTCTTGAATGCCGATCTCTATTTTTCTGGCACGAATTGGACTGTTTTCCGATTCCGCTTTAAGTCGGTCAGCATGAAAAGGATCAACCGACAACGAGCCGCAGCCCGGGCGCCATTGGGGAAAAGAGGACCAATTAATCGCTTCGGGTGAAACCGAATTCGCTGCGGCCACCTCTTCGATCAAGCCCTTCCACTCGTTACGATCAAATCCGACGACCTCCCTTTGTTTGGCCGATCCATCCGACCAAATCATCGTCGGGACTGTTTCAATGTCAGTTTCAAAGGACACCTTTAAATCTGAGTCATCCACGATCGAGAATGAGGGTGAAAATTCTCTTTCGAGTAACGCATTGCCGTCTTTCGTTTGACCTAGAATATGAATCTCTAATTGATCGTTCAAAAGACTCTCAATCTCGCTCAGTAAAGGCATGACTTCACGACAGGTGGGGCAATCTTCCTTGATAAAACAGACAAGCGACTGATTCCCTCCTGAAAACTCACGTTCATTTCCGAAAACATCCTTAAGAGAAAAAGCCGGTACTGAATTCATTAATCCCCCTCCTTAATTCTAATCCCGCCCAAAACCGTATCTACTTCAACTGGACTATTTACCAGTTGAGTTGGGTAGTCTATACCGAGTAGAGTGTCGAATTGTAAGTATTTATAGGAAGTACCGGTGTCGGAATTAGCAGAATTTAGAAAAGAGGTAGCCAATTGGTTGAACGAAAACTGTCCCGAGGGTGTAAAGGGTCCAGGACAGATCGCCGTTGGAAGTTCTAAGATTACGCTTGAACCAGACGTCAAGCTCTGGATGGAAAGATGCGCTGAGCGAGGGTTCACGGCTCCGACCTGGCCAACGGAGTATGGCGGCGGGGGTTTAACTTCTCAACAAGCAAAAATTCTTTTCGAAGAAATGGCAGAGGTGAGAGCAAGGACCCCTTTAACAGGTATGGGTATGTCTATGATCGGACCGACTCTGCTTGAATTCGGTACCGAAGAGCAAAAAGCGCGTCATCTACCCAAAATTGTTAGAGGTGAGGTGCAGTGGTGTCAGGGCTACTCTGAACCAAACGCCGGTTCGGATCTTGCTTCACTCCAAACCAGAGCTACCGATAAGGGCGATCATTGGGAAATTAACGGACAAAAAATCTGGACCTCAGGCGCAGCCACAGCTGATTGGATGTTTGCTTTAGTCCGAACCAACCCCGATGTTTCCAAACATGATGGCATCAGTTTTGTCCTGCTCACCATGGATCAACCGGGTGTAACAGTTAAGCCGATTCGCCTTATATCAGGGTCTTCCCCTTTCTGTGAAACATTCCTAGACAATGCCACTGCCGAAAAAGATGATCTTGTTGGAAAACTTGACCAGGGGTGGACCGTAGGCAAACGATTGTTGCAATTTGAACGCTCTGGTATTGGGGGTTTATCTGGAGGGGCTCGCCGAGCTCAGCCTGGCGCTGGATTGGCAAAACTAGCCAAAGAGTCGGTTGGAGAATCTGGCAAGGCAATAGCAGATACTGCTGTCAGAAAAGATGTCACCGTTATGAACATGAATCGCAATGCGTTTCAACTGACCGCGCAGCGAGCGAACGAGGAAAACAAGTCAGGCATACCCGGTGCAGCCACTTCAATCTTCAAGCTTTACGGCGCGGCACTACAGCAGGACGGTGCAAATCTACGCCGAGAACTCCTGGGATTCAAGGGGTTAGGGGCACATGATACCAATGGATTTGACCAATCAGATCTCGCAGCGACTGAAGAGTGGCTGCATACAAGAACGACTACTATTTATGGCGGTAGTAATGAAATCCAGGCAAATATTATTGCAAAAAGAGTGCTCGGATTGCCCGACTAGCTAGCTATCGAGGAGAGGGAAAATGGTTGCAGTATCAGGTTTTCAAACTATCGGTGTCGATAATCTAACGCCGCACATCGGTGCGGAAATCGACGGGGTAGACCTCTCCAAAGATCTGTCAAATGAGCAGTTCAGCGAGATTTATCAGGCCTGGTTAGACTGGAAGGTGATCGTCTTTAGAGATCAGCATATCAGCCAGGATCAACATAAGGCGTTTGCAAGGAAATTCGGATCATTGCATGTACATCCCATGCAGCATCATTACCAAGGCGACCCCGAGATCCTAACCATCAGAACCACAAAAGACTCAGCCTATACCGCTGGCAACGGCTGGCATACCGACGTTACCTGTGACGAGGTCCCACCATTGGGTTCAATGCTGTACATCAAGGAAACCCCAGAGTCTGGAGGCGGAGACACGTTGTACGCGGACATGTACCTAGCCTACGAGCTCCTCAGTGACAAAATGAAAGAATTGCTAACAGGCCTCGTTGCTGTACATGATGGCGCCTTGCCCTATCTCAGAAACTATAAGGTGGCAGCACCAGATGGGCAGGAATACCCAAAAAATGAACATCCCATCATCACGACTCACCCGGAAACCGGCAAAAAAGTACTCTACGTTAACTCCGGTTTTACCTCCCACATAAAGGGACTGGCCTCTTGGGAGAGCGACTCTATCTTGGGCGCGCTGAAGCAATTCATTGCGAGCACGCCTCGCCTGACTTGCAGAGTTAGCTGGGCTCCGAACACGCTGACATTCTGGGATAACCGGTGCACCCAACACCATGCTGTGTGGGACTACTGGCCTGACACTCGATCCGGAGAACGAGTATCTATCTTGGGTAGTGAAAGACCCTGCGTCTGACAAAAAGTCCGTTAGCTAACGTCGCAAGAAATCAAGCCCTTAGCGTTATCGTCTGACTTCATTTGAGTCATTTACTTTTAGACAGATAAGAACGATGCTGTTTCGCAAGGGCGATCACTTTAAAGAACTCAAACCGATCTTACGTTTAGGTTGGCCGGTCATCCTAGGTCAGCTATGCATAATGGCAACGGGTTTTTTAGATACGTTGATGGCAGGTCGTTACAGCGCCACCGATTTAGCAGCGGTCGCACTTGGTTCAAACCTAATATGGCCGTTCTACCTGCTCTTGGCTGGCAGCTCTATGGCGCTCACCCCTATGGTCTCCCAGTTGCGCGGGGCACATCAAATATCAGCGGCCGGCCATCAAGTCTGGCAGGGCCTATGGATCGCCATAGTCGCAGCTATCTTGTTACTTCTGATATTGAATAATCTGGAACCGATATTTCTGCTAATGGAAGTTGACCCAGAAGTCACAAGAATTGCGACCGAATATCTCGAAGGGGCTTCCTGGGGAGTTCCTGCACTGGTCTTTTATACGGTATTTCGACATTCTTGTGAGGGTTTGGGGCACACCATACCTCCAATGCTCATCGCAGCCTCGATCATTCCTTTAAATGCACTCCTAAATTATGGATTTATCTATGGACACTTCGGGTTACCAGAGCTGGGCGGTGTTGGCTGTGGTCGAGCCACGGCCATTGTATGGTGGGTCCAGCTCGCGTTAATGCTCATCGTAATCAATCGGCCTTTTTTCAAGGAGACAGCTTTCTTTTCCTCATCAAGAAAACCAAAATCAGAAACAATCAAACGACTGTTTCTGGTAGGCCAGCCAATCGGTTTATCAGTGTTTCTGGAAATGGCCATATTTTCTGTTATTTCCTTCTTAGTCGCTGCCATCAGTGTCAAAGAAGTGGCTGCCAACAGCGTTGCTTTTAACCTGAACTGGTTGACCTTCGTGATTCCAATGAGCTTCGGTACCGCCGCAGGAATCAGGATCGGTTTTCACGTTGGTGCTCGCAATTTTGATCTAGCCAGAGATGCCGCGACAGCTGCTATCCAGTTTTGTCTCGCCTACGCTGTCGTAGTGAGTTTATTTATTGTGTTTTGGCGGTACGAGCTAGTTAGTCTCTATACAACCGACATTGAGGTCATCAACGTTGCGGCATATTTGATGATTTTCCTCGCCGTCTACCAAATAGTTGATGACACGCAAGCCGTCGCACTCGGCTGTCTCAGGGGCTATAAAGACACGTTCGTGCCGATGATATTTGGATTGATAGGATACTGGATTGTGGCTTTACCCATAGGACATTACTTAGCTCATGGTCCTATTCCCACGCTTCAAGGAGCAGCCGGTTATTGGACTGGTATGGCGCTAGGCCTAACCTGCGTTGCCACTTTCGCAACGCTACGATTATCCAAATTAACTGACAACCCACATAAAGCGCTTCAACTAGCGACCCACGAAGTAAAGTGGTAGCCGTTTGATATTCTTTGATAGAACTTCAGGATTATCTGACCGAACTAACTTCGCAATATCTGACCCGATAAGGCACCAGTGTGCTCGCCCGATTCCATGAATATCTGCCCGTTGACCAACACAAAGTCATACCCTCGTCCGGTTTGTACATATCTGCCTGCTCCGCCTGGAAAGTCATGCTTATACTCTGGAAGATCAATAGCGAGATTATCAAGGTCAATGACGTTCACATCCGCATAGGCGCCCTCCTTTAGGACGCCTCGCTCTCTAACTCCAAAAAGATTTGCTGTGTCTGAGGTCCAGCCTCTGATGGCCTCTTCCACACTCAAAACACCACGTTCTCTCACCCAATAGCTCAATAACCATGTCGGCGAGCTAGCGTCCATGATCTGACCTACGTGAGCTCCAGAATCGGCTAACCCCATTGCAACCGTTGGATTAACGAGCATCTCTTCTATAGCTTCCATACTCTGATTGAGACCAGGGTGGTATATCACGACCCTGCCTTTGTGCTGTCGATTGAGCTCGACAAAGGCCTCAACCGGGCTCATACCCATTCTTTTCGCATGCGCCGTCAGAGAATTTTCATACTCATGCCGATAATCTACCGCATCGTCAAACAGTAAATAGGAGATATCAAAATTAAGCTGAGGCTCAACATCTAAATCGCACAGACTACTGCGGACGCTTTCATCTTCAAGCATGGCCAGTCGATCTGTAAACGATTTATCTTTCAACATCTTCCAGCTGGTGGACGCATCAAAAGGGGTTCTATGGTCAAGAGCGAACAAGCCGCCAACACCTCGAGAGGTAGTTTGAGGTCTCAGAAAAGCGCCTTTCGCGTTTTCTTCTTCTACAAACTCTATCACTCGTTTGTAGAGTTCGGGACGCCGAAAACTGTGTACTAAACCAAAGGTTAGATTAAGGTTATTTAATCTTGATACCTCTCCCATCCAAGCAATTTCAGCGCGTGTGTTCGGTAAATCTTCAGCATCCCGCTCGCCCAAACGAGCCGCTGCCTCAAACACTCCCTTGCCATGGCGTCCCAAAACAGAGCCAATAGCAAGCATCTCGTTGGAGTCTGCATGGGTTCCTGGCACAAAGCGGCCATCTGGCACTCGGTGCATAAAGGTTCGAGATGTAGAAAATCCCAAAGCGCCACTACCAATCGCCTCATCCACCAAAGACGTGATTTTCTCCAGATCTTCATCCGTTGCAGGCGCTTCATCCAGTGATCGCTCTCCCATAGCATGATAGCGAACCGCACAGTGCCCCACCATACCGCCAACATTAACCCCTTTGTCCATAGCCTCAAGCGAATCAAGGTATTCGCCATAGGTCTCCCAGTTCCAGGGCAATCCTGCGTGAATACTATTAGCTGGAATATCTTCTACCGATTCCATTAGTCGAGCGAGGTAATCTCTATCTTCTGGTTTGCATGGCGCAAAAGTCACTCCGCAGTTCCCAAGAACAACCGAGGTCACCCCATGAAAACAAGACGATGACGCGATCGGATCCCATGCTATCTGAGCATCTAGATGAGTATGGATATCTACAAAGCCCGGAGTAACTAGCTTACCTTCAGCATCAACCGTTCGCTTTGCTGAACCCAGGTTGTCGCCGACCGCAACTATTCTGTCTGAATTGATAGCGACGTCCGCCTGAAATCGATCAGCACCAGACCCATCAACAACCGTACCACCCTTAATTAACACATCGTATGACATCAGCTCTCTTTCCTCTTACACCTGTCCCACGATATTACAATTGAATCAGGATTTGACAAACCTTTTCACGCAAAAATCAAATAGCAACTGCTTAGCTGGGCATGTCGACCAGCATCGCGTCTACCGCAGGAACCCCCAAGAGAACTCTCCCCGCATCCTCAATATGATGCGGAGCCACGGTCTGATGCTGGCCCACCACCTTAATATCTCGCGCCGTTCGTTCCAGGGGATGTCCTTTTTGGTTTGCAGTCGTCCCCGCGGCCTCGACCAGTTGACTTACCGATGCGATACATCCGCGAACGGCATCTGAACACGCTAACTGAAAAATCGCAGCCTCTTTATCAGACACAGGTTGGTCAAGTCGGGCCTTCTCCCACAGCGATTCGACTAGCTCAATCACCAGAGCTCGAGCAGAAAGGACCCTAACCTCTGATTCTGCTATTGCCCTTTGAGCCCACCCTCTATTTTTCAATGATTTGCTGGTAAAACGTGGCACCTTCCCCTCAGCCAGCTCAACAAAACTGTCCAGTGCGGATCTGGCTAAACCAAACGCAATCGCCACTTTGTTATAACAGAGCCTACTTCTGAATGGCATTCTTAACAGAGGTGACTGATGCTGCACTTGACCGAGTGGCGCGACCAACCGCTCTTCCGGAACAAACACATCTTCCAATACCACATCGTGTGAACCTGAACCGCACAAACCGGAGGTATGCCAAGTATCAAGTATTTCGAATTCAGGTTTGGGAACTACCAAGTACTGATGTCCACCCTGAACCCTTTCCCCATTTTCGTACAAAAAAACTGTCGCACCAAACAGATCACTATTGTGACACCCGCTACAAAACCCCCATCGCCCCGTCACCCGATAGCCCCCATCAACTTTTTCAGCCCTGCCTGCTGAGGCAGTCGAACTACACATGATGACGCTCTGGTCTTCGATCAATTCGCGGCAGTGTATGAATCCGGGAGCTATCAGTCCAAAAGTCTCAATGCCAATCATTAAATTCCAGGCAGCGCTGCCATCCACAGAGGCAACAGTTTCTATAGTCTCTATCTGAGTTACAGGATCCTCTTCCGATCCGAAGAAATCGACTGGCGCCGCAATCCGAAACAGACCTTCTTGTGCAAAGGCAGTAGCTACCTCACCCTTGAGGTGTCGCTGAGATTCACTTTCATCTGCATGCTCTCGAACCAGCCCCAAAAGACCTTTTGCCTTTTCCTGCGGAGTCCCCATAAATCGCCACAATCTATTACTCATTTCTCATTAACATAACAGCCAAAGTACTAGAGTTCGATAGTAAATTTCGCATAAACTGAACCATGAGCAATATTTATGAACTACCCTTTTCCGGGTTCAAAGTAGGACACGCAGAGGACACCTCAGTCATCACAGGAACAACCGCTTGCGTATTCGATGAACCCGCTGTGGCGGCTGTTCACATTATGGGGGCATCTCCCGGCACGCGCGAAACCGAGCTTCTTAATCCGGAATATGCGGTAGCCAAGGTAGACGCGATCGTCCTATCTGGCGGTTCTGCATTTGGTTTGGATGCTGCCGGCGGATGTCAAGCCAAGCTCAAAGAAGAAGGTCGGGGTATTTTTATTGACCCCGTCA